>JAEUQC010000205.1 GCA_016789905.1 Bryobacterales bacterium | reverse complement strand
GGACACGTCATCGGCGATTGCGACGCCACCACGTGCATTGCCGCGTGAACGTTGTGTCCATGCGGAATCACCTGCGCGTCGAACGAAGACGCAATGTGGCAGATCTTCGTCAACTCGCTCACCCCGCCGCACCACTCCGGGTCCGCCTGCACCACGCTGATGGCGCCCGCCTGTAAAAACCGCATCACTTCCCAGCGCCCATAAAAATGTTCGCCCGTGGCCACGGGCACGGAAGTGGCCCGGCGCAGCGCCACAAAACTCTCCATTTTGTCCGGCGCGAACGCTTCTTCAATCCATCGCGGCCGGTACTGCTCCACTTGTTTCGCCCACTGCACGGCGTAGTTGATGTCCCAGCCCATAAAGGCGTCAAACATCAGGTCGCAATCCGCGCCCACGGCCTCGCGCAGGTGGCGCACCATGTCAATATTCTTCTGCAGCCCGGCCGGCCCATCGCCCGGCCCCACCGGCATGAACCACTTCTGGTGCCGAAAGCCCTGCCGTTTGAACTCCGCCGCCGTCTTCCGCATCCGCTCCGGCTCCACGCTGTGGCCCAGGCAACTGCCGTAGGCCTCCACCGCTGTCCGCGCGGGCCCGCCCAGCAGCCGGTAAACGGGTGTGGAATAGTAGCGTCCGCGCAGGTCCCACAGCGTGTTATCAACCGCGCTGATCGCCATCATGAAGTGGCTGGCGCGGGAGTGCCGGTTGGAACGGTACAGCTTGTCCCACAGCGTCTCTCCGGCCAGCGCGTCTTTCCCCAGCAGGAACGGCCGCAACTGCTGGTGCACTACGATTGCCGCCTCCGTATCAATCGGGCCATACAGTCCTTCCACGCCCTCCTGCGTCGCAATGCGCAGGTATAGCGCCGTGGCTCGTGTCTCGCCCGCCGCCTGGGTCCGCTCGCGATATTCCGCCGGTCTGTTCTCGTCGTAAACGTGCAGCGGGTTCACCTGGTGCTGCCGCTTGGCGTCCCCGGCCTCCACCTTCCGCCGGCCCTCCACGCGCAGCACCTCCACCGCCCGTATCGTCGCGGGTCCATTCATTCGCGCCTTATCCTGCGCATGGAGCAAAGCGGGCACAGCGGGCAGCAAAAGGTCTCGGCGTCGCATAGTCGTCCAGAATCTTAACAGACTACCCAGGATTCCATTCCTCGTTCATCTCTGTTACTATCCGGTTTCTCCCTCTCGCAAACCGTGGGGGGGAGCTATTCCAGGCACCTGTGGGGGCCATACGGATGCTCCTGCAGGGAAAGGAGCAGTCATCATGAAGGTATATGACGGCGCCGACCTGCGCAATGTCGCATTGGTCGGCCATCTTCATAGCGGCAAGACATCTCTCGCCGCCGCTATGCTCTACACGGCCGGGGCCACAACCCGGCTCACCCGAGTGGACGAAGGCAACGCACCCACCGATTTTGACGAAGAAGAGGTGGCCCGCAAGATCACGATTTCCGCGGCGATCGCCCCCGTGGAATGGAAGAAAAACAAGGTGAACCTGGTGGATACTCCAGGTTTCAACTCGTTTCTCTACGAAACCAAAGCGGCTCTTGTGGGCGCGGATTCGGGCGCGGTAGTTGTCGATGGCGTCGCCGGTGTCGAAGTCGGCACCGAACACGTCCACGCCCTTTGCGCGGAGCTGAACATCCCGCGCGTTTTCGTCATCAATAAACTCGATCGCGAACGTTCCAGTTTCGAACGGGCGCTGGAGAGCATCAACAACGCTTTCGGGCGCGGCGCCATTCCCGTCCAACTTCCTATCGGCTCTGAAAAGGAATTCAAAGGCGTAGTGGATCTCATCCGCATGCGCGCGTGGATCTACTCACCCGGCGGCGACGGTAAGGGAAAGGAACAGGACATTCCCGCCGAACTGAATGACCAGGCCACCGCGGCCCATGAAGCCCTCGTGGAAATGGTCGCCGAAGGCAACGACGCCCTGCTGGAAGAGTTCTTTGCCGAAGGCACGCTGCCCGTCGAACACATCGTCGACGGCCTGCGCCAAGCCATCCGCGACCGCCGGCTTTTCCCGGTCTTCTGCTGCTCCGCGCTGCAAAATATCGGCACCGGGCAACTGCTAGACCAGTTCGCCGAACTGCTCCCCAATCCCGTCGAACGCGACAACGCCTACGGCAGTTGGAATGGCCAGCAAGTGATCCGCAAAATGAACGACGGCGATCCGCTCTCCGTTTTCATCTTCAAAACGATTGCCGATCCCTTCGCCGGCCGCCTCTCGTTCTTCCGCGTCATCAGCGGCGTACTGAAAAACGATCAACACCTCATCAACGCCACCACCGGCACCGATGAGCGCTTCGCCCATATCGCCTGCCCGCTCGGCAAAACGCAGATCGCTATTACCGAACTGCACGCCGGCGACATCGGTTCGGTGGCCAAGCTCAAGGACTCCCTCACCGGCCATACCCTGCACGAAAAATCCGCGCCCGTTCAGTTTCCGCCCGTCCAACTGCCCGAGCCCTCCATTGCCTATGCCATCTCGGCCAAGAGCCGCAATGACGAGGACAAGCTTGGACAGACCATTCACAAGATCATGGAAGAGGATCTGTGCCTCCGCTTTGACCGCGACCCGCAGACCAAAGAGTTCCTACTCCACGGCACCGGACAGGCCCATATTGAAACCGTTGTCAGCAAAGTGAAACGGCGCTACCATCTCGACGTCGCCCTCCACGCGCCGAAAATCCCCTATCGCGAAACCATCCGCGGTTCGGCCACCGCCCAGGGCCGTCACAAAAAGCAGACTGGCGGTCATGGCCAGTTCGGCGATTGCTGGATTCGCATGGAGCCGCTCGAACGCGGCGCCGGGTTCCAGTTCGCGAATGAAGTCTTTGGCGGCGCGGTCCCGCGAAACTATATTCCCGCCATCGAAAAGGGAATCGTTGAAACCGCCGTCAATGGTTTCCTGGCCGGATACCCGATGGTCGATTTCAAGGTTACCGTCTACGACGGCTCCTATCACGACGTCGATAGCTCCGAAATGGCTTTCAAACTGGCCGCGCGCAAGGCTTACAAGGCCGCTATGCTCACTGCCAAACCGGCCCTTCTGGAACCCGTCATGCGCGTCGAAATCCAGGGCCCTGTCGAGTTCGCCGGCGACCTGATGAGCGATGTCACCGGCCGCCGCGGCCGCATGAATGGCATGGAAACCAAGGGAGCCACCCAGATCATTCGCGCCATGATTCCCATGGCCGAGATGTTGACCTATCAAAACGACCTCACCGCCAAAACCCAGGGCAGGGGCTCGTTCACCATGGAGTTCGATCACTACGACTATGTCCCCCCCCTGCAGGCGGACAAGATCGTGGCCGCCGCCAAGGCTGCCGGCGTTCATGCAGTGGATGACGACGAGTAGCCTATTCCTAACAGAGGGATACCCGGAACCCGCATTCCGGCTATCCCTCTAGTTCTTCCTTGGTTCTGCCGATAGTACCTAGAGCGACACACCCCTGTGACACGGGTAAACACCAACGGTTGAATCATGAGCCGCGCTTATAGTAAGGTCAAAGAGTTGCAATGTAACCCCAAATTCAAAATGGTTCGGGAGACGGAATGATCAAGTTCCACGTCCGGTTCGCCGCCCCAACGGCCGTAGCCGCTGTCCTTGCCGCCGTAGCCTTTTCCCCCTCCATCGCCATGGCGCAAGGCGTGTCTTCGCTGGCGGCGAAGCCGGAAGCCGCCAAAGCCGATGGTGACGACGTTGCCAACCGCGGCGTTGAAGCGGTGCCCGCCATCGCCCCCATCCCTTCACTGCTCGATACGCCATTTCCGCCGAAGCCGAGTTGGAAAGAGGAGCGGATGGTGCGTGCGGAGGCGCTCTATCTGGAAGGGTACAAGCTTTATCAGGCTGGGGACACCGAAGGCGCCCGCAGGCAGTTCGATCAGGCACTCGATCTGGTCCTCGACAGCCGCTCCGAACCGGTCAATCGCTCTTCCTTTGATAAACGATTTGAAGAATTGGTCCAAAAAATTTACCGTATCGACGTCGATACGCTCCAAACGGAGAAGTCCAACGAATCGCAGCCGTCTTATGACAAGGCTCCCATCGACGACATTCTTTCGCTCACTTTTCCGGTGGACCCGAAACTGAAAATGAAAGTGCGCGAGGAAGTGGGCGCCACCGTCAGCCAACTGCCCCTTGAGGCCAGTGACGCGGTGCTCAGCTTCATCAATTATTTTTCCGGCGACCGCGGGAAGCGAACCTTGATCGCCGGTCTGAAACGCGCGGGCCGTTACAAGCCGATGATCTCGCGCATTCTCGACGAAGAGGGCATCCCGCAGGAGTTCATTTTCCTTGCCCAGGCCGAAAGCGGCTTCCTGCCGCGTGCCATGAGCTATATGGCCGCTGGCGGAATGTGGCAGTTTATCCGCGAGACCGGCGCCAAATATGGGCTGAAGAACGATACCTGGGTGGATGAACGTTTCGACCCGGAAATGGCCACCCGTGCCGCCGCCCGCCATTTGCGCGACCTTTACCATGAGTTTGGCGACTGGTATCTGGCCATCGCCGCTTACAACTGCGGGCAGGGAAATGTGGATCGCGCCGTTACCAAAACAGGCTATGCCGATGTTTGGGAGCTCCGCTCCCGTGGCACGCTGCCGCTGGAAACTTCGAACTACGTGCCCATCATTCTCGCCATGACCATCATGGCCAAAAATCCCCGGAACTATGGGATCGAGGACATTATTATTGAAGATCCGGTTCTATACGACAGCATCGAAATCAACGTGCTTACCAGCCTCTCGCTGATTTCAGACATCATTGGCCGGCCCGTCTCCGAACTGAAGGAACTGAACCCGGCGCTGCTGCGCGATTTTGCGCCCGCCGGCTACAAACTGCATATTCCCAGGGGCTCCACGCAGCAATTGATGTCCGGCCTGGAAATGGTTCCCGCCGAACGCCGCGCCAGTTGGCGTGCCCACCGCGTGGAAGCCGGGGAAGACCTCGCCGTTCTCGCCACCCGCTACCGGACGACGGTTTCCGCGCTCCAGGCAGCGAACTCCCTTACCACAGCGGAGCTTCCAGCTAGCTCCCTGCTCATCGTTCCAGCCGCTCCGGCGCCAGTCTTCACGCGTCCCGCGCGCGTCGCCACCCGCTACTACGCAGCCAAAAAGACCGGCGGCAAAACCACCGTCGCCTCCCGTGCGCCCGCCCGTCGCGCCGTGGCTTCCAAAGCACCGGTGAAGGCCGCCGTCAAGGCGCCAGTCCGCCGGCCCGCCGCCACCGTTGCCCGCGGCCCCGTCAAGCGCAAGCAGGGGTAGTTTTCAACGGATATCGATTGCTGAAAAACGAACGGGGCGCCTGCATGGCGCCCCGTTTTCTTGCATGGCGAGAGTTTCCCTACTCGCTCTTTACCGGCTGCTCTACCGCTTGCCGGCATCGCTGAAATAGCTCCAGCAAGGCCTCGGCCTGGTCCTCCGCGGACCGGGACCCAGACTTGCCGGCGAACCCCGTTCCCGGCGATCCCTTGCCGTAGCCCGTGCTCACGGCGATGAACTTCATCAGTTCCAGTGCGACCTCGTCGCGGTTATTCTTTTCACTCGGTTTAGTCTCGGGTGCTTTTTCGTCTGCCATAACTCTAGACTAGACTAAGATGCCCGTTCTCGCCCGACGACCATTGCGCCGCATGCGTGGCGGCGCCCAGGCCTTCCTCATGGAAGCCGCCGATGGCCATCATTACGTCGTCAAATTCACCGACAATCCCCAGCACCGCCGCGTCCTTGTCAATGAGTACGTCGCCTCCGTTCTGCTCGCCCACCTCGATATCTCCCAGCCTGAATCCCGCGTCATCGAAGTCCCGGCGGAACTCCTCCGCGAGTTCCCCGAAATTTATATTCAACTCGGCTCCTCCCGCCGCGAAGTCACCCCTGGCTGGCATTTCGGCTCCCGCTTCCCGGGCAATCCCATCACGCAGGCGGTTTACGACATCCTTCCCGATCCGCTGATGAAGAAGGTCGCCAACCCGGAAGACTTCCTTGGCGTACTGGCGTTCGATAAGTGGGCCGGCAACTCGGACTCCCGCCAAGCCATCTTCTTCCGCGCCCGGCTCGCCGATTGGCGCCCCCAATCGCCCGGCAACCCGCTGCAAGTCGGCTTCGTCGCCCAGATGATGGACCATGGCTATCTCTTTGATGGGCCAAATTGGGAGTTTCACGACGCGCCCCTGTTCGGCCTCTTCTTCCGTCCCATCGTCTATGAGCATGTCCGCGGGCTCGCCGATTTCGCTCCCTGGGTTGAGCGCATCCATAACTTCCCGGAAGAGATTATGGACCGCGTCCTTCGCGAAGTCCCCGAATCCTGGCTCCCCGGCGACGAGCGCGATCACCTTACCCGGCTGCTGGAAACCCTGCTGCGCCGCCGCCGGCGAGTGGAAGAGTTCATTGAAAGCTGCACGCGCGGACGCGTCAATCCTTTCCCAAGCTGGCAACAATAGACTCCGTGATCAACCGCGCCGTCACTGGCGCCAGCAGAATCCCATTCCGGTAGTGTCCGTAGGCCAGCCAGGTGTCCCGGCCTTCCATTTTCTCCACCACCGGTTCCCGCGCATCGGACCATGGCCGCAGCCCGGCCCATACCTCGTCCGGCGGCCGTTGTAACAAACGGGGCAGCAGCGCGCTCGCCGCCTCCGCCAGCGCCGCCACCCGCTCGGCTTCCGGTGTCGCATCCCACACGTCCGGCTGCGCGTCGGAGCCGAATATCGTGAACCCGTTGTCCCGTTGCAGCGCGTAGTGGTGCCCGTGCCGCACAATCGGCGGCATGGATTCCTTCTTGCAGTGGTACCCAAGCAGGTGCCCCTTCACCGGAAAGGCCCGCGGCGCGCCTTCCAGCCCCGCTATCTGGCTCGCCCACGCGCCGGAAGCCACCACCGTCGGCCCTGCGCACTCGCGCACGGGTTCGTTCTCCCGTATCTCCACTCCTAGTGCCCGGCAAGCCGTCACCAGTGCCGCGCACACATGTCGCGGGTCCACCTGTGCCTCGTTCGGAAACCACCGGGCTGCCCGCACTCCGGTTAACGGGATCGGCGCGAAATACCGCGCCCCCGCCACCGTCACCTCCTCCATGTAGATCCCCTCCGGCCTTGGCCGGTCCAGCGCGGCGCGTTCCTCGTCGTTCATCGCCAGTTCCAGCGTCCCGCACACCCGGTAGTCGATCTCCTGGCCCGTCATCAACGTCAACTCTTCCACAAACGCCCCGTATTCGGCCAGGCTCGCAATCGCCAACTGCGTCCACCGCGACTCTTCCCGAAACTCCCCGGCCGGTGTCAACATCCCCGCGCCCGCCCAACTCGATTGGCCCGCCACCTTCCCGGCGTCCCGCACCGTTACGTCGTAACCCGCCTGCGCCAGCCGCCAGGCGATCGAGAGGCCGATGATCCCAGCTCCGGCAATGTCAACGCGCATCTATCCCATGTTACTTGCCTGGCGGCGTTTGTAGAATAGGGACATGCATAGATTCCTCCTGCACAACGATTCCATTCGGGAGACCACTGAACCCTGCCTGTCGCCGGGCCAAGTGGGTTTTCTTAATGGCTGGGGCGTGTTCAGCACGTTCCGTGTAAAGGATGGCGTCCTGTTTGCCTGGGAGCGCCACTGGGCCCGCATCGTCCGGGACGCCGCCCGTATGCACGTCCCGCTCCCGGATTCCCCCGTCCAACTCCTTGCCGCGCTCGATAAGCTCATCGCCGCCAATGAAGCCTGGAACGGCACCCTCCGCCTCGCCATCGTTCGTAACCATGGCGGTCTCTTTGAAGCGCCCGGCATGGAGCGCCGCTACGAAATAATCGCCTTCACCACCGGCCTGCGCGCCTGGGGCGAATCCGTCCGTCTGGCCATCACTCCCGATGCCCGCCACGGCGCCAGTCCGTTCCGCGGCGCCAAGATCACCGCCTGGGCGCAAAACCTCACCTGGTATGAGGATGCGCACGCTCGCGGCTTCGACGAAACCGTCCTCCTCGACGAACATGGGCGCGTCTCTGAATGTACTTCCGCCAACATCTTCGCCATCTTCGGCAATGACATCCTCACCCCTCCGCTCGACAGCGGCTGCCTGCCAGGCATTACCCGCGAAATCCTTCTCGATTCCATCCACCTTGACGGCATGACAATTCGCGAAGCCCACCTCCGGCCGGCCAATCTGGAATCAGCCGACGCCGTCTTCATTACCTCCTCCACCCGCGATCTCCTCCCGGTCGCCTCCATTGAAGGCCTCGAAATCGCCCGGAATTCCATGCTTGTCCAGCCCCTCGCCGCCGCGTTTCGCGAGTACACCGCTGCCTACGTCGCCGCCAGGAAGCCCGCTCCGGTAGCCTAACCCCTATACCATAGCCTCGGCTCCAGGCAAATTTTTTCGTGCAACTTTTATGCTGACCGGATGTATCATGAGTTTACAGCGTAAAAATGGTACTGTCATGTCCACAATGTGGGTCGGACGAAGTCCGGCTTTCCAGGCGGAAGCGTGCGCTCCGGCGTGTGCTACACATTTTTGGCATCTACCACTTCCGCTGCGAGGAGTGCGGCCACGCGTTCCGCTCCAATATTCACCCGCTCACGCATATCTTCTTCGCGAAATGTCCCACCTGCCATCGGATGGACCTAAGCCGCTGGACACGCGAATTCTATAGCCCGGATTCGACGACCAGATTTATGCTCGGTCTCGGCGCCAAGCCGGTCCGCTGTGAGTACTGCCGCAATAACTTCTGGAGCTTCCGCGCCGTTCATGAGAAGTTCAGCAAAGCGAAGCGGTTTGCCCGCAGTCAGGTAGTCATCCCCGTCAACCCTGATGAGGATAACCCGCCCGCCTCCAGGCGCCTGGCTAGTTAACGAAACGCCGCAACCGCACGTTGTTTACCAGCCCCAGCATCAGGAAAATGCATAGCATCCCCGATCCGCCGTTACTCATCAACGGCAGCGGAATGCCGGTCACCGGCATTTTCCCCACTACCATTCCCACGTTTACTAACAGGTGAAACAGCAGCGTGGAGGCAATGCACATGCAAATATACATTCCTCCCCGGTCCGGCGCCGTCTGCGCGTTCTGCACCAGTTGCATCAACAGCAGAAAATACAGCCCCAGCACAAATACCACTCCCACGAACCCGTGCTCCTCCGCGAACGCCGCGAATACGAAATCCGTATGCGGTACAGGCAGGAACTGGTACCGGGTCTGCGTTCCGCGCGTCACCCCTCGTCCCCACATCCCACCGTTGCCAATCGCGATCTTCGATTGAATCACTTGATAGCCGTCGCCCTTCGGGTCGCGCGTCGGGTCCAGGAACGTTTGGATGCGCGATTTTTGATAGTCCTTCAATAGGAACCAGCTTGATGGAATCAACACCAGCGCCAGCACGGCAATCAGTACCGTGTACTGCCACCGCAGCCCCGCCAGAAACACACCCATTACCAAAATCGGGATATACGTCGTGGAAGTGCCCAGGTCCGGTTGCCGCATCACCATCAGCATCGGCAGACCCACAATGCCGCACAGCTTCACCAGATCCTTCCAATGCATGGACTCCGCGCGCAGCTCGGTCAGGAAACGCGCCACCACCAGCACAATCACCAGCTTGGCGAATTCGGAGATTTGAAACAGGAATCCCCCCGGAAGCGCGATCCACCGCCTCGATTCAAATACCTTTACTCCGAATAGCGCGGTGACGATCAGCAGCACGATCGTCGCCCCATACAAAATGGGAACCTGCCCCAGCAGTGTGTGGTAGTCGATCGACGAAATAATCCAAAACAGCGCCAGCCCCACGCAAATGAAAATGATCTGTTTCCACCATAGGTTCTGCCACTTCGTGCCCTGCCCGGCGGAAAAAATCTGTAAAACGCCAACCGCGCAAAGCATGATGGCGATCAGCAGCAGGCCCCAGTCGAAGTCCCGGATGGACCGATAGCTCGCCATTCTAGTTCGCGAATCCCTTCCCGCCATGTGGCGCCAGCGCCAGCGTCGGCAGCCGGTTCACATTCCGGTTCTTCTTGTCGAAATAAGCCTTCATCACGTCGCGGGCGATTGGCGCCGCCTGGTCGCCGTGACCGCCGGCTTCAAACAGCACCGAAACCACAATTTCCGGATTCACTCGCGGCGCGAACGCCACAAACCAGGCATTATCTTTCAGCTCTGCCGCCAGCCGCGCCGACGACTTCATCAATACGTTCGACGCCAATTGCGCCGTCCCCGTCTTTCCGCAAACTTCGATACCCGGCAGCCGCGCCACGCCGCCCGTGCCGCCTCCCTGGTTCACCACGCCGTACATCCCATAAATCACGTGGTTCACGTTGTCGATCTTGATGTCCGCCTTGCGTGGTTCTATCCGGTTCGGGTCCTTCACCAGATGCGGCCGCTGCCAAACGCCGCCCATCGCGATGCCGCCCGTCATCACCGCCAGTTGCAACGGCGTCATGGCCAGGTAGCCCTGCCCGATCGATACCGAAATCGTGTCGCCAGGGAACCACTGCTGCCGCAGCGTCCGCGCTTTC
The DNA here is from genome assembly GCA_016789905.1 of Bryobacterales bacterium. Lineage (GTDB taxonomy): Bacteria > Acidobacteriota > Terriglobia > Bryobacterales > Bryobacteraceae. The sequence goes on along the minus strand of JAEUQC010000205.1, from coordinate 20,652 downwards.
CATTTTGTGGAGGGGAGAATCCCCCGGTATTCAAATGGCAGGTCAATCCCCGACTCTTTCCCCAGTCCCGCCATCTCTCCCAGCTTCGCCAGCTTATCGATTCCCAGCCGGTTCCCGACGTTGTAGAAGAACACGTCGCAGCTCACCGCCAGCGCCCGGTGCAGGTTCACCGTACCGTGCCCGCGCTTGTTATGGCAGCTATGGTAGTGGCCGTAAAAACTCATTCCGCCCGGACAGTGGAACGTTGTGTTCTCGTCGATAACGCCGTTTTCCAGCGCCGCCAGCGCCACCAGCGGTTTAAATGTCGAGCCAGGCGCCAGGTTCGATTGAATCGCCCGGTTCAGCATTGGCTTCTCCGGGTTGTTCATAATCTCGTCCCAGTCCTTCTGGCGAATTCGGCCCGCGAACTTATTGGGGTCGAACGCCGGCCGCGACACCATCGCCAGCACCTCTCCGTTCCGCGGGTCCATTGCCACCACGGAGCCGCGCCGCCCCTCCATCGCCATCTCGGCTACAATTTGCATCTCCAGGTCAATCGTCAACTGCAGGGAACGGCCCGGATCGGCTTCCTTGTACCCGATCACCTCCCGCTCATTTCCCTTGTTGTCCACCACCACCTGCCGTTGCCCGTCCACGCCCATCAAAATATCGTTGTACTGGCGTTCTATCCCGGCTTTCCCAATCACGTCCCCCTGGTTGTACTTGGCGAAGTCCGCCAGGTCCAGCTCCGCTTCCGTCACTTCACCCACATACCCGATCACATGCGACAGCAGATTGTCCCGCGGGTACAGCCGGTCGCCGCCATGCAGCAGTTCCAACTCGGGAAACGTATCGGGGTCGCGATGCGACTCGACAAAGGCGACCTCCGCCGGTGTCAATTCGCCCTTCAGCACAATGGCCTGGTACTTCGGACGCGACCGGAATCGCCGCAGCAGCGCCGTCAGTTCTTCGAAGTCCAGGTTCAGTCCGGCCGCAATCGCCGGCAGGTGTTCGTCCTTTAGGTTCTCCCTCGACAACAGCACCTTGAACGACGAGTGATTATCGACAATCGTCCGCCCCTCCCGGTCCAGAATCTTGCCCCGCGTGGCCAGAATCGGCGTCGATTTGATCCGGTTCCGGTCCGCCGCCTCCGTGTAGAGTTCGTTGTTCTGCACCTGCAGCTTCCAGAAGCCGGCAATCAGGAACAGAAACACGGCGACGGAAACGTATTGAAAGAAGGCGATTTTCTCCGACGCGTGGCTGGTGTCGTCGTGCAGAATCGCCGGGTCCAGTTTGTCTGGATTCAGCGGGTCGTTCGGGTTCCGGTGCGCGCGGGTGGTCATGGACTGCTAACCCCTCTCCCGTAGTTTATCCAGAATCAGAAAAAGCGGAATAGCGACCAGCGAATTCAGCAGGCCGAACAACAGCGTCTGGGTCACATCGAACTCAATGGCGTGCCCCAGCAGCGCCCGCACCAGAATCCACGTAAAGAACTGGTGGAAAAAGAAAAAGAAGAAAGATAGCCCCGCCCGGATCGTCGTATTGTCCACGTCGATCTTAATGGATATCGACGCCGCGAAATACCCCACCAGCGTTTTCACCATCCCAAAAATTCCCAGCGGCTGGTTGGCCAGCGCGTCCTGCAATAGCCCGATCACCGCCCCAATCAGCGTCCCCGACATCGGGTTTCGCTGCATCAGCGAAAAATACACCGTCACCAGCAGCGGCAGTTCCAAATACCCCAGGTGACGGAAGAACAGCGGAATGTTCACCTGGAATGCAATGGATGCCAGCGGAATGAAAATCAGCCAGATGATCCGGAACTTGCTGATCTTTCCCCGCCGCGGATTGTCGATTAGAATCTGATCGGAAATGTCGGGCATGATTTATTGCGGCGGTTTCACTGGCGCGGCCGCGGGTTGTTCTGGCGGGGCGCCTGATGGCGGCGGCGTACTCTGCGGCGGCGGGGCCTGCGCCGCCGGCTTCGGCGGCGCCAGCACGGAGGCCTGCGGCCGCGTCACCTGGTTGGGGTCCATGTTGAAGTTCGGCAGCCGGCCGCCCGCAATGCCGTACCGCACCCCCTGTATCTCTCCAATCCGTTTTAGCTTCTCCCGCAGCCGGTCGGCATCGGTCGATAGCGCTGGTATGCCACTCTCGATCGCCAATTGCTCGGCTGTCTTCGCTTGCGCCGATTCCGGCGGCGGCTCCACCATCAACACCGGCCCCAATGCGGGGCCGGTTCCTTCCGGAATCATCTGGTGAACGCCTTCCAGCACTATCAGAACCTCTTCCAGCCCCCGCTGCAGCCCCGAAGGATCCAGAAAAATCTCCTTGAACGCCTTCCCCTGCCGCACCGTCCGCACCTGCCCCGCCGGCAGTCCCTTGGCGAAGACACGGTCGTCCCCTGAAGTGAAGAACCACTCGCCTTCTTCCAGCTTCACCTCATTTTGAATGTGGTCCACCAGCACCTGGCTCCGCCCCAGGCCCTTCAACGTGCCCGGCACGCGCGTCTTCTGCGATATCACTCCGGCCGCGAAAAATGGATCGGTGATCAGTAATACCTGCGACGCCGATGGGTACACAAACGTCACTTTCCCCACAATGCCATCCGGCGTAATCACGGCCATGCCGCGCTGCACGCCGTCTTTTCCCCCGCGGTCCACAAACACCGCTTTAGAATTCGCCCCCGTGCCGGTGCCAATTATCCGCGCCGCCACGGTCTTCGCCCGCGTCTGCTGTTGGAACATCGCCAGCGCCCGCACACGGTCCGCCGTTGTCAGCTCTGTCCGCAGAAACTGGTTTTCCAGCTTCATCTTGTCGAGTTCCGTCTTCAGTCGCGCATTCTCCTGCTCTACCCGCAAAAGCAGAATGTAGCGGTCCAGAAAACCGAGCGACGATCCCCGCGCGTTATCCAGCGCCTTGGCCAGCGGGCTCACCGCCGTCACCGTCACTGATCGCAGCAGGCTCACGTCTTCCTTCGTCCGCACCTGATACGCCAGCAACACAAGCTGTACGGCGATAACGATCACCAGAACAGCCAGGTTGCGATATCGAATCATGTTGGACTCCCGCCGCCCACAAGGCTATTCAATAGCAATGCGGCGCAACAGCTTGAAATCGGTTAGCATTTTGCCCGTCCCCAGCACCACGCTGGCCAGCGGATCCTCCGCGATCGATACCGGCAGCCCGGTCTCTTCCCGGATTCGTTTATCCAGGCTCTTCAGCATGGCGCCGCCTCCGGTCAGCACTATGCCGCGGTCGCTAATGTCGGCCGATAGTTCCGGCGGCGTCCGTTCCAGCGCCACGCGGATCGCGTTCATTATCGTTGCCACGCACTCGCTCAGCGCGTCGCGGATCTCCGAATCGTCAATCGTGATCGTCTTCGGCACACCTTCTATCAGGTTGCGGCCCTTGATCTCCATCGTCAGCGGCTTATCCAGCGGATACGCCGAACCCACCGTGATCTTAATCTGCTCCGCTGTCCGTTCGCCGATCAGCAGATTATACTTGCGCTTCAAATACTGCATGATGGCGTCGTCCATCTCATTGCCCGCCACCCGGACTGATCGTGCATATACAATACCCGACAGCGAAATCACCGCCACGTCGGTCGTTCCGCCGCCAATGTCTACCACCATGTTGCCCGAAGGTTCCGTAATGGGTAGCCCGGCGCCGATCGCCGCCACCATCGCCTGTTCCACAAGGTGTACTTCCGATGCCTTCGCCCGGTACGCCGAGTCGATCACCGCGCGCTTTTCCACCTGCGTGATCTCCGACGGCACACCAATCACAATTCGCGGATGCACCAGCATCTTCCGCCCATGCGCCTTTTGAATAAAGTAATTCAACATGCGCTCGGTCACTTTGAAATCCGCAATCACGCCGTCCTTCATCGGGCGGATGGCAACAATGTTACCCGGCGTGCGCCCCAGCATCTCCTTCGCCTCCTTCCCAACGGCTTCCACCTCACCATTCGTCTTATTGATGGCGACAATCGATGGCTCGTTGACAACAATTCCTTTGCCCTTGGCGTACACCAGTGTGTTGGCGGTACCAAGGTCAATTGCAAGATCGGAGGAGAAGAGACTAAAAAGAGAGCGGAGGTTCATTTGGAACGTAGAAATCCTGCCGGACGCTAGAGTGCGTCCAGGCGATGCTGTTACCAAACTAGCACGCTTTTCAAAGGGCGTAATGCGATTTGTGTAATTTTTTCAGCTATTTGGGCAGGGTCATCGCCATCTGCTTTAACCGCGTAAACACCGTTTGAAGCGCCCGATGGTGCTCCGGTTTCATTACTAAATTTTCTTTCTTCAATCCGGCCGTCAATTCCCTCGCCGCAGGCTGTATCACCGGGAACTGTTTCTCCAACGTCGCCAGAAATCGTTCACGTTCCGGCCACTGGTCGTTTGTCAACCCCAATGACACATCGATCCATAACACCGCCTGCGCCACCGCCTGGCACCGCTCCGGCGCCACCGGCTCCCGCTGCGCCTCCATTGCCCCCATCGCCGCCTGCAGCGAACGCAGCCACGGCGCGCGCCACGCCACGTTCCGCTTGTCCATCTCCGCCCGGATCAGCACATGCTGCACCGCGTCCCCAGCCAGAATCGACAAACAACTCGACGGCCCGCCAAAATATGCCGGCGCCGGATACCGCTGCGCCTTCAGCCACAAGTGCCCGAACTCATGCGCAATCACATAGGGCTCGTCTTCCGGTGGCGTCTGTCTGGTATTCAACAGCACAAAGCTCAGCCGGCCCTCCGGCCCCTGGTAGGTAATGCTCAGCGCCTGTGCCTTGGCGAACTGCTCCTGGAAGTTCGGATTCTCAGTAAACTGCTCCAGAATCGCTTTGTGCGCCGTCCCCTCCGGCACCGCCGCTCCGGGCGCCATTTCCAGCAGATATACCGTTTGCGGTCCCGTTTTTTCAATCTCCAGCCGCCATTGCTCCAGGGAACCGGTGAGCAGCAGGGCCAACAGCACGGGTGTCACGATACGATGGTAGCAGTTGCTTACCCGTCGACAGTTTGGAATCGCCGCCGGCGCGCTCGCCGGTTTGTCCTGCGCCAAGGAGAAGGGAGTTGGCTTTGATGGTCATGCCTTCGTCGCCAACGAAGAAGGCGGCGCCATCGCCGCCGTTAACCTTACCGCCTTCGCTGTCACCCGCCATATTCGCATCGATGGCAGCCCGACGAAGGTCATCAGCCACCCCACGCTGCCCTCCGTCTGGGCCCTCGCCTCCGGGTTCCTTCACGAAATTGATCCCACCCGGCTCGAATTCCGCCGCAAACTCAGCCTCGCCGGCCCCGCGCTCGATTTGCAGCTCAGCCCCGATGGCCAGCACCTATGGGTCCTTTCCCCCCGCCGTCTGGCCCGGTACACCGCGGAGACCTTGACCCCCGCCGGTGTCTGGCCCATCGACGGCGAGGCGGTTTCCTTCGTGCTTGCCCGCCGCGAACCCTGGGCCGCCGTCGTTGTCCAAGGCGCCGCCCCGCTCCTGTTTCCTACCGCCGCACCGGCCGCTCCCACGCCCATCCGGCTCCCCTATCAAGCCGATCTGGCCCACTTCCGCAGCGACGGCAAACAGATTATTCTCGCCGGCGGCGCCGCCCGCCAGGCGTCCATTTTCACCATCCCCGACGCCCGTTGCGTCGCCCATCTCCCCTTGGCCATCGAGCCTCACCGCATCGTCTCCAAACCCGATGGCGGAGAGCTCTACCTTACCGGTGACGGTCTCGACGCGGTTGTCGTTCTCTATCCCTACCTCGCCGAAGTAGGCGAAACCGTGCTCGCTGGCCGCCGCCCCGCCGCCATGGCCGCCGTCTCCACCCCCGATATCGATTACCTCTTCGTCGCCAATCCCGAAGCCGGCAACGTCACCATTCTCGACATCACCACGCACAAAATGGTGGGCGCCGTTCCCGTCGGCAAAGACCCCAGCTTCCTCACCGTCACTCCCGACGGTCAATACGCCCTCGTGCTCAACCGCGCTTCCGGCGACATGGGCGTCATCCGCGTCAAAGCCGTGGTTCGCAACCGCGGTAAGTCGGCCCCGCTGTTCACCATGATCCCCGTCGGTTCCCGTCCGGTGGCCGCCGCCGTGCGCGCCGTCTAGCGCTCACCCCGCCTGGTCAAACGCGGCCCGGATCCATCCCAACAGTTCCCCGTCCACTTCCTCCGCCGAGGTCAGCTTCACTTTGTGCGAACACATCCCTTTTGGCGGCAACTCCTCCAGCCGGCCCCCGCCCGCCACACCCTTCATGTTCAAACCCACCTCAAACCGCGTGTTCGTCGCCGGGCCAATCATCGCGAACTGCTTCTTCCGCCGCAGGCTCACATACCCTTTCTTCGGCGCGACCTCGAACTGCCCAAAGGCGCCGATCTGCTGCAACAATAAATCGTGAATTGGCCGCATGTGCGCCTTCGGCCCCACGTAGATCTCATCGGATTCGGCCTTGCCCGCGCTCGCGTGAACCAGCGTGTTGGCGTCCCCGTGGCCTAGTCCAAACGTGCTCTTGGCGAATTCGCGAAGCTCGCCGTGCTTCTCCAGCCCGCTGCTCCGAAGTATCGCCGCCAACTCTGGCAGCGATTTCCCGGTCTTCTTTTCAATGTTGGCAATCTGCGTCGCCAGCGCTTTTTCTACCGCGTCCATATCACCGTCAGCATACGACGTTCTTCACCGGCTTGTGGCGCCCGCGCCCGCCCCCAAACGCCTCCCCTTCCGATATATACTCGACCCTGTTGGACCCTCGCCGGGCAATCTCCCGGAACGGTTTGGCGGCCCGGCAGCCCGAACCCGTCCAACGCAATCACTTCGAAATGCTCACCCCTAGCCTTCTATGCCGGGCTTCGCTCGCCTCGGTCCTGTCCCTCCTCCTGCCGGCGGCCGAACCCGCGGCCAAGGAAGCCTTCACCGCCAAGTACTGCCTGGCCTGCCACAAACAGTCGGCCCCCGCCGGCGGCTTCGCCCTGGAAGGCGCGAGTCCAGCCGATCCCGCCGTCTGGGAAAAAGTTGTGAAGAAGGTCCGCGCCCGCGAAATGCCGCCCGCCGGAATGCCCCGTCCCGATGACGCCGCCTCGCGCGCCTTCGTGCGCCACGTGACCGACGAACTCGACCAGGCCTCCCGCCGCCGCCCCTTCGCCGGCCGCCCCGTCATCCGCCGCCTCAACCGCACCGAATACGCGAACGCTGTTCGAGACCTGCTCGGCCTTGAACTCCCGCTCGCCGAAGAACTGCCTCAGGACCAGTTGGCCGCCGGTTTCGATAACATCGCCGATGCTCTCTCCATGTCCCCGCTCCTGCTGGAGCGCTACCTGAAAGTGGCACGCCGCGTCAGCGAACTCGCCACCGGCACGGCCGATCCCTCCCCCGTTGTCGACATCTTTCCCGCCAAAGGCACCCAGGCCGTCTGGCAGGGCGAGGGAATGCCCTTCGGGACCCGCGGCGGCATTCGCGTAACTTACTATTTCCCCCACGACGGCGATTACGACATCCGCGCCTTTCTCGCCAAAGAAAGCCTCACCCCCCTCGAAGGCGTTCGCTTTTTCCGCACCCGCCTCACCAAAGTGAAAGCCGGTTCCCACACCGTCATCGTTACCTTTCCCGACGAATTCGCCGAACGCGAAGGGCCCGTGCTCAACGTCGGCGGCCCCGGCGGCGCCCCGCTCGGCGGCCCGCTCGACGTGCTCGGCGCCGCCGTCCGTCCCACGGTCGAATTTCGCGTCGACGGCAAACGCGTCAAGCTCTTTGAAATCGGCGGCATGACCGCCGGCGAGGCCGCCTTCGACGGTCAACCCGGCCCGCCCACTCTCGGCCGCATCGAAATCGCCGGTCCCTACAACCCCACTGGCCCCGGCGACACCCCCAGCCGCGCCCGCATCTTCGTCTGCCGTCCCGGCAATGATTCCGATTGCGCCAACCGCATTCTCACCCCGCTCGTCCGCCGCGCCTTCCGCCGCGCCGTCACCAGCACCGACGTTGCTCCTTTCCTAAAAACCTTCGCCGCCACTCGCCAGAAGAAGCACTTTGAATCCGCCATCGCCGCCGCCATTCGGGACATCCTCCTCACGCCGGACTTTCTCTTCCGCCTGGAGTTCGACCGCGCCCCCGGCGAAGTCACCCCGCTCGACGGGTTCGAACTCGCCTCCCGCCTGTCGTTCTTCCTCTGGAGCAGCATTCCCGACGACGCTCTGCTCGCCAGCGCCCCCCGCCTCCGGGACCCGAAGGTCCTCGCATCCGAAGTCCGCCGTATGTTGGCCGACCCCCGTTCCGCCGCGCTCCTCGATAACTTCGCCGCCCAGTGGCTCGGCCTCCGCGAAGTCGCCGCTGTTGAACCGGACAAGCAACTCTACCCGGAGTTCGACGCCTCGCTCGCCGCCGCTTTCCAGTCCGAAACCCGCCTCTTCGTCAACAGCCTGCTCCGCGAAAACCGCGGCGTTCTGGACCTCCTCCGCGCCGACTATACCTATCTCAATGATCGTCTCGCCGCGCACTACGGCATCGCCGGCGTCACCGGCCCCGGCTTCCGCCGCGTTTCGCTCGCCGGCAGTAGGGAGCGTGGCGGCCTCCTCGGCCACGGCAGCGTCCTGCTGCTCACCTCCCACTCCACTCGCACCTCCCCCGTTTTGCGCGGCAAATGGATTCTCGATAATCTCCTGCATTCTCCGCCCCCGGCGCCCCCGGCCAATGTGCCGCCGCTCGATGAAGGCCCCGCAAACGGCCGCAAACTCACCGCGCGCGAACAGGTGGAGCGCCACCGTGCCAACCCCGCTTGCGCCTCCTGCCACGACCGGATTGACCCGCTCGGTTTCGCCCTTGAAAACTACGATGTCCTGGGCCGCTGGCGCGCCAAGGATGACGGTGGCCCGATCGATGCCTCGGCAAAGCTCACCGGCGGCGCCACCTTCAGCGGTCCTCATGGTCTGCGGCAAATGCTCGTCGGCCGCGCCGGCGAGTTTGCACACGCCACCGTCGAGCGGCTCTTAACCTACGCGCTCGGCCGCGAACTCGATGCCCGCGATCAACCGGCCGTCCGTGCCATCGTTCGTGAAACGGAGGCGGACGGCTACCGCTTCCATGATCTGATTTTGGCCGTCACCCGAAGCGTGCCATTTGCCATGAAACAGGGACAGGAGCGTTAACACCATGTACGTCGCCCAAAAATTCATCCCCCGCCGGACCTTCCTCCGCGCCGCCGGCGTCTCCCTTGGCCTGCCTCTGCTGGACGCCATGATTCCCGCCCTCGCCGCTGAACGCAATACCGCCGCCGCCCCCGTGCGCCGCCTCGGCTTCATCATGTATCCGCTCGGCGTGGACCAGGCGCGTTGGCGCCCCAAAGGCGAAGGCGCCAACTATGAGTACAGCGAAGCCCTCGCTCCCCTTGCCCCCCATCGCGGCAAGTTCGTAATTTTCAGCGGCCTCTCCTCTGATCCGGACCGCCGCAAAGCCGGCTTTCACGACCGCGCTCTCGCCTCCTTCCTCACTGGCGTGGAACCCGCCGTCGGCAAGGTCCACGTCGGCATATCCGTTGATCAACTCGCCGCCCAAACCCTCGGCAAAGACACCCCGTTCGCCTCGCTCGAACTCTCAACGGAAACCAACACCGCCGGCGCCGCCCACGTCGGCCCCGTCTTCAAAACCGCCACCACGCCGCTCCCCTTCGAATACAACCCGCGCCGCGTCTTTGAACGCCTGTTCGGCGAAGGCGGACGAATTGACCCCGCCGCCACAGCCGCCCGCGACGCCGCGGACCGCAGCAGCCTCGATGCCGTCACCGAACGTATTAACGCCTTGAAACAGCGCCTCGGCCCCGCGGATCGCCGCAAGCTCGAAGAGTATGTCGAATCCATTCGCGACGTCGAACGCCGCATCCAGGTCGCTATGCGCAAAAGGCCCGTTGATCTGCCCGCCATGGCCCGCCCGGCGGGCGCCCCCGATTCCTGGCCCGATCACGTCAAACTCATGTTCGATCTCCAAACGCTCGCCGTGCAGGCCGATCTCACCCGCGTCTGGACGTTCATGTATGCCCGCGAAGCCACGTCCATTAACTATCCCCACCTCGATATCTCCATGGGCCACCACGAAATCTCCCACCACAACTTCGAGAAGGATAAGCTCGACGCGCTCGCCAAAATCAACGTCGATCAGTCCCGCCTCTTCGCCTACTTCCTCTCCAAGCTTGATTCGCTCAAAGAGGGCAACTCCACGCTCCTCGATCACTCCCTTCTGCTCTACGGCAGCAACCTCAGCGTGCCCACCTCGCACAGCCAGCGTGACCTGCCCATCATCGTCGCCGGCGGCGCCGCCGGCCGCGTGGCCGGTGGCCGCTACGTCGCCCTCAAGGGCGATGAAACGCCGCTCACGAATCTCTATCTCACCATGCTCGACAAAGTCGGCGTGCCCACCGAAAAGCTCGGCGATAGCACCGGCCGTCTCAATCGCCTGGAGATGTAACTCATGCCGCGCCTCCTGCTCGCCCTCTTCTTTGCTTCCCTCGCGATTGCCCGCCAGCCGGGTGCCTTGATCGACGCGGTGAAAAGCGATGACCTCGCCGCCGTCGAACGGCTCCTCCGCGCCGGCGCGAACGTCAACGAAACCGAGCCCGACGGCGCCACCGCGCTCGCCTGGGCCGCCACCCGCGTGAACCACGACGTCGCCGCCCTCCTCCTGCGCGCTGGCGCCAATCCGAACCTGACGAATGAACTTGGCATCGGCCCGCTCGCCCTCGCCATCGCCGGCGGCGCCCCCGCCATGGTTACGCAACTCCTCGAGGGCGGCGCGGACCCGAATATCGCCCGGGAAAACGGCGAAACGCCTCTGATGTCGGCCGCGCGCCTGGGTCAGCTTGACACCATGAAGCGCCTGCTCGCGCGCGGCGCCGCCGTCAACGCGCGTGAAAAAAAGTTCGGCCAAACCGCTCTCATGTGGGCCATGGGGCGGCCCGATGCCGTCCGGCTCCTCCTGGAATTCGGAGCCGACGTGCGCCCCATCACCAACACCTGGGACGTGAAGTACACCATCTATCTGCCCACCACGGCCACCCTCGGCAAAACCGGTATTCCCTGGAACAACGAAGGCGATTACATCGCAAAGAAAGGGGGCCTGAACGCCCTCTTTTTCGCCGTGCAAAAGAACGACCTCGAATCCGCGCGCCTTTTGCTCGATAAAGGTGTCGACGTGAACGCCCCCGCCGCCGACGGCACATCCCCCCTGCTCGCCGCGCTGTACAAGTGGGACCCGCCAAAGGGGACCTTCGTTCCCGGCCGCGGTGCCCCCGCCACCGCTGGAAGTTCCCAGCGCTTCAGCGCCGATGTCCGCATGGCCAACCTGCTGCTCGATCGCGGCGCCCGCGTCGCCGTTGTCGATGGCGCCGGCTATACCCCGCTTCACGGCGCCGCCCTCGCCGTCGCCAAGGCCGCGCGCAGCGGCAATCGGCAGAAGGGTGCCTACGGCCAAAACGCCGCTGCTCTCGCTCTCGGCGCCGATGACGGTGAATCCGCCGGCCTGGAGCAAGCCATGGCCACCGTGCGCCGCCTGCTTGATGCCGGCGCCGATCCCAACCGCCAAACCGTCTACCCCACCGGCGGTCCCGCCGGCGACGTGCGCATCAACCCCGCTCCCCCCGGCTCCTCGGCCATGCACATCGCTGCCAGTTCCGCCAGCGTTGAACTCGTTCGCCTGCTCGGCTCCCGCGGCGGCAACCCGAACCTGCTCCGCAAGGATGGCCACACGCCCTTCTCCGTCGCCGTCGTCGCCGGCGACCTTGCCATCGTCAAGGAACTGGTGGCCCAAGGCGCCACCGTCAACGGCCGCTGGAGCCCGCAAGACAAGATTCCCGATCCCGTCGAAGCCATCACGCTCGCCCGCCAGAACCAGACGATTCTCCACATCGCCGCCATCGGCGGCAAGCCCGAACTGCTCGAATTCCTGCACGCCAAGGGCGCCTCGCTCGATGCCAAAAACGCGCAAGGCGAAACGCCCCTCGCCCTTGCCGATAGCCAGGAACGCTACCGCGAAGCCATCCAGCGCCAGGGCGCCGATGGCGACCCGGAGAAGTTGAAGAAGGTGGTTCGCAACACCGCCGGCACCGACACGCTGAAGCGCCTGGCTAAGGCAGCCAACTGAAATACGGCGCAATCGCCGCCTGCCACTCCGACGCCGTCGCGCCCTCCCCCATCCGCACGTTCAGCCGCGACCCGCGTTCCGCCCGCCGCTCCCGCTCCAGTTTCTCCCGCATCGGTTTCACTCGTTTCCGGCGCTCCCAGTCATAGTCGCTTTCCAACTGGCGCCGCCTGTCTTTGTCCCGCGTGCCCCGTATGCTGTCGCGCAGCCGGTCTTCTTTCGGGGAACTCCCCCAGCGCGGTGAATCGTAGCTTGGCAACTGCAGCCACTCCCGGTTCGTGAACCCGCCGCCGTTCAGATGAATCTCCACGTGGCCGCCGCTCCGCTTCACCAGCGTAATGGCCGCCGTCTGCCCCTCCCGCAGCCCAATGCCATACTTCTTCACCCGCTCCGCCGCCTCTCCCGCTTTCCCCGGCACGTCGATTCCCGAATCGTCGGCCGGCATGGCTAACAGTACGCGCACCCGCCGCCCCGTCCAGTCTTCGGGTTGCGCGCCCAGCGAGAAAACAAATAGAGAGAGAAGTAATAGACGCCGCATTCTTCTGTTACTCAGGATACTGCTTCCGGCCATGCGAAAGCAGTATCCTGTCTTCCATTATCCGAATGCCCGTTTCATCGGCTTGCCGGAGCTTCGGCCTCTTCGCCGGTTTGGCTGACGCGGAGCCGTTGGCGTCTTCATTAGAATCAACGGAATGGGAACGCGATAGGAGTTCAACTGCCGGATCTAGAACTATTTGCAGCTATCGGCGATATGTTCCACCAGGTCCGCGCGGAACACCGTCTTGCCCTGCAATGTCGTGCTCTCGCCCGTCACCCGCACCGTGTGCGCGACGTGCTTGGAAAGGTCGTCGGTTGACATCACCATCGTTTTCTGCCCGTTTTCCGTGGTCAGAATGTACTCACCCGCGGCGGCGCCCTTGCTCAGGCACCCGGAAAGCGCGGTCTTCTCTTCCTTCGGCAGGGGTGTCGATTGCTGCGCCACAGTAAGTCCAGCGCAGATTAAAAAAGCCACAAGTATGTTACTTCGTTTCACGATAAGCTCCTTTGGTGAATTGACTGTTGCGGTAACAGCCGGGGATCGTGACGCCGTTGTGGCGCCGCTGCATGGAGCTATGCATTCTCCGGGCCATTGCGGCCCCGGGCCCGTTATGAGTAACTTAGCGCTTGATGAAAGTAACTAACCGCGTAGAAAATGCCGGAACTACTTATGGCCGCCACCAGCGGTCCAGCGCTTTTGTTAACGCCGTAACCACTTCCGGCCGCCGCGCGGCCAGGTTTGCCGTCTCTCCAGGGTCCGCCGCCAGGTCAAACAACTCCACCGTTTCGCTCCATGCGCTTTCCGGCCGGCCCTCCCAGATCGGCAGCTTCAAATTCGCCTCATGCGGAACAATCAGTTTCCAGTTCCCCTGCACCACCCACCGGTACTTCAAATTCGCGCCGGGCCGGGCTATATCGGCCGCTGTATGCATGAAGTTCGCCCCAAATACCGCCCTCCGCGCCGCGCGTCTCTTCTCATCCCGCAAATCGATGCCCGGCCACGCCGCCGGCGGCTTCCGCCCCGCCGCCGCCACCAGCGTTGGCGCAATGTCAATGCTCGTTACCAGCGTCTTCTCATCCCGCCGGGGCGCTATCTTCCCCTTCCACCGGAAGAATATCGGTGTCCGCAGCCCCGCGTCGTAGGGCGACAGCTTCGCCCGCGTCGCGAACAGCGACTGCTGCCCCTCCAGTTGCACCCACCCGTTGTCGGCCACGTAGACAATCAGCGTATTCTCGCTCAGTCCCTTCTTGTCCAGATAGCCCGTCAACTGTCCCACCGTCTCGTCAAACCATTCAACCATTGCCAGGTACTTCGCCTGCGCCGGCGGCAGGCCCGCGTAGTTCCGCAGCAGCCGCTCCGGCGGGTTGTGCGGCTGATGCGGCATCATCGGCGCGTACCATAGCAGAAACGGTTTGCCCCCCGCGCGGTCTATGAAATCAAACACCGGCTGCATCGTTTCCCGGCCGATCTTAAGTCCAACGTCCCCATGCCGCCCGCCCCGCGTCACATCCCCGTGCGACATGCACTCTGTAAACCCGCAGCACGTGCATTCCCCCTCCCACCACTTCCCCGACTGGTGACTCACGTACCCCGCCGCGCTCAACTCTCCCACAATCGTTCTCGATCGTTTGAACAGCGCTACCATCGACGCCCGCAGCCCGGCGTCCCGCGCATTGCCCGGCGGGTCATTCCCCGTTATCAGATGCTGGTGAGGGTAAAGCCCCGTCATGATCGATGCCAGCGATGGCCGGCACAAACTCGCCGGCACATATCCCCGCGTAAACAGCAACGACTCTGCCGCCAGCTTATCTATATGCGGCGTCCGCGCCCTTGGATGACCCATAAAACCGTAGTCACGCCATCCGTGATCGTCCGCTACGATCATCACAATATTCGGCGCACCCCCCGCCCATAGGGCGGCGGAAACAAAAGCCAGCAGTACCGTTTTCACCTACGCAGGAATATCACATCTGGTACAGCATGTAATAGACGATCACGCCCGTCACCGATACATACACCCAAATCGGAAACGTAATCCGTGCAATCTTCGCGTGCGCGGCGAACCGCTCTCGCAGCGCGCGGAACAGCGTAATCGGCGCCATCACCCCAACGAACGCCGCCAGAATAATGTGGCTTATCAAAATCACAAAGTAGACCGTCCGGATCGTTCCCTCTCCCTGAAAACGGACCGAGCCCACGTTGAAGTGGTAAACCAGGTACGAAGTCAAAAACAGCGCCGAAACCGCGAACGCCGCCAGCATTACCTTTCGGTGTGCCTCCCGCTGGCCCTGCCGTATCAGCCTGTATCCCATCAGCAACAGCACGAATGAGATGCCGTTGAGCGTCGCGTTTAGCGCCGGCAGGTCGCGAAGTTCCATTAGTGTCCTTCCTCGTATACCGCTTGGATGCCCGCCAGCAGGCTGTCCACTTCTTCTTTTTCGTTCACCGGAAAATGGCCCCGCACGCGCGATCGCCCATCCACCAGCATTACCCGCGTCGAATGGCTCTGCGCCGTGTCCAGCGCGCCCACCAGGAATGCGTCCCGCGCCAGCGCGCTGATCGTGCCTCTCTCGCCCGTCAACAACTGCCACCGCGCCGGGTCGGCCTTGTACCGCTTCGCATACGCCGCCAATACCTCCGGCGTGTCATGCTCCGGGTCCACGGTGAACGAGACGATCTTCAAATTCTTATACCCGTACGTCCGCTCCTGCACTTGAAACAGCGCCGTGTTCATCCGCGGACACGGCCCGTTGCACGATGCAAAGAAGAACGAGGCCAGCCACGGCGAACCCTTTAACAAGGCGCCATCAAACGCCATCCCCGCCTGGTTCGTCAATGTGAACGGCGGCACGGAGTTATAAATCGGCAGCGGCGCCCGCCGCGCGCACGAAGGCAACAACGAGGCCAGCAGCCACGCCCTGCGGCTAAAGGCTCGGCCGGTCAAGCAGCAACAGCCCATACAGCACCGGCAGATAGATGACCGATACCAGCAGCACACTGCGCGCCTTCAGCAGGCTTCGGTCGCTCGACATCCGCACGCAGGCGGCCACAAACGCCACTCCCGCCGCCAGCGTCCCGGCCACGTAGAAGTTCCCCGTCATGTCCAGGTAGCGGGGCACTAGGCTCACCGGAATCAGCAGCACCGAAAACAGCAGCATCTGCCGCACGGTTGATTCCCCATCCGGCTCCACCACCGGCAGCATCCGGATCCCGCCGCGTTCGTAGTCCTCCCGGTACATCCACGCGATCGCGTAGAAATGCGGAAACTGCCACAGAAACAGGATGGCGTACAGCACCCATGCTTCCGCCGTCAATGTTCCGCTCGCCGCCGCAAACCCAATCAGCGGTGGCATCGCCCCAGGCACGGCGCCAATCGTCGTCGACACCGGCGATATCCGCTTCAACGGCGTGTAAATGCACAGGTACGTCAACAGCGTGAACAGCCCCAGCCCTGCCGACAGCCAGTTCACGCCCAATCCCAGTTCCACGAAACCCAGAATCGAAAGCGCAATCCCAAACAGCAGCGCATTCCGTGCGCTCATCTCTCCGGCGGGCAGCGGCCGCTGGTCCGTTCGCCGCATCCGCGCGTCCACGTCCCGTTCATACCACTGGTTCAGCGCCGCCGTTCCCGACGCAATCAACCCTGTCCCAAGAATCGTATGGAACAGCGCCCACAGGTTCACCGCTCCGGTCAGCCCGAAGTAGTAACCCATACCTGTGCTCATCAGAATCAGCCAGGTAATCCGGGGCTTTGTGAGGGCTATGTAGTGCTTCATTGAGCCACCACGGCCGGACGAACGTGTCGCGATATTTGCATTCCCATCAGCGCGGAACAGGCCGTCGTCAGCGCACCGACGGCGACATGGATCATTGTAAAGGTTAACATGGCCGTCCTCCCCGTTGCTTGCTCCGTAAAATCCACTCGATACAAATACGCGCCCAGCCCGATCAGCATCTGCACGCCTGTCAGAACCAGCAGCGCCAACGCCGGCCGCTTAATTTCCCCCGGCGCCTTCTCCGTTGAAAAGGTGGCGATCCCGGCGTACATCACCATCCCCATCACCAGCATCGCGCCGATAATGTGCGCCATCAGCCCCGCCATATGATGCCGGTACAGCGCCCCCAGCGCCGTCTGCGCCAGCAGTCCAATCCACGTCAACCGCGCCAGCGTCGCCAGCGAAGGCGACCCCTCTTCCTCAATCTGCGCATCCGGCGCCACGCCCCACCCCGCGCTCAATCGCAGCACCGCCACCGCGCACAGCGATGTCATCGCCGACGCTCCCACCGCATGAATCACCCCCGCCAACCCCGCCATCGCCCGCGCCTCCAGCATCCCGCCCGGAAGCGCCGCCAGCAGTACCGAAACAAGCAATCCCAATCGCAACCCGCCCGTCACCAGAAATGCCGCCGCCATCCCGCCTAGCCCAGCCACCGTCGATACGCCCCGGTGTACGTTCTTCCACAACGTCACATCTCCGCCCGGAAATGTTGCCGTTGTCGTCAAATGCGCCCCCGTCGCAATAGCCGCCAACGCGCATACTGCGCTCACAATGGCGACGATTTGCCCACCGTTTATTCGCATCCTTACTTACAGATTATCGCATTTCAAGAATGATTCTTGTTTAACGAGAAAAATTCTTGTCCCTCCGCCCTAGTTCTTAAACGCAAAGTCCGCCGTCTTCGCGTCCTTCGCCGCCACCGTTACCTTGATCTCCTGCGTCCCTAACTTCTCATGCCACGCCTCCAACGTATATTCGCCCGGCGGCAGTCCCTTCAGCGAAAAGCTCCCATCCTCCCCCGTCACCGCGAAAAACGGGTGCGGCAGCACCCCCACATACGCCACCATCCACGGGTGAACGTTGCACTTGAAGCGAATCATCACTTCTTCCTTATCGAACTGCTTCACAATTTTTTCGCCCTTTGGTGCCTGCGAAGTGTTCCATTCTTTATTTTTTACCGGCAGCGGGTGTACGTTGTGCATCGAAGGGTCGTTGTTGGAAATCTCCAGGTCCTGCCCAATCATCAGCCCAATCACCCGAGGCGAGTAGATGCACGCCTTCTGGTCCAACTGGACCGGCGTCGAAGGCGCCGCCCACTGCCGCGCCGGCAGCCCCGCCTTTACATACACGAACACGTTTTTCAACGTCCCGTTCGCATTCACCACCGTGTCCTCGGCAATCACCTGCCCTTTGTGTTGCTGCGCGCACGCCGGCACCGCGTCCATGCTGATCGCCCGCGAAGCGGGTTTTTCCCCCGAGAAACTCACCTTCCCGCTAATCGTCGCTTCCGCGGCCGGATCCGCCGCTGGCGCCGGCGCCTCCGCCTTCTTCTCTTCCGGCTTGGAGCCGCCTCCGCACGAAGAAGTCAAAAGCATCACCCCGGCCAAGGCTGCCGGAAAAAATTTCGAAACGAGCGCCATACGGTTCATCATAGTATTCAATCGGTTCCTATCGCTATGAAACGCGCAAATCTACTCCTCGTCTGGTTCCCGCTTGCACTCCTCGCCGCGCCCCGGCCGCTTTCCCTCGACGACATCCACCGCTTCAAGGACGTCGCCGATCCCCGCTGTTCCCCAGACGGCAGATGGGTGGCCTATACCCTCGCCACCACCGACGCCGCCGCCGACAAGCGCGATACCGATATCTGGATGGTCTCCATCGACGGCAAGGAAAACGTCCGCGTCACTACCTCCCCGGAGGCCGAAACCTCCCCCCGCTGGAGCCCCGACGGCCGTTACCTCGCCTTCCTCTCCAGCCGCCCCGGCACCGGCAAGAACAAGGGTTCCCAAATCTGGCTGCTCGACCGCCGGGGCGGGGAAGCCCAGCAAATCACCGATTCCAAAGCCAAAATCTCCGGTTTCGAATGGGCCCCGGACTCCAAACGTATGGCCGTCCTCGCCAAGGACGAAGAAGAGGAAATCCAAAAACTCGCCGAAAAGGACCGCGAAAAGCCCCGGCCCATCGTCATCGATCGCTACTCCTTCAAACGCGATGGCGCTGGCTTCCTGAACGGATCCAAGCGCATTCGGCTCCATCTGCTCGACCTCGATTCCCGCAAACTGGAACTGCTCACCACCACCGACTTTGAGGAAGCCAACCCAGCCTGGTCGCCCGACGGCACCCGCCTTGCCTTCTCCTCCAACCACGCCCCGGACTGGGACCGCGTTCCCTCCTCCGATATCTTCATCGTCGACGCCAAACCCGGCTCCACACCCCGGAAACTGACCACCTTCACCGGCGGCGATACCAACCCGGTCTGGTCTCCGGACGGCAACTCCATCGCTTATCTCAAGGGCAGCGACCACGGCCTCGGCGAATACAACATGTCCCAACTCGCCGTCATTCCCGCCGCCGGAGGCGCCCCTCGCATCCTCACCGCCGCGCTCGACCGCGGCGTCTCCCGCCATGAATTCACCCCCGACGGCAAAGCCTTGCGTTTTCTCGTCGCCGACGATATGTCCGTCTACATGGCGCAGGTCCCCGCCGCCGGCGGCGCCGTCGAACGCCTCACCAACGGTCCTCGCGTCCTCGGCGCCTGGGACCAGTCCGCCTCCTGCCGCGTCGCCGTCATCGGTTCGGACAACGCCCCCTCGGAGATCTATTCCCTCGACGGCGCCGGCGCCCGCCAACTCACCTCGAATAACGGCGCCCTGCTCGCTGAACTGGCTCTCCCGGCCACCGAAGAGGTGCGGTTCCAGGCGAAGGATGGAAACGTTGCCCATGGCCTGCTCATGCTCCCGGTGGGCTACGAGGCCGGCAAAAAATACCCGCTCCTCCTTCGCATTCACGGCGGTCCCAACGCGCAGGATCAGCACTCCTGGCAGTTCGAAAAGCAGATGTTCGCCGCTTCGGGCTATGCCGTGCTAAACGTGAACTACCGCGGTTCCAGCGGCCGCGGCCAGCAATATACCGTTTCCATTGCCAAGGATTGGGGGAACAAGGAAGTGCTCGATCTGCTCGCCGGTGTCGATCATGTCGTCGCCAAGGGCATTGCCGACCCGGCCAGGCTCGGCGTCGGTGGCTGGAGCTACGGCGGCATTCTCACCGATTACCTCATCGCCACCACCACTCGCTTCAAAGCCGCCACCAGCGGCGCCGGCGTTGCCTTCCCACTCGCCTTCTACGGACACGACCAGTACATCCGCCAATACGACAACGAAATCGGCCCACCCTGGAAATCCGGCCTCGAACCTTGGCTCAGGATCAGCTATCCCTTCCTCCACGCCGATCGCATCAAGACCCCAACGCTCTTCCTCTGCGGCGATAAAGACTTCAACGTCCCCCTCCTCGGCAGCGAACAGATGTACCAGGCGCTCCGCAACGTCGGCGTCGATTCGCAGTTGATCATCTACCCCGGGGAAAACCACGGCATCGCCAAGCCTAGCTTCCAACTCGATCGCATGAAGCGTTACTTGGACTGGTATAAGAAGTATCTCGCCCACTAAGGATTCTCCGGTAAAGCCGGAAGCCTGCCGATTGCTGCCGAATTCTCACGGCTGTGCTGATGACTTCCACCGGACCACTGCCACCCGCAATGGCAGAATCGGACAAGCGCACGACACCCTGACAGGCAGAGAAATCATCCGTAACCCCCGCCACAGGTCGCAGGCCGGGAAACCCCACAGGCAACACACGGCATCCCCACCCCCACAACGGGTTACGCCCGCGTTCTGTGACCCCCGCCACAAGCCGCGGGCCGGGAAACCCCATATGCAACACAAAATGTCGCCGGGACACGTTTTAACGTGTCCCAAAACGCGCGACATCCCCACCCCCCACAATGGGTTACGCTCTTGTTCTGTGCCCCCCGCCACAAGCCGCGGGCCGGGAAACCCCACATGCAACACAAAAATCCCGCCGGGACACGTTTTAACGTGTCCCTGGAGTTTCTACATAAATTCAAGCGGCGGCGGCGCGAGTCATCGCTGGCGCGGAGATTTCGAAACCAAAAGGTTGTAGCAATTGGGGTTGTTCGGCCATTTCGATTCGTAGCAGGGCAATGAGATCGAGACAGGACG
>JAEUQC010000204.1 GCA_016789905.1 Bryobacterales bacterium | reverse complement strand
CGCGATCGTGAACGCGTTGGAAGATGTCGACCGGATATCCAATATCGTGCGTGCGCTGCTGCTGCTGTCTCAAGCGGAAACAGGGCAGGTGGCGCTGCACCGGCAACCGGTGAACTTGACCGAGGTGGTGGCCGAACTGGTGGAGCAGTTCGACATTTCCGCCACCGAGGCCGGGCTTCACTTGCGAAGCGAGTTGCAGCCCGACGTGGTAATCAGCGGCGACCGCACGCAGATGGACAGGCTGGTGGCCAATTTGCTGGCCAACGCGCTGAAGTACACGCCTCCGGGCGGCCATGTCCGGGTGACCGTTCGAACGGAAGGCGACAACGCGATCATTGCCGTCGCCGATTCCGGCAAAGGAATTCCCCCCGCAAGCCTGCCGCATATCTTCGACCGGTTCTACCGCGTGCCCGGAGAGGATCCCGATAAAGGGCTGGGGCTGGGGTTGAGTTTTGTGAATTGGATTGTTAAAGCGCACCAGGGCCGAATCGACGTGAGCAGCGAGGTGGGACTTGGGACGACGTTTTCGATCGTGCTGCCGCTGAACGCACCGGTCCCGGTGCTGGAGGACGCGCCGGCCGATTCCATTCGTCTGGCGGAAGCGCGACAATAGGGCGATGGATCTATCGCTCAGCGAACGTGTCAAAGAGGGGATCATGATCCTCGACGCCAAGGGACAACTGGTGGCCGGGGATGGCGCCGACCGGCTCCGGGAGCGTCTGAAATCGCTCGCCGCCACCGGATCGGTCAACGCGATTCTGAACTTGGCGGAGGTCGACTATATCGATTCCTCCGGCCTTGGCGCGCTGGTGATGAGCTTCTCGGCGATCCGCAAGAAAGACGGAGCGCTGAAGCTGCTGAATCTGTCCCGCCGCAATGTGGAACTGCTGGTGCTGACCAAGTTGGAAACGGTTTTTGAAGTCTTCGACGATGAACAGAGCGCGGTGAATAGCTTTTTCCCCAATCGGGAAATCAAGCGTTTCGATATTTTGACATTCTTGCAGCAACGAAAGAAAGGCGCGGGGGAGTAACGAATGATCGGAGTTGGCGCTCGTGCTCCGGCGTTTTCGTTGAGCGGCGTTTCGGCCGCTGGGCTCACCGCGCCCGTGCTGCTGGCGTTTTTCAAGATTACGTGCCCAACCTGCCAGTTGACGTTTCCGTATTTGCAGCGGTTGGCCGATCGTGGCGGACCGCGAGTGATCGGGATTTCGCAGGACGATGCGGCGGGAACCGAAGAGTTCCGCCAAGCATTCGGCGTGCGATTTGAGACACTGCTGGACCCGGCGGCGGATGGATACGCGGTAAGCAATGCTTACGGGCTGACGCATGTTCCCGCCCTGGTGTTGGTGGAGGCGGATGGATCGGTGAGTTGGAAGAGTGAAGGATTCGCCAAGAGCGAATTGGAAAACCTGGCCGTGCGATGGGGCGTTACGCTTTTCGAGGCCAGTGACCGGGTGCCCGCCTACAAACCTGGTTGAGGATCGAGGAACTGACTCCGGGCCGGAGTCGCGATACACTGGAGTACGAATGGCATCCAAGATTTCGGAAGTGCTGGGCAACACGGCAGCGATCGTGAAGGGATTGAGCGTCACATTCAAGGAAATGATGGCGCCTACGATTACTGAAGACTATCCGGCGGCGCCGGCGATCTTCCAGGAGCGGTTTCGCGGCACTCACGTGCTGAAACGCGACGAGAGCGGCCTTGAAAAGTGTGTCGCGTGTTTCCTTTGCGCGGCCGCGTGCCCGGCGAGTTGTATCTACATCGAAGCCGCCGAGAACACCGACAGCAAGCGCATGAGTGGCGGTGACCGGTACGCCGAGGTGTACAACATCGACTACAGCCGCTGCATTTTCTGTGGCTTTTGTGTGGAAGCCTGCCCCACCGACGCCATCACCCATGGACATGGATTCGAGACGGCCAGCTATAACACTGCGACGCTCATCATGCGCAAAGAGGACATGTTGACGCAGATCTCGCTGGCGGCCAGACCTGCCACGCCACTCTCCGACGGCGCTGGCGCGCACTAACTATTGCAGGTGGAACTGGCTTCGGATGGAAGCGACGTTTAGCTTCGCCTGGGCCTGGAAGTCGCCCGCGATGGCGGCGCATAGCATGTTGTACTTCAACGCGTCGGCAATGCGGTTCTTGTCGTTCTTTGCTTCCCCCAGCTTGTAGTTAGCAAGACCCAGGTGATAGAGCGCTTCGGCGGAAATCGCTTTGTTCTGCCCTACGTTGGGCAGGGCCGCGCGCAGGTGCTGGTCGGCGTCGGGCCAGCGTTGTTCGTTGCTCGCCATGACGCCAAGCATCCACTGCGCCAGGCCCTGTTTTGCGTTCCGGCCCTTCGTCCAATCCGCGATGGTAACGCCTTCCGGAGGCGACTGGGTGGCAAGCTTATCGAGCAACCGTTTTGCGTAGAGAATCACCTTCGGCCGGTCCTGGCGTGCGTACGCGCGGCTGGCCGCGTAGAGCAACATGTCGTCACTGGCGCGGTTCGCCCGAAGGTCCTCGTCTACCATCGCCTGCGCGCGCGTGTGGTTGCCGGCCTGCTGGTAGCTGATGAACACCTGCTGGCGGATGAGCGGCCCGTAAGAGGATGCCGGATTCAGCCGGGTTAGGGTTTCACTCCATTCCAACCGGGACGCTACATCGGACGCCTGCACGGCGAGCGCATAGAGTTTGTATTCGCAACTGGCGGCCACCTGTTTGGCGTAGTCGACTCCCCGGCGCCACGAAGCCTCATCGGTCTCAGCGGGTCGCGCCGCCGTCGCCACTCTGCGCGCGGCAAGCGCAGTAGCGTGAGCCCATTTGCGAACCAACTCCGCGTTCGTCGCCGCCTCCGCTGCCTTCAGGTTGTTGTGGGATATGGCGATGTCGTCCGGATCCAGTTTCAGTATCCGCTCGCCCGTCGCGATTGCGAGCGCGAACCGGCCCGTTTCCGAGTAGATGGTCTGCAACTCGCCCAACACCCAACTTGTTGAAGGGTGTGCCGGAAAGCGGACGGCGAAATCCTCCATCAGAATGAGCTTCTGTGCGGGGTCGGGCACATCCACCAGGTGCTTGAGCGTCGCTCCCTCTGGAGTCGTGATATCAATGATCAGTTGTCGTTTTGACGCCTGAGCCGGCGTTCCGGGCAGGAATCCAATTAGCGCGAGAGGTAGTAGCAGGTGTCGCATCATCGTAGCCCTCAGTAACACATATCGACTACTCGTTCGAAATGGTTAGCCGATTGTACTGGAACTTTCGATGCTTGAAAATCGGGGGAATGCCCGGCAGCAACACCCTAGAATCGCCGCGGAAAATACTGATATCCGTCAGCCAGGAGCTTCGTTTCCATCTCTCGCTGTTGCGCCGAGGTCTGAATGGGCCCCACCAGGACGCGGGTCACGGGCGAGTTCTCCATCGGAACTAAGTGCACGCCATAACCGCGGGCGATCAGCCGTTCTTCCATGGAGCGGTCTTGCGCCGGATTCATCAGCCCAACTTGCAAGTACAGACCGGCCGCCGGAACCGGCGCCTTGGGTACGGGCTTCTCAATGGGTGACGGTTTGGTGAGCGGATTGATCACAACCGGCCCAGGCGGTATTTCGGTGCGGACAACCGTCGCCGTTTCGCTGCGAATGTGGGTGACCGTTCTGCCCGCGAGATAGCTTAAACAGGCGATCAGTCCGGTTAATAGCGTCATGCCGAGAATGGCCGTCGTCAACCGGCGGTTTGCCGCCGCCAGTTCCATGTTTTCCGACTGCGGGGGAGGGAATGTCAGGTCACTCATTTGTGGGGGCTCCTTGCTCAAGAAGACTATCGGACGCCTAGGTAGATACCTGTAGAGGTATGGAGAAAAAAAGTGTGATCTAGGTGTTTCGCTGCATAGCCGGCCGACTGGAGTGTGTAAGTGATTGAAACCAAGCCACTTGTATAGGATTTCACGAAAAGTCGAACGAGCGGCGTAGTGAGTCACAATTTTTTAAGGAAAATATTTCCTTTGTTTTCAAAAACTTTGAGTTGCAAAGTGAAATGCGCCGGCAAACCGTCTGTTAGCTTGGAGTTGTGAGACGGGCCGCGCGGTTGAGCGCCGGCCGGCAACCTATGGGGATGGGTTGACGGCGCTGCTGCTAGCTCCCGCACCGCCAGTCTTACGACACTTGGTACGCGTGGACCGGACCCCGGATTCGGGGCCGGTGTCCGGTCGCGCGCACCGGTAGCGCTGCGCCGCTTTGGGAGAGGCGGCGCAGCGCATTTTTTCAAAACCAAATATCGAGTTTGCGGAATGAATCGCACGGTTGAGCGCCTGCGGGCAGTCCTCTCGGGGTGGACTGCCTGCCCAGTTGCAGCTCCTGTGGGAAACATTTCGCAAAGCACGGTCCGCGCGGCACCGGGCTGGGAATGGCGCCCAGCACCCGCGCCAAGCGGAACCGTGGTACGAGCAGCGCCGCCGGTGGAGCGGCGGCGCTGCTCATTTTTCCACATTCAAATATCGAGTTTGCGGAACGAATCGCACGGTTGAGCGCCTGCGGGCAGTCCTCTCGGGGTGGACTGCCTGCCCAGTTGCAGCTCCTGTGGGAGACATTTCGCAAAGCACGGTCCGTGCTGCACCGGGCTGGGAATGGCGCCCAGCACCCGCGCCAAGCGGAACCGTGATACCAGAAGCGCCGCCGGTGGAGCGGCGGCGCTTCGCGTCTTCTTTACGTTTACGCCGAAAGTTAGAAGCTATAACGCAGAACGAGCTGCCCCAACCGTGCGGCTCCGGCCGCCGGGAAAACGTGGGTGCTGGTAATCGATCCGCCGTTCACCACATTCGCCGTCATGTTCGGTTGTCCGTAGTTCACGTGGTTCATCACATTCTGGAAATTCGCCCCTAACGACAAAGTCCCAAACCTCTCCAGCGAAAACCCCTTCTGAATTCCGGCGTTGAATACAATGTAACCGGGCCCCACCACCGAATTGCGTTTCGCGTTTCCAAACCGCCCGGAATTGGCCGGAGGCGGCGTGAATGCCGTCCGGTCGAACCACGCGGCGAGCGTTTGCGGATACTGCAACGTGCCCGTCAGGTCGGGCCGTCCGCCAACATTATTCGTGTTCGATGGATCGGAACCGGTGAATAGCGGATTCAGGAAGTTGCCCGTGCTAAGGTTCATGAGCGCAGAAATCTGCCAGCCGCCCAGGAACCGGTTCTGCTTCGCAAACGGCAATTCATACAAAACCTGATTCATCCACTGATGCCGCGGCACCGAATAGATGTCCGACCGGTCACGCCGCCGGTCATAGGCGTCCTCAATCTGCGTGTTCAATTCAGCCGACCCGGTGTCGTCCACTTCACTCAGCGATTGCGCCCACGTCCAGGCCGATGTGACCATCAGCCCCTTTTCAAACCGCCGGTTGAACTGCACCTGCAGCCCGTTATAAAGATTGTTCGCGCCGCTCTCGGCATAGACGATATTGTTGTACCGCGGATAGGGCCGTCGCGCAGCCGTGAAGGCCGTCGTGGACGCCACCGGCTGGTTGATGTTCCGTTGATAGGGCAGTTGTGAACCCTTCGACCCGATGTAGTTCACACGAATCCCCGTGGATGCCGACAGTTCCCGCTCAAACGTAAAGCTATACTGTGTCGAAATCTGATTGCGCAGGTCCGGTGCAATCCCATTGAGATTCAACGCGCCGGGCACGCCCGCGGCGGCGAACGGCCGCTCGAACGTAAACACCGGTTGGCCGTTCACGAAATTGTTGTTGGCCGTGGTGGACAGCGAGAACGGCCCGCCGGAAACGGCCGCCGGAACGACGCCGGAGAAGTGGCCATAAAACGCGCCGATGCCGCCGCGCAATACCGTCTTGTTGTTCAACTGGTAGGCGAACCCCAGCCGAGGCGCCCAGTTGTTCTTGTCCGCGTTCCGGAACGTCTTGGGAAGCCCCAGGCTCGACGCGGTGACTATTGGCACATCCGCTGGGAAGAAGGGGCTGAACAGCCTTCGGGCGCCCTCTTCCGGAATGATCACGCTGCCGCTCTTCGGGTCGAAGCTGAACATGTTTCCATCGCGCGCGTAGGCCGGCTGGTTGTACTCATACCGAATGCCGTAACTCATGGTCAGCCGCTGCGAGATCTTCCAATCGTCCTGCGCGTAGAACGATACGTCGCTCCAGCGGTTGTACTGCGTCGGATAGGGATCAATCCGCGTGACTGCCGTGGGCAAACCGAGCAGGAAATCCGCGTATGGATTACCGGTATAGCGATTGGTGAAGCTGAAGCTGCCGTACAAGCCCTGCACGGAAGGCAGGTATCGGTTTACGAACCAGTTCACGTATTCGCCGCCAAATTTGAGCGTGTGCCGGCCGGTGTTCCACGTCAGGTTGTCTGAAAACTGCCAGTGCCCATCGTTGACCGGGTTCAACAACGACTGCAACGGGGAACTCAACCCTGTGATGTTCATGACCGGTATGCCCGGTGCCAAGCCCCGCGCCGGCAGGCCCTGCACTCCAATGGTGTCGATCAGCCTTTGGCCGGTGACGTTGGCGAACGACTTTGACGACAACACGACAAACCCAAACCGCGCCTCATTGAACATATTCGGCTTCAACGTCATCACGTCGCCCAGTGTGGCGAAGTGTACTTCGCGGATATTCGTGGACGTTCCCACCGACTCCGGCGGCAGCGCCGATCGTGCTCCCGGAATTTCATAATCGCTCTTCTTCCACTGATAACGTGCAAATGAGCTGTGCGCGCTTGTCCAGTTCTGGTCCAATCGCGCCTCGTATATGTTGTGCGTCTCCGGACCGTTAAACGCCGCCCGGTAGTTGGCCGCCGTTAATGTAGCGGGGCCGAAATTCGGCAGGGGAAAGAGCAATTCCTGCGTTCGCCGCGCCTGCGGGCTGATGAACTGTGGCAGAATCCGGTTTCCGTCGAACGGGTTAACGCCGGTGTAAGGGTTGCGTAGCGCCGCCTGGCCCGTAAAATCCCCGCCTCGCATCGCCAGCGTCGGAACGTTTGGGCTGAACAGATAGGCACGCGAGCCGCGGGTCTGGTCGAAAGTCAATTGGAAAAATGTCTTGTCCTTCTTCAACGGGCCTCCGAAGGTGGCGCCGTAGTTGTGAATGTTCTGGAATGGCTTGGACGGCGAGAACGTGTTGCGCGCGTCCAGCGCGCTGTTGCGGCCGTACCAGAACAGATCGCCGTGGTACTTGTTGCCGCCGGAACGGGTTACCGAAGTCACCACGCCCATGCCGCCGAACTCCGCTTTGTTGCTCAAAATGTTCGCGGTGAACTCTCCCACCGATTCCATGGATGGCTGCGACACAGGGTCCGGCGTTCCGAAGTTCCCGAAATTCGTTTCGATGCCGTCCACTTTGGTCTTCACGCTATTGGCGCCCGCGCCGGGAGTGACCCATGCCGCGCCGGCGCCCACCTGGACCAATCCGGGAACCGTCAGCGGCATCATCTGAAAGATGAGACCGGAGTCACCGGAGTTATTGAACACGCTGCGCAGATTGGTGGGCAGCTCCCGCAGCGCTTTCAAAGATAGGCTGGTGGCAATCGACGGGCTCTCCGATTGGATGACGCTTGCTACTTCACCACGCACTTCCACGGTGTTGGCCGTGTCACCCACCTCAACCTTCAAATCGGTACGCACGGTGCGATAGGCCGCCACCGGGAACGCTGACGTGGCTAGTTTTTTGAAGCCCTTCGCCTCCGCCTGTAACGTGTATTCCCCAGGCAAAACGTTCGCGAAAACGTATGCGCCCGAGTCATTGGAGGTAGCGGCATTTTCGACATTGGTCGCCGTGTTTCTCAACCGGATTGAGGCGTTCGGGACCGTTGAACCCGAGGGGTCCAAGACCAATCCGGTAACGGTTCCGAGCGGAGATTGCGCGTACAGCGCGGAGGTGAGGGCGCATAGCCCAAGAAGCAGACGGTGCATTAACTCCTATTTTTGCACGTGACTCACACCTGCTGATAGGCGCCGCCGGGCAGCGACCGATAGTCGTTTCGGCTCATCACCAGCCAGCAAACCGGGTAGGCGATGATCGGCAGACCAGTGGCAAAGGTGAGCACCACCCAGATGAGCCGCATCACCGTTGGGTCCATGCCAAAATACTTGGCGAAGCCGGAACAGACACCGGCGATCTTCCGGTCGTACATATCCCGTTCTAACCGCTTTGGCGGCGGTGGCGGTCCTTGGGGCGCCGCTGTCCACTGGAACTGCCCGTCAATCGCCGGTTTCCCGCACCGGGCGCAGTAGCGGTGGTCTTCGTTCATTGTGAAGCCGCAAGCGGTACAGAACATGTTTGGATAACTCCTTCTGCCAATCTGTTACGGAAGTCGAAACCAAAATGTTCCCGCCGCATCTAGATGGGTGCGATTTCCGTATACGATAAACGAGAGGGAGAACTGGATTCATGTTGATTCGAGTGCCGAAGGGCTGGGAAATTCCGGAGCGCGAGGCGACGCCGGAATCGGCGTATTGGAACCGTCGCCAGTTGTTGCAGGCCGCCGGCTTGCTGACGGTGCCCTCTCTGGCCGCGCAGACGAAGAAGAACGCAGAATTCGACGTCCCGGCCGCGCCGCTCACCCCCGAATGGGCCGCCACCGGCTATAACAACTACTACGAGTTCGACCCATACGGCAAGGAAACCGTCAAAAACCTGGTGGACAAGTTCACCATCTCCCCATGGCAGATCCAGGTCTCCGGTCTATGCAAGGAGCCCAAGACTTACGACCTGAACGACCTTTTGAAGAAACTCCCCGTGGAAGAGCGCGTTTACCGCTTCCGTTGCGTGGAGCGCTGGGCAATGGTCGTCCCCTGGACCGGGTTTCCGCTTGCGTCTCTCATCAAACTCCTGGAACCGAAGCCGAACGCGAAATATGTCCGGTTCCTCACCGTCAGCCGCCCCGCGGAAATGCCCGGAATGAAGCAGGCCAACTACCCTTGGCCCTTCTTTGAAGGACTCCGTATGGACGAAGCCATGCACCCGCTGACCATGATGGCCACCGGTCTTTATGGCAAGCCGCTGCCCAAGCAGAATGGCGCGCCCATCCGCGTCGTCGCCCCTTGGAAATACGGGTATAAGAGTCCCAAGTCCATCGCCAAAATCGAATTCACTTCCGGCGAACCGCCGACGTTCTGGAACCGGCTGATTGCCAGTGAATACGGCTTCTATTCGAACGTGGAGCCGAAGAAGCCGCATCCGCGCTGGTCACAGGCTTATGAGCAGATGATCCCCACCATGGAGCGCCGCCCCACGTTGCAGTACAACGGCTACGAAAAATTCGTTGCCGGCATGTACAACGGCAAGGAGTTCTAGGCTCTCCATTTGTAGAAGTAGAACAGCAGGTTCTTCTTGCCGGCCTTGATGCCGTGCATTTTATTGGCCGCGCAGTACATCATCGACCCCGGCCCCACCTGGTACTTCTTGCCGTCCACCAGCATCTCGCCTGTCCCCTCTGTGATCACCATGAACTCCTCGTCGGGGTGCGCGTGCGGCGGGTGCGGCTCCTGGCCGGCATACAACAGCAGGCTTCCGCCGGTCATCGATTTCAACTGCTCCGTCGGGCCGTCGAAGAAGATCTTTAACTCTCCGAACGGCGCCTTGTTCGTCCGCACCTTGGCGGCGTCCACAACGATATTCTGCAACTCTCCCGGCTTGGCCGCGGCCATCAACGCCATCGGTCCCAACAGGGCCGGCAACTTAAAAACATCTCTCCGTTTGGGCATGGTTTATTCTCGCCCATTTTCGAGCACGGCGAGATAGCCCAGCGTGAAATCCTTCCGCCGGTCCAGCCCGTCCAGCAGCGGCAGCAAAAGTGCCGGCGCCGCCGCCAGCGCAAGCCATACCACGTCCAACGGAAATGGAAAAAACTGCGCCCCGCCCAGCAGCCGCCGCGCGAGCAAGCGAAAGTACCCGCCTCCATCGGCCAGGCTCACCATGCGCATTCCCGCCCCCCTCGCCAACTCCTCGACACCATACCTCGTATACCGGAAAAAGTCGTGCGGATGCTGATGGACCTCCCATTCATGCGGCACCACAAGCAGCAGCCTGCCCCCTGGCCGCAACACCCGCGCCAGTTCGCCCATCACGATATGCGGCGCCCGCACGTGTTCCAGCGTCACTATGTTCACCGCGCCGTCGAACACGCCATCGCCGAAGGGCAGGGAACGCAAATCCCCCAACACATCGAGCCGCGAATAGTCCCACCGGCCATCGCCAATGCCCAAGTCCAACCCCACATACCGCTGCTTGGGAAAATGGCTCTTGTACGTCCCCTCGCCGGCCCCGGCGTCCAGCACGCGCGCCCCTTCGGGCAATGCGGCGGCGAAGGCGCGCACCGCGTCCTCAATTCGCCTCTCAAAATCCAGCACATACCGCCGCAACGGCCCCGGCAAAATGCCGGCGTTCATTTCTTCCGTGCCTCGATCATGATCGTCGACCCCGCCCGGCACGTCGCCTCGATCACCGTAAACGGCAGGCATAGCAGCGTGAGCCCGAAGTAGACGCCATCTTTCAACAGCCGTATCCCCGGCGACTCCGGAACGCCGCGCACGCGCCGGCCCATCGGGTCCAGCGCCGCCGAAATCGACGTTGCCATGCCCGCCGGATTGTCCCGTAGCGAGAAGAACTTCCTCCGCGTCACCTCAAAACCGCACGCCTCCACCAGCGCCACCAGGTCCTTTTCCTTAAAGTTCACCAAGTGCCGCGGCACGTCGATTCCGTTCCAGTTCTGCCCGAACAAAAGAAACTGCCAACTGGCCGCGTTGGGCACCTGCACCACCAATCGTCCATCGGCCGCCAGCAACTCGTGCGCCGCCTCCACGTAACCCGCCGGATCGTACAAGTGCTCCAACACGTGAAACATGGTGATCACCGAAAACGCGCCCGGCCGCAGCGGCGCCTTCGACAGCGTTCCGCACATCGCCGGCACCCGGTTCACGCCCCACGCCGTCCGCGCCGCTTCCAGCGAAAAGTCCAAACCCATCACCTTGCGCCCGCGTTCCCGCAGCAATCGTAAGAACAATCCGCCGCCGCAACCCACGTCCAGCAGCGGCCCGGCCGCCTTCGTCCCCTCAATGGCTTTTTCCACGAATCGAACGTGGTCCCCCAGCACCAGGCGCCGGTAGAAATCCTCCAGCTTCGACGCCGTGTCCGTTCCCGCGGCGAACCAATAGTTCGCCGGGTAGTACTGGTTTAGCTCCGCCGCCGTCGGCTGCGGAAACAGCCGCATCAGCCGGCACTCGGTACATTCCACCACTTCGAAGTAGCTCGCCGTGGTCCCAAAAAGCCGGTCGGTTCCGTGGAAAAGCGTTCGCAGCGACGCGCTGCCGCACGCTGGGCACAGGTCAGCTTCGCGAATCACTTCGGCCGGCACAGCTTCTTCGGTCATGGCGCCATCTCCGTTTCCCGCACAATACCGAAAAGCGCCGCCAACGACAAGCGGTTGTCCAGAATCAGCCGCCGCCGCTGCGCCGCCGTCAACACCGCGAACTTCTCAATTCCCGCTCGCTTGCGCAGTGTCCTCGGGGTCAGCTTGATGGCCTGCCACTGCCCGCGCAGCAATGCCCCGGCTACCCGCAGTTTGCCTGTCACACCCGGGAACGCCGCCAGGTCTCCGTCCCCTGCCGTTGCCGCGAACAGGCCCGCCGCCATCCGCACCGCGAAATAGAATGGATTCAAAAGCAGCAGGCTCCACGGAAACAGCTTCACCGCCAGTAATATCCGGTTTCGTTCGATCAATGTCACCCTCGCCGGGCTCCCCTGTCCCATCGTCGCGCTCCGCCGGTGTCTGACAATCGCCCTTGGCATGTACAAGCATCGCCAACCCGCGATCCGTGCCCGCAACCCCAACTCCGCGTCGTCGCCATAGGCGAACAGGTCCTCATCCAATCCACCTATCTGGTCCAACATCGCCTTCCGGTACATCGCCGCGCACCCGTCCGGCCAAAGAACCTCCTCCACTTTCTCATACTGCCCGCGATCCCGCTCGCCCGTCCCGCGCCCGCGATTTTGCCCGTCCGGAAAAATTAAATGTCCTACTTTATCTATCCGCCCCGGGTCGTCCCAGGTCACGATCTTCGACGCCGCCATTCCGACTTCCGGCGATACCTGAAATGCTGCTTGTAACTGCTGAATCCAGTGGGGATCGGCTGCCGCGTCGTTGTTCAATAGGGCCACCAGATCCCCGCTTGCCCGCCGGATTCCCTGGTTGTTTGCCCCGCAAAACCCAAGATTTTCTTTGTTTTCCAGTAACACCATCCCCGGGAATTCGCTCCTAACCATTGCCGCTGAGCCGTCGCTGGAGCCATTGTCCACAACAATGACCTCCAAGGGCCACCGGCGCCCTGCCTCATCGACCTGCATCTCCAATGTTTGCAAGCACTCCCGCAACATCTCCCGCCGGTTCCAGTTCACCACCAGTACTGTAACGGTTACGGTTGTATGCATGATCGACAAAGGTCTATTATAGGATTGATCTCTCGGGATCTAATGGAATGGCCACTCTCGGACAAAAATTGAAGGACGAACGCCTGCGGCAAGGCAAGCAACTGCGAACAATTGCCGACGACCTTCGTATCGGCTCCCGCTATTTGGAAGCGATTGAACTGGAAGACTGGAAGCAACTCCCCGGCGGCTTCTTCAATCGCAGCTTCATCCGTCAGTACGCACAGGCCCTTGGCTTTGATCCGGCCAAGATCGAAGAAGAGTTCGCATCGCTGGTCAAGCCCGAACCCTCCGTCGATCTTGAGGAGTTCGCCGCGGCAGTAGATCCGCGCGCCCGGCGCCAGGAAGAAAAGAAGCTCATTTCCGTTGAACCGCTGCGCAATGCCTCCAGCGGATTCTTTGATTCACGCACGGGTCTCGCTGTCGCTGCGCTGGTTGTCCTTGTTGCCGCAGGCGGCGCGTTTTCCGTCGTCATGGACCGCCTAAGCGCGCCCCAGGAAGTCCGGCAGCAGAGCAACGCCAACGTGCCCGCACCCGTCGTGCCCGCGCCCGCCGCCTCCTTGACCGTCAACCAGCCCCAAACGCCCGCGGCCAATCCGCAGCAGACCGCCGAGCCCGCTCAACTCGTCGCCGCCTCCGGAACGAACCCTAGTAACCTTACGCTGAATATCGAAGCCACCGAACAGACCTGGATCGAAGTCACGGCCGACGGCAAACGCATCTTCATGGGCGTGCTGGAACCCGGTGACAAGAAGCTGATTTCCACTCTCCAATCAGCCAAAATGGTCGTAGGCAACGCCGGGGGCATCGCCGTCAGCAAGGGCGGCCGAGACATCGGTCCCATCGGTCCTCGCGGTCAGGTCCGCACCGTGAACATCACCCCGCAAACCGTTGAGATCGTCGAGCCGAAAAAGGCGCCGGCCGCCATCTAGCGCAGTTTTTCCAGCAGCAGCGCCGTCAACTCCGATATCAACACATTGCCCGCATTGTCCGGCGAATAGTCCGTCCGCGGCATTCCGTCCACCGTCAACGCCAACGCGTACACCTCGCCCTTCCGCTCCACCAGGCCCACATCGCTCCGCAGCGCGTCCAGCGCCCCGGATTTCGACGCCACTTCGAATCCATCCAAGTGCCGCCCAATGCCGTCCATGTACTGTTGTCTCCGCATCAATGCGATAATCCCCTTCGATGCTTCCGCGCTCACGATCTGCCCTTTGTAGAGCAGTTCCAGCAGGCGACCCATCTCTCGGGGCGTCGATACGCCGATCCCGAACTTCTTGTTTTCCTCCTTCTTCCCGAACTCGCTCAGCCCGCTCGGGTTCGGTTTCAGATTCTTCCCATCGCCCAAAATCTTCCGGTTCGAACGCGTGGATGCAAAGCCCAGCTTCTCCATCACGCTATTCACATAATCGGCGGAAAAGCGGTCGATCAATAGGTTTGTCGCCGTATTATCACTCACGACGATCATCAGATTTGCCAGGTCCCGCACCAGAAACTTCCGGCCCGGTGTGAACTCATGCAGCACGCCGCTGCCCGCCACTTTGTCCTCCGCCTTCAGTTCAATCTCTTCGTCCCACGACGATTTCCCCTCTGCCACCGCCTGTGCCACCGCCACCAGAATCGGCAGCTTAATCGTCGACGCCGTGCGCACCCGTTCATCGGCCCCTATCCCAAACTCCGACCCGCTGTTTAAGTTCTTCGCGTACAGCGATACGACGCCCCGAAACCCGGCGATCTTCTCTCGAATCCGCTCGTCCACCGTTGGCCCGTCCTTCGCGCAGCGGAAGCCGATGTTGGGCTGCCGTTGCGTCGGGCGCACCCAGTTGCGAAAGAACACCGTAATGCGCCGGCCCTGGTCGCTCCACGCTCCGCCCCGGATCACGCGATACGCACCTGTTGCCGGCCCCTTCGGATTCTCCGCCGGCGAGTGGTTATAGTACTCTCGCTCGAACCAATCCGCGGTCCACTCCGACATCCCGCCCGCCATATCGTACAGCCCAAACCCGTTCGGCTCGTACCGCCCCACTTCGCCCGGCCCGGTCTCCGTGTTATGACGCGCCTTCTTGGCGTCATACTTATCGCCCCACGGATAGTCGGCCCCTTCCAGTCCGCCCCGCGCCGCTCGTTCCCACTCGGCTTCCGTCGGCAGCCGTTTGCCCCGCCACTCGCAATACGCGCGCGCATCTTCCCAACTCACGTTGTGCGCCGCCACCGCCCCGGTCCCGGCCGGCACCGCGCCGCCCTGCCAGTGATACGGCGCCGGGCGTTTCGTGGCTTTCACAAACTCGCCATACTGCGCCTGCGTCACTTCATAAGCGTCCAACAGAAACGGCGCCAGCGTCACCGCGTGCGTTGGCCGGTCATCCAGCAGCACTTGCGGACGCATCGTCGTCTTATCGTCAGCCGTTAACTTCGTCCGGCCCATTTGAAATGTGCCCGCCGGAATCGTCACCATTCCCGGCTCCGCCGCGTGAACCGCCGCCGCGATCAATACCGCCGCCAGCCGCCGCATTACACGAACAGATCCGCGATCTCGTCGTCCATCACCATCTCGGTCGCCCCGAGCGGATCCACATACCGGTACGCCCGTTTTGACGGCGTGTTGGTGATCGTCTTCGTCCAGTCAATCCCCATCGCCGAATAGATCGACGCATAGATGTTCTCGGTCTTAATCTGCTGCTTCTTGTACTTCCATCCGGTGTCGATCACGTGCTCACCAGCCGCGTCCGTCTTGCCGATAATCCGCCCGCCCTTCACGCCGCCGCCGGCGAACAGCGACACGTACGCCAGGTTGTAATGGTGCCGTCCGGCAATCCCGTTCAACGCTCCCGGCACACGCCCGAACTCGGTCGCCATCACCACCATCGTTTCATCCAGCAGCGTCTTGCCAGGCTGCCGCGGCGACGGCTCCGCCGCCAGGTCCCGGAGCAGGGAAGCCATCGCCCGGTCAAACTCGTTACAGCGAATGTAGTGGTTGCTCTTCGACGCGTGATTATAGATGTTCCGGTGGTGATCCCAGTCCGGATGCGTGATGTGTATGTAGCGCGTCCCGGCGTCCGCCTTCACTGCGTTGCGGGCGAACAAACAGCCCAGCCCCACCGAGTTGTCTCCGTACCGCTCGATCTCCTCTTTCGACATCTTGAACGCCATCGGCCACCGCGCATCGCCCAACAACTGATACGCCGATTGCTGAAAATCCCGGAACGACCCGAACCGCTGGTCTCGCCCCGCCCGCGCCTTCGCGTTCACTTCGTCCAGCTTCGCCAGAATCCGGTAGCGCTCCTCCAGCACCGCCATCGCTTCCGCTCCGCCCGGCGCCGAAGCCGACCCCTCTTTTAAGTTCACGTCCAGCACGGAAAACCGCGGCGGCATGAATCCCGTCGATAGCGCCCCGCACCCCGATGTGTCCAAGTTACAGCCGATGTAGGTCGGAAACGAGTCCTTCTCTTTCCGCTGTTTGTCCAATTCAAAACTGATCACCGAACCCACCGACGGTATCTCCGTCGCCTGCGCCGGGTTCAGCGGCCGCCCAGCTTGCGTGTAATATTGACCCCGGAAATGAACCACTTCATGACTCTTCATGGATCGCACCACAGCGATCTTGTCCATCTCCTTCGACAACTCCGGAAACAACCGGTACGGCAAGTACAAATCGTCCTTGATCTTCCGGACGTCGAAATCCTTCTGCGTTCCCGCGTCTTCCTTGAAGTCGAACGAATCGACGTGGCTCAACGCCCCGGCCAACTCGATCAGGATGCAGAACCTCGCCGAACCGCGCGGATTCGCCCGCCCCGCCGCGCTCACCCGCATCGGCAGCGCCGCCTGGCTGGCAAACGCGCCCAGCAGCCCGTGCCCCCCAAATCGCAGCATGTCCCGGCGTGTGCGCAAAAACTCGGATACTCGCTTGTCCATGTCTTGCTCCTCAGTAGTTGAACAAAAACTCAGGCGAATTCAGCAGCGCCCATTGCAGATTCTCCGCGCCGCGCCGCCGGTCTTTCCGCAGCGCCTCCAGCCCCACCTGCAGCTCCGCGCCCGATGGCTTCCGCGAAACCGTATGCAGGTATAACTGTTCCACCAGCCCCCGGTCATCGGCCGTCTTATCGAGCAGTGTCGCCAGCAGCCCGCCCTTCGATGAATTCACCCGCTCTGTCACTACCTTCGATTGCATCAGCAGCATCGCCTGCAGCGAACTGGCAGGCACCTTCTTCGGCATGTCATCGCGGCTCGCCTGCCCGAATGTCCGCATGAACGTCTTTACGTCGCCGCCCGCTTTCCCCGGCTCCGGCATCTGCATAGCCATGCCTACCCGTTCGGTTCCGCTCGAAAATGTGCCCGGCCGCCCGGTCGCCAGCGCAATGGCGTCGTGTAACTCAGGCGCCGTCAGCATCCGTACATACTTACGCGCATAGTAAGGGGTGTAGCTCTCCTGCCAATCTCCCGGAAAACTCGAAGACAATTGGTACGCGCTCGATTTCATAATCGTCCGCACCACGTGGCGGAAACTATACTTGTTCGCTCCAAAATCCTCCGCCATCGCGTCCAGTAATGCCGGGTTCGATGGCTGCACCGTCCATGGCGCCGGCGGCGGGTTCTTGGCGTCGTATCGCGCCAGGTCAAAATCGTCCACCGGTTCCACAATGCCGAACCCCATCAATTCGCTCCAAATCCGGTTCACGAAAGCGCGCCGGAACTGCACGTGGCCGGTCATCATGCGCGCCAGCCCGTCGCGCGCGTTTTCGCCTTCGCGTGGCGCCTCGCCGGTCAAAATGAAGCGCGGCTGCGATAGCCCTGTCCCTCGCCGGGGCACCCGTAGAATGCTCTCCGCCTTCCGGTCATAACCGGGCGCCTCATCGTCCACGGTGTATTCGGTGTTGGCCTGGTAGCCGTTTTCCCAGTTCATGATCTGGCGCGTCTTGCCGAAAAACGCCGCCTGGCTAAAAAACTCTTCCCGCTTCTTTTTCACCAGAAACAGATTGACCTTCTCCAGGTGTCCCGCGCCGTCATGGCAGGAGATACAGGCCATGCTGATACCTAAGAAGACTTTGGAGTAAGTCACCGTAAACTCATCCACCGTGTCCGGCTGGTTCACCAGGTCATGTGCGTCCGGCGCTTCCGGGTCGTCCTTCGCCTTCACAAAATCGCGCTGGTAGTACAGCGCGCCCGGCACCGAGAAGCTCGATTTTCCCGCACCCGTCAGAAGGTCCGTCACCACTTCGTTGTAGGGCCGGTCCAGCTTCAACCACTCCCGCACCCAATAGTGGAACAGGTTCAGGCCCGATCCCATCCGTCCGCCGGCGCGGAACAGGTCCTCAAAATAATAGGTCCACTTATCCACGAACGCGTCGGAGGCCGTAAGCGAATCGATTAGCCGCTCGCGCTTTCCCGGCGATTTGTCGGCCAGGAACGCCGCCATCTCCGCCGGCGCCGGAATCCGGCCCGTCGCGTCCAGCCAGGCCCGCCGCGCGAACTCCTCGTCGCCAGCCAGTGGCGCGTGGGGCACTCTGTCGGCCGCCATCTTCCCGAATACAAATCCGTCGATAAAATTCCGCCGCGCCACTGCTCCCGCCCCCGCTCGCGACGGCAGTGCCCCGGCTACTTTCGCCGTCGTCGCCGCTACGTCCTTCGACCGCGGCGCCTCCGGCTGGATCAGCGGCTTGTGCGCTTGTTCGAACGCCTCGGCGTCCTGGTGCGAAAGCTTTGGCGCCGGCGTTTGGGCCAGCAGCACGGCGGGCAGTAACAGCAATCCGAATCGCATCGTTATCTTCTCCGGAATATCTGTACGCGTTTTCCATTCACTTCGGCTACGTACAGGTTGCCTTTGCGGTCCGTTGACATCAGGTGGGGCAGTTGCAGCGTCTGCGCGTCCCCCCATTCATTTACAATCTTCCCCGTGTCCAAATCAAAATGGAACATCCGGTTGATATCGCCTTCACTTACGATAAGCTGCTTACCAACCACTAACAACCCAAACGGATTGCCAAACCCGCCCCATTCGGCCAGAAACTCGCCCGACGAAGCGAATACCTGCACCCGTCTGTTTCCCCGGTCGGCAACATAAATCCGGTCCTTTGAGTCAATTCCCAGTCCATGCGCGGTGGCGAATTGCCCCTTGTCTTTCCCCTTCTTGCCGAACTGGGAAACGAACTGCCCGTTCTTATTCAAATGCACAATCCGCCCGTTCCCCGAATCGGCCACATAGATGTCCCCGTTGGCCGCGAATACCAAGTCGTCCGGCGCCCGGAAATGCTTCTCATCTCCGCCCGCCACTCCTTTTTCGCCCAGCGTCGCCAGCACTTCGCCCTTCGGCGAAAACTTGCGCAGTATGTGCAGACCGTTATCGGTCGTCCACACATTGCCGTCTCTGTCGGCGCGCAACCCGTGCGCCACCTTGAACTCGCCCGAACCAAATCCGCCTTTATACTTTCCGTTCTTGTCGAACGCCAGCAATGGTGGCTCCCCCCGGTGCAGCACGTAGGTGTTGCCCTTTCGGTCCACCTCCACGGCCGACATTGGTCCCAGTTTTACCTCCGCCGGAATCGTGAGGAACCCGGCTGAGATATAAGGAGCATCGGCCGCAAATGCCAATGCCCCCGCGAAAATACCTAGCAATAGTCTCATTTAGAATAGGAGCTTCAAACCCAGTTGGATGTTCCGCGCGTCACGCGCTGAAGTGATCGTAGCAAACGTGCCGCTCTGGTTTCTGCCATTCGGCCCGGCGGCGAAGCCGCCGTTCGGAAGTCCAAGATTCACGTTGTTCATGAAGTTGAACATCTCCGCCCGGAACTGAAGGTTTACCCGCTCGGTAACCCGGGTGTTCTTTATAAAGCTCAAATCCCAGTTGAACGTCCCCGGTCCGCGCACATCGGGCAACGCGCGCCCAATGTTACCGAACGTGTAGATCGCCGGGTTTACAAAAGCTTCGGTGTTGAACCACTTCGACGCCGTCGGATTGTCCAGCTTTGCCGACTCTCCCGTCGAATTTGGCCGCGACGCCCGGAAGTTGTTCGCGCCACCGATGATCACCGGCAGGCCCGTCTGCATGATGCCGATCGTGTTGATCTGCCAACCGCCGATCAACTTATTCACCATGCCCGCGCCCTTGCCGAAGGGCAGTTCGTATAGGAGGCTCACCACCGCCCGCTTCGACACGTCGGTCGGGTCGACGCTCCGCTCCAGCCGGCGATTGAATCTGCCGTCCTGATACGCAGTCTGGTTCGTCTGCTCGATCGCGCCAAAGTCCACCGGCGTTCCTAAGCCCTCGGAGATGATCTTGCCGCCCGTGAAGTTCACCATGAACGTCAGCCCCTTCGACATCCGCTTCTCTACGCTCACAATAATGAGGTGGGAATTGAAGTTACCCATGCGCGGGCTACGCACCGCGATCCCTTGGTAGTGAGGGAAGGGAAGCAGTGACTGTTCCCTCGTGATCGTTGCGTTGCCCAAAGCCCCTGGCACAAGGCCCCGGTTCGGGTTCGGCACCTGATCCTGCAGCGCCAGGCCCAAGCCCAGATACTGGTTGTCCAGTTGGTTCATGTTCCACCCGCCCGCGGCCAATGTGAAGTGGCTCCCTTGGTTGCCGCTATAGCTAACGTCAACCAGAACCCGCCCGGGAAGTTGGTGCTGCACCGATGCTGTTAATTGCTGCGACATCGGCGTCGTGCCCATCTTTTCTTCGTAGCTGGTGCCCTGGCCCAAAAACGCATTCGGCCCAAGCGCGCGCCCCGCCGGCTGCAACAGCGGGCTCGGGAACCCGGCGCTGAACTGGAACGCCTTGACGTTCGGGTTGCTCGACGGATAGGAGGTGGAGGTATTGGCAAAGCCGTTCACGCTGCCATAGTTGTTCCGCCAGAACTGCGAAGGATAGTAAATCCCATAGCCCGCCCGGAACACCGTTTTCCCGCCGCCGAACAGATCGTACGCCAAGCCGATGCGAGGTGCAAAGTCGTTCAGGTCCGCCTCCCGGAAACTGCGCGGCTGCCCATCGGCGCCGGCGAATACGGTCGCGCCCAGCAGCCCGTTGCTCAATCGGATTGTCGGATCGAAGTTGGTCATGCCGTTGTTCACTTCCACCGGTTGCGTCTGGTAGTCCCAACGCAAACCGAGGTTCAGTGTCAACCGGCGCGTCAGCTTCCAATCGTCCTGCAGAAACACTGAGTAGCTCTTCCCGCGCTGGCTCTCGCCGGAATGCGTGGTGCCGCTCGCACTCGCCACTTCGCCCAGCAGGAAGGTCGCGTACGCCGACCCAGTCCCTGCCGGCGCGCCCGGATTCCCGGTCAGCCCGCTCGTAAAGTTAAAGCTGCCCGACGGAGACGACCGCTGCAGGTTGTTTCCTTGCAAGGTCCGAATGTCGACGCCGGCCTTCATCGTGTGATTGCCGGCGATCTTCGTCAACATATCGAAAAACTGCAAATTGATGCTCGCCCGCAGCCCCGCCGTGCCCGTGTTGAAACCCGGCAGCCCATTGCTGATTCCTGGGAATGTATCGGCCGGCACCGAAGCCGGCAGGCCCAACTTCTGCGGCCATCCGCCGCCAAAACTCCGCACGATAAAGGGAAAATAGCCGCGCGTGGCGCCCACGCGAAGTTCGTTCAACATCGTCGGCGTGAAGCTATGCGTGTCCGACAACGCAAAATTCTTGTTCTCCAGCGCGTCGTCGCGCTTGGCGACGACCGGGTTCGGGTACACGCTTCCTCCGTTATCGGTCTTGTGCAAGAAGTAGGAGTAGCGTCCAAACAACGAGTTCTTGTCGCTGAACCGGTGGTCGATCTTACCCGTGTACTGCCGCATGCTCCGGACTTCACTGGCGACATTCAGGAAGTTATTGGCATTTGTGAAGGCATTGGTTGGCGTCCGGTTCGGAAGCGGATAAAACTCGTTTATCTTCAGCGAAACCGGGTCCATGCGACTCGCCGGAATACGGTTATTGGGGAACACCGATCGGGTCAGCCCGCTCGTCGTCGCCGGATCGTAGATCGGAATCAAGGCGCCGTTGGTGCCGAGCAGATCGCCGAAATCGCCGTTCCGCTGCCGCTCCGTCGGCATCGAGCCGATCGGCGACGTGGACCGCCGGTAGTCGTACTGTTCCCAGTTGCCGAAGAAGAAGGTTTTGTCCTTGATGACCGGTCCGCCCACCGCCACGCCATACTGGTTATAGCGGAAGGGAGGCTTCGCCGCCGCGAACGTATTCCGCGCGTCCAGTTTGTCATTGCGCAAGAATTCGTACAGCGATCCGTGTAACTGGTTCGTGCCGGACTTAGTCACCATGTTAATAACTCCGCCGCCCGTGAAACCATACTCAGCCGACATCACGCCCGTTTGTACTTTGAACTCCTCCACCGCGTCCACCGCCGGGTTGATCGCCACTTCGCCGATATAGCTCTGAATATTGTTGCCTCCGTCCAGCGACTGCGCGTTCATCGCATTCGGCCCGCCGTTAATCGAAATCGACGACAACTGAATCCCCCGGTCGCCGAACCCCGAATTCGTCGGCCCCGCATTCGATTTCACACTCGGCGTCAGAAGCGTTAGCGCCAGCGCGTTCCGTCCGTTCAACGGCAGTTCCACCACTCGGCGGTTCTCCACCACCTTGCCCACCGTCGCCGACCCGGTATCCACCAGCGGCGCCTCGCCCTTCACTTCAATCGTCTCCGCCACACCGCCCACGTCCATCCGGAAATCCACCTGCGCCCGCTGGTCTACCTGTAGCGTCAGTCCCGTGCGCACCGCCCGCTTAAACCCGGATTTCTCAACACTGATCGAGTACTCGCCAATCTGCAGCGCCGTGGCCGTATACAGTCCGCTCTCGTTGGTTTCCGTATTCACCGCCGTGTTTGTAGCGACGTTGGTGAGCGTTACTTTTGCCCCCGGAACCGCTGCCCCGGAGGTATCAGTCACAGTGCCAAAATAGCTGCCCCGGCCCTGCTGGGCAAAGGCGGGAAGCGCGGCGGCCGCTACCATGGCGGCCAGTACGAGTCTCGACATAGGATCTCCTGAAGGAAAGTCCCGCTATTATTTCACATTTCAGAAGGGCCCCGCCACAGGCCGGCAATGCACCACCACACGGTCCATCTGTTCGCGCCCTCCACGCCGTCCCAGCGCCACGCTTTCAAAGTAGATGACGGGCATTCCAGCCGCCTCGCCAAACAACCGCGCCGCGAACCGGGAGTCGTTATGGACTAGGCACCCGCCCGGCCGCAGCGCCCGCCCCAAATTCCCCATTGCCACGCCCAACTCTTCTTCGTTCAGATAGACGAGCAGATTCGTCGCCACCGCCAGATCATAGCTCTCCACGGGCAGCGCTTCACCTGCGATGTCGAGCCTTGCCGCTTTGCACGGTCCGCCTGCCAGCGAGTCCACCACTTCCTGCCGGATATCGACGCAATCAAACCGGGCGGGCTTTCTTCCATTGAGCGCCAGCAGGGCTCCTGGCTGGGTGGACTGTACCGGCCGCGCATCGTCAACGCCAAACCGGGATCCGAGTTCTGCTCCTGGCCCCGCCAGCAGCACCGCGTCCCGCCCTCCGCCGGTCTTCATTAGTCCGCGTTCCACTGCCCGCATCGTCGCCGGAAACGGGTCCGCGCTCAATCCTCGCCGCTGATATAGCGCATCGGCGTCGTCTTCTTCAGAGCGTTGCAGCAGGAACCGGAACGCGGTTTCCAATATCTGTTCGGAACGCCATCCAAGCGTAGCCGCCATCGCGCGCAGAAGGCGGTGGCGTTCATTGCGCGCCTCCGCTTGCCAGAACGCCTCGGCCCGCCGGCGTATCGGTTCGTTGAGTGGGGCCCCGCCGGGCTCCCCTGCCAGAAACGCGTCCCACCGGTCCGGTTTCAAGGATCGCAGGTAAATGCGTGCCTCCCGCATTGGGTCAAGCGCCGGCGCATCGGTAAACGCCCTTGATTGCAGCAGAAAGTAGGCGACGTGTTCCGCCGATCCGTTGTCCAGCCTTACTCGCAGCTCCTGGGTCCGTTTCGCCTGCCAGGTGGCATACCGTCCCTGGTCCAGGCCACCCCGGGCGAGTATAGTGCGCAACGCCACCGGCAGGTCCGTCCAACCCACCGGCGCCGCGCCTAGCACAGTACCGGCCAATAAGAGTGATAAAGACCGCACCCGACCATCCTAGCCGACGGGGACCCACGCAGGGAGCCGAAACCAGCGCACGCATCGGGTGCTCCGCGCGCCGCACCACCCGGTTCCGCTCCGGAACCGCTCCCAAGCGTACCCTTCGTGCACGTGCGGACAAATCACCCGGCCTGCGCGGCGTTGGTCCACCAGCCGTTGGAAAACACCCGACTTCGCGCCGCATCGCCCGGTCCCGCTCCGGAATGGAACCGCTCCCGATCGTACCTTTCGTGCAAGTGCGGACGACTGCTCCTATGCGTACCCGCGTTGCGCCGCTAGACCTGCCCGACCGCCAAGAAACTCACATGCGCGCGTCCCGCCGCCGAACGGAGCGCCTCGTCAATTGATCTCCTCCGTAGCCGGCCCGAACACAAGCTCTGGAGCGGGCCGAGCGTTCTCGGCTCAGGGACGCTCCAGGCGCGCTTCACCACCGCAACAAACGCAAAAAGTCCGGAGCGCGCCCTGCCGGCGCGACTCCGGGAAAAGTGTTTGGGAATGGAGGTGATTACAGGATGTGTTAGTTGAACTGTTCGCCCAGTTCCTTGGCTACGCCACGGGCCTCAAGGTGAACCAGTCCGGCATTGCAGCCGGCAGGTCCGATTACCGCCAGGACACCCTTGGTCCCTGCCGAATACAAAAATATGTGCCCTTCGGCGCCGGCCACCGAAATCTCTTCAAACGATCCGGCGTGCAGCGTGTCGCTCACTCGCCGTCCAAGACTGCTCGCCGCGGCCGCCATCGCCGCCATTCGCGCCGGGT
Source organism: Bryobacterales bacterium (assembly GCA_016789905.1). Taxonomy (GTDB): domain Bacteria; phylum Acidobacteriota; class Terriglobia; order Bryobacterales; family Bryobacteraceae. The sequence continues at coordinate 15,628 of JAEUQC010000204.1, read as the reverse complement.
CCGTTCCGTTGGACAACGAATGGGCAATCGGCAGCCCCTCTGTCGATGCCAGCAGTACCCCGCGCAGTTCCGGGATTGCGTTCCGCAATCCGTCCACACTCTTCTGAAGCTGATCCAATTTCGCCATTTTTGCGACCTCTCTGCGTCCTCGGCGTTGGTTTTCCTTTACTCCGCCGCGCCACTCTATTGATCGCCAGAACTAAGCAAAAACTTTAGAACAAAGGTGCGAGACATTTTGACCAGTCCTGGTCCTCTACCCCAGGCATACTCCGTAGCCTCTTCTAAGGTAAATCACCCCGCCAGAGCTGCGTGCCTTAGGAGATTTTGATCGATTTAGGTGCTTTGCCGTCTGGTTCGCAACAGTAGGTTCCAGTACTCTGAGCTTGGGAGAGTTTCCAGCTACTCGATGAAGTGCTTGCAATGCGGAACCGAACTCGATCGATTGTCCAAATGGCGGACATCCTCTGAATACTGCTCCGAAGAATGTAAGAAGGAGAGTCAGGATGAGTTTAACCGGCTGGCAATGACGCGGCTGATGCAGCCCCGGGCCGCCCGTTCGGCCGCTAAAAACAACGCCAATGCCGTTAGGACCGTGGAGAGCGGCAGCAGCCGTTTAACAGTGGTCACCCATCCTGTCGGTGCCTCCAGCCCCATCGTCACCGAACCACCCGAGGCCGGCTTTATCATGGAAGGCTCAGCCATCCTCACCGAATTGCAGTTGCGCCACCTTCCCCACTTGCCTACCGCGCCCGTCGCGCCTGCCATTCCCGGTTCGGAACTTCGCATGAGCAGCGCGTTGGCCGCCCTGGAAGCCATCCTCGCCGGTATCCGGCCCCAGCCGCGAGGGACCAGGAATTGGAGCCCTGTCAGCCGCACTGGTTTTCTAGTTCCGGCTGTGATCGAACTGCCGGTGCCCGTTCCCGATTGTCCGCCGCAATGGCCAGCTTCTCTCGGCTTCCGATTCCAGATCGCCGGCGTCGACAAGCCGGTTGCCGCCGGCGCGATCGACCCCCAATTATCCGGCGTGCAGACCTTCTTCGCCGAGGGGAAACCGGAGCTTTCCCCCGGCCTCCCGGTCGCGCACCGCTCCATCCCGTCGCGTCGGCCGGCCCGGGAGCTTCCGCCGCTTCTTACCTTTGAATGCGGGACGGAGCGTCTTGTGCCCGCGCCAACGGTTTCCGCGCCCCGCATGAGAATTCACCTGCCGAAACCCGCGTTAAGCCCGTTCCGGCCGCGCTATGCCTTCGCTCCGGCACCGTCCGATGCCGCGGAAGTGGACTCTCCAGCGCAGATTCCCGAACTCGCCATAGCTCCTGTCGATTCGGCGGTTCCCCTCTCTCCGGCGCAAGCCCCGCAGAAGAAATTGGAGTCCAAGCCTGCTCGCCGCGCGACCGAACCGCAGGCTCCCGCTGCGGACTCTTCTTCCGGCGCCGCTCGGCCAGATCCCTCTCCCTCCTCCCGTCCGAAGCAGAAGGCGCGAGATCCGAAACCCAATTCCGCCTCCGCGCCGGTATCGGCCGCGGCGGTCCCCGAAACAGCCACTAAGCCCGAAGCCACAAAACCGGTTAAGGCGCCGAAGGCAGAGCCGGAATCCCCCGCGCCGCCCGCCGAATCCCGGAAACCGGACCCGGTGAACCGGACCTTCGAGGCGCCTACGTTTGGCGGCCGTGCCGAACCAGAGCCGGAGGGCTTCTTTGCTCGCATGCCTGGCTGGCAGAAGGCGCTCGCCGCCGTGCTTCTCATTGGCATCGCCGTTGGCGCCTGGGCCATCCCGTCCCTATCCGGGTCCAAGTCGCGCGCCTCCGCCGCCTTACCCGCGTCCGCCTCCCCCGCGGCCGCCGTCATGGGTCCGGAGAGCTGGGAAACAGACTCGACCGGTGACACCGCCGGCGTCGCCCGCCGCCGCGTGATCAGCAAGTATCGCCCTGGGCGTGGCAAGCGCGACTACGCCTTTGAGTTCTCCGGTCAGATCCAGCAACGCGCCATGGGCTGGGTATTCCGCGTGAAGGATTCCCGAAACTACTACTGTCTTAAACTGGAAAAACTCGGAGATGGCCCTTCGGCCAAGGTGCAGTTGGTTAAGTTCGCCGTCGTGAATGGGGAGGAGCAGCCGCACCGGCTAGTGGAACTTCGCGAGCCGCTTCCGCCCGGATCTCCCATCAAAGTCCGGCTCGATGTCCGTGGCCAGAACTTCTCTACCCAGATCAACGGCAGACCCGTCGATGTCTGGATCGACAATCAAATTGCCGACGGCACAGTTGGCTTCTCGAACGAAAGCGGTGAGCGCGCTCTCGTTGATTCTGTAAAGGTGACTTACTAATATGCGTCTCCGTGATTCGGTACGTGGCTTCCGGACTGGCGCCAGTGTGAGGTTGACATGAGCAATCAGGATGACCGTTGGCTTTGGTTCATTGACGACGCGCCGCTCCAGGCGCTGCTGAAGGCGGAAGGCGAACTCGGGACCATGCGTATGCGCGCGGCCTCTTCACCGGCCATCGTTCGCGCCATGACCATCCATATGGAAGGCCGCGCCGCTGACGCCGCCTCCGAACTGCGTTCCGCCATCGATAACGGCGAGACACAGCCCGAGGCGTTCCTGTTTCTTGGCCAGATTCACTTTGAAGCCCGTCAGTTTGAAGACGCCCTGGCCGTCTACCTCCAACTGCTTACCATCGATCCGGCCCATGCCGGCGCGGCCTTTAATGCCGGCGTTTGTCACGAAAAGCTCTCTCGATGGAACGAAGCTTCAGAAATGTTTCGCCGCGCTGTCAAAGAGGATCCCGGCCGCCACGAGGCCTGGATCGGCCTTGGCCTTTCCGGTCTCCATCAGCGCCGCGCCGAAGAGGCGCTCACCGGCTTTGACCGCTATCTGGAGCAGCAGCCCGATAGTGAGCCGGCGCTGTTCGGCCGCGCCGTCGCGCTCCAGATGCTCCGCCGATTTGACGAAGCCGCGCTGATCTATGAGCGCTTCCGGGGCGAAGGCGAACCTTCGGCCGAACTTCTGACCAATCTCCTTGCCCTTGCGGTCGCCAGAAAGGACGCCGCCGAACTGTCCCGTGTCGCCGCCGATTTGGCGCGCGTCCGCCCGGGCACTCGCCAGGCCCGGGAGGCGCAGGCCTATTCGGCCATCATTACCGCGCAATGGGACCCGGCTGTCACTCATCTCGCCCAACTTGCCGAATCCGACGCGCTCTCAGAGGATTGGGCGTACGCCCGGGCCTATGCCTGTTGGCGTTGTGGGCACGCCGGCGAGGCGCGCAAACATGTGGAGGCTCTGATCCGCCAACGGCCGAACCACATCGGCGCCCTGCTGCTTCGTGCCGTCCTGCTCGAAGACGCTGGCAGTCAGGATGAGGCGCTTTCCGCGTTTCGCAAAGCTGCCTCGCAGTCCCCTGATTCCGACGCCGCGTCCTGGAACGTGGCCCGTTTGGCCGCCGCGGCAGGGAAGGAAGATGTCTGCCGTCAAGCCGCAAAGACCCTGCTCGACCGAAACCGCAACTCGGCCGAGGGCTGGTTTGCCAGCGGACTCTCCGCTGTTCTCGAAAAGCGTTCCCCGGACGCCGTCAGAGCGTTTGCTGAGGCGCTTCGCTTGCGTGGAGAGTGGCCCGAAGCGGAATGGAATTTGGGGCTGTGCCTGCTCGACTCCGCCGAACCGGCCAAGGCGCTTCGGTCGCTCGAGCGCGCTTTCGAGCCGCTCGGCACTAGGGTACACGCCGCGCCCTTGATTCGCGCGGCGATCGAATCGGGACAACTCGACAAGGCGCTGGCCGTTCTCCAATCGGCCGGGGACCAGGCTCCTCCCGCGGGTGTTCTGTACAATCTCGCCGTAGCTTTCCAGGAAAGCGCCAGGCTCGATGTCGCCGAGCGGCTATACCGCCGCGTCATTGAGTCCGGCCCGCAATTCGCCGACGCGCATGTCAATCTTGGACATCTGTTGCTGGCTGGAGGTCATCCCGAAGAGGCGGAGGCGCTCTGGGCGGAGGCTACGGCGCTGGAGGCCGCCGCCTGAGCGCGCCAACCCCGATTGGGCATCTGTTGCTGGCCGGCGGTCATCCCGAAGAGGCGGAGGCGTTCTGGACGGAGGCTACAGCGCTGGAGGCCGCCGCCTGAGCGCGCCAACCCCGATTGGGCATCTTGTTGCTGGCCGGCGGTCATCCCGAAGAGGCGGAGACGCTCTGGGCGGAGGCTACAGCGCTGGAGGCCGCCGCCTGAGCGCGCCAACCCCGATTGGGCATCTGTTGCTGGCCGACGGTCATCCCGAAGAGGCGGAGGCGTTCTGGACGGAGGCTACAGCGCTGGAGGCCGCCGCCTGAGCGCGCCAACCTCGAGGCGACGAAAGACTGGGCTTTCCCAGCTCATCTTTCGTCGCGTTCTTTTCCGGCTTCCGCCAAACGGGAACCGCTCCCAGCGAGGGATGCCGAATCGAAGCCGGAATCATAAGTCAATATCTTTCAACGGTTTACTTGATGGTGTCTGTTTCGCCCGCCGTAACAGTTCGTCGAACTTGCGGTCCATCCGTTCCTCGCGCGATCGCTCCGCTTCGAGCGAACGCTGAAAGACCTGTTCCCGCTCTGCGCTCGCCGTTCGCAGCCGGCTCACTTCCGCCGCCAGGTCTGTGATCGGCGGCGCCGCCTTCACCGGAACGTGGTGTAGTACGCTCTGCGTCTGGCCATCGATCACCAACTCGGACTGGCAGCATGGGCACTGGACGCGGAAAGTTTGCGGTTCTTTACTTGGCATTGCGCCTTCATCTTATCCGGGATCAGGTTAGAACGGTATCGCGCTCGGGAATATGCCCTAAAGTTTCGATGGCGATTCGTCGATAACAACCTTGTAGAAAAAGCGGAACCAGACGCCGGATTCACTGGCGAAAGGCCGCAAACCAAAAATCACACAGATCAACCGGAGCGGCCATTTTCAATGCCGCCTCTTGCTTGGCTTGTCTGGGGCTCTATACCGTTCTTTGCCGTTACAGGGCCTGGAACGAGGAGACAGAACAGGGAGATCGGATGTTGCGCGGAATCATCATTACTCCGGATGAAGGACTGGCAGAAGAACTGCAAGATCTTCTTTCGCATGTAAGCACCTTGGGAATCGTCCGGTGGGTCGACAGGTACCCGAATGCGATCGATCTCGGCCGTACCTTGCGCGCCCATTCCCCCCAAGTTGTTTTTCTCGGGCTGCAGGACATGGACGCCGCCTTCGAGACCGCCAGCCGTGTCGAAGCATGTGTTCCCGGCATGCAGATTGTTACCTTCGGCAATAATGCCGATCCGCAGGCGTTGATTGCCCTCATGCGTGTCGGTATCCGCGAGTACCTGGCCTCCCCATTTCAGTTGCGCGATACGCTCGAGACCCTCAGCCGTGTCCAGGAGAACCTCGAACGTAACCCGCTTCGCCCTTTCGAGTCGGAATACATTTTTTCCTTCCTGCCGGCCAAACCCGGCGTTGGCACATCCACCATCGCCATGAACGCCGCCTGGGCCTGCTCACGCCTGCCGGAAACCAAGACGCTGCTGATGGACCTCGATTTGAACAGCGGGATGCAGCGGTTCATGCTCAAACTCGACAACGAGTACTCAATCGTCGACGCCTCCGAAAACGCCTTCAAGCTCGATGAAACTTTGTGGCCTCAACTTGTCACCTCCATCGGACACATGGATGTTCTGCACTCCGGCCGTCTGAATCCGGGTTACCGCATTGAAGGTGCACAGGTACGCAGCATGGTGGAGTTTGCCCGCCGGAACTACCAGTCGGTCTGCGTCGATCTCTCGGGAAACATGGAGAAGTACTCGATTGAGATCATGCAGGAGTCGAAACGGGTCTTTTTGGTAACCACGCCGGAGATTGCCTCCCTCCATCTGGCCCGCGAGCGGTATCACTACCTGCGCCAGCTCGATCTGGGTGACAGGATTCAACTTGTCCTGAACCGCGCACAGAAGCGCGCGCCGATCTCCGTCTCGCAGATCGAAGACCTGCTCGGGCTACCCGTCCTGGCCTGTATTCAAAACGACTACCAGGGTGTGAGCCGCGCGCTCACCGCCGGTAAACCGGTCGATGGCAGTTCGGAATTGGCCCGTGAATTCCAGCAACTCGCCTCTGCCATGATGGAGCGCAAGCCGGCGAAAGCCGCGCCAAAGGCCGGAAAGTCCATTGCCGATTACCTTTCCATCCTGCCCGGCAAGTCGATCCTCTTCGCCGACAAAAAGAACGGTTGAAAGGCTTGCATGCGTCTCGCTCTGGTCGCCTTGGCACTGGGCACGCTTGTTGGCGTCATCAACCATGTCGCCGTGATCGCTGGATTTCTTGACCCGCCGCCTGGCTTTGAACCTGCCCTCTTTATTCGAAATCTGGACGTTCCGCAGTATCTTACCTGGGGCGCGTTGGCGCGGGACCACTGGCTGCTGCCTAATTACCACGCGCCATGGCGCACCGAGCCGGCGCTATTCCAGCCGATGCTGCAATTCGTTGGAAAATCAGGACTTCCTCCAGTCCTAGCGCACTATGGATTGCAGTTCCTGCTCTACTGGGTGACGGCCTGGGTCCTGTTGCTGGCAGCGAAAACGTTCTGTCAAACCCGCCGCCAAGTGGTTTACGCCTCAATCGCGATGGTAAGCGCGTTACCGCTAAAACTGATCGGCTGGGCCGTGGCCAAGTGGGTTGGCGCCGCCCTGCCGGTTCAACTGGGTTTGGCTTACGGACTCATCGAGTACTCCTACGAAACCGCCGACGGCTTCCTGCGAGGAGGACTTTCGAACTCTTTCACACTGACATTTGGGACAGCGGTGACGGTGGGGAGTTTCACGCTGCTGGCTCAATACTGCCGCACGGGGACGCGAAAGTACCTCTTTGGGCTATGCATATTGGCGTTTTTTGGTGCACTTTTGCATCCTTTTGAGGTGTTTTTGGTCGCTTTTGGAGCCATTTTTCCGCTCTTAAGGATGAAACGGCCGTTTGAAATTCTGCTTGTTGGCGGAGCCGGCGCGCTGGGCCTGGTCCCATACCTGGTGCAGTCCGTTCGGTCGGGGTGGGTGCGCGATGCCTCCGATATCGCGCAGTGGCAGATGACCTCGCCGGTCTGGGTAATGCTCACCTACGGGCTGCCGGTGATCCTGATTTGTTGGCTGATGGCGATGCGATTCCGGGGGCCAGACCCGGAAGATGACGTTTTGCAGAGCTGGTTTTTGTCGACGGCCCTGCTTCCGATGGTCCCGGCAATCCCTGTGGCGATCCATTTGTTTGATGGGTTTACGTACTGCGTCGGGTTTTTGCTGGTGCGCAAAGTCGCGCAGGACAAACTTTTCCAGCGTTACGGTGACCGGTTGCGGCCGCTCGCGTGGGCCGGGGCGGCGCTGTCCTTGGCGGTGCTATTCACCTCGTATTTTCAGATATACACAGATGGCAAGTCGGCCGACCCGATGATCGGACGCCCGGCCGTGGTGGCGCGCGACGAACGGGCGATGCTGGATTGGATGCGGCTGCATTTGGTCCGCGACCGGCTGGTGCTGGCGCCCGAAGAGATGGCGCCGTGGGTGGCGGCACTACCACAAGTGGCCATGGCGAGCCACGATGTATTTAGCATCGGATTCGACGAACAGCGTGAGGCGATTAAGCGTTTCCGCGCCGGGGACATGTCCGTAATTGATACGTATGGCGTAAGTTATGTCGTTTCCGAACAGCGTCTGGCGGCGGGAAACCTGTTGCAGTCCGAGGGTCGCTATGCGTTGTACGAGTTTCCCGGGCGGGTGATGAAGCCTTACACGAGGCCTACGAGTCCGCGCCGAAACGCGTTCCGGCAGTGGGTCTTTGCGTTGTTTGGCGCGGACCAAAAATAAAGCTGGATAAAAAGATCCGGTTATCGTAAAATCCCACTAGTGTTCAGTTCAACGGTGGAATACGCACTACGGGCGATGACCTGGCTGGCTGGCCGGCCAGGAGAGGGAATGACCGCGCAGCGGATCGCCGAAGGCACGCAGGTGCCGGAGGATTATCTGTCTAAGGTGTTGCAACAATTGGTCCGCGGAGGCGTCCTCACGTCGCAGCGAGGGCGGCACGGCGGGTTCCAGTTGGCCCGGCCGGCGGCGGAGATTTCGATGCTCGCGGTCGTGAACGCCGTGGAACCGATGTCTCGAATCGAAAAATGCCCGCTCGGTTTGCGGGAACACGGCGTACGGCTTTGCCCGCTGCACCGGCGGCTGGACCAAGCCTATGGGTTGGTGCAAAAGGCGTTCGGCGAAACGACCCTCGAAGAGTTGGTGATGGACAACAAGAACCGGGAAGCCCTGTGCGCTACCGGATTGGAGGCGTTACATGTCATTTAAGCGACTTGTTTTCTTTGGTTTGCCGGTGGTTGCCTTGGCGGGGTTGGGCGGGTCGTTCCTGGTGCCGCTGGACCACGAGGCGATTGAGTACACCAAACGTCCGACGACCGATCCGATCACCGCGATGAACGCCAAAATCAAGGCGGGGACCGTGAAGCTCAAGTTTCAGGACGATGGGACCGGGTATTTGCAGTCGGTTCTGCGGGCGTTGGATGTGCCGGTGGAAAGTCAGGTGATGGTGTTTTCCAAAACCAGTTTCCAGGCGCCGCGCATCGCGCCGCGAACCCCGCGCGCCTTGTACTTTAACGACGACGTAACGGTGGGGTTCGTGCAAACCGGCGATGTTGTTGAAATAACGTCGCTTGACCCGAATCAAGGGGTTATCTTTTACTCGCTCGATCAGGAGGAAGTGGCCAAGCCTCGCTTCGAGCGGCGGGACACCTGTTTGCAATGCCACCAATCGGCGGCCACGCTGGGTGTTCCGGGGTTGGTGATCCGGAGTGTGGTGAGCGAGGCGAGCGGGTACCCGATGTTTCAGGCGGGCACGAAGACAACCGACCACCGCAGTCCTCTTGAGGACCGTTGGGGCGGGTGGTACGTGACGGGAAAATCGACCGGGAAGCACATGGGCAATCAGGTGGCGGTGGACCGGGACAAACCGGAATCGTTGAAGGAGATCACGGCGCGATTTGACGCCGGGCGCTATCTGACGCCGAATAGCGACGTCGTTGCCCTGATGGTGCTGGAGCACCAGACGCAAATGACGAACCTGTTGACGCGGGTGAACTTCGAAGTCCGGCACGCGTTGCACCATCAGAAGACGATGAACCAGATTTTTGGGGACACGATGACCACGCGCTCCGATTCGACGAAGCGCCGGATTCGCGAAGCGGCCGAAGAACTGGTGGACTACCTGTTGTTTGTGGAGGAGGCGCCGCTGGCCGAGCCGATTCGCGGCTCCAGCGGGTTCGCCGAAGTATTCGCCAAGCGGGGGCCGCTGCGCGAGTTCGATCTTGAAAGGCGGCTTTTCAAAGTACCTTGCAGCTACATGATCTATTCGGCGGCGTTTGATGGGATGGGGAGCGACGCGCTGGAGGCAGTGTATTTGCGGCTGCATCAGGTGCTGACTGGAAAAGTCTCGGACGCGCGTTATTCGCGGCTGACGCTGGAAGACCGCCGCAACATATTGCGGACGTTGCAGCAGACCAAGAAGGGGATGCCGGCCTATTTGCAGACCGCGAAGTTGTAGGGCGCAAGGGCTCGCGGCGGCGTGTATCATGAACGAATGGTTACCCGCCGCCTGGTGCTCGCCGCCGCTCCCGCTGTGTTGACCGGAGCCTCTCGCCCATGGAGTGAAGTGGAGAAGATTCTCGCCAGCGGGAACGTAAAGGGAAAGCTGTCAAAGGAAGACCTGCCGACGCCGTCGCTGGTAGTGGATCTCGACGGATTGGAGAGTAACATTGCGCGGATGGCTTCGTATTTGAAGGCGCAGGGGCGCGGATTCCGTCCGCACGCAAAAACACACAAGTGCGCCGAGATCGCGCGGCGGTGCATGGCGGCTGGCGCGGTGGGTGCCTGTGCGGCGAAGATCGGCGAGGCCGAGGTGTTGGCCGCGAGAGGCATCAAGGGCCTGTTGCTGACGACCGCGATGGTTGGCAAGTATCGAATCGAACGGGCCGTGCGGTTGTCAACCAAACAGCCGGACACGATCTTTTCTGTGGACAACGCCCAAAATGTGAGCGATTTGAACGAAGCGGCGCGCGTGGCGGGGCGGAGGGTCCGCGTGGCGGTGGACCTGGCGGTGTCCGGACGGACGGGGATCACGCCGGGAGCGCCGGCCGTTGGGCTGGTGGAACATATTGTTAAGCAGTCGAACCTGGATTTCCAAGGGATTCAGGCTTATGCCGGACATTGCGCGCATATTGTGGGCTTTGAGAACCGCAAAAAGGGGTCCGAGGAGGCGATGGGCCGCGCGGTGGAGACGCGACGGATGCTGGAAAGGAAAGGGATCGCTTGCGGGTGGTTGAGCGGCGGGTCGACGGGCACTTACAACATCGACTCGCACATTGACGGCGTAACTGAAATTCAGCCTGGCAGTTTTCTGTTTATGGATATCGACTACAACCGGATTGGCGGCAAAGAGACGGGGGCGGTTTACTCGGACTTCAAGAACACGCTGACGGTGCTGGCGACGGCGTACAGCAAGCCGTCGGACGATTTCGTGATTTTGGACGCGGGGTTGAAAGCGTTCGCGACCGATAGACCGTTTCCGCCAGAGGCGCGGGGTGTGGCTGGGTCGAAGTATACTTTCAGCGGGGACGAGCACGGCAAATTAGACTTGCGCGAGGTGGCGGCGAAAGTGAACTTGGGGGACCGGGTGGAGTTGGTGATTCCGCACTGTGACCCGAGCGTCAACTTGTACGACAAACTGATCGTAGTGCGGGGGGAGCAGGTGGAAGCGATCTGGACCGTGGACGGGCGCGGGAAAGGGCAGTAGCGGGTTCGCGGCGGGGACGGGTGGGCGCGCGCGGCACCCGTCGATTGGCGATTTGCACTTCGGCTTCGGGGGAATGACCCCGGGGGAGATGTGTTGAAGCGCGCAACGGGGCCGGTGATTCGCGGGGACTGTGTTTGGTGCGTGTCGTGGAGGAGGTTCGCGGCGTGCGGTGGGGCTGGTGATGCGGGACGATTGTGGTTCGTGGGCGTGGTGAAGCTGGGTCGAAGCGAACGGCGGGGTTTGAGATCCGCGTGGCCTGTGTTTCGTGCGTGTCGTGGAGGAGGTTCGAAGCGTGCTGTGGGGCTGGTGATGCGGGACGACTATGGCTCGTGGACGTGGTGGAGATGCGTTGAATCGAGCGGCGGGGTTTGAGATTCGCGGGGCCTGTGTTTCGTGCGTGTCGTGGAGGAGGTTCGAAGCGTGCGGTGGGGCTGGTGATGCGGGACGATTGTGGTTCGTGGGCGTGGTGAAACTGGGTCGAAGCGAGCGGCGGGGTTTGAGATTCGGGGAGACTGTGGTTCGTGCCCGTGGTGGGTTTGGAGTGGGGATGCGTCGTCACGCGCGGGATGACGGACCACGCTTCGCCTACACGCCCAGCCGATTCAGCCCGTCAAGCGCAGCGATCTTGTAGCACTCGGCCAGCGTCGGGTAGTTGAAAACCGTGTTGACGAAGTAGTCAATCGACCCGCCGAAACTCAGTACCGCCTGTCCAATATGCACCAGTTCACTGGCGCCTTCGCCAATGATATGGACGCCCAAGAGTTGCTTCGTCTCCGCATTGAAAATCAGCTTCAATAGCCCGGTACTATCGCCAATGATCTGGCCGCGGGCAATCTCGCGGTACCGCGCCTTGCCCACCTCATAAGGAATGTTCGCCTGCGTCAACTCCTCCTCGCTGCGGCCCACCATCGAGATCTCCGGAATCGTGTAAATGCCGTAGGGCAACAACGACGGCACGCTCCGCGCCTCCAGGCCGAACGCATGACACGCCGCCAGCCTCCCTTGCTCCATCGAGGTCGATGCCAGACTCGGGAAGCCGATCACGTCACCCACCGCATAGATGTTCGGTACCTCAGTCTGAAAATGCGTGTTCACCTTGATGCGGCCACGATCGTCCGGAGAAATGCCGGCGTTCTCCAGGCCAAGTTTCCAGGTGTTCCCAGTCCGGCCAATGGCGTAGAGTACCTTCTCCGCCAACACCTGCTTGCCGCTTTGCAACGTAATCTTCACGCGCTTGCCGTGGTCGTCCTGCACCGTTTCCAACCCGGACACCTCTTCGCCCAGCCGGAGCGTCACGCGGTTCTCGCGCATCTGGTACGCCAGCGAATCGGCGATCTCGTCGTCAACGAAGTCGAGCAGAATCGGACGCTTGTCGATTAGGGTGATGCGAACGCCGAGAGCGGCGAAGATCGTTGTGTACTCGGTGCCGATGACGCCGGCGCCGATGACGGCGAGCGTCTTGGGAAGACGCGCGAGGTCCAGTATCTCGTCACTCGTAAAGATCGTCTCATGATCGAAGGGAATCTTGTCGCTCTTGGTGGCGGTGGTGCCTACGGCGATGATGATTTTTTCAGCGGTCAATTCTTGCGAGCCGTGGTTGTCGACAGAGTGAACATGGACCGTGTGGGGACCGGAGAAACTACCCCAGCCTTCGATGAGGTCGATATTGTTACGCATCACCTGGTGCCGCGTAACGTCCTGCTCATGCTTGATCACCAGATTGGTGCGGAACAGCAGATCCTGCATGGTGATGTTCTGCTTGACGGCGTAGGAAGAGCCATAAAAACTGCGTTCGCGATAACCGGACAGGTGCATGACGGCCTCGCGGAGCGTCTTGCTGGGAATGGTGCCGGTGTTGATGCACGCTCCGCCAAGGACGGTCTTTTTTTCGACAATCGCTACGCGTTTTTCAAGTTTGGCGGCTTGAATCGCGGCCCGCTGGCCACCCGGGCCCGAGCCGATGACGATCAGATCATAGTCGTACTGTGCCATTCGATGCTTGCTCCCTATGCGCAAAATTCTATTATCCACCCAGGGCCGGGGCCGCCGAGCCGGGGCGGCGTTGGAGTATAGTTTGAATCACTGGTCGCAATCAGATGACTCGCCGAGACCTGCTGGCCGCCGCGGCCACTACCACTACCATGAGCGCCGCTCCCTCCTATCGCATACTCGATCCGCACGTACACGTGTACAAAAAAGACCCGCGGTTTCCCTACTGGAAGGGGAACCCCTCGCATCCGCAGGACGATAAATCCTCTGAGATGCTGATCGAACTGATGAAAGCCAACCATGTCGCCAAGACGGTGATTATCCAGGTTCGCCATTACATGTTCGACAATTCGTTTTTGCTGCACACCTTGAAACAATACCCGCAGTACTTTCAAGGCGTGTGCCGGGTGAATCCGGAGAACCCGGACGCGCCGGAGCATTTGGCGGAACTGACGGAGGCGGGATGCCGCGGAGTGAGGCTGTCGCCGGCGGCGAATGCGTCGGGCGACTGGATCGCCGGGCCGCTGATGAAACCGCTTTTCAAGCGATGCGAGGAACTGAAAGTACCGATGACGCTGCTGGCGCCGGTGTCGCGCATGCCGGAAATTGGTAAGCTGATCGATCCGTTTCCGGACCTGACGGTGGTGATCGATCACATGGCCGATACGCCGGTGGATAAGCCCGAGGAGTTGGAAAAGCTGATTGCGCTGCGGCGCCATCCGAAGGTGTTCGTGAAGGTCTCGCACACCTGGTCGATCTCCAAGCAGGCGTTTCCATGGATGGACGCGCAGGCGCATGTGAAGCGGCTGCATGAGACGTTCGGCCCTCAGCGGCTCATGTGGGCGACTGACTGGCCCGTGAGCCTGCCGCACGCCACGTACGCGCAGACGCTGGCAGTGGTTCGGGACGAGATGAAGTTCCTGAACGAAGACGACAAGATGTGGATGCTGTCGAAGACGATTGAGCGTGTCTGGCCATTCTCCTGAGTTGCGGTACGACATAGCGGGTCCGCGGAGGGCCATTCGCGCCGTCCGGTTCGCGGCCGGCGCACCCACGCGGCGTGTCCTCTATGTTCACGGCTATGGGGAGCATAAAGAGATGCTCAACTACCGGTTTCTGGGCGACGCGCTAGGGGCTGGGGGCGTTGAAACGCACGGGTTCGACTTGCCAGGACATGGAGACGAGCGGGAACTGCCGCGGGATTGGACGCCAATGCGGGAGGACTTGCAGGCGGTGTATGAGCATGTCCGGCCGGACGCGGTGATCGGGCTGAGTCTGGGCTCGATTGTAGTGTTGGACTGGGCGATCCATCACCGGATCGCCACGCCACTGGTGACGATCGGGGCGCCGCTTGGGAAGGTGGGTGTGTCGCCTTTCATTCTGCTGTTGGGGAAGGTGCTGTCGCTGATCGCGCCGCAGGCGAATCTATCGCCGAAGCTGGGCGTGCGGGATGTGTCGCGCGACCGCGCCTTAGTGGACCGCTACCTGGCCGACCCGCTGTTCCACCAACGGGCGACGGGCAAAGCGTTTGAGGTGTTTTTTGAGACGGTGCGCGGGGTGCGGCGGAACGCGTCTTCGATTGAGGCGCCGCTGCTGATGCTGCATGGCGACGCCGACACGCTGGCACGGCCGCATCCGCATTTTCTGGAAAGGACCTCATCACCGAGGCGGGAACGGATTCACTATCCCGGAGCGAAGCATAACCTGTTCCTGGAGACGAATCGCGCCGAGGTTTTTGCTGACATTCTGCGGTTTGTCCATGCCTGAGTATCCCGACATTATCGTCTACATCGAGGCGCTGGAGCGCTACGCGCTGGGGCGGGAGTTGCGAGAAGTTCGCGTGACGACGCCATTTCTGGTGCGGACCTATGCGCCGCCGATCGACGTACTTCGGGGCCAGACGCTGACCAGTCTGCGGCGCGTGGGTAAGCGGATTGCGTTTGGGTTTTCTGGCGGGGAATGGATGGTATTGCACTTGATGATCGCTGGGCGGCTGCATTGGAACGGGAAACGGCTGGCGCTGGCGAGTTTTGAGTTCGACAACGGGACCTTGACGCTCACTGAGGCGGGGAGCCGGCGGCAGGCCTCGGTGCATGTCTTTTCCGGCTGGGAGGGCGTGGCGGGGATTGATCCTGGCGGGCTGGAAGTGATGGATTGCGGCTTTGAGGAGTTTGCGGCGCGGTTTACCGCGGCCAACCATACGTTGAAGCGGGCGTTGACGGATCCGCGGATTCTGGCCGGGATCGGGAATGCGTATAGTGACGAGATTTTGCACTGGGCGGGATTGAGTCCGGTTGCGTTGTCGCAAAAGCTGACGGCGGAAGAGTTGGGGCGGTTGCTGGCGGCGATCCGCGACAGGCTGCTGTACTTTACCGCGGTATTGCGGGGGCAGGGGGAGTTTCCTGAAAAGGTGACGGCGTTTCGGGAAGAGATGGCGGTGCATGGGAAGTTTGGAAAACCGTGTCCGCGGTGCATGACGGCGATTCAGCGGATTGTGCATGGGGCGCACGAGACGAATTACTGTCCAGCTTGCCAGACGGGTGGGAAACTGTTGGCGGATCGGGCGTTGTCGCGGTTGTTGGGGAAGGATTGGCCGAAGACGATTGAGGAAATGGAGAACCGGAAGAAGGGGTAGGCGGGGAGCGGGATGTAGGTTTTATTTTCATGGGGGGGGTGCGGGGGGGCATAGGCGCTAACTTAACGAACCTGATTCGGTGGAAGGGCATGACGCAAGACGGCGGCGGTCTGACTGCGGCGCTTTCGTGGCGGGTCGAAGAAGTGGCGGCACGTGGCGTTTGTGGCCGAGAGCCACTGTTGAACG
>JAEUQC010000190.1 GCA_016789905.1 Bryobacterales bacterium | reverse complement strand
GACGCGCAGTTGGAGATGATTCAAGATTTCGGAAAGCAGTTCCCGCCATACTATTGGGCGGGTTTCTCGGTAATCGGCGATGGCACAAAGCGAACTCCCCTCGGGCCCTCCGCGGCTATCACAAGCAGAACGCGCTAAGGTCTTCGATAAAGCCTGCTCAAAAGTAGCAAAGCTCTATTTCGACCCAGCCTTTCGCGGCGTCAACTGGCTCCAGCACGTGGCCACGCATCGCGAGAGCGTCATTTCCCTTGCTGACCCGGTTGAATTTGAGGCAGGGGTACATGAGATTTTTCGAGCACTCGGTACAAGTCATACGGGCTTCTTTCATGAGTCCGTCCGCCGTGTGCCGTATCGGCTTGCGATCGGGGTAACGTGTACGCGTCAGCCCAAGTCCGATTCAACGTCATGGGTCGTCCGCGATGTTCATGAGCGGGGCCCCGGCGCCGTTGCCGGCCTCGAACCGGGTGATGAACTGGTTGCCCTCGATGGAGAACCCATAAGGAGCGATTCGCCACCCATGTTGCCGATGGGAACATTGGTTTCACTGCAAGTCTTGCGGAGTGGGAATCCAGTTGATCTAAAGTTGGCGATCCCTCGACCACGTTCAACTAAACAACCGTATTCGGAACCGCAGAGTGTGGTCCAGAAGCTGCTTCCTGGCGGCGTTGGATATATCAAGGTCAGCATTCTGCCGGGCTTGATTGGAATTGATGTCGCAAACGAAATTGATTCGGCATTTTCCGCAATCAGCGCTAGCAATGCGTTGATTTTGGACTTGCGGGGCCATCTCGGGGGCGGCTTGGGGGTCTTGCGGCTCATGAGCCACCTGACACCCCATCGATTGCCAATTGGATATACGCTTACTCGGAAGGCGGTCGAGAAGGGGCTGACGAAAGATGATCTGCCTATGCTGGATCGACTTCCGAAATCGAAAACATGGGGAATCTTGGGATTGGCACTTCGCTTCGGGTGGAGGGATCCTTCTGTGGCAATTGTTAGCGAAGGCCTCGGTCCCAAAAAGTGCCACGGCCGGATTGCGATTCTGACTAACGAAGGAACAGTGAGCGCCGGCGAAATGGTTTGTGCATTCGCTCGGGAACGAGGCTTGGCAACAATCGTCGGCACCGAAACTGCCGGGCGCCTCATTCCTGGATCAGGCTTCAAAGTCGGCCACGGCTATGTGGCGATTTTTCCGCGGGCCGCTTACGTCACTTGGGAGGGCAGAACGTTCGAAGGGCAAGGCATCGTTCCAGATCAATATATTCCTTGGTCCTTTGATGCGCATGTCCTTGGCCGCGATAACCAACTCGATGTCGCCCTTCAACTGCTTAACGAATCGTGACTGGTGCAAACTTCCATTCGCCTCGCGAGGCAACGTTCGATCCCATCTTCGCTCTTCGAATCGCTTCGCAGGCCCTTCCCAATCTGCTCTCCTCGCAAGCGGTGATCGGCTGTCGCAACAGGAGAAGCACCAAGAACAATTGGAATACAGCAGAAGCGCGATCAGTATTGAACTGGGTCCAACCCTATCACCGAGTGCACTTCTTGCCGTTGAATATCCATCCATCGGCCCCACAGCGCAACAATGTTGAATCCCAACACACTTCAGCACCTTCAGCGACAGTCTTACCCTCCCAAATACAGCCTGCTGCTTTCGGCCGGGGTTTCTCCGCGACCAGCCTAACAAGGCGCTCGTCGAGTTTCTTGACGCTCCAATCAGGTTGTGCCCACACGTCCTCGTGCTTAAGGACTCGAAGGCCGGGAAATAGTGAGAGTAGTTCGTTGTTTGCGAATGTGCCGGTTGGCCAGACTCGTCTTGTCTCTAAATGCCTGTCTTCTACAACGACAATGCCACCAGGCCGCAATGCCTGGGCTACCTTCGGCGCGATGGCCTTTGTTGGCTCGTACGTGAGGACGATCAGGTCCCACTTTTCCTTGCCGAAATCATAGGCTTCGAAGGTGCTGACTTCAGCGGTGAGTCGGAGGGCCAAACGTGCAGCTTCCGTTTTGGCTTGCCGGATTCCTTCGTCGGCCGAATCGATACCAGTAACCTCCCAACCATTTCGCGAAAGGAAAAGCGCATTGCGACCTTGTCCCATTCCGACGTCCAACGCCCGTCCTGGTTTGCGATTCCGTACCGCTTCGACAAGCAGTGCGTTCGGTTCTCGGGTGAACACTTCTGAACCTCCGGCATAGAGACTGTTGTACTCGCCGGGCTGCGCTGACGCACACATCGACACCAGCAGGAGCGCTACAAAGATTTGCATGTTTTCAGTCTACTTGGGCAAAACGGCTAGAGGTACCGTTGTTGATGAATCCTTCAGGGGAGAACAGCGTAATCTGGCCAAGGCTCCATTGTGATCCGCTCAGGGCAAATATCGCGTCCATCACTGAATCGGCTTGCGATGCCACATTCCCTTCTTTGGCGTAGCTACCATCCCGTCGGCGATGACGTATTGGATTGGCACAGCCGCAGATGGCCACGGCTATATGACGATCTTTCCGCGGGCCGCCTACAACACTAGGAAGAGCAGAACTTTCGACGGGCAAAGTATCGTTGCAGACTACCAGGTTCCCTGGTCATTTGACGCGCATGGTCTTGGGCGTGATAATCAACTCGATGTCGCCATTCGGATGCTCAGCGAATCGTGACTGGCGCGAACATCCAGTCGCTCAGCGACGTCCTCACTCCGACCAAATGAGCTCCCGATTTGAGACTTGAGAGGTCGATTGAGACCGACAGCCTGGTGACACCCTGTTCGAGCGTGGCTGTCCCTTGCGCCGAGTTGAGCAAGGTGTGGGCATCATTGAAGATTCCCAGTTCGTAGGAGCCTGCCGGTGAGGCTACGGGCAAGACAACCTCCAGCTTGAGAGGTCTTGCAGGTAGAATTGCATCGCGTGAGTACCGTGCCGGTTCATCTTCGCCCCTCGACGGAGAGATGTGGCGAAGGTCTAGGGCCAACAGCTGAGGTTGTAGTCTCTCGGCCGCAGGGCCTTTCTCCTTCTCCTGCGAGGGCTGCCGGTCCACTATGGTTGGCTTCGAATCGCCCGCTGGACTGCGGAGGACATTGAGCCCAATCAGCACCGCCACAATGATTGCCGCCGCTGCGCAGATCGCGAAGGCCGCATACCGACGACGTGAACGTTGAATCTCCTCCTCGCGATATCGACAATACTGCTGATAGCAAGGCGAGCAATTTGCGACGTGGGAAATAGGGGCATGGGCAAGACTCAGATCTCTACTGCGCACTGCCATAGCACGCAAGATGTGGTCTGAGGGACAATTCACCCGATCCGGGTTTGGGTTTGCATACCTGGAGCTTTGTTTTCCGAGCTCAACCAGTTGATCCGCCTGTTTCATTGAGACAGGTCTCTCTGCATCGGACATTACGATCTTAATCCTCATTCTCTCGGGGCGGCCTGGCATAGCTTTTGATGCGCTTCAGCGCCCGCGAAAGCCCTTTTTGAAACTGCACTTCGGCACTATGCGCATTGGCGTAGTTCAAAGCCAATGCAATTTCCTTCCATGAGTAATCGAGCCGCCGATACTCAAACAACACGAGCGTCTTTGAATCCATCGACCCTCGGAGTTGAGCAATAAATCGATCTCGATCAAGATGCTCTTCGTAACTCTGGCTTGTCGATCCCGCAAGTATCTCGAGATTTGAAGGTTCCACCAAAACCAGTCGGCCGGCGCGCTTCTTCCTTCGAATGGCCTCCCGGGCGACCGATTTGAGCAAGTATGACTCGATGGATCGAACGGCGCCATTCACTTCAATGGACCTCGACGTGGCCTGCGCTACCTCTTCAACGATTTCCGCTGCCTCCGAATCTTCGCCCATAAAACGAACAACAACAAGTCGCGCACGATCCCACGTTCGATGAGCTGCTTCGAGGACCATCGGATGAACCTCGTTGCCGTCATCGTCTGGGCTACTGATCCAGAGCCTCTGATGGGCCGCTCGCTGATCCTCCATGAAAGTGACCTGTGCCTGCCAAGGGGTTCTTCCCCTATTGTGCAAGAGTTTCGAAGCGTGCTGTTCCTCACCCACAATCTCGCCGAGCCAGTCGGAATCGGCGGATCCCAAAGGTTGTTGGTTGTCCGTTGAGCTTTTGAAGATGTAGAGCCTCATTCTTGTAGGGCTATGCCTCACTGCTCCGAGGTCTAGCACACCCATGTTGCCGGACGCAGAATGCTGCTTCGCCAATCAGCGGCCCACTTGAATCTTCGCCCTTAGACTGCGACTTCATTACCCATCCCCCAGGAAGGAGGTCCAGGATGTCAACACTTGTCGATGCACCGGACCTCCGGTTGCCGCGGGCTGTCCGGTCCGATCTTGGTCAGCGTTTGCGAATCTCGAGTTGGAGTACGGGACGCCCGTGGACTGATGACGATGTCGAGTTGTTGTGCGAGATGATTTCGGAGTTTCCGATCGTTGAGATCGCTGCTCGCTTGAACCGATCAGAAGCTTCCATCCGGACCAAGGTCAAAGCAATCCGCCGGTGCGAAGACAATCTGGGTGGTTTCAAATCAAAAGACTTGGCCGACCTGTTGGGAGTTAGTATTCGCCAAATCCGACGATGGCGTGAGAAGGGTTACCTTTCCGGCGTGAATGGACGCATCACCGAAGCGTCCTTCGCAAAATTCTGTCGAACTCATTGGGACAAGATCGCTTTCGACCGGCTGAGTCCCGAGGTCAAGGTGTGGCTGCGAGATTTCGGATATCCGCGACTGCCGATACAGGGATGCCTTTGGGGAGGGGGCAAAAATGAGCATTAACAAAAGAAGCCCCCACTCAGTAGTGTTTGCCTGGCTGTCCGCGTGCCCCGCAAACCGTTGATACTGAGATGCTTACGAGTCGCCGCAAGTGCGGGGTGGTTCAGTTGTTTCACCGTTTGCGAAAATCCAAGGACCCTATTCTCAACTCATGAAGCAACTGGCTTCGTGAGGACCGCATGAGAAACTGGACAACCAAAGACGTCAAGTTCGTTCTGGATTGGGCGCAATCCTCGGAATCAGATCGCCCCCCCGTCGAACAGATAGCTCGCCAACTGAATCGCACGCCCGATGCTGTGAAGGAGTACATTCGACGATGCCTTCCGCGAGGTGCACGGCCCTGGAAGGAAAAACCGCGCTGGAACCCCGATGAGATGGTGGCTTTGGATAGGGGCAAACAGCCAGAGGGCCGTAGCAACTCCGCAATTAGAAAGTTTTTGCGTCGAAGAGAGCGAGCTGCGGAGGAGGCGCACGCAACGTTGACAGCAACTGAGGTTGCAGCGAGCCTGGGCGTGTCGAGAATGACCATCCACCGATACGTGAAGCGCGGACTGCTTCGCCGGTTCAAAGACGGAATTGCTGAAAGTTCGTTTGAGGCGTTTCTGCGTTCGCATCCTGAGATGGTGCCGTACGAAAAGTTGAAACACGAACAAAAAGAATGGTTGGTGCTCAACGGATTCCAGGACTCAGCAATTAAGGTTCAAGAGCCTTGTGTTGGTCGGCTGCTCGATTGATCGCGGAACTGGATAACGCAAATACAGCTTTGACGCACGTCGCCTCGATTCGTTCGAAGTTGGGTCGTAGTTCTTCGTTCTGGAATGTGTTGTACCGTGTGCAGGTCGAATAAGTCACTCAACCCAGACTTCTAGCATCTGACAAACGAGCACCATGGCACCGGTTGCAAAGCGACTCAGTAACGAATACCCAGTAGTCCGCCGGACTGCCCTTCATCGGTGAGTTCGAGCCGAACATAAGGTTGCAGATCGAAGCCCTTGGTGAAATCTGTGGTGGGCACACCATCTGAATTGAGGCAGCAGATGTACTGAAAGCCGCTTGCTTCGGCGGTACGCGCCGCGAGTTCCAGGGCATGCGCTTTCTGGCGCTCATCCACATCGGCGAAAATCGTGCTGTCGTGGATCAGGAAACCTGGGCCCGCCTTTCGGCCGGCCCAGAGCGTCGCGATGGTCAGGTCATAGCAGAACACTTTCATCTGCTCGACGCCTTGGCTGTCTTGACGTTCGATCTCGACATTGAACCTGTATCCGCCATTGACCACATCGACAACCAGCTCGCCCGGTCGGCTATAGAGCGCCTGAGAGAACGAGTTGAAGAGAGAAATTGCTTTTTCCCGCTCTGCTCGACGCTCCTCATAGAATGACCGGGCCAGGATGTGGAGCTGTTCCCGTTCGATCCGGCTCTGCGATTTGATTTCGTCTATCTTCTTGAGGTTGGCGATGCGATCATTGACGGCTGCCAGCTTGGCTGTCTCATCACTTTGGAGCCGTTGCAGTTCGGCGTATTCTGCCAGAGCACCGTGACTGTTCAGAACCTCCAGGAGTTCGGCGCGTTTGTCGCTCAGCGGGGCGACTTGGTCGGTACGCAAGACGATGGCTCGTTCCAGCCTGGAAATCTCGGCCTCCAGAAACGCCTTCCGATTGCTGACAAGCCGCTCGTGGAATGATTGGACGTCCTCAAGTCGTCGCTTCACCCCATCTGGCCAGCCGACGCCGACTTCCTGGTAGACCTTGGCGAGTTTCACGGATTCCGCCGGACGTTCCTGCACCAAGCTTTCCTGGTAGAACGAAAGCATCGCTCGATCAGAAGCGTTCTCCTGGTTCAGTTGGCGAATCGTGCTTTGCAGCGAATTGGCCTGATCCTGATACTCGATGTACTGAGGGTGGACCCGAAACGTTCGCAGTTCCTCGGCGCGCCTTCGGGTTACCTCCTCTAATCTCACTCGCTGGGCATCCAACTCTCCAACTGTTCCCAGTAAGTCAGGGAAGGTTCCCGCCTTGATCGCGGTGCGCAGTTGGCTCACCACTTTCTCCTGATCCTTCAGCCGCTGCAATTTTGCTGGATATTCCCAGGACAAGCCCAGCAACAAAGCGTTGTTCACCTGCTTGTCCCAGTCTAGTTGCTTCCGGTGGTGCTCGAACGGCGTTGAAAAGGCATCCCGCCCACGCCGGGCAAAGTATGAAACCAGGCTTCGAAACGATGGCTCGAACGAATCCATCTTCGCCTGGGCGGCAAGATCAAACATGAGCCAGCCAAGTACATCCGTCCATTGCGTCGCGGAAAGTACGTAGGCCCCAGTCTCTTTGTCCTTTTTCGGCTTCATCGGCCAATCGGCGAAGTCACCTTCGACGATCACCTTTTTCGGCTCTCCGGTGCTGCGGCTGACCGTGTAGGGCTTCCCTCTCAAATGGAGTTCTAGCGTGAAGGTCCAACCCTTCAACTGCTCGGCCATCAGGCGGTTCTTCTTGTCAGCTGAGGAGCCAAGGCAAAAGTGAACGATCTCGATCAGCGTCGTCTTGCCCGCGCCGTTGCGTGAATCTTTGTCGGTCGCGGACAACGTCCTCGTCGCCAAGACGACGTTGAAGCCGGGTTCAAATTCGACGCCCCGGAAGCTTGGCTGATCGCAACGAATCGCCCGAATCATTCTTTACCACCGGACGGTTTACTTGCGGCTCTCCGCAAAGTGTCGCCCTCCAAATCGATGGCCCCAAGAGAGAATAGGAAACTTGCGGCGAGGGCGAACTGCTCGAAGCTTGCATCGGCATTCCCTGCCCGAAGCCGCTCCCATGTAGACGAGACAGTGCGCGGGCGATCCGCGAGGATTCCAAGGATCTCGCCGCCGAGACCGACGAGCGACCGATTGAGAGGTACGTGTTTGTTCGGAAGGACCATTACGAATTACCAGTCACCGCTCAAAAACATCACAGAGTTCGAAGTAGTGAGCAACGATGCCTGACGCCGCCCAGAAAAATTTTGGATCGACGCGTTGCTCCCCCAATACGTAGTCTACAAGGCTGCCAAAGATCACGTCCGGGTCATCCGAGGATTCAGCCAGTTCGCGATACTTCGACGCAAGGTCGACAGCGATGATCTCCGAAAAGCTGGGATCAGGCATCTTCGTTACGTATTCCCGGACCAACCGCGCAACCGGCATGGCAGGCCGCACCGTGTTCGTCACGGCGGCGGACAGCCGGTTCCGGGCCAACTTGTCGGCAATCGCCGTCAGTTCGAAACTGGCATCGCCGGGTAGGCTTGCCGTCTGTTTGCCCAGATGCTTCATCAACACTTGGATCTCCGCCGCTGTCGTCGCCGGCACGGCTGATGGATCAGGGACTGGACCGAGAATAGCGGTTCGATCCACCAAAGGCAGTTGCTTCACGACCTGCCAAAGGCCCTCGCGGCCCATGTGGTCGATTGCAACGTTTGGGTGATTGGACTTTAGCTCAGCAAGGGCGTTGACGACCTGCGGCGGAAGCGCTCGGTCAGAACTCCACACGAAGATCCAGGCGCGCATCTTGTCCTGCCAATGATCGCGGCCGCCAGCGAAGTCCTCAATGACCTTCTTAGCCGCCTCTGAGCCAGTCAGTTCTTCCGGCGCATAACACTGGAAGACTGTTCCGGTGTTGAGCGAGAACCCATCAGCCTTCCAATCGCCCTCTCGCCCCATGGGTTTCACCATCAGGAACGACGGGTCGCTCTTCTGCATGATCTGTTCAAACAGGTCCTGAAAGGTACGACCGACGCGCCGGTACAGCTCAAGTTCCAACTTGAGCTGGTGGTGGCTGAGGCTGAACTCTTCTCGTGTCATGGCTCTAGAACAAATACACCCAAAATTGTTTCACACTCGACGTGGTGGCGTTGTGGTCTGAATCTGGCTCTCAGAGCAATGTTCCTGAGCGAACGTCTGGCTCGTATCCGCAATGGATTCTCCCAATACTTCCATCTTGGATTGGATTGCATTTCCCAGTGAATCTGCCTTAACCAAATGAACAACACTCGCCGCAGGTATTTCCATCAGGCCGCAACATATGGCATCTGCGGCTACTGGATCATCCGCAAGAACGAGACATCCAAGATATCTTTTGGAGCCATGAAGTGGCCCGTTGCCCTCCATCGCCTCTACGCCGTCGGCGATCACGTAGTGGATCGGTACGGTCGATGCCAGTTCAACGATGGAATTGTCGATGCCTTGCCAATGTAGGATGTTTTTGGGCCATCCGTAGACCGAGCCGGGAACGACTCCAAAGAGGTTCTTGAGGCTGAGCGTTACGCCGGCCCAATGGTGCGTCTTGATCTTTGGCATCGAGATCACAACGTCGGCCGAAAGCAGGGTGTTTGGTAGCCATAGTTCTGTGAGGGTCGTGAGGGAGGTTGTTGTCTTCACTCGGCTCGGAGTGTCGAAGTTGAGGTCGACAAACCGCGTCCGCCCGACTTCTTTCAGCAACTTCTTCAGGCCGCACTCTTCGATCAGCATTTCCGTGTCGCGAACGTGGCCTGGGCCTTCGGCAACGACTACCGCCGCCGCCCCCAACCGGTACAACGAATCGGCCGCGGCAGCAATGACCGTGGGATGGGTGTTGATGCAGGTGTCGGGCGAGTACTCGACCAAGTTCGGCTTGAGGAGTACGCTTTTCCCTTTGACGGCCGGTTCGATGAGGCGGAGTCCCTCATCCACTACCTTGTGGGCGGATTCATAACTTGCGCATTTCAGAATCGCCACCTTGGATTTGGCCTTTCGCCGGAATGGAACCGAGGACCTCCATTGCTGATGCAAGGAGATCGCGGCTGTCGTCGCGAGCGCGCCAGCAGAGAGCAAGTTCCGCCGGTTCATGGTTTGTTCGCTCCAAAACCATCTGACCCAATAGCGATCTTGGCCAATGCAAGTTCACGGGTGGCAAGATTCGGGAGCACTTTCACGACGGCACCAGCCAGCCGTTGATTCAAGCGGCCGGCTCTTGGGTCAGCGTAGGCCCTCAACGCGATGACGCCGAGACTCAGCGAGTAAACCGAAGTCGCTGTTGATAGGCACCGCCAAAGGTAATCCAGCGAGGAGGCCAGCACGGCGGCGTGCGACAGCCTTTCGTGATGCAGGGCCATCACAGCCATCGCCGTAAAGTCTGGATGGGGAGTCAATGCAACCCCTAAGGACTCTGCGTTTCCGGCATTCCAGCCACCCCCCTTACAACAGCGATCCAGCAGCATCTCTCTGGCGTTTGCAGTTCGAGGAGAGGTTCGCCCCCAGGCCTCGTGGGCAAGCAGCGAGATCGCCGTCGGGGCCACCCAACTCAAAGTGCCGGGAATCCATGGCCAGCCTGATTTCGTGGGATCGAACCGGACCTTTGTATCGAAGAAGCGAAACTTCCACTTCCAGAGCCAGTGCGACTCCACACCAACAGTTTTCGAAAGCCATCGAAAGCCGTTTTCGACACTGGTCGGCTTCGCCTTTCTTGAATGCGCCAGAGAAAGGAGTGCAAGACCAGTGCTGTACGCGTTGGGCAGCGGTACGGCAACATGCTCGGACCATCCTCCGTCTGGCAGTTGGCGTTTGATGATCGCCTCGGACAAGTGCGGCTCGTTGGGTAGGGCCAGGGTCTTGAAGGCGAGTTCTTCCAAAGTGATCGCAGGCCGGGTACGAAGAATGTCGGCCAAAGACGCGGGGGCAACCTGCTGAGTCATGGGACCAATCTAATCGCCAACTGTGATTCTTCAGAGCGAGTTTAACGCGCTTATGGGATGGCTGACCATAACAGAGCGCTGTTTTGTGGGATGGCTTAAAGTCGGGCGTGAGGAATGGCAGAAGAGCCGCTGTGCCAGTTACTGGCCGAGGAGTGTAACAGTTGGTGCTGTGCAGGTGACTTTGGGGAACGTGGATCCTGCTCTACGCTGTGTCCATGTTCTCAGGACCTGAGGAAGTAGCGACCGGACTTCGAGCAGCGGGTTATGCGACCGACCCAGTGTTGATTCAGATCATCTGGCTTGCGACGGAAATGCAGAAACCCATTCTGATTGAGGGCCCACCCGGCACGGGGAAGACCTTCCTGGCGCAAGCATTCGCTGCTGCAGCACAGACCGAGCTCATTCGGCTCCAGTGCTTTGAAGGAATCACCGAGCGGCAGGCGATAGGCTCCTTCGATGAAGCGCTGCAGCGGTTGTATTTGGAAACTCAGGCCGACACCATTGATCGTCAATGGGAAAGCCTTCGCGGCCAGCTCCATTCGCTGGACTTCTTCACTCACGGCCCGCTGCTACAGGCAGTACTGCAACCTCGCCGCGTGGTGCT
>JAEUQC010000181.1 GCA_016789905.1 Bryobacterales bacterium | reverse complement strand
CGCGATGAACTTGTAGGTACGGGTGCGGACGAGGCGGTATGGCTCGACGGCCTGTTTGATGGCAAGGGCTTCGGGGCGCGGATCGACCCAGGAGGCGAAGGCGTGTTCGTGGCTGGCGGGTTGATTGGAGAGAAGGGGCTTGAGGCTAGTGCCGGCGAGGGGATAGGCGGGTGTGACGCCGGCGTAATCGAGGAAGGTGGCGGGGAGGTTGACACTGGCGACGGGGGCGGCATTGGCGCCGCGGGCTTTGACGGGGCCGCCGCTGACGATATAGGGCACGCGAATGGACTCCTCCCACGGGTGAACCTTGCCGTTGAGACCTTTGGTGCCGCAGAGGAACCCGTTGTCACCGAGGAAGACGATGAGGGTATTGTTCCATTGGCCTTTGGCTTCGATGGCAGCGAGGACGCGGCCGATGTGCGCATCGAGATGGCTGATGACGGCGTAGTAGGTGGACCAATCGAAGGACTTGGCGTCCTTGGGATGACCGGGCGGGGGTTGGGGATTTTTGGGGCGGAACTGGTCCGGGGCGGACCAGGGCGAGTGGGGAGCGTTGTAGGTGAGCCAGAGGAGATAGGGGCCGGCGGCGGCGCGGATGACGTTGATGGCGGCGTCAGAGAAGAGCTCAGTGATGTGGCCGGGGGTGGGCTCGTCTTTGCCGTCGAGGCCGCGGCGGAGTGCGGGATCAATGTATTTGCTGCCACCGCCGCGGAGCCAAAGAGGAGCGTGGGAAAAGCCGCAAGCGGCGGGGAGATCGTCGATGTGCCATTTGCCGACGAGGTGGGTGGCGTAGCCGCCGCGGCGAAGCTGTTCGACGATGGTGGGACCGAGGCCGGGCTTGAAGCGGATGGCGCCGTTGGACAGGAGCCCGGACTGGTAGGTTTCCAGGCCGGAGAGAAGAATGCCGCGGCTGGGGGCGCATTGCGGGGTGCTGATGATGCCCTGGGTGAAGTTAACGCCGCGGGCGGCGAGCTTATCGAGATTTGGCGTGGCGATGTAAGGGTTGCCGTTGGCGCCGAGGCACTGGTAGTGATGATCGTCGGAGCAGAGGAAGACGATGTTGGGGCGGGGGGAAGACTGGAGGGCAGCGGCGGCGAGGAACTGTCGGCGGGAGAGCATTGGGCCTATTTTATAGACACGAAAGCCGCCCAGGGAGGGCGGCTTTCGATAAACTCGTCTGGCGAGCAGGTGTTAGGGGCGGCCGACGTTTTCGGCTTGCAAGCCCTTGGGGCCCGTCTTGACCTCGAACTCCACCTCCGTGCCCTCGTCGAGGGTCTTGTAACCATTCATTTGAATGGCGGAAAAATGGACGAAGACGTCCTCACCGCTGGCACGCTGGATGAAGCCATAGCCCTTCGCAGCGTTGAACCATTTCACTACACCTTTTTCTCTCACTACCGATCTCCTAATGCTAAACACCAGCCGCGCCATGAGCACCGTTCGGGACCAAACCCTTCGGACGAATGGGGAATATGCGGATGGCTTCTTGCTCGCAGTATTTTCTCAGAAGGCTGGCAAGGATGCAAATGTTTTTTTCACTTGTCATTCGAGAATGTAGACGGAAGGGTCTCAAGGGGCAACAGAAATTGAGCAATCAGCGGAGGCAGTCTGATTGGCAGTTTGCGCGGAGTCGGCGACTTTTATCGAAAAGGCAGAGACTTGTGACTGCGTCGGAGTACCGGAAACGACGCCGGTAGTGCTATTCAGTGTGAGCCCGACCGGCAAGGCCCCCTGACTTATGCTAAATGCATAGGGCGTTACACCTCCGGTCGATTGGATCGAGGAGCTATAGCTTACGAGCCTCGTTCCGTTGGCGCCAGGGCAAGCTATGGTTAGAGGCGAAGGCGGGACGGATCCTGAGTAGACGGCGGTACTGTAATTGATTGCACTCGGAAAAGCCGTCTGATACATTTCGAGCGGGAACACCGCGGTCTGTCCTGGGTTTAGCGGACCGCCGAACGAGGCGACGTAAGCAGTGCCGTTGTAGGCGCCGACGGCATTGGAAAGTGCCGTACCGGCAACAAGGTTCCCGATGGCAAGCGTGACCGGTCCGGTAATAGGTTGAGCGTCGATGTTAGTTACGCTTACTCTTGTTCGGGCAATGCCTGCGGAGCGATCATAGATAATGCCAAAACGGGTAAGAGAGACTGCCTGGGACACGTTGGCGGCGGACGCAGGAGCAGCCGGCCCGCCGGTTACATTCACCGGCAAGACGGCCACCTTACCGGGCGCTCCGTTGAGCCCGCGTGTGTTGATGAAGTAAGTACCTGCGCGAGTCCCAGCGGGCACATTGAACGAGAGATCGAGCGCTCCGTCGGGGAGAATCCGGAAATCCTCATCAGGGCGATACGTCAATTGCCAACCCGGCGGGGCCGAGATCTGGAGGTTAATCGTCGTGGCAAAGAACTCAATGGGATCCGACAGTACAGACGCAGCACCGGAACCGCCGGAGGGAACGGCGATGGAAACCGGGAAGTAGCGTAAGTTGTAGGATGGTGTTCCGGCGCGGAAGGCGGCCGGGGTGTATGGTCCGGAAACGGCGCCGCTTTTCCATTCCGCCTTGCGTTCATTGCCTTCGGAGTCCAGGCAGATCAGCGTTACGTCTTTGATCCGGTACGGACCGCCGACATTCGCGGCGCGGATCACCTCGCCCGGGAAGGTGGCTACGACTGTACTTACGCCGTTGG
>JAEUQC010000053.1 GCA_016789905.1 Bryobacterales bacterium | reverse complement strand
CTGAATTTGACCGCAGAGGCGCTTTGCTGCGTCAGATGCGGTAGGATAACAGAACTCCGGTTACAACCATCGATGCGCATCTCCGTTGACGCATCCCCGTTATTGCTCCGCAGCGCGGGGGTCAAAAACTACCTCTACCATTGGATTCACGCTTTGCAGCGAAACTCCAGTGAACATTCGGTCGCCGCCTACCCGTTTATCCGCAATGTGGGCGCACTCACGCATGAATCGTCCGTGATGAGCCTGGCGCACACGGCGCCGCGTATCGTTTGGCTGCTGGCGTCCAACCGGATTGCGCTAACCCGCAAGCTGGCGGCGGGGAAGGCTAATGTCTTTCACGTCACGAATCAAGTCCACGCGGGCGTGAAGGGGATGGCACTTACCGCCACCGTTCACGACATGACCTGTTGGCTGACACCTGAATTTCACACACCGGACAACATTAAGGCTGACAAACGCTTCGCCGAGAGGATCCTGACCAAGGCCGATGGCCTGATCGCCGTGAGCGAGAACACCAGGCAGGACGCGATTCGTGTGCTCGGTTTAAACCCGGATAAAGTTGTTACGATTCACTCCGGCGTCCCGGATGCCTATTTCTCGGTAACGGAGACGGATGCGCTTCGAGTGAAACATCAGCTTAAGCTTGTTAAGCCTTTCATTTTGCATATAGGTACGGTTGAGCCTCGAAAAAATCTGGACGCGCTTTTGGACGCTTATTTGTTGCTGCCGGAATCGGTGCGGGAAGGCGTGGATCTGGTGTTTGCCGGTCCCATGGGGTGGGCGGCGAGCACGACATCGCAGCGGATACTATCCGGGTTGCCGGGGGTACGCTACCTTGGCTATGTACCGGAGCGCGACCTACCCGGGTTGACGAAGGCTGCTTCAGTTTTCGCCTATCCTTCGCTATATGAAGGATTCGGTTTCCCGGTGGCGCAAGCGATGGCGGCTGGGGTACCGGTGTTGACCTCGAACAATTCCTGCCTTCCGGAGATTACCGGGGCGGGTGCGGTGCATGTCGATCCGCGGAGCCCGTCGGAGATACGGGACGGGCTGGATAGGCTGTTGATTTCTCCGGAGGCGGTAGCAGCCGCCGGGCGTTTGAAGGCGCAGGAATATCGATGGGACCGATGCGCCATCCGCTCCTGGCAGTTCTTCCAGCAGTTCGCGTGAGCGAGAAGTCGAAACGTCTGGATTCGATCGACCTGCTGCGCGGGGTGGTGATATTACTGATGGCGCTGGACCATACGCGCGATTTTTTCGGTGACCTGTCGGTGGACCCGATGGATGCGGCGAAGACGTGGCCGGCACTGTTTGTGACGCGATGGATTTCGCATTTCTGCGCGCCGGTTTTCGTGTTTCTGGCCGGGACGAGCGCCTGGCTGCAGGCGCGGCGAAAGACGCCGGAGGAGTTGAGCTATTTCCTTATTAGCCGGGGACTTTGGCTGGTTTTCCTCGAATTGACTTGGGTGCGATGCTTCGGGTGGTTCTTCAACTTCAATTATCATTTCAGCGTCGGGCAGGTGATTTGGGCGATCGGGTGGTCGATGGCAGTGTTGGGCTTGGCGGTGCGATGGCGAATGCCCGCGCCGGTGGCGGGAGGGATAGGAGTTGGGGTTATCTTCCTGCACAACCTTACGGATGGACTGCGGGCGGAGCAATTTGGGCCGATGTGGTGGCTGTGGCGGGTTTTGCATGACCGGAAGAACATGGAGATAGCGCCTGGCTACGTGTTTTTTCCGCAGTACCCGCTGCTGCCATGGATGGCTATCCTTTTTGCTGGCTATGGTTTCGGGATGTTATATGCGATGGATGATGAACGGCGGCGGCAGTTGATTTTGCGCTTGGGCGTAGTGGCGACCGGGCTGTTTGTGACGATTCGGGCGTTCAATGGGTACGGCGATCCACGGCCATGGGCGGATGGCGTGTATTCATTTCTGAACCTGTCGAAGTATCCGCCATCCTTGTTGTTTATTTTGATGACACTAGGTCCAGCGCTGGCGGTGTTGAGCCGGTTGCCGGACACGGTTTCGGGCGGATGGCGGCACGTGGTGATGTTTGGCCGGGTGCCATTGTTCTTTTACTTGATCCATCTGCCCCTAATTCACGGATTCGCGGTGCTTTATGCGTTGTGGGCGTATGGGAACGCTGATTGGCTGACGGACGCGCCGGGGTGGGGGCGGATGGCGAAACCGTCCGACTATGGCTTCGGGTTGGCGGGGGTGTATGCCATTTGGGTGGCGGTTTTGACGCTTGTCTACCCGTTGTGCGTTTGGTTTACGCGTCAAAAACGCACCAGCAGCGCCGTCTGGTTGCGGTATTTGTAGTAGGGTGAGCCGAATCATTACAAGTTTGGACGAGCTGCAGTCGCTGGCGGGCGGGAAAGTGGCGGCGAGCAGCGGGTGGATAGCGATTGAGCAAGGGCTGATCGATTCCTTTGCGTCAGTATCCGGTGACCGGCAGTGGATTCATGTGGACGCAGAGAGGGCGAGGGGGGAGAGTCCATGGGGTACTACGATCGCGCATGGGTTTTTGACGTTGAGTCTGTTGTCGCGAATGGCGTCGGAAGCTGTTTCGTTGCAGTTGGGTCAGCGAGCGACGATCAACTATGGGTTGAACAAGGTCCGGTTTCCGGCGGCGGTGCCAGTTGGAAGCCGGTTGCGGGGGCACTTCGCGGTGGCGGGGTGTGGAGCGAGGCCTGGCGGAATCGAAGTTGTTTGGCGGGTGACGGTGGAGGCGGAAGGGCAGGGGAAGCCGGTGTGCGTGGCAGAGTGGGTGCTGCTGTTGGTCAGTACTAGTACGATTTGAGTACCCCTAGGCGGGGGAGGAAAAGCACCCCTAGAATACCCTAAGCCAATCCCCCTCAGCGGCCTATGCCACATGTGTAAAGTACTGTACAAAGGTAACATCCAACAACAAAACGCTTCTGCCGCCTTGCAGGGGGGGAGCGGGAAACGGGTTCTGCGATGACCAACGGGTTTTATCCTGAGGAGTGCGACGTGACGGGTGGGGATTGTCTGGGGTGTGTGCAGCGGACGGCGGAATCGATGATGGCGCTGACGGGGAACCCGACGGCGGAGTGGGCTGGGGCGGTATTCCATCGATTGTATAGCCACGCTGCGTGTCACCAGATGGAACATTCCTTTGTGTGGGCATGTGGAATGGCGCCGGTGGGGATGGAGTTGGAAGAGGTGGCGACGACGGCGGCGTAAATCTTCTGTGGCAGAATTTGAAACCTTTGGGACGTTTCCGCCGTAACACAGTGTGAGGAGATGTACCCAATGTTATCTACTGCCATGGCTATTCCCGAGTTCACAGGCTCCCTCCACCTGACCAAGAAGGAAGCGGAGCTTCTGCAAATGTTGCGCGAACATGCGGGCCAGTGCCTGTCTCGCGAATATTTACTGAGCACGATCTGGGGCTATACGGGCGGGGTGCGCACCCGCACGCTGGACGTGCATATTCAGCGGCTACGCCGGAAGGTAAAGCTGTTCAATCTGGGCGGGGAGATTCAGACGATCCTGCGCCACGGGTATTGCTGGGTGACGCGGAGTTCGTAGCCGTTCGCACAATCCGGAACATGAAGGGGGGCGGCTGCGGGCCGCCCCTTGTCGCGTTTTGGGGCGAGGCGGGCGCGGGCAGTGTTTTTTGTGCCGGGCGGCTGCGGAAGGAAGCCCGTTGCGGGTTGGAGGGTGTGGCGGCCGTGGACGGTACGCTCTGGGGTTCGAGGACGCGGGCGGGTGAGGAGCGTGCGCAGATGTGATAGGGTTTCGGGCGGCTGCGGATCGCACCCCGTCGCGGATCGGAAGGATAGTACCTAAACCGTAGATTAGAGTGCTTTTTGACATGGGTTCCCGGTTTCTTCGTAGTACGAGCGTACTAAACTGGAATTTCATGTTTAGAACATCCCTTTTCATACTCATGGCTTTGGGTGGGTTGGCCGCTCATGGCGGCGTGATTCAATGCCCGGATTCCACGTACGCGTCGATTCCGATTGCGGGCGTAACGGATGGCACGGCCAGTTCGTGCGGGAACGCGAATGTGTTCGCGACGCAGTCGTTCGCGGCGACGCCGGGAGACGGATCGGTGGCAGTGGACGTGCTGGAACTGTATTTGAACCAGGCGTTGACGGGAGTGGCTCCTTCCGGGTATCTGTTGACGGAAGGGTCGGCGGTGCAGTTTGCCGGATTCACGGTTCCGGGCGGGGGGACGCTATCGTTCGACTGGCTGAGCTCGTTTGAAGAGGGCGGCGTGGGAGCGCTGTTCTACATACTGAATGGCGACCTGACTGTGCTGGAGTTGATTGTGCCTGATGGCCGCGGGCTGCCCGGGGGGGCGAACTCTGGATCGGAGACGGTGACGTTGCTGGCTGGCGTGAACACGTTCGCGTTTGGGGCGGTGTCGCTGGTTCCGGAGGAGAAACTGGCCGGACCATTTCTGTTGGCCGATCCGCAACTGACGCTGACAAACATGGCGGTGAACGCGTCGGGGGTACCGGAACCGGCGACGTATGCGTTGACGGGGCTGGCGCTGGCCGGG
>JAEUQC010000196.1 GCA_016789905.1 Bryobacterales bacterium | reverse complement strand
AACGCGGGCCAGGTACTGCTTGCGGGCGCGGATTCGGTGGCCGTCATCAGCGGGCTCATCCCGCCGTCGCCAGACCGCCAAAGCATACGGGAGAGGACCCAGGAATGGCTCAAAGCAGTGACAGCGTAGAACTCAATCGCTCGCTTGGACTCTTCGACGCGACCACCATCGTCATGGGCTCCATGATCGGTTCCGGCGTCTTCATTGTCGCCGCCGATATCGGCCGCCAGGTGCAATCCCCCGGCCTGCTCTTGCTCAGTTGGGCGGTCACGGCATTGCTTACGCTCATTGCCGCGCTCAGCTATGGCGAACTGGCCGCCGCCATGCCCCATGCCGGCGGCCAATACGTCTATCTTCGCGAAGCCTTCGGCCCGCTCTACGGCTTTCTCTACGGTTGGACGTTTTTCATGGTGATCCAAACCGGCACCATCGCCGCCGTCGCCGTCGCCTTCGCCAAATTTCTCGGCGTCTTCGTGCCCGGTGTTTCCGCGGCCAACAAAATTCTGCCGTTCCTTTCAACCCAACAACTCATTGCCATCGCGCTCATCGTCCTGCTCACCTGGGTCAACTCACGCGGCGTCCGCACCGGCGCGCTGGTTCAAAACGTCTTCACAGTCGCCAAAACCGCAGCGCTCCTCGGCCTGATTTTCGCCGGTTGGTTCTGGGGCCGCAACGGCGCCGCTGTCGCCCGCAACTTCATCGCCCCCTTCGATGGTGTCAACTGGGGCTGGGGCACGGTCCAACTCGTCGGCGTCGCCCTTGTCGGGTCGCTCTTCAGTTCCGATAGCTGGAACAACGTCACCTTCACGGCCGGCGAAATGCGCAACCCGCGCCGCAATCTGCCGCTGTCGCTGGTTCTCGGAGTCGGCCTCGTTTCCCTGCTCTACTTCGCCTGCAACTACGTTTACTTACAGGTGCTGCCGCTGGAAGCGATTCAGACGGCGCCGGAAGATCGCGTCGGCACCGCCGTTGCCCGCGGTATCTTTGGCGATAGCGCCGTCCAAATGATGGCCGCCGCCATCATGGTCTCAACGTTTGGCTGCGTCAACGGCCTCACCATGGCCGGCGCCCGCGTTTTCTACGCGATGGCGCTCGATAAACTCTTCTTCCGCGCCGCCGCCAAGCTCGACCCAAGCACGCATACCCCGGTCACCGCTCTCTGGATACAAGCCCTCTGGGCGGGAGTACTAACACTCACAGGCAGCTATAGCGAACTCCTCGACTATGTTATATTCGCTGTTTTGCTTTTCTACATCCTGACAATCGTTGGGATTTTCGTTCTGCGTAGAACCCGGCCAGAGATGGAGCGTCCCTATCGCGCATTCGGTTACCCCGTGCTGCCGGCCGCCTACATCCTGCTGGCGGGCATCGTCGAGTTGCTTTTGTTGCTCTACAAACCGAATTTCACTTGGCCCGGATTGCTCATTGTTCTATTGGGCATTCCGGTCTATTTCGTCTGGAAAAAGAGAGAGGTCCAAGCATGAGTCTTTTCGCGACCAAGCCGCTGAGCCGGATTCTATCGGAATCCGAAGACGGCGAGCATAAGCTGAAGCGAACGCTATCGGCGGCGCAGTTAACCGCGCTCGGCATCGGCGCCATTATCGGCGCCGGGCTATTTTCGCTCACCGGCCCCGCGGCCGCCCTCCACGCCGGTCCCGCCATCATGCTTTCCTTCGTCGTCGCCGCCATCGGTTGCGCCTTCGCCGGACTTTGCTATAGCGAGTTTTCCACCATGATCCCGGTCGCCGGTTCCGCCTACACCTATTCCTATGCCACCATGGGCGAGCTTTTCGCCTGGATCATCGGCTGGGATCTGGTGCTCGAATACGCCGTTGGCGCCGCCACTGTCGCCACCAGTTGGTCTCGATACGTCGTAAGCCTCCTTCGCGATTTCGGCATCAGCTTTCCCATGGAATGGGCCGCCGGCCCGTTTGAAAGTGTTACGCTGCCCGATGGCACCATGATCGCCAGCGGGATCGTTAACCTTCCAGCGGTCTTCATCGTTTGCATGGTCTCCTGGCTGCTCATGATTGGTATTCAGGAATCGGCCCGGGTCAATGCGATTATCGTCGTCGTAAAAGTCGCCGTCATCATCCTGTTCATCGGCTTCGGCTGGGCATACGTCAACCCCGCTAACCACGTCCCGCTGATTCCCGAAACTGTCACCGGCGAATTCGGCAACTTCGGCTGGACCGGCATCGTCCGCGGCGCCGGCATCATATTCTTCGCCTATATCGGTTTCGACGCCGTTTCCACCGCCGCGCAGGAGGCCATGAAACCACAGCGCGATATGCCCATCGGCATCATCGGCTCCCTGCTCGTCTGCACCATCCTCTACATACTGTTCAGCTACGTGCTCACCGGCATCGTCAACTACAAGGAACTCAACGACCCCGCCGCTGTCGCTGTCGCCATTGACCGCACACCCTACATTTTCCTCCGCAAACTCGTGAAATTCGCCATCATCGCCGGATACACTTCGGTGATTTTGGTCATGCTCCTTGGCCAAAGCCGCGTCTTCTTCAGCATGTCGCGCGACGGCTTGCTGCCCAAGCTCTTCTCCGCCATTCACCCCAAGTGGCAGACCCCGTGGCGCAGCAACCTGCTTTTCATGCTGTTCGTCAGTTTGATGTCGGCGTTCCTGCCGCTTTCCAAATTGGGTGAGGCCACCAGCATCGGTACCCTGTTCGCTTTCGTCCTCGTATGCGCCGGCATCCTTGTGATGCGCAAAACGAACCCCAACCTGCCCCGCCCGTTCCGAACCCCACTCGTTCCCTTGGTCCCCGTCCTCGGCATCGCCGTGAACCTCTACCTGATGTACGGCCTCGGCATGGAGAATTGGTTACGGCTGTTCATCTGGATGGGCCTTGGCCTCGCCGTTTACTTCCTCTACGGGCGCAGCCACAGCCGATTGGGCATCGACAACTCCAACGGGATTGACGTTACTCGCTAACGCCGCCAAGTCCTTCGTGTTCAAAATTTCGCCTGTTTCGGGATCGCGGCTGGTGCATTCGCCCGCCGCGATTTTTTGCGCGAACTCCGCCGACAGCCGAATGTCGTTCATCTTGGAATTGCTTCGCATCCGGATCAGCGCCGTCGCGCCCGTGTGTCCGTGCCGCGCGCGAAGCGCCAATGCAATCGAAGACACACGCGTGTTCTGATCCTTCGTCGCCCGTTCGATGATTGATAAGAACGGTTCAATCCCTTCCCGCCGTCCCAGCCCCTCCAACAGGTTCGCGCGCACACGCGCGTCCGGGTTCTGGAATAGATCCTCCATCACGTCGTAGCTCTCCACACATCGGCCCAGTATCTTGGCTACCTTCGATTGCACCTTCCGGTCCGGAAACTTCGAAAACTTTAACAGCGTCATCGACAGCCGGTGCGGCTCCTCCAGCGTCTCCAGAACCTCCAGGGTTCGCATCACTTCATCCGCCGGCACTTCCTCCGGCCACAAACGATGCGCCAACAACCGCCGCAGAAGCTTCGTATCAAATAGCGTGTCTGCCTGCAAAGCAAACTGCGTCAGCGTTACCGCCTGCTTCAAGTTCAAAACCGTCGGATGCCCCACAGCACGCAGAATGATCTGCCCGTCCATCAACAGGTCCCACGGTCCCGCTTCGCCGCCCTGCCGGCGAACCCACTGATTGCACACAAATTCGTAGAAATCTGGCGGGTTGCCAAAGTCTATCAGCTTGCTCAAACGGTCTATTGACGTGCCCGACGATTCCGAGACCACCGCCGTCCAGGAATCCAATGAGCTGCTTGCTTCCATCTCATCACCCTTATCGACCGCCCCGCCAGAAACCCATGAAAAGTTTCATAAAACTGCTTGCTCCATAACGATTCTTTCATTAAGATACTTTTATCGGTAGACGAGGTCCGATAGAACGATGTCAAAGAAGGTTTTCATAGGGAACGTGCCGTTCCTTGCTCAAGACGCCGAGCTTAGGAATTGGTTTGCAAGTCACTCCATCTTTCCCGAGGGAGTAGCTATTGTCAAACACAGGGTGACGGGCAAATCGCGCGGCTTCGGCTTCGCCGATTTCAGTCGCCCCGAAGACGCCGAATCCGCTGTTAACGCTCTGAATGGGATGGAGTTTGAGGGCCGACGTCTCATGCTAAGTTTGGCCCACAGTGAAGGTCCTGCCGTACAAGCCCAAGAAAGCGCCGCCGCCAGCAGCAACTAGTTCCTTATACAACGGGCACTATCGGTCCCGTTCCGTCTGGCTACATGCGAAGATAGAATTTTCTCTGTCTTCTCCATGGCTGTTCTCCTCAACTACTGGATGCTCGCGAGCCGTCGCCTTCTCCTTGGCGGACTGGTGCCGATTCTGCTCGGCGCGCTTCTCGGCCTGCAGGGATGGCTATTGGCTCGCGATGCCAGTATTTTTGTCGAAAACCTCCGCGAGACGGAGGGCAAGGTCATCAATTTGGCCCCCGTCGATGGCGACATTCGGATTGATGTTGACTATCTGGATGAAACCGGTGTCAGATTCCACAAACAGTTCACCGTCGGCAGCCAACAGGAACCGCTCCTGCGGCAAGTCGGAAAGGTGAGTGTTGTCTACGATCTGCGATCCCCGCAGATCGCCGAACTAGGCCACATAGTCAGTGCCAACAACGAACGGCTACTCTATTGGGGGGTCGCGGTGGCCGGCGCGCTCTTGTTCCTTATCGGCGCTTGGGTGGTTGGCCGGGAGTTTCATGCCGCCGTCGCCTGTATTGGGCTGCTCTCCAATGGTCAGATTACGCAAACGGAAGTCCGCGATTCCACGCTGGCGCCCGGCCGTTCCGCTGGCCGGTTCACATATGCCTTTCGCGGGCCAGACGGCCGCTGGTACGAAGGGAAATCCCCCGAATTGCCCGCCACACAACTCGCAGCTTGGCCCGTCGGCCGGCGCATCTTTGTCGCCTACGATCCCATTAATCCTCGCCGTACGGAAGCCGATGTGTTCGGCGTGATTCCGGCCAACCGGCGCGACGCGATTCAACCGGCCTAAAGCACGAAAGCCAGCGACGCCGAATACTCGTTCATTCGAATCCATCCGCGCGAGTTCGACAAGCCGAACGGCTTTGGATTCGTATACTGCCGCGCGTCAAAGCGGAGCATAAACCGCTCCGATACCCGGATCTTCAAGCCGCCGCCATAATTCACGCCGAACTTCGTGCTCCCGCCTCCGCTGGTTGCCGACGCGCCCGGCGGCACATAATTGGCGAAGTGGACTCCGCCGGTGGCGAAGGGGCGAATGCGCGTCCCTTCGCGCGTTGGGTACAGCAGGTAGTTATAAAATCCCTGATGGATCGCCATCCCTTGCTGCGTCGCGGTTCCGTCTCCTCCATTTGTTACCAACTGCGTCCGGTTGTAAGCGTACCCCGTCTCGTGCCCTTTGAAATCGCCGGAGTTGAAAGTCATCCGCATCACAACGCGGAAACCGCCCTTCAAACTGTAATTATCGGCCGTGGCGCCACCCAGGTCTGTATTGGACAGTCTCGATTGGCCGCCGCCAACCGCCATTTCCAGCGCTTGGCTCCAAACGGGAATGGCAAGCAGTACAAACAAAATTCGAATCATGAATCCCGGTGCTTTCCCTGGACGATGACAACGTGAATCTCCCCGGGCCCATGCACCCCGCGCACCAAAAACTGCTCGATGTCGCCCGTCCGGCTCGGCCCGCTGATCAGGACCATCGCGCTGGCATCGTCCACTGGCCTTGGAGTCATCGAAAGCATCTCGTCCAGATTCGTCAGTAGCCTCTCCTCCGGGACCACCGCAATATGTACCGGCGGCAGCAGGGAGGGCAAGCGGGGCTCCTCCGGAGTGGCGCGCAGCACAATCGTTCCGGTCTCGGCCAGAAGACAGTAGGCACTTGTTATTCCGACGCCCGCCGTCGCGCAGGCGTTACGCAATTCCGCCGGATCGGTAAAAACTCGCGCCATACTTCGTATCCCGCACCGTTCTAAAAACGGATGTCCGCTGGCCACGGCCTCCCTTCCGTTCAACAGGTCCGCCACCGCACGCCCCGCTACCGCCGCGTCCGCCGCTACGGTAAGCGTTCCCATCAGCTTCCGCCGGAACAACTCCAGCCGCCCGCTCGCCCCCAGCGTGTCAATGCGCAGCAGTGGCTCCGGCGGGGGCAGCGGTTTCTGTCCCAGTTTCCGGCCCAATCCGGCACGCACCCGCTCCAGTATCGCTTCCCGGGAATCCATCGCTATTTCTTCCGTTCCTTCCACAGCGCCCGAAACGATTTTTCGGGCACTGCGGGGAAATCCCGCTCCGCCCGCCAAGCCGCCAATGGCCCCATCTCCACTCCGGAAAACCGGAGCCCAATCCGCGCCAGCATTCCATACATCGCCGGACGGGTCATCAGCCACGCCCAGGCCCGGAACAGCAACCGGTCCGCCGGGTCGGCCGCCACCGCCTCCCGCCGCAGTTGCAGCAACAGCCCGGGAATGTCGATCTTCACCGGGCATACCTCCGCGCACGCGCCGCACAGGCTGGAGGCAAATGGAAGCCACGGGTCCTTCCCCCGGCCCTGGAACTGCGGCGTAATTACTTTTCCGATAGGCCCCGAATACACCCACGGGTAGTTGTGTCCGCCAATTTTCCGGTACACCGGACAGGCGTTCAAACACGCCCCGCATCGGATGCACTGCAGCGATTCCCGCTTCTCTTTATCCGCCAGCAGTTTGGTCCGTCCCGCGTCCAGCAGTACCACGTAGAACTCTTCTGGCCCGTCCAATTCTCCGGCGCGCTTCGGCCCGCTCACAATCGACGTGTAACTTGTCAACGCCTGCCCGCTGGCGCTTCGCCCCAACAGGTCCAGGAACACGCCCAGGTCCCGCACGCGCGGAATCAGTTTCTCAATTCCCGCGATCGCCACATGCACCGGGGGTGCCGAGTGGCTCAGCCGCGCGTTCCCTTCGTTTTCGACAATCACCACCGCGCCCGCGTCCGCCGCCAGAAAGTTCGCGCCCGTCACCCCGATTCCCGCCGCCAGAAATTTCTCCCGCAATACCCGCCGCGCCGTCATCGCCTGGTTCTCGATCACCGTGTCCCGCTCAATTCCCAGCTTCTCCGTAAAGACATCGGCCACATCGTTGCGTGTCATGTGGATCGCCGGCGCCACGATATGAAACGGTTTCTGCCCCGCCAGTTGCAGGATGTACTCACCCAGGTCCGTCTCCACCGCCTCCAGTTCATGATGCGCCAGCCGCTCGTTCAAGTCGATCTCTTCGCTCGTCATCGACTTCGATTTCACAATCAAACTCGCAGCCCGCTCCTTGGCCAGCTTTAGAATGAAATCGGCGGCTTCCTCGCCCGTCGACGCCCAGATGACCTTCCCCCCATGCGCCTCCACAGCACTTTCAAACTGCAACAGATACACATCCAGAAAATCCAGCGTGTGCCGCTTAATCGCCGCCGCCCGTGTCCGCAATTCCTGATATTCCGGCAGCACCTCCGCCGCCACCGCTTTGCTTCGGTTTTCCTTGAACCGGCCCGTATTCGTATAGATTGCCAACTGCAGATTGGCATCGGCGAGCGTTTTGCGGATGGCGGCTTCAGGAACTCGCATTCGCTTCTCACCCTCGCGAAGCGAGGACCTCCGCCAGGTGAACTGTCTCAATCCTATGCCCGGCCCGCGCCAACGCGCCGCGCAGTTGCATCAGGCAACTCGAATCCACCGAAACCACATGCGTCGCCCCGGTGGCCACAATGGATTCGACCTTGGTCCGCGCCATTGCCCCTGAAATCGGCGCGAAC
This sequence comes from Bryobacterales bacterium, assembly GCA_016789905.1. Classification (GTDB taxonomy): domain Bacteria; phylum Acidobacteriota; class Terriglobia; order Bryobacterales; family Bryobacteraceae. The sequence continues at coordinate 63,408 of JAEUQC010000196.1, read as the reverse complement.
TTCACACTGAACAGCCCGCCGAATCCGCAGCACTCCTCCGCCGCGCCCATCTCCACCAGTTCCAATCCCCGTACCTTGCCGAGCAACCGCCGAGGGGCGTCTTTCAGTCCCAGTTCGCGCAGCGCGTGGCAGGAGTCGTGGTAAGTCACCTTGTGGGGAAAACTTGCCCCCAAATCGTCAAACTGCGCCACATCCACTAGGAACTGGGAGAACTCAAACACCCGCGGCGTCAACTCCCGCACCTGCTGCTGGCGTTTGGCGTCCCCGGCGAAGAGTTCGGCGTAATGATGCGTGATCATCGATGTGCAACTGCCCGAAGGCACAACGATTGTGTCCGCGTCGCCGAACGTATCCAGAAAATGCGCCGCCACCGTTCGCGCCTCGGTGTGGTACCCGCTGTTGAACGCCGGCTGGGCGCAGCAAGTTTGCTCACGCCGAAACTCAACCGTGAAGCCCAGGCGTTCCAAGACGTCCACCATCGCCATTCCAGCCTTCGGAAAAAGTTGATCAACGATACAAGTAACAAAAATCGCGACACGGCGCGGCATCTTCCCCAGATTGTATCACCCGTCGGCCCGTGGGTTACCCGCGGTGCCAGCGGCTACAATGAAAGCGTGCGCCGCCGATGCCTGCTCCTCCTTCCCGCCGCCTATGGGTGGTCCGCCGAATCCGCCGCCGCCGTTCGCGGCCGGCTACTCGCGGGACCGCCGCCGGCGCTTGAAACCGCCGATGGCCGACGCGTCGTGATCGACGGCGATGAGCAGGTCCGCGGCGTCCTCGCCGACAAACGCGTCATCGGCAGCGACTTTGAAGTGGTGGGGCGTCGGGACGCCAACGGCGTCTTTCAAGCCGCGCCCATCCACGAAAATCCGTTGTTCGTCCATCGCGGCGGCAAGCGCCTCTATGTGACATACTGGTGCGACATCTGTGCCATCCGCACCCGCACCCCCGGCGTCTGCTGGTGCTGCCAGGAGGACACGGAACTTGACCTGCGGGATCGAAAAGACTAGTGAAACTCTCTCTCCTATTCCCTGCCCTTTTAGCTATGACTGCTCTCACCGAAGCCGCGCAATACGAAGCGCGCCCCACCACTGAAGACGGCATTGGTACGTTAACGCTCCGCGACAACTCCAACGACGTCACCGTCTCCATCGTCCCCTCCCTTGGCAATAACGCCTTTCGCATGTTGGTGAAGGGGAAGGATGTCTTTTGGTCTCCCTACCAGAAACTGGCCGATTTCAAGGCCAAGCCCACCTTGCTCGGCAACCCCTTTCTTGCCCCGTGGGCCAACCGTTTGGACCAGCACGCCTTCTTCGCCAACGGGAAGAAGTATCTGCTCAATCCCGAGTTGAAAAACTACCGGTCCGACGGCAATCAGTTGCCGATTCATGGTCTGGTGAACTTCAGCAATGAGTGGAAGATGATCGGCATCGGCGCCGACGCCAACAGTGCCTGGGTTACCAGCCGCCTGGAATTCTTCCGTCTGCCCCAATACATGGCGCAGTTCCCCTTCGCGCACACCATCGACATGACCTATCGTCTTTCCGGCGGGGTGCTGGAAGTCGAGACCGAGGTCACCAACCTGTCCTTCGAAAAGATGCCGCTCATTATCGGCTATCACCCTTATTTCCGGGTTCATGACGCCCCGCGCGCCGAATGGAAGTTGACCCTTCCCGCGAAGTTGCACGTAACGCTCAACGGCAAGCTCACTCCAACCGGCGAGACCAGGCCGAACCCCTACGCCGACCCGCATGTGCTTGCGGCCACGCAGCTTGATGATGTGTTTACCGGCCTGGTGCGCGATTCGAACGGTCGCGCCGAGTTTTCCGTCCAGGGCAAGCAGCAGAAGGTATCGGTGATTTACGGGCCCAAATTCCCGGTGGCCGTCGTCTACGCGCCGGCCGGCCCGAACCGCGATTTCATCTGTTTTGAACCGATGACCGGCGTCACAAACTCCATGAACTTGGCCCATGAGGGCAAGTACAAGGAGTTGCAGTCCATCGCTCCTGGCGGTGTTTGGAAAGAGAGTTTCTGGGTGAAGCCGAGCGGCTTCTAGTCATTCCGCCTGGAGGCGCCACCCGCGCCGGGCCCCGTCTCCGGAAACGCCGCGCGATCACCAAGCCGGCCATACAAATCATCGGATCCGCATGGCCGCCTCCGGCGGCGATGATGTCGGCTAACCACCCCGAAGCCTCCGCTTCGCGACGATTCAGAACGCGCCCAGCCGCGGGTAAATCGCTGGTCTGTCCCCCCGCCACAACCCGCGCGCCGGAAAATCCCCCATACAACACAAAATCCCGGCGGGACCCGTTTCAACGTGTCCCAAGACGCGCGGCATCCCCACCCCCACAATGGTCAACCCGAGTCCCGGCGCGGCGGTGCCACTTCAACGCGCCCCCTTCCCGCACTGGTCCGCATCCCCGGAGAAGACGACATGTCACACCTTGCGCCATACGGCCCTGCCGGCGGCGTTGCTGGTCTATGTGACGCCAACTTCGAAGTGGAGTCAAGGCACTTCGGAAACAGATCATCGTGAGGTGCGCACTCTGCGTTCGCTGGCTCGTGGTCCGGTCCACCCGTCCCAGCGTTCGACTTCATCCATTGGTAAACGGGCTGTGAAACCCGCCTCCGCATACCGGAAAAAAAGGTGGGCGCACGACGCGTCACCCACACCCAGTTCCAATTCAGTTTCGCGCCTCACCCCCAAAAAAGGAAAGGGGGGAAGGCTTGGCGGCCCTCCCCCTCTTCATTCGCTTGCGGGACGAATTCTATTTCACTGGCGCCGGTTTCGGCTTGGCCGGGGCGGGCGCCGCGGGAGCAGCGGCCCCGCTAGGCGCATTCTTGTCGTAGGTCTCCACCACTTGACGAGTGATATCCACCGACGTCGAAGCGTACAGCACCGGGCTCGACTGCGCGCTGACATCGATCACCACCGCGAAACCGTTATCGCTGGCGTACTTGTCGATCACCGCCATCACCTTTCCGCCGATCTCCTGGAATAGCTTCTGCTGCTCCTGGTCGAGTTCAGCCGAGGCGTCCTCGCCATCGCGCTGCAGAGCCTTCTGCTTAACGTCGATGTCGCGCATCAGTTTGTTCTTCTGTTCTTCGCTGGCCGTGTTGGAACTGGCACGAAGCTGCTGCTGCAACGCCTGAATCTCCCCCTGCCGTTTTTCGATTTCCTGCCGCTTTGGCATAAATCGCGTTTCCAGTTCCTTGGCGGCTTTCTGTCCATCCTTCGTGCCGATGATGGCGTTCTGCAGATGGATGATCGCGATCTTCGTGGGCGACTGCGCGGGCAGGCTGAGGGCGGCGCCGGCAAGCAGTGCCGGCATCCAGAGCTTCATTCGATTCACTGTGGGAGACTCCTGAGGTCGGTGGAAATATTGTACTAAAGTTACCGCGACGCTAAAACGTGCGGCTGATCGTGAAACGGAATGTTCTCCGTTGTTCGAAGAACGGCGTCGACTGGCCCCACGTAGCGACCGAGTTGACGAATGTCGATTGGTTTGGGAACGACGAGCGATCCAAAACCACCGGCGGCTGGAGGAACTCGCGAACGATTGTCGGATTATAGGCCCAATAGAACCGGAACGGCGCGTTCACCACGGGCATCATAATTTGCATTTCCAGACCGGTGGACGTGCGAAGTTTTTCCGTCCCAGGCGCCACCAGCACGCGGTTGTCGAACCCCGCCGACGGATGAGAGAAATTCAACGAGTCGACGCGGTCCTGATTCATTTTCAGTTGGCTCCGCAGAGACATCTTGTTCAAACCAGCGTCGAAAAAGGCGGCCAACGTCACCGGTCCGAAGATCGGAATCCGATACTCGAAGTTAGCCACACCCTGCGTGTCGCCGCCGGGAAAGATCAACTGATAGGTGGGAATGTTCTGGGTCACCGGCGAGAACGTAAATGTGCCATCGGACTGCAGTACGCGCTGTTGCCTCGCCGATCCGTCATCATTCAGCACCGGCACCGCCGCTTCCGAGGCGATGTAGGCCATCGGGCTAACGCCCCAAATCTGGAACCCGCGCACGTCGTTCTCACCACCCATATAGACGCGGTTGAACGGCGGCGCCGTCTTGCCCCCATATCCTGCCACCAGCCGGCCCAGCAACCGGTAGCCGATTACGTGCCCTTTCTTCAGGCCCGCCCGGAACATGGTATGGCTGATCGTCGGTTCGATCAGATTCACGTTGCCGCCCAGGAAGCTTCCCGCAAACGTCGTCGAGAAGAACAGACTCTTGCCTCGGCTCGGAGTGATTGGATGATCCACGGTATTGTACTGGAACGAAGGAACAATTTTGCTGGTCCGGATGCCGCTCAACTGGTTCGGACCGCCAAGGCCCTGGAAGTTGACGTATTGGAAATACTGCGTGCTCGATTCAGTCAAAGTCTGGATCTTTGAAACGTCGTAGCCGTAGCTCATCGTCCAGCGTGCGAACGTGCGGCGGAACTGCCCGGAAGCGAAAACCGTGAATCCACGCCCGTTGGACACGTAATTCAACAAGTTGTTCGTGCCCAACTGCTGATACAACGGAATCAGATTGCGTCCGCTCAATAGCGACACTTCGCGCGCCTGATCGTAGTTGAACCGCTGCATGTAGACCGTAAATCCGGTCTGAATCGGCCGGTCCAGCAGGTATGGCTCCGTGAAGCTGAACGTCACGTCGCGAATACGGTCGCCAAGTTGGCTATTGATTCCCAACGTCTCGCCCAGGCCCAGAAAGTTGTTCGTCGAATACCCGAAGGCCACAAAGCTGCCCGCGATACCGCTGACGCCGCCGGAGAGTTGCACGGAGTTCTTCCCGCGCTCCTTCACCTTAAGCGTAATGTCCACTGTATTGGTCCGGGTATCGCGCTTGATTTCGGCCGCTTCGCCTTCCTTCAACGCTTCAAAATACCCTAGCTGGTTTAGCCGCAGGATGCTAAGTTCCCATAGCCGCGTGGAGAACATGTCGCCTTCGTCCACCAGAATTTCACGGCGGATCACTTTGTCACGCGTTGTTGTGTTTCCGGAGAAATCGATACGGCGCACAAAGAACTGCTTGCCTTCGTCCACGTTCAACGTGAAGTCTACCTTGTCGGTTCCAGTCACAGGATTGATGTCCGGTTCTGGCACCATATCGATGTAGCCGAACTCTCCGTACAGCTTGCGGATCTGCTCAAGCCCCTTACGCAGCTTTGCCGTCGAGAACGTATCGCCAACTTTCATCTGGAAGATGTTGGAGAGAATCGTCTCCGGTGTCCGGAACAGCTTCATTCCCACGGCATTCAGCGTCTGCAGCTTGTACAGCCGGCTCTCTTCCATGTTGATGGTAAGATCAGCCTTCTTGCCTGGTTTATTGGGCTTGAACAATGGAATAGTGAGCCCTTTACCGCCCGTGTCGCGGATGTTCACCTTGTGCTCGCCCGCTCGAGTAGTAAAGTAGCCCTTTTCCTGATAGAAGCTCTGAATGCGCTGCTTGTCCTCTTCCAGTTTGGACGAATCAAATGTCTTGGCGAAGATGTTTTCCAACAGGATCGAGCGCGGTACACCGATGGGATGCAAATTCTTCATCGCGCGGATCACCGTGCGGTCGTTGAAGATCTTGTTGCCTTCAATCCGGATATCGCCCACCTTAACTTTGGGCCCTTCCGTCACCTTGAACACCACTTCCATCGTCGACGGCGGAATCTGACGCAACTCCGGCTCTACCGTCGCGTACTGCCGTCCGCGTTCCGCCAGAAATTCCTTCAGCACAATCGCCGCCCGCTGCACTTTATTCGGATCGTACTGCGCTTCCACGGTCAGGCCGACACGGCGCTCCTTGAACCGGTCCAGAATTTCGGAAACAGTCACTGACTTCGCGCCATCGTATTTGATCGACCGTACAATGCGGCGTTCCACCACAACAAACCGGAGAATGTAGCCCGTGCGCCCCGCCTCCCGCTCCAACGTAATATCGTCGAAACGCCCCGTGTTCCAGAGCGACATAAAGTCCCGGTGCAGGGTTTCTTCGTCGAGTTTATCGCCCTTTTTCGTCAAGATCATCGCGCGCAGAGTGTCCTGTGGAACGCGGCGCGCACCGCGAAATTCCACGAGCTCCACAACATCTTCCACCTGCCCCGGAGCCGGTTCAACGGCAGCCTTGGGCGTCTCCAATTGCGGTGTGCCGGGCTTGGCCGGCGTTGGTTTTGGAGCCTCCGGCTTCACCGGCTCGGCGGCCTGCGGAACCGTTTCAAACGGATTCTGCGTGGACGGCTTCGCGGGTGCGGGTTTGGGAGGTGTAACCGGTGGTTGCTGGCAATAGAGTGATCCTGCTCCGATACAGAGACACAATACTGTCAGAAGTTGCAGGCTTTCGAGCCCGGCATGCTTCATTAAGCGGTAGATCCTTTCCACTCTGCGACTCTCTTGGTGACGCGCCTGGCCAGCCCCCGGTTTCCACACAGGTGAGCAGACTCGAACGTTTCGACACACAAACTAATCAGTTTACCTGATCCGGGGGAACGGGTTCAAACTTCGTATTTGTTACGTTTCCCAAACCGCGTCCAATTGTCGCGCCCTTCGTGCATTCCGGCTCAGCGCCGCGCCGAAAAGAAGGTACGCCAATAGCGTGGCCGGGATCGGCGAAATCCGGCTGACAACCGGCGCCACCGCTGGCCAAAAGCCATACATCAGCACCGAGTACCACACGGCCGCGGCCACCAGCGACCCCGCCAGATGCAGCCAATAATTCGACATCCGCGCCGCCGCCAGGGACCAGATCGCGCCACCCACCCCATGTAAAAAAAAGTGCGTGGAAACCCCTGCCAGCGTCGCCATGCCAAATCCCATCGAGAAGACCCGGTTGTGGTACACTCCGGCGCCCCATAGATTCAGCATCGCCCACCAATACTGACGCTCCAGTACGGCATCCAACGCAAACCAGCCGATCATCACCACTGCTCCTAGGATTCCGCTCTCCAATCCGGCCAGCAACCGCGGAACCGGGCCTGGCAATGGAGCCATATACACCGGCGGCGGCGCCACCGCCGGGCTGTCCGCCTCTTGATAAATAGGCGGCGGCTCGGGGGTTAGGCCAGCTTGCTCCTCTGGCTCGTGTTCGCGGGGAGGTAGTTCCGCTTCCATGAAGGGTTATTATCGAAAAACGCTTATACTAGCATATCCCGGCAAAATCCCCGGCTCCGGCCTACTCGGTTCTGCTCTTGGCGTCTGCCTCGGCTTGCAACTCCTCAGCACGGGCATTTTCCGCCGCATAGTAGTAGGAGTGGTAGTAGGTGTACTTGCTGTAAAGTTCGCCTCGGCGGGCTCCGTTAACAGCGATTCCCAGCACATTGTTCTCGCACAACGATTGCATCGCACGCGTCACCGAATCAATCGTCGTCGTTCCGATTCGCACCACGAGCACCGTTCCATGGCATAGCGTCGACAGAAGATTCGCGTCGGCGGCAAACAGCAGCGGCGGCGTATCCAGAACCACCCAGTTGAATACCGTCGGCAGCCGGTCAAAGAGAACCTTCACTTCGTTCAAATTCAGCAGTTCCAACGGATTCAATACTGCTTCCCCGGCCGGCATGATGTACAGGTTCGTGCCCGCGATCTTCTTGATGATCTCGTGCAACTCCGCCTTGCCCATCAAATAGTCGGTGATCCCGGGACTCCGGTCCACTTGAAACATCGAGTGAACAATGGGTCTGCGAAAATCGAAATCGGCAAGCAACGTCAAATTGTCGGTTAGCTGGGCTTCGGCCAGGGCTAGATTCACCGCTGTGAACGACTTCCCTTCCGCCGGCGACGGTGAGGTGACCACAATGTTGTGAATCGGACTCAGGCTCTGCAAATGGTTCAACCGCGTGCGTAGCGACCGGAACTCCTCGGCAGGCGCTTCACTGGGACGCGTCGCATCCAGCAAATGGGCGTTCGCCAAAGGCTGGAACGGAACCTCCTGCACTTTAGCCAACACATCCTGCATCGACAGACTTGTCGGAGTGGACACCCCCACGGAACGGTATGCCGGCGCGCCCTGGGGCGTGCCAAGTCCGGCGCCCGCCAGACCTCGCGAACCGCCTCGCGGCGCCCCCATTGGCGCTGCCGGCGGAACGGCCCCGCCAGTCAACTCGGCCCGTCGTAATGCCTCGTGAACTTTACTCATGATTTTCGACCTCGCCTATTGCATTTCCTGTTTGCGCCATAGCCAGCAACCTAGCTATTGGTCGCGAAATAATAGGCAACGGATCCACCCATCACCAAAACTCCCAGCACAATCGCCGTCGACCACCCGAGCAGACTCACTCGCTTCCGTCGCTTCACCACAATGTCGCCTTCCAGCAACGGCACGCATCCCAGCACGGTCAATTGTGTGTAGGCGCGCACATCCTTCAGGTTCTTCAGCGTCGTGTCTTTCATCTCCCGGATTCCTACCAGCAGAAACCCCAGCAACAACCCGATTGCCGCGCCCCCGGCGACTATCAATTCACGCTTCGGCTCCGACGGCGTCACTGGCAGCGATGCCTGGTCCAGCAGTTCCAACGTTTCGCCCTGCTTGTTGCGGATAATCGCCGTTCCTCGCGCCGAATCGTCCTGCTTCATCTTCAGCGAGTTGTACGTCAGTTTCGCCTGTTCGTAATCCCGGTTCAGCAACGCGTAGCCCTGGCTCGACAACGGCGCCGAGGTAATCCGGCTCTGATAGGATTGCGCCTGCTGCGTCGTCCGCTTGATCTCCGACGATAGGTCCTGCAATTCCATCGTCTTGGCCTGGATCACAGATTCCATCTGTTTGATATTGCCATCCAGGACCTGCATCTCCTTGGTCGTCTGGACACGCCGTGGCGCTTTCGATTTTTCCGCCTGCGCCGCCTTGTGCGCCTCTTCTTCCCGCGCTTCCTTATCCAGCCGCACCAACTCGTCGCGCTGCCGCCGCAGTACGGCCAAGCTGGCTACGATCCGGCGAATCTCCGGGTGCGAGTCCGTGTACATCTCCTTATACTGCGTCAAGGCCTGCTCGCCGGCCGCGATCTCCCGGTTCTTCTGCGCCAACTCTTCATTCTTCATCTGTGCCTTTACCGGATCAGTTGGCACCACCGCCGCCTGTTCCATCGCTTTCGCCAACTGCTCTCGCAGAATGCGCAGATTGGACTCCATCAAAAGCTTTTCCTGGTTCACTCGGCTAATCGACGCGTTCAACTGGCTAATCCGCTGATCCAGAGAATTCATCGCCGCGAAGTTCACACCTTGGTCATCCGGCAGCGTTCCCACATTACGAATCTTGAAATCCGCCAGTTTGGCTTCAATCTCATCCAGACGCTGTTTGGCCTTCTCCACTTCCGTCGTCAGAAAGTCCGTCGTCGTCTGGCTGATCATGATCGTCTCCCGCTCATTTTCATTGATGAGCCGGCTTACGATATCCGCCGTCACTTTCTGCGCCAGCATCCGGCTTTCGTACTGAAACGAAATCGGGAATGCCCCCACGCTCTTCCCACCCTGCTGCACGTTCACAACGCCAATCTTGATGTGCTTGTTACGCATCTGCTCAATGATGTCTTCCATTGGCAGCCGCCGCCGCTCGCGAGGATACAGATCATGGGTTTGAATGATGTTCGTCAGCGTGCTGCGGCTCAATACGCCCTGCGCGATTGCCGAGATCCGCTCCGAAAGAACTTGATTGAGGTTTGCCTGCACATACCGGTCCGGAACCTGCGAAGAAGTGATTCGAATCAGCGCAGAAGATACATACGTGTCCGGCCACAAAAACGCGACTACCGTCGAAATAACGATCCCCGCCCACAACGGCCCGAAGATCCACGTCTTGTGGCGCCGCGCCATGTCTACAAAATCTTCAAAGTCCGGCGCGCGCCGGGAAACCTCAAAATTGTCTATTGCCTGCATCCAAACTCCTGCTCTTTCCACTAACCATCGCCTCACCCGCCAGGGGTGACCACCGGATTCCCTAATCGCTCCGCCCTACTGGACGATGATGTGATCCCCGTTTTCCACCTGAATGTTTTGCGACATGTTCTTGCCCTTGATCACTTCGTCGTAGTTGAACCGGATCCGCTTATCTCCCCGCAGAATGTACACCTTCTTGCGGTTGGCGAACTCCTGGAACCCCCCGGCGGAGTTTATCGCCTCCAGAACCGTCGTCGGCACCACCAGCGGGAACATTCCCGTCCGGTTGACTTGCCCCACCAGGTAGTATTTCTTGCTCCCCACCCGCGCCAGCGAAACGCTTACTTCCGGTTTGTTGATGTACTTCGAATACAGCTCCACCACCTTCGCCTGCACCTGCTCCGGAGTCAACTCCGACACCATCATCTCCCCAGCCAATGGCAGCGTAATCCGTCCGTCAGGCCGAACCACAAACATCCCCGACATCTCCTTTTCTCGCCAAACCATGATCGATACGATGTCTTCAGGCCCAATCCGGTACGTCTTCGGATCGACTGGCGCCGCTGGTGTGTCCGGCGACGGTAGTTCCGCCTGGGGATTCGCCGGCTTTACCGGTTCGGTGGTCTGTTTCTTTTCCTGGCTCCACCCGCTTGTCGCGAAAATACAGCCTAAGACAATCAAAATGAAGAACTTGCTCATCGAGCTCCGCATCTTTTTGTTCTCTCCGTCCATCATTTTTCCCCTGGCCCAATCCTGAATGGCCATGGTTCTCCCAAGGCTATTATCGACATTTTATTGTATCTCACTAGGGTGATTGTGCATTCTGTACTCAGTACGGTATATGCCCTCGCGCTAGTACTGCAATCTCTCATGGCCTACTTCCTCGCAAAAACCGACCCCGAAACCTACTCCGTCTCTGACTTCGCCCGCGACAAGAATACCGTCTGGGACGGCGTCACAAACCCCCTCGCCGCCCGCCACATCTCTACGATGCGCAAAGGCGATAAGGTGTTTCTCTACCACTCGATGGGCGATTCCGCTGTCGTTGGCTTGGCCAAAGTCGCCTCTTCGCCCCGCCTTGACCCCAAAAATTCGAAGTCCTGGGTCGTGGACATGTCCTTTGTTGCCCCCCTCGACCCACCCACTTCGCTCCGGACCATAAAGGAATCCAACCTCTTCGCCTCCTTCGACCTCGTTCGGAACAGCCGGCTATCCACCATGCCCTGCCCCGATGATTTTGTCGACTGGCTCCGCGCCCGCTACCCGAAATCGAAAATCTAACGCAAACCCAGACGGCCCAGGTACCGCCACACCAGTTCCACCGGCAGGCCCACGACATTGAAGTAGCAGCCCTCAATCCGGCTGACGTAGCGCGACGCCACCCCTTGGATTCCATACGCGCCCGCCTTGTCCATTGGCTCCCCGGTCGCCACGTAGTCGGCAATCTCCCGCTCGCGCATCGCCCCGAAATGGACCACCGTCACCGCCGCGTCGATCATCAACTCCTGGCGGTATCGCAGGCAGATCCCAGTTATCACCTCATGCGACCGCCCGGCCAATAGCCGCAGCATCCGTGCCGCGTCCGCCGCGTCTTCCGGTTTTCCCAAAATCGCCCCGTCAACCACTACCGTCGTGTCCGCCGCCAGCACGCACTCCCCCTCGCCTCGCACCACCGCCATCGCCTTTCGTGCCGCCAGCCGCCGCACATACTGCTGCGCCTGTTCGCCCTCCTGCACCGATTCATCGATCGCGGCGGTTCGAACCGTGAAAACGATGCCCGCGCGTTCGAGCAGTTCCCGGCGCCGGGGCGATTGAGAGGCCAATACGAGCATACCCAACCATCGTAAGCCGCCGGAATGCCTTTGTTAAACTTGAAAAATGTCTTTTAGGGTTGTCGCGACGCTCGTCGCCTTATGTCTCTCCTCCGTACCCGCGCTTTCGCAAGGAACCACGTCTCGCCTGCTGGGACTTGTCACCGATTCCAGCGGCGCCGCCGTGGCCAACGCCAACGTCACGCTTACGAATGAGGGCACCGCTGCGGCGTTCAACACGATCACGGGCTCCAATGGCGCCTATACCTTTGAATCCATCCAGCCCGGCCTGTATAACCTCACCGTCGAAGCCAGCGGCTTTCGCAAGTACTCCGCCAAAGGCAACCGAGTCACGATCGGACAACCCACCACCATTAATTTGACCCTCCAGCTTGGCACGGTCACCGAAGTTGTCGAAGTCTCCGGCGCCGCCGAAGTCGTCCAAACCTCCACCTCCGGCAACCATGGTCAGCTACTGGAAGAAAAGACCATCAAGGATCTTCCCATCGTCGGCACCCGCGGCCGCAACCCCCTCCAACTCCTGGAAATCCAGCCCGGAGTCAGTTCCGGCGCCAATACCGGCGGCGGCGTCCACATCCACGGCGCGCGCGACCGCGCCTGGAACTTCACGCTCGACGGCATTGACGTCAACGAATCCTCGGCGGGCGGTTCCAACTTCACCCCGTTGCGCGCCAACCCGGACATGCTCGCCGAATTCCGCGTCCTCACCGGCAACTTCACCGCCGACTCCGGCCGCAACTCCGGCGGCCAGGTCGCCATGGTCACCAAGTCCGGTACCAACGAATTGCATGGTTCCGGTTTCTGGCTCTACCGCACCCCCCGCTTCAACGCCAATGAATGGGAAAGCAATCTGAACAACGTCGGCAAACGGCAGTTCGTCCAGCACATCTTCGGCGGCTCGCTCGGCGGCGCCATCATCAAGAACAAGACCTTTTTCTTCGCCAACGGCCAGGGCTTGAAAGCGCTCGAAACCGCCATCGTCACCCGGACCGTCTATACCGCCCAGGCGCGCCAGGGCATCTTCCGCTACATGAGCAATGGCACGCGCAATCTCCCAGCCGGCGTCGCCAACGCCAGCGTCGATTTCTCCGGCAATCCCACCAACGCGGCCGTCGTCAAAAGCTACAACATGTTCACCAGCGACCCCGCCCGCGCCGGCCAGGACAAAGCCATCGCCGCGCTCATCGCCCAAACCCCGCTCCCCAACCGCTTCGATTTCGGCGATGGCCTCAACACCGCCGGCTTCAACTTCACCGCGCCCCAGTTTGAACGCCAGCACGATATCGTCGCCAAAGTCGATCACATCTTCGATAATCAAAACACCATTTATATCCGCTACGCCTTCGGCCAACAGGACAGCAACTGCGATCGCGGCAACGGCGGCCAGCCGCTCTTTCCCGGCGCCACCTGCCTCGTCAATACCGCCCGCACCCCTCGCAACATGGCCGTCAATTGGCGCACCAATCCGTCGCCCACCGTCACCAATGAGTTCGTCATCGGATTCAACAGCTTCGGCTTTGTCTTCGATCAGCCTCTCGCCTCGCTCACCGAATACTCGCTGACCGCTGCTCCTGTCACCGTTCTCACGGACCGCTCCTTCGGCAACAACCGCAAGGTGCGAACCGCGCAGATCGTTGACAACTTCTCCTGGATCAAAGGTGCCCACGCCATCAAGTTTGGCGTCAACGTCCGCCTCCAGCGCCAGATCGACGACCGCGGCTCGGTCGGCGGTTTGAACGCCAACCCCGCGGTCAATTTCTCGACCACGATCAACCCGGTCGATCCGGTCGCCTTCGGCATCCCGGCCGACATGAATACCGCCTTCGACCGTCCGGCGCTCCAGTCCAATATAAACTTCCTGCTCGGCCGCGTCGGCCAGCGCTCCGTCGGCTTCGTTTCCGACGGCAGTAAGTTCGTCCCCGGCCGCTTCGCCTTCGTCACCGACTATCCCGAATATGACCTCTATATACAGGACACCTGGAAGGTGAAGAAGAACCTCACCATCGATCTTGGACTGCGCTGGGAAGCGAAACTCGCCGCCTCCAATCCCGATGACCGCATCCGCCGTCCTGATTCGCCCCTCGTCGCCGGCGCTGCTCCCACCACCACCGCCAAATGGGTCAACGGCAAACTCTACGATAGCGACCTGAACAACTTCGGCCCCTCCATCGGCGTCGCCTGGGATCCTTTCGGCACCGGCAAGACATCCATCCGCTCCAACTTCCGGACCGCCTTCGATCGTATTCCAACATTCCTCTTCGCCTCCACCATCTTCCCGAACATGCCTGGAGAAACCATCGGCATCTCGGACCAGACCTACGGCCAGGCCGGCGGGCGGCTGGCGGGTCTTCAGCCCATCGCGCCGCCCTCCGTCTCGCCCGCCGCGCTCGCGCAACCCGACGCCTTCAGCAATAACGGCATCACTGTGGTCGATCCCAACTTCCGCTCCGCCGTCACCAACCAATGGTCGCTCTCGCTCCAGCGCGAAGTCTTCAAAGGTACGGTGGTCGAAGTCAGCTACTTCGGCCGCCGCGGCTATGGCCTCATGGGTGCCTATGGCGCCAACCAGGCCGACATCTACCGCAACGGCTTCCTGCAGGGTTTCAATGAAGTCAAGGCGGGAGGCGAGTCGGCGCTGCTAAATAATGTCCTCGCCCGGGATTCCCGCATCAACGCCGGCGAAACCGCCTCCCGCATGATCCGCCGCCTCTTCCCCAACGATCTGGCGAACAATAACGCCGGCGGTCTGGCCGCCAACTTCGCCGCCCGCCTCCAGGGCGGCCGATCCGTCACCGACCTCTCAGGCGCCGGACCCTATTTCTTCTGGCCCTTCCCGCAGTTCTCCACCGTGAATACCATTGACTCAAACGACTTCTCCACCTACAACGGCCTGGAGTTCCTCGTCGAGCGCCGCTTCTCCTCCAACCTGTTCGTCAACGCCAACTACACGTTCTCGAAATCGCTCGACACCCGCAGCTTCGACCCGGCCTTCACCGTCGTTAGCGGGGGCGCCAACCAGAGCGCTTCGTCCACTCCCTTCGATATCAATAACCGGAAATTGAACTACGGCCGCAGCGACTTCGACCGCACGCACGCCCTCAAGACAACGTTCAGTTACGATCTCCCGTTCGGCCGCGGCCAGCGTTTCGCCGGCGGCGCCGGAACCATGCTGAACCACATCGTCGGAGGCTGGCGTATGGCCGGTATCTTCACGCTTACTTCGGGCCGCCCCTTCACCGTCTATTCCGGGCAGAACACAGCCTCCAATATCGTGAACTCCCTGGCCGATTGCACCGGTTGCACCCGCAAGGATGGCGCCGCCCTTACCGATCCTGCCTCCGGCTTCGTCTTCTACTTCGACAACGCCCAGCGCGCGAAGTTTTCGATTCCGGCCCCCGGCGCCATCGGCAACACCGCCCGCAATTTCTTTGAAAGCAGCCGTTTCGTCAATTTCGACACCTCCTTCGCCAAACACCTCAAATTCGGGGAAAAGTACAACCTGGAAATACGCGCCGACGTTACCAATCTGACCAACACGCCCACCTTCGGATTCCCGACGGCAACCTTCACCTCCGCCACCTTCGGCCGTATCCGTGACACGGTGTTGAGTTCGTCCCGGAAAATCCAAATGGGCGCCCGGTTCTACTTCTAATGACCGGCACCTTCCAGGGAACCTACTGCGGGGTCGCCATCGGCGACCCCTTGCATGGGCCCTACCACGACACCGAATACGGCTTTCCAGTGGAAAGCGATTCCGCTCTGTTTGAGCGCCTGGTGCTAGAAATCAATCAGGCCGGCTTGAGTTGGGCGACTATTCTTAAAAAGCGCGCCGGCTTTTCGCAAGCCTATCGGGGCTTCGATATCGATACCGTCGCCGCCTTCGGCGACGCCGAAGTCGCCCGCCTCTTGGCGGACGCCGGCATCATTCGGAATCGGCTGAAGGTGGCCGCCGCCATTGAAAACGCCCGGCGCCTGCAAGCCATCCGCGCCACGCATGGCGGTTTCCGCGCCTGGCTGGATAGCCACCATCCGCGAACCAAACCGGATTGGGTCCGGCTGTTCAAACAGACCTTCCGCTTCACCGGCGGGGAGATAGTAGGTGAGTTTCTGCTTAGTACCGGCTACATCCCCGGCGCGCATCACTCAGAATGTCCGGTAGCGAAGGCCGTTCTGGCAAAAAATCCCCCCTGGGCCCGGTAACGATTTAGCGTTCCCGAGTATCTTACGCTATCATAATGAGTTGCTGGGGAGGCCGTACGTCCGCTCGTAAGTTGTTCCTACCGTTTGTCTTTGTTCCGCTTTTAGCCATCACCATCACGAGTTGCTCGCGCGGCTCTGAAACGCCACCGGTGAAGGCTACCGTGTCGCCGGGGAACCGGAAGTTTAATGACGCGGCGCGTTTCCTGGCCGGCATGGCCTCCACGCCGGGCAGCGCTTACGCCGAATTCGAGAAAAATCCGGCGTGGCAGAAATACGCCAGCGAAATGAGCGCCGCCTGGAAAGCCGCCGACCTCAAGCGGATGCTCCCCGTCCGCGAGTTCCAGGAACGCGAACTCGGCGGCGCCGCCGCCAAAAGCGATTTCATCTTTTACCCCTTCAGCGGCCCCGACGTGGTCTACATGCAAGGGTTCTATCCGAATGGTTCGGTCTATGTCCTGGCCGGCCTGGAACGTCCTGGAACCATCATGGAACCGGCCGAATACGCCGCCGCCGACCTGGAAGAGCAACTCGATGGCATTCGCCGGGG
Organism: Bryobacterales bacterium; assembly: GCA_016789905.1. Taxonomy (GTDB): domain Bacteria; phylum Acidobacteriota; class Terriglobia; order Bryobacterales; family Bryobacteraceae. The sequence goes on along the minus strand of JAEUQC010000196.1, from coordinate 46,959 downwards.
CTCAGCGTCGCTGTTTGAACGCAGCTTTTTTGTCACCGGCGAAATGTCCCGCCAGCTCCGTGGCCAGTTGGTCGATGGTCTCCTCCCGGTTATCCTGATGTTGCTCGCACGAACCGGCAATACAATTGAAAACGTCCGAAATGTGGCAATCGACGACGCCGGCAAACTCATCGAACTGCCAAAAGCGCAGGCCAAGCCGGGCGACCGGCCCGACGGGTTGGAGGTGCTCTACCACAAGGATGGGGAGCAAAAACAGCGCAAATTGTACTATTTTAGGCTCGATTTAGGCCCCGGATTGGTCAAAAATCCGTCGTTTTTGACGTTTACAGACACCTTCGGCAAGCCGGAAACGCTCATCAAGAGCGCTTCCTTCCTCCTCCACTGGAAGGAATTCGTTACCCTCCGGGACTATATCGTCGCCAATTCGAAACAGATCGTGCAGGACGACACCGGCATCCGGTACCAGATTCTGACAAAGAAGGGGTTCAAAGTCCGGTTGTACGGGAACTACGGCCGCCCGGACCGGCCCTTCCAGGCGCAGTATCAGAACGATATGCGGGACGCTTTCGAGGAACCTGGACGCGTGAAACCACTTGGATTTTCAATGGGTTACGGCACTGGCCGGCGCGCCTCGCACTTGATCGTCGCCGAACGCCCCTAACCTTTGGCGCCCAACATGCTTAGCAATAGGCATGTTGGACCGTATCGCCGCTAAACAAGAACACTACCTGGACCTGCTGAGTACGCGCCAGAAGCTGGTGGCGTCCAATCTCGCCAATGCCGAGACACCCGGGTATACCACCAAGGACATCGATTTCCAGCACGAGTTTCTGACCCTCGCCAAGGGGCAGCAAGCCTCCATTCAGGAGCCCGAAGGACTGGAATTTCGCAACGACGGCAACAATGTCAGCCTGGAGCGGGAGACTCGGCTCCTAGCGGAAAACGCCATGCGTTTTCAACTAGTTAGCATGATGGCGAAAGGGAAGTTCCGGGCCATTCGCTCGGCGCTCCAGGAAGGACGTGGCTAATGAGCCTCTTCCACCTGCTTTCGGTCAGCGCATCGGGCCTGGAAGCCCAGCGGCGCCGCGCCGAAGTCCTCACCGAAAACCTCGCCAACGCCGAAACGACAAGAACTTCACAGGGCGGCCCGTACCGGCGAAAAGATGTCATCTTCGAAAGTGCCAAAGCGGAACAGCCGTTCCAGTCGATGTTTCAAAGTGAACTGGGAAACGGAGTCGAAGGCGTCCGCGTGGCTGAAGTCGTGGAAGATCAACGGGATCCGGAAAAACGCTACGTTCCCGGCCATCCCGACGCCGATGCCCAGGGCTATGTCGCCTTCCCCCGGATTAATCCGGCCGAGGACATGGTAGATCTCTTGAACACAACGCGGAGCTACCAGTCCAACATCGCCGCAATGTCGGCAGTGAAGGACATGATTCAGCGGTCGCTGGACCTGATGAGGTAACCGGAATGGCATCGATAAATGGCATCAATCCTATCGCTCCGGTCCCGTCCATTGGCGGGTTGGACAAAACACAGCCCTCCACGGGCGGAAAAGACTTCGGAGACCTGTTCAGCGAGGCTATCGATCGCGTTGATCAGTACCGGGTGAAGGCGGATGAATCCGCCGACGGGTTCATGACCGGAAAAACCGAGGAGATTCACCAGGTGATCCTGGCCGGCCAGCGAGCCGAGATCGCCTTTGAAACCTTCCTGCAGGTCCGGAACAAAGTGGTCCAGGCCTACCAGGAAGTCATGCGAATGCAGATGTAGCCCTTGCGATAAGAACGGAAACTCATGGCGTATCTTCAACAGCTCCGCGAACTCTACTCCCGCCTTTCGATGCGGCAACGCATCCTCATCGGCGGGGCGGCGGTGCTGGTGATCGGGCTCCTGTTCGGATTACGGTTCTGGCAGACGGAACGGAATTTCAAAACGCTCTTCCAGAACCTGTCGGCCGAGGACGCCGGAATGGTGTTGGCGCGGCTGAAAGAATCGGGAACCGAGGTACGGCTGGAGGATGGCGGAAAAATCATTAAAGTTCCGTCGGAGAAGGTCGATGAGTTACGCATTCAAATGGCATCCGCGGGGCTCCCCAAAAGCGGTCGTATCGGTTTCGAACTGTTCGACAAACCGAACTTCGGCACCAGCGAGTTCGCCGAGCAGGTGAACTATCACCGCGCGGTGGAGGGCGAACTGGAGCGATCGGTGATGGCGCTGCAGGAAGTGGAGTCGGCGCGGGTTCACATTACATTCCCCCGGCAAAGCCTGTTTCTGGAAAACCGTCAGCCGGCGAAAGCCAGCGTGCTCTTGAAACTGAAGCCGGGCGCGGATCTGTCAAAGCCAAACATTCAGGCCATCACCCATCTGGCTTCGAGCGCCGTGGATGGACTGACACCGGAAAACGTCTCGGTCCTCGACATGAGGGGAAATCTGCTGAGCCGTCCGCGGAAGGCCGGCGAGAGCGACGAAGAGACCTCGAAAGAGCTGATCGAATACCGGGAACGGATGGAAAGGGACCTGCGCGCCAAGATTCAGGCCACGCTCGAACCGCTTTTAGGGCCGGACGCTTTCCGGGCGGTGGTGTCGTTGGAATGCGACCTGGCGAGTGGCGACCAAAGCGAGGAATCGTTCGACCCATCCCGGTCGGTGATGGTGAACTCGCAGCGATCCGAAGACGGTTCAACCCCGGCGACGGCAACGGGGGTTCCCGGAACGCCGTCAAATCTTCCCCGTCCGACTTCGCGGCCGGGCTCCGGGAATGGGAATCCCCTGTTTCGCCGTTCGGAAAATACGACATTTCAAACCAGCCGGATTGTCCGCCACATCAAGTTTCCCCATGGGCAGGTGAAGCGCCTTTCGGCCTCCGTGCTGCTCGATCACATTGTGAAAACGGAAGGCGGCAAGCGCGTCGTGGAGGCCCCAACGCCCGAACGAATTCGCGCCATCAAGGACATCGTTTCAGCGGCGGTCGGGTTCCAACAGGAGCGCGGCGATCAAATCATCGTTGAGTCATTGCCGTTTGAGACCACGCGAAATCTGGAACCGGTGGAGACGGCGGCGAAAGCGCCGGTCCGTCCGCGCCTGCAACTGCCCCCGGCGATACCGGAGTGGCTGCGCATCCCCATGGAAGGCCATTTGAACTGGCTCATCGAACAGAACTGGCTGCCGGCGGCGGCGATTGCCCTGGTCCTGGGAATTCTCTACGGGATCTACCGCCTCGTCCGGGCCGCCGGCGCAAAGATTGGCTCCGTGCTCAAGAAGACGATGGGAGGGGTGATGGCGAAACTTCCGTTCGGCAAGAAGAAGGACAAAGGACAGCATGTGGACGTGACGCTGGATCCGTCGATCGAGAGCGCCCACCACGCCGGCGAACTCCAATCGGCCGAACCGCACCACGAAGGCGAGTTCAAGTCGCTGGAGCAGCAACTGCGGGAACGCGAACTGTTAAAGGAGCGCCTGACGACCGACGCGCTGCTGGAACTGGAGATACCGAAGGCCGAGGTCCGCCGCGTGGACGTTTTGACCCGTCATCTGTCGGAACTCGCCACGAAGGACTCCGAAGCGGTGGCGAACTTGATCCGGACGTGGACGGAAGGGAATGGAGCTAACCTATGACAGCCGTTAAAGAAGGCAAAGAAGCCGAACAGGAAGAGCAGTTATCCGGACTGAAGAAGGCGGCGGTGCTGCTGGTCACCATGGGAGAAGCGGCAAGTTCCCAGGTGCTAAAACACTTCAATGAAGACGAGGTGCATGTCCTAGGCCGTGAGGTGGCCCGATTGCACAATGTGTCGAACGAAACCAGCGAGCGCGTTCTGGAAGAGTTCTACCAGATGTCGGTGGCGCACGATTATGTACTAAAGGGCGGTGTGGAGTACGCGCGGAAAATGCTGGTGAACGCGTTCGGACCTGACCATGCCCGCAGTCTGCTCGACCGGTTGATGAAGACGATCGGAAGCGACGCGGCGAACTTCGACGCCCTGCAAAAGGCGGATCCGCAGCAATTGGCGAAGTTCATTCATAGCGAGCATCCGCAAACGATTGCGCTGATCCTGTCGCACCTGAAAGCATCCCAGGCGGCGGCGCTGCTTTCGTCTCTGCCGGCGGAAATGCGGCCTGACGTCGCGTTACGCATGGCGCATCTGGACCAGATTTCCCCCGATATTATCGCCCGTATCGCAACCATCATCGGACAAAAACTGAAGGCTCTCGGCGAATTGAATCGCGAGTCCTATGGCGGTATTCACGCCGTGGCGGAGATGTTTAACCGGCTCGATGCCGGGTCAAGCAAGGAGATTCTCACCAATATCGAAGTGCAGGATCCGAGTCTTGTGGAAACGGTCCGGCACCTGATGTTCGTGTTCGAAGACCTGTTGACGGTGGACAGCAACGCGATCAAGGAAATCCTGTCGCGAGTGGACCGGAAGATGCTAACGCTGGCGCTGAAGGGAACCAGCGAGAATCTGCGCAACCATTTCATGGGAAATATGTCGCAACGCGGCGCGGAGATGTTGCGCGAGGAAATGGACACGATGGGGCCGGTCAAGATCAAGGACGTCGAGGGCGCGCAGCAACAGATTATCAGCGTTGTCCGTCAATTAGAAGCCGATGGCACCATCAGCATGAAGGGCGGAGGAGGCGGCGAGCAGTACGTGCTCTAACGGATAAGCCATGGCTTCGCGCGTGCTTACAGGATCGAGGCTTTCCCGGGTCGAACCGGTTCACTGGCTGCTGGCGTTTGGCGAACCGGTAAACAACCCGGGAGCGACGGAAGAGCCATACACGAGCCAGCCGTCCGAGGCGGACGCTCATTCCAAAGAAATGGAAGGCGCGTTACAGCGAATTCAGGTTCTGGAAGCCCGCATCCGTGAGTTGGAGGGTGAACTTCCGCGCCGCCACGAAATGGGCCGGCGGGAAGGCCGCGCGGAGGGCGAAAAAGCCGGGGCGGAAACGGCCGGAGCAGCGCTCCAGCCGCTGCTGGACCGCCTTGCCGCCACCATCGCCGAGCTGGCATCCTACCGGCCGCGATTCCGGCGGGACTCTGAACCCGAACTGCTGCGGCTGTCCCTGGCGGTGGCGAAAAAAATCCTCCGGCGGGAACTCACCGTGGACCCGCATTCATTGTTGGGAATCCTGAAAGCGGCGCTCCAGACCATCAATCAGGCGGAAGTCCTGTGTGTCCGAGTGTCGCCCGAAGACGCGGCCCTGCTGACAGGCAGGCTGGCGGCGCTGGGGCTTCCGGACGCGGTGGAGCTGATTGGCGACCGGACACTCGAACGCGGCTCGGTCGTGCTCGACACGAAGCGAGGACAGATCGACGCCAGCGTGCAAACCCAGTTGGCTGAAATCGAGAACGGCTTTGCGGACCGCATCGCCACCCATAACGCAAAATGACACACACCGAACCTCCCGACCACTTCGTCGCCACACCCTATTTGCAGGACCTGGAACGGACGAATCCGTGGCGCAGCAGCGGAACGGTGACAGAAGTCGTCGGCCTGCTGGTGGAATCGCAAGGCCCGGCGGCGGGGCTTGGCGATTTCTGCGAGATCGCCCTGGCCGGCGGCCGCCGTGTGCGGACACAGGTAATCGGCTTTCGGAACGGCCGGCTTTTGTCCATGCCGTTGGAAGAGACCGACGGCCTGCAATTGGGCGATCCGATTGTGGCGAGGAGCGCCGCCGCGCGGGTACCAGTGGGAAGGTCGTTGCTGGGACGGGTGCTCGATGGCTTCGGCCGCCCGATGGATGGCGGCCCGATGATCGCGGCCGAAGACGCCTACCCGCTCTACGCCGCTCCACCAGGACCGCTTTCCCGCCCCTCCATTAAAGATCCTCTGGTGACCGGGATTCGCGCCATCGACGGCATGTTGCCGTGCGGCAAGGGGCAGCGTATCGGAATCTTCGGTGGCAGCGGCGTCGGCAAAAGCACTTTGCTAGGCGCGATGTCCAAGCACAATGCGGCCGATGTAAGCGTTCTTGCGCTGATTGGAGAACGGAACCGCGAAGTACGCGGGTTCCTGGAGCACGAACTCGGGCCGGAGGGCCTGGCGCGCTCCGTGGTCATCTGTGCCACCTCGGACCAACCCGCTCCGCTCCGGCTGCGCGCGGCATTCGTGGCGCTGGCGGTAAGCGAGTATTTCCGCGATCAGGGCGCCGACGTCATGCTGGTAATGGACTCGGTCACCCGCCTCGCCATGGCACAGCGCGAAATAGGGCTCGCGGCTGGCGAGCCGCCCAGTCAAAAAGGCTACCCGCCATCGGTGTTCAACCTGCTCCCGCGCATCTTTGAACGCGCCGGGAATTTTGAGGGCGGGTCCATTACCGGACTCTTCACCGTTCTCGTGGAAGGCGACGATTTCAACGAACCCATTTGCGACGCGGTGCGAGGCATTCTCGACGGGCACATTATTCTCTCCCGCGAGCTCGGTTCGGCTGGCCACTACCCGGCCATCGATATCCTGCAATCGGTGAGCCGGCTGGCTGGCGCCGTCTCTACGCCGGCTCAAAAGGAGGCCTCCCGCAAAGTGCGGGAGGCGATGGCATCCTATCGCAGGTCGGAGGACCTGATCAATCTAGGCGCCTATGCCGCCGGGTCCAATCCCTTGCTCGACGCCGCCATCCGCACACGGCCGCAACTGGAGTCATTCCTGAAGCAGGACGCGGCGCTCAAAGTCACCCGCGAAGAGACGCTGCACTCCCTGGAACGGCTGGCGGGGGCGCTGTAAATGCGGCGGTTTCAGTTCTCGCTCCAGGCCGCGTTGGTAATGCGCGAGCGGAGCGTGGAGGCGGCGGAGATCGCGTTGCGAGTGGTGCAGGAAGAGTGGAATGTGAACCAGCGAATGCAGCAGGACCTGGTGGACGAGGTGAAGCGCGCCGAACTGGCGCTCCGTGAGGGCCCCGTCAACCCGGCCGATTTTATCGCCGTTGACAAGTTCCGCACCGTCTCCCATCGGCGCCGTTTGCGTCTGGCGCAGGAGGCAACCAACATTGCCAAGCGCCTCGCCGAACGGCGCGCGGCATGGCAAACCGCCGAGCGCGACAAGACGCTTCTCGTTCGTTTAAAGGAGAAGGCCCTGTCCCGCTGGCAGCTTGAATACGACAAAGAACAGCAACAGCTCGCCGAGGAAGCCTATCTAAGCCGCTGGAACGTCCGTTGACCGGAAGGCTGGAGCACGAAAGATCGTCCCCCGCTGGCCGATACGAAGCAAGCGGGGCAGCGCCCAACAAAACGCGCTGGAACCCCCGCTGACCCTACGTCCGCTTGGCTCGAACCTGAATATTCAACTCGCGCAGGTTCTTATCCGGCACCGGGCTGGGCGCTTCGCACATCAGATCGGTCCCTTTGGCGGTCTTGGGGAACGGGATCACATCGCGGAGCGATTTTTCGCCGGCCAGAATCATCACCAGCCGGTCTAGCCCAAGCGCGATCCCGCCATGCGGCGGAGCCCCGTATTCCAGCGCTTCCAGCAGGAAGCCGAACTTCGTCTGCGCCTCTTCCAGCGACAGCCCAAGCGCGCTAAACACCTGCGACTGAATATCCCGGCGATGAATACGGATGGACCCCGAGCCCAGTTCCGTGCCATTCAGCACAATATCGTAGCTCTTGGCCCGGCAGCGGGCCGGATCCGCCGTCAGCTTGTCAATATCCTCATCATGCACCGAAGTGAACGGATGGTGGGCGGCCACCCAGCGTTCGTCTTCGTCGTTCCATTCAAACATCGGGAAGTCGAGCACCCAGCAGAAACGGAAATCGGTGGGATCGAGCAGCTTATGACGGTCGTTGAACTTCTGCGCGGCGAAGAGGCGAAGCTGTCCGGCGGCCTGCAGCACAGTCTCTTCGGGGCGGTGACCCTTCGGTTCGCCCACCCAGCCGCATAGGAATAGAAGATCGTTTTCGCCCGCACCGGTGCGGGCGCGGACTTTGGCCATCGATTCGGGCGCGTCGCGCTCCAGCCGTTTGGCATCATCGAAAACGCGCAACCCGCGCTCCTGGCCGAAAGCCTTCAGGTCATCCCGCTCCTTTCGCGTCGGCGCGCCGGTGTTCGGAATCACAATCGCCACCAACGGCAGTCCGGGAGTGGCGAAGTTAGGATCTTCCGGGAACAGGTCTTCCACGCAGTAGAACGGCGGAATGCGCATGTCCGGTTTATCAATGCCGTAGCTGCGCATGGCCTCCGCGTAGGTCATGCGAGGGAACGGCGCGGTCACCTTGAACCCGGCCACTTCGCATACTTTCTCCAGCAGCGGTTCGATCGTCTGCACAATCGTCTCCTGCTGCGGGAAGCTCATTTCCAAATCGATCTGGGTGAACTCATACTGCCGGTCGGCGCGAAGGTCCTCGTCGCGGAAGCAGCGGACGATCTGAAAATACTTATCGAACCCGCTCACCATCAACAGTTGCTTGAAAATCTGCGGTGACTGGGGCAGCGCGTAGAACTCACCGGAATACATACGGCTCGGCACCAGGAAGTCGCGCGCGCCTTCGGGTGTGGACTTGGTGAGGAACGGCGTTTCGATTTCCAGGAAGCCAAGGCCATCGAGCACTTCACGCACGGCCAGGCTCATCTTCGCGCGCAGCCTGATATTACGCTGCATCCGAGGACGGCGCAGATCGACGTAGCGATACTTCAGCCGTGCGTCCTCGTTCACATCGACGTTGTCTTCCATCGGGAACGGCGGCGTACGGCTTTCATTCAAAATCCAGACATTCTCAACAACCACTTCCACTTCGCCGGTCGGAATATTGGGATTGATGGTGTCCTGGGTGCGGCCCTTCACTTCGCCTTCCACGGCGATCACGTACTCCGCGCGGAGCATCTCCGCCTTCTGGTGGGAAGCGGCGAACTTCTCGTCTTCATGGAATACGAGTTGGCTGACGCCGTCGCGATCGCGCAGATGGATGAAGATCACGCCGCCCAGATCGCGGCGGCGGTGAACCCATCCCATCAAAAGAACGCGCTGGCCGATGTCGGCGGCGCGCAGTTGTCCGCACGTATGGGTGCGGCGTAGATCTCCGAGGAAATCCAGAGGTACTTGTTCTGGCATGACTTGTGTAGGTGTGCGAGGAAGCGGGTTTTTGCGGGGAAATGCCGCGAAAGCCTATCTGTTTATTATAGCCGCCAAATCGGCCTCGTCGACCGCTGCCTGGGCCCCCGTCTCCATGTTTTTGAGTCCCAATCGGCCGGTCGCCAGCTCTTCATCTCCGATCAGCAGCGTATGGCGCGCATTGGCCTTGTTGGCCAGTTCCATCAGCCGCTTCATCTTCGCCGGGGCGTTCACTTCCACCGCGATTCCCTGGGCCCGCAAGGCGCGCGCGATCAACGCGCCCTTCCGGAATGCCGCTTCCGTCATCGGCGCGATAAACAGCGGCAACGCTAACGGCGCCAGCCCGCCCCGCGCCTCTTCAACGGCCATCACCAGCCGGTCCTCGCCAATGGAAAACCCTATGCCTGGCGCCGGCACGCGGGATCCCAGCGATTCGGCCAAACCGTTGTAGCGCCCGCCGCCGCAAATGGCGTTCTGCGCCCCAAGCGCGCCGTGCAAAAACTCAAACGTCGTGTGCGTGTAGTAGTCCAGCCCGCGCACCAGCCGCGGCGTCACTTCATAGGCGATCCCGCGGTCGTCCAGGTAGCGGCACACGGCGGCGAAGTGCTCCCGGCAGGCGTCGTTCAAATACTCGTGAATGCTGGGTAGTTTTTCGACAATCGGCTGATCCTGCGGGTCTTTGGAATCCAGCACGCGCAGCGGGTTGGTCACCGCGCGGCGCTGCGAATCGGGCGACAGCGCGGGCAGGTGCGCCTCCAAATCCGCCTGCAACCGCGCGATATAGCGCGCCCGCGATTCCGGATCGCCCACGGAGTTCACCAGCAGCCGCGCGCCTTTCACGCCATTCGCCGTGAGCAGAGAATCAACGAGTTCGATGACTTCCGCATCCACTGTTGGCGATTCGGACCCGATGACCTCGGCGCCAATCTGAGAAAACTGGCGATAGCGCCCCTTCTGCGGACGCTCCCGCCGGAACATGGGCCCAATGTAGAACAGCTTCTTCACGCCCGGAATCTGGTCCATGCGGTGTTCTATGTAGGCGCGAATAACGCTGGCGGTGTTCTCCGGACGCAGCGTCAACGACGTTCCGTCGCGGTCGTCAAAGGAGTACATCTCCTTCGACACAATATCGGTCTCCTCGCCCACGCCCCGCGCAAACAGCGCCGTCTCTTCAAAAATGGGCGTCCGAATCTCGTGCACGTTGAAGGTGCGGAAGACGCGGCGGGAGGTTTCTTCAATCTCGTTCCACACCGCGGAGGCGGGCGGCAAAATGTCTCGGGTGCCTTTGACGGCGCGGATGCTCATGATGTTGTTATTCGTTCCGGTATTTTTCGCCGAGTTCCACGTAGTGTTGCGCGTTGACGCGGAAGCGCTCCTGTTCTTCCGGCGATACGGCGCGGCGCACCTTGGCGGGCACGCCCATGGCCAACGAAAACGGCGGAATCTCCATGCCCTCCGGCACCAGCGCCCCGGCGGCGATCACCGATCCCTTGCCGATGCGCGCGCCGTTCAGCACAATCGCCCCGATGCCGATCAGCGAATCATCCTCCACCACACAGCCATGCAGGCAAACCGAGTGGCCCACCGTTACGCGATTACCCACGTGGAGTTCGAACCGCGCCTCCTCCACATGCAACACGGAACCATCCTGAATATTGGTCTCGTCGCCGATCACAATCTTGTTCACGTCGCCGCGCAGCACCGCGTTGGGCCACACGCTGGAGCGTTCCCCGATAGTGACGTCTCCGATAACGGCCGATTGCGGATCGATCCACGCCGTCGCGGCGATCCGGGGAGATGTGCCTTGGAATGAGCGAATCATAATTCGAAACCTCTTATTATCGCCTTCTTTCGGAAACGCCGCCGGGCAGAGCGTCATCTACAATTGGAATATGCTGCGGTTCTGGCTGATTTGCCTTTCGCTTGCGGCGCCGCTGGTTGCCGCGCCCGGTCTTGATATTGAAACGCTGATGCGTCTGCGGCGGGTTTCGGACCCGCAGCTATCGCCGGACGGTAAAACCTTGGCCTTCGCCGTCCAAAGCGTCGACCTGACCGCGAACAAGAAAACAACGCAGATCTACACCGTTCCGCTGAGCGGCGGCCGCCCGCAGGCCATTACCAACACCGGTTCCAACGACCGCCCCCGCTGGTCGCCGGATTCCAAGCAGATCGCCTTCGTCTCCGTTCGCGATGGCGCTTCGCAAGTCTGGCTGATGAATGCCGACGGCACCAACTCCAAACAGATCACGAAACTCGCCACCGAAGCCTCCGGTGTATTGTTCTTCCCCGACGGAAAACGGCTGCTGTTCGTAAGCGAGGTCTACCCGGATTGCGCGGACCAGGCCTGCAACGCGCGCATACTCAAAGAAGAAGCCGACAACAAGTCCAAGGCACGCACCTACACGTCCCTGCTCTACCGCCACTGGAACCAGTGGAGTTCCAAACGCCGCAGTCATCTGTTCATGACCTCCATCGATGGCGGCGAAGTGAAGGACTTGACGCCCGGCAAGTTCGACGTTCCGACATTCTCGCTCGGCGGCCAGGACGGCTACTCCATCTCGCCCGACGGCAAAGAGGTCTGCTACGTGATGAACGGCGAGAATGACCAGGCCACCAGCACCAATAGCGACCTGTGGACCGTGAGCCCCGATGGCGGCGAGCCGCAAAAAATCACCGTCACCGCCGGCGCCGATGTGGGCCCGGTCTATTCACCCGATGGCCAGTGGCTGGCCTGGCGCGGCCAGAAAACGGCCGGTTACGAATCCGACCGCTGGCGCCTGTTTGTCATCAAACGCGCCACCGGCAGTGTGCGCGATTGGACCGAATCGCTCGACCGTAGTGTGCAGAGCATCTACTGGTCACCCGATTCGACGCGGCTGTTCTATACGTTGGAAGATCGCGGCCGCCAGGGTATTCAGATGGTCGCCATTAACGGCACCGGCGGGGCCCGCTCCATCGTCAGCGGCAGCGCCACCTATGACGATGTCCAACTGACGCCGGATGGCAAGACCATGATCTATTCCATGCAAACCGGCGCCAGCCCGCTGGAGATATTCCGCGTCAGTTCGCCCGCCAGCAAGCCGGAGCCCCTCACTCGGATGAACGAAGAGATCCTCTCCGGGCTGAAATTGCCGGCGTTTGAAGATCTGAACGCCACCGGAGCCGACGGACAGAAAGTCCACAGCTTCGTATTGAAGCCGTCCAATTTCGACCCCAAGGAGAAGTACCCGGTTCTGTTCCTGATTCACGGCGGCCCGCAAGGGGCATGGCACGAATCGTGGAGCTACCGCTGGAACCCCCAGGTTTTCGCCGCCGCCGGTTTCGTGGTGGTGATGCCGAATCCGCGCGGCTCCACCGGCTACGGGCAGAAGTTCACCGACGAGATTAACAACGACTGGGGCGGCAAAGTGTATGAGGACATCATGAACACGGTGGACACCGTCACCTCCCAGCCCTGGGCCGACGCGGACCGCTACGCCGCCGCCGGCGGCAGCTACGGCGGCTACATGGTGAATTGGCTGTTGGGCCACTCCACACGGTTCAAGGCGCTGGTGAGCCATGCCGGTGTGTACGACTTGCGCTCCATGGCGGGCGAAACCGAAGAGGTATGGTTCCCCATGTGGGAGTTCAAGGGCATGCCGTGGGACAACCCGGAAAGCTACGCCAAATGGTCGCCCAGCTATTTCGTCAACGATTTCCAGACACCCACGCTCGTCATCCATGGCGAATTGGACTACCGCGTGCCCGTGGGCCAGGGGTTGCAGTTGTTCACGGCTCTGCAAATGAAGAAGGTGCCTTCGAAACTGCTGCTTTTCCCCGACGAAGGGCATTGGATATTGAAGCCCCAAAACAGCGTGGTCTGGCACAAGAACTTCCTGGACTGGATCACCGAATGGACCCGCAAGCCGGCCGCGAAACCCTGATTCTACGCGGTTAGCGCGTGGTACCCTGAAACATAGTGTCGTCCCCGCTCCATGTCCATTTGGAACAGTACGAGGGTCCGTTGGACCTCCTGCTGGACCTGATCCGCAAGCATCAGATCAACATCAACGACATTCCGATCGCCCAGATTACGGCCCAATACCTGGAGTACGTGCAAAAGGCGATGGATCTCGATATGGAACTGGGCGCGGAGTTCGTGTATATGGCCGCGACGCTGATCCACATCAAGTCCAAGGTGCTGCTGCCGCGCGATCCGGAACTGGAAAAAATGGATCCGCAGGACGATCCCCGCCAGGAACTGGTGGACCGTTTGCTGGAGCACGAACGGTTCAAGAACGCCGCCGAGATGCTGCAGCAAAAGCGCATGTTGGAGGAAGCCGCTTGGTCGAACCCGGCCATGAAGGAGTTCCTGAACGACGAAGAGGAACCGGGCCTTTCCGTAACGCTTTTTGACCTTGTGCAGACTCTGCAAAAGGTTCTGGACCGGGCGAAAAACCGGCCGCAGTTCGAGGTCAACAAAGAAGACATCACCGTGCCCGACATGATGCACATGCTGCGGCGCGTATTGGAACACGCAAAGAAGGGCGAGTCGATTTCGGCCACGGAACTTTTCGAACGGCAGAAAACGCGCACCGCCATGATCGTGCTCTTCCTGGCGATCCTGGAGTTGGTAAAAAATCAGGCCGTGCGACTGGTGCAGAAGGAAGCGTTTGGCGATATCGGCCTGACGCGCCATACCGGTTTTGAAGAATTCGCCGCAAACGAACAATCGGTGGCGCGGCTGGAAGAGGAATATAAGTAAGCGATGGAACCGGAAGAAGTGCAGCCGCCCCAGGAGGCGGTGGACGAACCATTGACGAGTGAGGGGGCGGAGCCCGCACCGGCGGAGGAACAGCCCGCACCGGCGGAGGAACAGCCCGCCACTGAGACGGAACAGCCCGCAGCGGAAGAACCCGCCGCCGAAGAGCCCCCGGCCGCGGAGAACGAAGAGTCCGGCGAAGAAGCCGAACCCGTTCCGATGGAGCTCTCCGACGTCGAATTGAAGGCGATTCTCGAAGCGGTCATCTATATCACCGACGAGCCGCTGGAGGCCAAGCAAATCGCCCAGGCGTTGCAGCAGCCCCTCGAGCGGGTGGAGGCGTCGCTCGCCGAACTGGTGGTGGAGTTCTCGCGCCCGGAGCGTGGCCTGCAAATTCGCGAAATCGCCGGTGGCTTCAAAATGGCCACCAAACCGGAGCACCACGAAGCTGTCCGCCAGTTCGTCAAGAACCTGAAACCGTCCTTCAAACTCACCGGTGCCGCGCTGGAAACGCTGGCGGTCATCGCCTATAAACAGCCCATCACCGCGCCCGAAATCATGGAGATCCGCGGTGTGCAGGGCGCGGGTGTTTTGAAGACGCTGGTAGAGCGGAAGCTGATCACCACCGCGGGCCGCAAGAACGTCATCGGCAAGCCAATTCTCTACAAAACCACCAAGGACTTTCTGGTCCAGTTCGGCCTGAAGAGCGTCAACGAGCTGCCGACGCTCAAAGAGTTCGAGGAGCTCCGCCGCCTCGCCTTTAGCGAGGACGAGATGCCGGAAGAGGCCGAAGGCCCGGCTTCGGCGGCCGAAGCCGCCGCCGCGCCGCCCGCCGAACCGGTGGCCGTTGTGGAACCAGAGCCCCTCCCGGAAGCCGCGCCCGCGCCGGAACCGGAGCCAGAACAGGAAACCGCGCCGGAAATCGAACCGAAAGCGGAGCCCCTCCACGACACCGCGCCCGAAGTCTAAACCCATGCAAGAGCGTCTTCAGAAAATCATCTCGTCCGCGGGGGTCACCAGCCGCCGCAAAGCGGAGCAGTTGATCGTCGATGGCCGTGTTACCGTCAACGGCCAGATCGTCACCGAACTGGGCACCAAAGCCGAATTCGGCGTGGACCATATTAAGGTCGATGGCAAGCTCCTGCGCCCACCGCAGGAGTTCCACTACATCGCGCTCAATAAGCCTGTCGGCTGCGTCACCACGATGAGCGACCCCGAGGGCCGCACCACCATTGTCGATCTGTTGAAAGGCGTCAAGACGCGCGTCTACCCCGTTGGCCGGCTCGATTACGCCAGCGAAGGGCTCATTCTATTGACCAACGACGGCGAGTTCGCCAAGGCTGTGATGGCCGCGAAATCGGAACTCGTCAAAACCTACGTTGTAAAAGTCACCGCCTCGCTTAGCGCCGATCAGGAGGAGCAGTTCCGCCGCGGCGTCTATATTCACGGAAAGAAAACCGCCCCGGCCGGGCTGAAGAAATTGAAGCACGCCATCAATCCCTGGTACGAAGTGCAATTGATCGAAGGCCGGCAGAACCAGATCCGCCTGATGTTCAACTCCTTCGGCGTGCTGGTGGAAAAGCTGAAGCGCGTGCGCATCGGGTTTCTGGAGCTGGGCTCGCTGCGGCCGCGTGAATACCGGTCGCTAACGCCGAAGGAAGTGGCCAAGTTCTGTCGCATCCTAAAGTTGAAAGTGGCTGAAGATGAGTAACGACGCCGACATGATCGAGATGCTGCGCAACGCCAGGACCATCGCCGTCGTCGGCCTTTCCAGCAAACGGCTGCGCCCCAGCCACGGCGTGGCCGGCTACATGCAGCAACACGGCTATCGCATTATTCCCGTCAACCCCGCGGAGACCGAAGTGCTCGGCGAAAAGGCCTACGCCACACTCTCCGGCGTGCCGCACAAAATCGATATCGTCGACGTCTTCCGCCAATCCGAAGCCGTGCCGGAAATCGCCGGTGACGTGATCCGCCTCGGCATTCCGTACCTATGGCTGCAGGAGGGCGTCATCCACGAAGCCGCCGCCGCCAAGGCCCGCGCCGCCGGAATCAAAGTCGTCATGGACCGGTGCATCCTAAAAGAACACCGCCGCCTGCTGCTGTAATCGCTACCGCGCCGAGGCGCCAATGCCGCCCCGCAGATTGTTCAACATAGTTAACATCGCCGGCACCAGCGTAATGATAAACACGACCGGAAGAATAAACACGACCGTCGCCAGCACCATCTTGATGCCCGCTTCGCCCACGGCCTTTTCGCCGCGCAACCGGCGCCTCATGCGCAGTGCGTCGGCATAAACCTTCAGCGCCTGGGACAAACTGGTGCCGAAACGCTCGGACTGGATAATCATCGCCGCCAGGGATTTGATGTCCTCAATTCCCGTCCGTTTCACCAGTTGCTTGAACGCTTTGCTGCGGTCCTGCCCCGCCTTCACCTGCATCACCACCGTGTAGAACTCGGCCGAAAGCTCCGGGTAGATGAACTGCATCTCCTCGCAAACGCGGCTGATCGCCTGGTCCAGCGCCAGCCCGGTGCCGAGCACAATGCCGAGCAGATCCACCGTATCTGGCAGCGCTTCCTGCAGTTTGTTTTTGTAGCGCTTCATCAGCCGGTAGAGAACCTGCTTCGGCAGCAGCCAGCCCAGCAGGAACGCCGGCGCCAGCCCGAGCAGTTTCGAAATAAATGGCTTCGAATCTTCCTGCACCATCCACGACGCAATCATCAACGCAATCAAAAACGCCAGGTTGAACATCGCGTAATACGCCAACGCCTCCCGGCTTCGGAACCCGGCCTGCCGCAGCAGTTGCTCGCTCTCTTCCAACACGCTGTCCACGCCCGGAATCAACTCCACAAAATACAGAAAGCTGTTCAGGAAACCGCCGCCCAATTTGCGTTTCGTGCCGCGCGCTTCGCCCTCGCGCCGCGTCGCCATCAGTTCGCCCAGCCGGTCGTCCAACGGATTCTCCTGCGGTTGCAGCAATTGCAATCCGCTCCAGATCATCGCCGCCAGCGACGCGAACATCAATACGAAAAAGAGGAGGGCGATCATATCTTCGGGCTCGACATCTTACGAATCACCAGAATTCCCAATATTTCCGAGACCACGGCGTACATGAAGAACTTGCTGCCCGTGTCGTCATTCACCAGAATGTCAATGTACTCGGGCTTCATAAACCACAGCACTATGCCGAAAACGACGGGCATGCCGCACAGCAGCGCCGCCGAATAACGCTGCTGCGCCGTCGCGGCCTTCAGCTTTTCCTGCAGCGACAGCCGCTCGCGCACCAACATCGAAAGGTTCTCCAGCACCGCCACCATGTTCGCGCCCGTCTGCCGTTGCAGAATCAAACCGGTGATGAAAAACTTCAAGTCGATGAGCGGCATACGCTCGCCCAGGTTGTGCAGCGCGGCGTCCAGCGTGGAGCCCAGGCTCATCTCTTCCATCAGCTTCTTGAACTCCTGCTTGGTCGGGTCCGCCGTCTCAGTCGCAATCGTCTCCAGCCCCGATTGAATATTGTGACCCGCGCGCATGGACCGGTTGAACAAATCAATCGAATCCGGCAACTGCGCTTCGAACTTCGCCAGCCGCGCCGCGCGCTTCCGCGAGATGATAAGCAGCGGAACCGCCGCCAGCATGGCCGAAAAGAGTGTCCGCAGCAACAGCAGCGGCATGAACAGGCCTAGCAACAGGAACAGCACAACAAACAAAATCAGTGTCAGCCCCGCCACGTCGGCCGCCCGATACTTCAGGTCCGCCTGGTTGATCGCCTTTTGCAGCTTCGTCAGCGCGCCGCCGCCGCTGATCATTTCCCCCAGCCACGCAAAGCTGCCGCGCTCCTCGCGGCGGAAAAGATCGGCCCGGGACGACCGCCGTTCCCCGCCCGCCGCCGCGGCCCGCAACTCGCGCAACCGTTGCTGCAACGTGCCCGCCGCCGCCTTCTCCGGCACTGCGAACACGTAGTAAGCCGCCCCGAAAAATGCCGCGGCGAACAACGCAAATGTCACCAGGAAGAACAGCAACATCAGTCCGTCACCTCGTGTACTTCGTCGTAAATGGCGTCGTCCAGTTTAATCCCGTAGGAACGAATCCGCTCCGCGCACACCGGGCGATAGTTTTGTCCGCGGAACCGTCCCAGCACGCGCCCGCCCGCGCTTAGCCCTTCTCTCTCGAACAGGAAGATATCCTCAATCTTCACCTGGTCGCCTTCCACGCCAGTCACCTCGGAAATGCTCACCACCTTGCGCGTGCCATCGGTCAGCCGCGCGCAGTGTACCACCAGGTTCACCGCGCTCGCCAGCATCTGCCGGATCACTCGGTCCGGAATGCTTTGGCTGGCCATCATCACCATTGTCTCCAGCCGCGAAAACGCGTCGCGCCCCGTATTGGCGTGGGTCGTGGTCATCGATCCATCGTGGCCGGTGTTCATCGCCTGCATCATGTCCATGGCCTCGGCGCCGCGGCACTCCCCAATAATGATGCGGTCCGGACGCATACGCAGCGCATTGATTACCAGGTCCCGTTGCGTGATCGCGCCCGCGCCTTCAATGTTAATCGGCCGCGTCTCCAGCCGCACCACGTGCTCCTGCTGCATCTGCAGTTCGGCCGTGTCTTCAATGGTCACCACACGCTCTTCCTCACGAATGAAGCGCGATAGTGTGTTCAGCATCGTCGTCTTCCCGGAGCCCGAACCGCCGGACACGACGATATTCAGCCGCGCCTTCACCGCCCCGGCTAGAAAATCGATAATCCCCGGCGTGAACGTATCCAGCCGGATCAGATCATCTACCGTCAGCAGCCGCTTGCCGAACCGCCGGATCGACATCACCGGCCCGTTCAATGACAACGGCGGAATCACCGCGCATACGCGGCTGCCATCGCCCAGGCGGGCGTCCACAATCGGCGACGAGTCGTCGATGCGCCGGCCAATATTCGAAACAATCCGGTCGATGATCGTCCGCACATGGGCCGTATCTTTGAACCGGACCGAGGTCTCCACCACTTTGCCGTGCCGCTCCACATAAATCGAATCTGGCCCGTTCACCATGATGTCGCTGATCGTCGCGTCCTTCATCAACGCTTCCAGCGGCCCCAGCCCGAATACCTCATCGAGCACTTCTTCAATCAGCCGGTCGCGCTCGCCCGCGTTCAGCGGAATCCCTTCGTCGCGAACAATGCGTTCAATGTTCACGCCCAGTTGCTCGCGCACGCCGTCCTTGTTCAGCGCCCGCAGTTGCTCGGGCGTAAGCAGCGTCAGCAGCTTCGCATGGATGCGGGTCTTGATGCCGAACCAACGGTCGGCGCCAGCGGCGGGGCGGGGTGTTGCGCGGCTTCCCATGGTTCGCTACGCCGTCTGCGCCAACTCCTTTTTCACGCCAGTCGCCTTGTCCACAAACGCCCGCAACACGCGGTCCATGTCCGGAAACGCCTGCCGGTCGGTCACCAGCGGCCGCGCCCGGTTAATGCTCGCCAGCATCGCGCTTGACTCCGGTATCCCATAAAATACCGGCTGGTTCAGCGTCTGCGTCACCTGCTCCAACGAAGCAATCTGCGAGCCCGCCTTCTTCTGATACTTATTGATGACAATCTTGATCTGGTCCGCCGTAAAGCCCATTCGCATCAGGTAGCTCAAATAGCGTTGCGTGTTCCGGATCGCGGGAAATTCTTGCGTCGTCACAATGAACACCGTGGTCGATACCTGCAGCGCGGCCAGCGTCAGGTCGTTCGACAGGTCGCAACCGGCGTCCATCACAATCGCGTCGTACTTCTCCACCAGAAACGTTGTGAACTCGCGCAGCATCGAATCGGTGAACAGCGATCGCGGCTGCTCCAGCGAATCCGGCGGCCCCACAAGCAGGAACCCCGATGGGTCTCGCGTCACAAATCCTTCAAACAGCGACTGGTCCATCCGGTCCAGATTCTCGCCCACTTCCAGCAGGGTGTACTGCGGCGCCGCGCCCACCTGCATGGCTACGTCGTTCGCCGTCCAATCCACATCCAGCAGCACGGTCTGCTTTTTACGCTGCGCCAGAATGGTGGCGAAATTCACCGCCAGCGCCGTTGTACCCACGCCGCCCTTAGCGCCCAAAAACGTGTAGATCCGGCCCAATTGGCTGCCGCCGGCAATCGCCCGCCGCGGCGTCCGCTCCAGCCTTGTCAGCGCGTCACGCAGGTCGCTGCGCTTCAGCGGCATCGTCAGGTAGTCGTTCGCCCCGCTGCGGATCGTCAGCAGAATACTCTCGCCGTCCTCGCTGTAGTCGCACACAATCACATACAGGTCCGGCACCGCCTGCTTCAGTTTCTCCAGCGATTTGATGCCGTTCACCGGGTCCGACGAGATGTCCAGAAACAATGCCGTATCCGGATGCCGCTCCACGTCCTGCAACACGCGAATGTAAAGGTTCGGCGTCACTTCCGGGTACTCGCCCACCACGCGCGCGTTCGGCGTATTCGCCAGGCTGTCGCGAACCAGATCCCGAACCTGGTCTTCTGAAGATGCTATCAATAGCGTAAAGGACATTCGTTTCGCTCTCTTCTCCTACGGCTGACAGGTGCCCGCTTCCGGGTCGCAGCCCGCGCTTTCTATCGGCATCGAAGTCATGAAATTCGGCATCTGCACCGGCGGCAGGCCCAGGTAATTCAGAAACGTGCGGTACTCGTAACCGCTCACGCGAATCGTCACCGCGTCCGGCACGCACTCCGTGCTGCAGTCCCCGCCGTCGCAGGCGAACTCTTCCAGCAGCCCCGTCTCGGCGTTTCGCGAATAGTAGCTCACTTGAATATCCGCCGTGCCCGAAGCGAACTCCTGCTGATCCATGTGTACCGGCACATGCGTCCGCATCCACGTCAGCACGTTCCCACCGCCGTTCTGGTAGCAGTGCGTCGCCGCGTATCTCGCGCCCTCCCGGGTCCACTCCACGCCGGAATGCCACGTCCACAGGATCTGCGCCGTGAACACCAGCATGAAGGTTACCGGCAACAGCACGCCCGCCGAACTGACGACGTACTCAAGTGACGCCTGCCCCCCTTGCCGCTTTTTACAACGCGCCATAGGGCACCCTCACCACCGGACGCAGCAAAAAAGTATCCGACGGCACAAATGGAATATTCGTGCGCATCGAATAGCCGTCGGTCACAGACACCACAACAAAATCCGGACCCCGGCCGCCCTGCGCGTTATCGCAGCCGCTCGCGGAGCATTCGCAATCGCCCAACGCCGCGTTGTCGGTCTGCACCCGTTCCAGCCGCACGCTAATCAAATCCGGAGTCAAACTCGCCAACTGCAATTCGCCTGCCGCGTCCCCCACACCGCGCGTCGCCAGGTTCTTGGCATCGGTCAGAATCGGGTCCGCCTCGTCGCAGAAGTTCACCGCCGGCTGCGTCGCCGCATACCGGCCCACCGCATAGAGGATCTTCTGCAACGTGAAATAGGTCCACGTGATCCGCGCCAATTCCACCATGCCAAATAGCAGCATCAACAGAATCGGAAGGAACAGCATCGATTCCATGAGTGTATTCCCGCGTTGACGGCGGCGATGGGTCATTGGTGCAGTACCACCTTCCCCGGCCCGGTTGTCAGCGTACAGCCATCAAAACGCCCGGCCCGCACCGGCATGACGGACCCCAAATACAACGCCGCCACTCGGCCATTGGCGTCGTTCACATTCAGCGTCGTATCGTTTGCGTTCGGCTCCAACAGGAACTGCCGGAACCCTTGCACAATCATCGTCGCCGTCGAAGCGGTGTCCACAATCGGCACTGTGATCACTCGCCGCCGGTTGCCCGCATACGCCGTGTAGTCTTCCACATCCGCAAGGTCGCTGTCCACCGTCGCCGCGCTAAGAATCGTGTCCGTCTCCGCCACCGCATTGCACGCCGCCGGAACCGTCGTGTTGTCGAACCGCGCCGCCAGCCCGCACAGAAACGTCGTTATCTGCGTGTTCACGCGGTTTTGGTTGCAATTCAGCGGGGCCGCGTTCACCCAGATCGTCTCCTCGGCGTTGTATCGCACACACGAAAAATTCGCGTCCGTGTTCGCAGGCATCCCCATCGCGCCTATCCGGTATAGCTGCGTGTTCTCTTCCGCCAACAGTTGCGCGCTCTCGTTGAACTTGTTCAACAACACATACGGCACGCGCTGCACGGTGTTGGCCAGCGCGCCAGGATTCGGCCCGCCATTGCATAGATAGCCCAGCGTGTAGCGAGAACCGGGCAGGAAGCCAAAGTCCACCGTGTCTTCCAGGTTTACCGCCTGCACCGCCATCGGCTCAATGCCACAGGCTTGGCACAACGGCGCGCTCACACCCGCCACCGCCTCGGCCACCAGGTTCAGCTTGCCCTCCTGCGCCAGCGAAAGGAATCGCCAAAACACCAGCGGCGCTTCCCCGCGCACGGTCACCCTCACGTGCTTCGCCGTGGTTGCGCCGCCCTCGCCGCCCGTCGCTCCTTCCGTTCCCAGCGCCGATGCCGCCGTGTCGAAGAAATTCAGCGTGGGCGCCTCGCTGTTCAGGCTGCCGGTCGTCTCGCCAATTTGTAATCCGCCGAAGTCATACAAATTCCCGCGCCCGTTGGCGTTGCTGACTGCGTATTGCCCCGCCACCGTCGCGTTCTCAATCGATACCGCCGTCCCCGCCAGTTGCGCCGCCGCCGCTTGCGCCATCGAATTCGCCGCGTTCTTCAAATCGTTTCGCGCGCTGTACATACGGCCCAAATCCACCGCGAACCCCATCAACCCGAACACCACAGGCACCAGCAGCACCACCATCTGGAAAGACGCGGTTCCCCTTTCGCCGCGCCGCCGCGGTCCCGCTTGCCCTGCGCTACTTGGGTTCCTGGTGTCCACGCGGTCCAATAAACTCCGGCTTCGCCGCGTTCTTCTGCTGCTTGGTCAGCTTCTTCGATCCGGCGCCCTTGTCCTCCGGCGTGGGCGGCAGGAAGTCCTCCACCCAATCCGGCAGCTTCGGTTTCTGGTCCGGCGTCAACGGCTTCACAAAGCGCGGCGTGATCACCACCAGCAGTTCCTCGTTCGTCTTCCGCGTGGACCGGCTGCGGAACAGTTGCCCCACCACCGGCACATCGCCCAGCCACTTCACCCGGCTCATCGATTGAATCACCCGGTTGTCAATGAGCCCCGCCACCGCGAAGCTCTCGCCATCGTTCAGTATCGCTTCCGTCTCCGCGAACCGCGTCGCCACCGCCGGAATCAGAAACCCCTGCAGCGTCACCGCGTTCGCGTAATCGAGCGAGCTCACCTGCGGCCGCAGCTTCAAGTGAATCCGGTTGTCGCTCGTGATCTCCGGCTTGAAATCCAACTGCACGCCGAATTTCTTGAACTGCACCGTCACCACCGGCGCCGTCGCGCCACCCGTCGATGTCGCCGTCAGCGTCGGAAATGGAAATTCACCACCCGCCAGAAAACTCGCCTCCCGGCCTTCCAGCGCAATCAGGTTCGGCTCGGCCAGCATCTGCAGCAGGTTCCTCGATTGCAGCGCGCGGATCGTCGCGCCGATATTCAAATCCGGCCGGAATATGAACATGTTCAAAAGATCGGCGAAGTTCAGCGTCGTGTTCGAAAACTCCTGGTTCTGAAACTGCAACTGGCTGAACCGCGGCGTCGAAAACTGCTGTGACGAAAGCGCCCCCAGCGTGTTCGGGTTGCGGCTCAAAAAGTTGAACCCCACCTCCTGCAGCGCAATCCGGTCGATCGCCGCGAACTTCACCTCAAGCATCACCTGGCGCAACTCCGCCGGGGCCGGGGTCTCAATCAGGTTCACCACTTTCTTCCCGTACGTCGACGCGATTGCTTCGGCCTTCTTCGCCGCCGCCACGCTTTCCGCCTTCCCGCTCAGCACTATCGTATCCGCGTTCCCCGTCACGGCCACCGGTCCGCCTGCCATCGCCTCGGTAATCGACCTCTTCACCGCGTCGAAATCCATCGTGTCGGCGAGCACCGAAATGTTGTAGCGTCGAGGCGCCGCCCCCGTCTCCCACACAATCACGGTGGATTTTCCTAATCCCCTCGCGTTGATCATCACTTCGCGCGGCGACACCACCGAGACATCGGCGATTTTCGGCTCCGACGCCGCCACCGTCTTGATGTCATTCGAAAACTGCACCAACTCGCCGCGGCCCACAATCAACGTCAACTCCCGGGGCGCGCCGGTCTGAGCGAACAACCCTGCGGCAACCGCGGCAACGCTCAGTGCCGCCAGCCGAATAAGAGGACGAATATTTTTCATGTGTGGTTTGGGGATTGCTGTTCGCTAGTCCTGAAACGTTTCCTGTACGTGTTTGTCCCCACGGAAAACATCAATCACCGCCCGCGGCTTGGGCGGTTCTTTCTTCTCCACGGCCGGTCTGGTCATCGTGACAGGCGACGGCGGGCGCTGCGCCGGGTCTTCTCCCACCAGCGCCGCCCAGGCCTTATCGTCCTGCAAATTCGGAATGTTCATTGCGGCCCGCGACGGCATCCTTCCCGTCGCCATCGCTCGCGCTTTCGCCGTCCGCAGCATCAGTCCGGGGTCAATTGTCTCCGATGTCGCCGACAGCACCTCTTCGCTCTTCACCGCGTCCTTTGGGTTCCGCAGCGCCAGGCTGATTTTTCCCTGGTTCTTGGCCAGTTCCAGCACCCGCGCCTGCTCCGGCGTCACCAGAAGCGTCACCGATCGATTGCCCGTCGATGGCGCCGCCGCAGGTGCGGCCGTTCCCGTCGCCGCCACCGCCGCCGCCTCCACGTTCCGCCCGATGGAAAGCACAACCACGTCCTCCAGCACCGTCGACGTTACCGCCTCCGCCATAGACCCGGTTTTTGTGAACAACACATCCACATGCGCCCGCGGCTGAATCAGTCCGCCCGCGCTCGCCGCGTCGGCCACCGATACGCTCACTCCGCGCTTGCCCGGCTCAATCAACGAAGCCACCCCATCGGCGCCGGTCACGCTCGATAGCCGGTTGGAAAGAATCGGTTCATTCATCGTCACCGGAAACAGCAGCGCCCGTTCCAGTGCCTGCGCTTCCTCGGCCACCGTCCCGCGCGGCGCCGTCGCCTGCGGAATTGCGATCTTTTTCAGATGTACCTTTTGCACCCGCGTCCCTGCCGGCAGGTCCGCCGTCGCCGCCAGCACCGTCACCATTTTGTCCTTCTTCGGCGCCACGGTCTGCGAGTACAGAAACCATGTCAACAGCGTCGCCGCGATGAACGCGCCCCCAAAGATCAACAGTAGTTTCTGACGGTCCATCAACATTCCTTAAAGAACACGTTCACCAAACACACTCCAGCCCTATGGGGCTGGCAGGATGGCATTGCTGATATCGTAACAACACAGCATAGCGCTAAAAGTTCCGCTCCAACAAGACGGAAGTTGCATCCGCGTACCGCCGCCGCCAGCCCTGCTTTTCCAGCGCCGGAATCAGCGAATATCGCACCGGCAGCAACGCGTGCGTAAACCCGTATTTCGCCGCCGTCTCCTCCCACCCGGCCCGCAGCTCAATCATCGCCACGTACTCTTTCAGGAACTCCGCCCCGTAGTAGTCGCTCCGCCCGTCAAAATATACTCTCCTCGCCCCATCGAAACGGTAGATCAGGTACCCCCCGTACTTGTCCGGAGCCAGCAGCACTCCTCCCGCCGGCAGATGCGCGGCCGCCGTCACTGGAAATTCCGCCGCCGGAAATCCCGGCCGGCTCCCAAGCACCGCCAGCCCCGTCAGCCCAAGAAAAGCAATGCCCAGCGCCCACCCGTGCAACGGCGCCTGCAGTGCCCGCAGCCGGTCGCCATAGACCATCGCTTCCCGTCCCCATCTCGGCCACAACTCCCACCGCCAAAGCGCAGCCGTTATCGCCCCGCCAGCCAGTGGCAATCCCGCCAGCGCCAGCACCGGCAGCCCACGAGCGCTCCGCAGCCCCATCGCGCACAGCAACAACAGCACCGCCGCACGCCGCCACTGCCCGCACGCCGCCGCGCATACGAATCCCGTCATCCCCGCCAGCACCAGTGCCCCAATCTGCCACGCTCCCTCCACGTGGAAATTAAAACTCTGAAACTCAGCCACGCGGCTCAACAGTTCCTGGTCGCCCAGGTACTTCGCCAAATGGAAATGGAGCGCCCATCCATAAGGGTTCACCAGCGTGCCCAGCGCCGCCGCCGCTACAACGGGCCAACGCGCGCCATAGAGCACGCACAGCACAGGCAGCAAAAAGAACGAACCATGTGTGTTCGCCCACACCACCGCCAGCGCCAGCGCTTCCCTCCACCCCAACCGTCCGCGTTCCAATAGCAACAGCGCCGCCAGCAGCCATACCCACCCCAGCACATGCGGCCGCGCCAGCCAGTGCAGTTGCGCCGCCGTTAGCATCGGGGACGCCAACAAACAAACCATCCAGAAATTCGAGCCACACGCCCAGTGCAGCCGCACCCACAGCCACGAGCAAATCCCAATCGCCGCCAAATACAGCCCCGCCACACCAGCCAGCCCGCCAGCCCGGTGCGCCGCGCCCATCGCCGCGTCCGCCGCCCACTCCCACGCAAACCACTCACCCCCGGGCCGTGAAAATGAAAACGGATCCGACTGCGGAACCGCCCAGTCCCTCGTAATCCGCTCGCCCGTCCGAATATGCCAGCCCGTGTCGGAATCGCGAAACAACTGTTCCGGTGCCCGGTAAAACACCAGCGCATAAAGCACCGTAAATAGCGCCAGCGCTAACGCCAGGTCCGGCAGTAGCCACGCCGTCGCTTTGTTCGCCTGGCGTGGCTCCATCGGGAAATGGTCCTTACTGGCCGCTCGCGCCGATGCTCGTCAAGCCCTGCGTGATGCTTGAATAGAGCGACACCACGGCCGTCGACAACTGGTTCACCGTGGTGATCAGCGCCAGCCCCACCGCCGCCACAATCAGGGCGTATTCCACCAGGTCCTGGCCCTGCTCTTCATTCCAAACGCGCATCAAAATTTGTTTGATCATGGTTTCCTTCTTGCTTATCATACCTACCGGGCCGCTTCCGCGGACCCGCTCGCCTGTTTATCCTCGCCCGAAATGAAGGTTTGCTTCAAGCCCCGGGCAAACAACTTCCAAAACGAACTCTTCCCTTCGCGCGGCATCCGGACCGGTTCCCCGTCCGCCGCCGCCACTTTCCGAAGATTGTCCAAGATCTGCGGCATGTCCTTGCGGTACTCCAGCGCCAGTTCCAACTCCTTACGCGCGCCCGCCAAGTCCCCCTTCTCATACAAATACGCCGCCAGATTGTTGTGCGCAACCGCCAGGTCCGCCGTCTGCCGGAACTGTGTGATCGCCGCCGCCGGCTGGTCTCCCAGCGCCAGCCCCAGGTTGTTCCGCGCCGTTTCCGACGCCGGGTTCAACTCCAGCGCCCGCCGGAACTCTTCCGCCGCGTCCCCCTTCCGGCCCTGCATCAGCAGATTGTAGCCCAGGTTGTTGTGCAGCGCGTCCCGCCCCGGCGCACGCTCCACTGCCTGCCGGTGATACGGCTCGCCGTCTTTCCACTTGCCCCGTTCGTCCTCGGCGATTCCCGCCCACGAAAGAACATTCGCCGGCGCCTTCGCCTGCTTGGCCAAAAACCCGCGCAGCCATACCGCCGCCTCATCCGGCCGCGATACCCTCACCAGTGTCCGGCTCAGCGCTATCACCGCCTCTTCCGACTCCGGAAACCGTTCTGCCGCTAAACGCAGGTGCTCCAACTCCAGTTCCGTATAGCCCTGCTTCCCGTACTCGGCGGCCAACTCCACCCGCAGGGCCACGTTCTGCGGCTCCGCCGCCAGTTTTTCCCGCAGCGCCCGCACCCGCGGATTCCCTTCCCCTGCGTCCACCGCGTTCAGCACCTGCCGCTGCATCACCGGCCGCATCGCCTTCGCCGGCGGCGCTACCCGCGCCACCCGCGCCTTCGGCGCACACCCAGTCAACAACACCCCCGCCGCCAACGCTGTCGCCGCCGCTCGCATCAATCAGCCACCGTGAACTTCGTGATTTCCAATTGATCCCCTACGGACAATCCCGTCGCCGCCGCATGGCCCGCCGGCAACTCCAGCACCGAGTGCGCCCGCAAACACAGCGACATCCGCGACTTCTTCATATTCTCCCGTATCTTCAAGACCTTCCTCTGCTTGCTCAAATACACCACATCAATCGCAAACGGCATCCCAAACGTGTGTACCGCTTCGCAGGGTACAATCCACAGCCCCTCCCCCGCAGCAAGATGAGTATGTTTTAACAAACCCGTCCTTCGCTTCTGGCTCGTATCAGCGATATCGGCGTTCGTCGTCACATCACAGTTCCGGTCTTTGTTTTTTATCAGTAGTTTAACTGGCACTGTGCGGTGGGACTCCTGTTCAACCCCGCGCCGCGCATTTTGTTGCGCCAGGGCGAGGAACTTTCCTGTGTCGTAAGGGTTTAGACTAACGAATTGGCTATGTCCCTGCAATCGACTTTTTTCCGGCTCGGGATTTGCGTCTCCCTCATCGCCTCCGCCGCGTTCGCGCAGACCACCGGCGCCGTCTTCGGCAGCGTTGTCAATCTGGGCGGCACTCCATCCGATATCGTGCTCGATGAAGCGCGCGGACGCATCTATTCCATCAACTCCACCGCCAACCGGGTCGACGTCCTGAGCCTCAGCGAACGCAAGGTCATGAAGAGCATCGTCGTCGGCAACTTCCCTTTGTCCGCCGCCCTCTCGCCGGATTCCGCCTACCTCTACGTCACCAACACCCAAAGTGCCGGTCTCTCCATCATCGATCTCGGGTCCGATTCGGTAGTCAACACCGTCAGCCTCCCTGCGAAACCCGAAGGCGTCGCCGTCGGCGCCGATGGCCGCGTCCTCATTACCACCCAAGGCACGGGCACCAACAACGCGCTCAACACCTTGCTGCTCTTTGATCGCACCCAGGGCTCCGGCCAGCAGATCTTCTCCATCCCCAACCCGCCCACCATCTCCACGCCCGCCCCGCTCCCCGCCGTCTTCGCCGGCCGCCCCGCCACCGCATTCCCCGGCCGCCTCATCACCACGCCCGACGGCAATTTCATCGTCGGCATGGTAGCCATTAACCAGAACGCTAACACCGCCCAGACCACGCTCTTCGTTTACGAAACCGCCTCCGGCACCGTCATCCGCAACCGTACCGTCACGGGTCAGTCCACCATCCTCTCCATGTCCCCCGATGGCAGCAAGTTCATGGCCGGATCTACCCTCTACGACACCGCCACCCTCGCCGTCGTCGCTCAAATGAGCACTGCCAACTTCCCCTTCTTCATCGGCAACGGCTTCAATCCTGGCTTTAACGTGCAGCGCAACCTCGGAGGCACCGCGTACTCACTCGATGGCAAAACGCTCTACAGCGCCTTCAATACCGCCGCCACCACCGCTCGCCCCGTTTCCAACGTACTTTACGTTGGCGGCTCTAATAATCTCAGTGTTCGGCTTGGCCTCCGCCTTCGCGAATCCATCCTCGGCGTCATGCGCCTCACGCAGGACGGGAACGATCTCTTTGCGATTTCCGAATCCGGTCTGCTCCACATGCCCATCGGGGCCCTCTACGATTACCCCATTCTCCAACCCGAAACCACCCAGGTCTTCCTCGCCGTCGATAACTGCAACAAGGGTGTCGCCAAGGCCGCCGTCAAGATCGGCAACCTCGGCAAGGGCCGCCTCACCTTCTCCATCCCCAACACCACCACCGCGCTCGTCATGCAACAATCGAGCGGCGTTGCCCCTTCCACCATCACATTCACCATGGAACCCGGCCGCTCAGGCGTTGTTCGCCAGCCTGGCACGAATCTATTCACCGCCGCCGCCGGCGGTGGCGGCGCCGCCATCAACGTCACCCTCCAATCGCTCGACGCCATCAATTTCCCCAACGTCATTCGCGTCTACATGAACTACCGCGAACGCGACCAGCGGGGCGTCATTTATCCCCTTCCGGTCACTCTCAATAACGGCGAAGGTCTCTGGGATATGATTCTCGACTCCAAGCGCAGCCGTATCTATATCTCCAACTCCGGCTTCAACCGCATCGAAGTTTTTGACACCAAGGCCCAGCAGTTCCTTGCCCCGCTCGAAGTCGGCCAACTCCCCCATTCCATGGCCATGACCCCGGACGCCCAAACACTCTACGTTGGCAACTCCGGCGGCGAGTCCATCGACATCATCGATCTCGACTCCATGACCATCTCCGGAAAAGTCGATTTTCCCGCGATCCCTCGCATCGGCCAGCAAGCCCCCGTTCGCCCGCTCGCCATGGCCTACGGTCTCTCCGGCCTGCAATTCATGATGTCCAATGGCAGCTTCTGGCGCGTCATCGGCAACCAGGCTACCGTCCGCCCGGCCAATAGCATCACCCCTGTCACCATCGGCGCGCCCATCTCCATGGTGGCCTCCCCGGGCGGCGAATACATTCTCACTATGGCCGGCAACGCCAATGCGTATCTCTACGACGCCATTGCCGACTCCTACACCGCCTCCCGCCAGCTCTATGACCAGGCGCCGGTCTCCTACTTCGGCCCCGCCAGTTCCGGCCCCGCCGGCTCATACTTTCTCGCCAATGGCCTCATCCTCAGCCCCAGCCTCGCCGTCATCGGCGGCACGGAGCGGCCCGGCGTCACCCAGTTCGGCGCCCCCGCCGCCCCCGGCCAGCCCCCCACACAGACCATCGTCTCTAACGGCCAGCGCAACGTCGCCAGCGTCTACGCCATCAGCGACAACATCTTCCTTCGCATGACCACCCCCGTGCGCCAGAACATCACCGCCGTTACCCGTGACGACGCTCGCGCCACGCTGGAAATGGTGAACATCCAAACCGGCTCGGAGACCGTCATCGCCGTTGCCCCGGAAAACCCGCAGTTCAGCGTCTTCGGCGCCGCCCGCGTGAACACTCCCCCTCGCCAGATCCTGGTCGACGATCAAAATCTGGCGTATTCCATCGGCGTCAGCGGCCTGAGCGTCATCCCTGTCTATCCTACCGGCACCGCCCCCCGCCCGGCCATCACCGCCGGCAGCCGCGGCATCGTCAATAGCGAAGACGGTACGCCAAACCTTCGCCCCGGCGGTTTTGTCACCATTAACGGCCTTCGCCTGGCCAACCCCGCCACCGCCACCTCCATCCCCGCGCCCACCGTCCTCGGCGGTTCCTGCGTCGTGATGAATGAGTTGCCCCTCCCGCTGCTCCAAACTTCCGACGGCCAAATCTCGGCGCAAATCCCCGAAAACCTTCCGCCCGGCCCGGCCGTGCTCCAGGTTCGTTCGCTGCTCCGCGCCGAACAGAGCGATCCCATCGTCGTCACCATTCGCCGCTAGGCGAACCTATTGCACGGCGCAGGCAATCTGTTTGCGCTTCGCGATATCGAAACAATCACCCGGCGACAAAAAATAGTACCCCTTCCCGTCCGGCCCCGCGCCGTAGTTGGCGTCATAGATCGCCACTTTGCTCACGCCCATCACGTCGAACGTCGTCCCATGCACCACCACCGCCGTGCCCTCGTCCAGCCCCAAACCCAATAGTTCAGGCTTCAGCGCCACCACCGGCAGCATGTCGTTCTCTCGCTTCCGCTTGATCAGGTGCTGGTCAATGGCGACGAAAGATAGAAATCCCAGCCCCTGCTCATACCCCTTCGCCATCATGATCGTGTTCCCCTCCCGCGCCCCGCGCACCAGGTAGGAACCCTGAATCGTCGCCCCGGCCGAAGTGCCCGCGATTACGCCGCCCCGCTGCAATAGCGCTTCCATCTCCCGGTGCGTCCGCGTGTCTAAATACGAGTCCACCAGCCGCCACTGCCGCCCCCCGTCGAACCAAACGCCCTTCGCTGTTTTCAACACCGCCGCGAACGCCTCCGTATCCGCCACACGCCTCTCGCGAGTGTGCAGCAGCTTCAGTCGCGTGAATCCATGCTTGCGCAGCGGGTGCCGCTCCAGCGCCGCCTCGCCGTAGGTATCGGCATCCCCCGCCGTTGGAATCACAACAATCGGCGCGTCCAGCCCGCCGGCCAGTTTCGCGAACCGGTTTAGAATTTCCGGTCCAACCAGCCCGCCGCCAATCGGAATGACATATCCGTTGGCTGGCCCGGCCGCGGGGCTATGCATCGCCGCATTGGTCTGCAACAGCAACAATATCGACACGAGTCCGCCAGTCATCATTTCCCGCAATCATAGCAGGCGATGCCATGGACCTATGGACGCAGCGCCCTGCCTCCAGCAGATCGCCAGCCTCTTTAACCAGCTCAAACTGGAAGCGGTTATGATCGGCAACGCGGCCGCACCGTAGACATCGATTTCCTGTTCCGCAAAACCCCATCCAACATCCGGAAGCGGAAACGCTTCGCCAAAGCGATGGGACTCGTCATCTACAACCCTTTTTGTCCCGCAGCGCAGATATTTCGGCTTTCCCGCGATAGCGACAATCTTCAGCTCGATTTCTGCTTCCGTATCGATGTCATCCGCTCCTGCGAATCGCTGTGCAGCCGTGCCCTCACCGTCGATTTCGGCGCCCAGCCCCTGCTCGTCGCCTGCATGGCCGACATCATCAATAACAAAAGAGCCGCCGGACGCCCCCAGGATCTGGCTATTCTGGTAACACTGGAGGACACCTATGCCAAAGCGCAATCGTCCGAAAAGGCCAAAACCGCCCACCCTAAAGCAGCAGTTCGAACCCATGCGCTTGGCCCTCATCGACTCGTGGCTTGCGTCCCCCCGCGAACGCCGCACCAGCTTCCTCCGCCGCCGCATCGGCATCGCCTCCACCACCCTCTAACCCGTGCCCATCCCCTTCTCCCATCGCCTCGATTGGTCCCTCCCCGCCAATCGTCTCTCGCAAGCCCTCGAACACCGCAAGCCCCGGTACGACCTTACCGCCTCCAATCCCACCAAGGCCGGCTTTCACTACCCCGCCGAAATCCTCGCAGCCTTCCAGAACAACGCGGCACTCAAATACAACCCAGACCCGCGTGGCATCGCCGAAGCCCGCGCCGCCCTCAACCTCGCCCCACACACCATCCTCTCCGCCTCCACCTCCGAAGCCTACGGCTGGCTCTTCAAGCTGCTCTGCAATCCCGGCGACGCCGTCTTAGTCCCCCGCCCCTCCTACCCGCTCTTCGAGTTCCTCGCCAAGCTCGAATCCGTCGAAGTCATTCAATACTCACTCCAATACGCCGAGGGCTGGTGGCTCGATTTCGATTCCCTCGAAAAGCAACTCACCCCCAACACCAAAGCCATCCTGTTCGTTCACCCCAATAACCCCACCGGCAGCTACCTCAAGCGCAGCGAGCTCGAAAAACTTTCCCAACTCTGCGCCGCGCGCGACATCGCCCTCATCTCCGACGAAGTCTTCGCCGAGTACCCGCTCTCCCCCGACCATACCCGCGCCGCCACGCTCGGCGATAACGGCCGCTGCCTCGCCTTTGTCCTCGGCGGCCTCTCCAAAACCGCCGGCCTCCCGCAGATGAAAGTCGCCTGGCTCACCGCCTCGGGCCCTCAGGCCGGGGAAGCCATCTCCCGCCTGGAACTTATTGCCGACACCTATCTATCCGTTGCCAGCCCGGCCCAACACGCCCTGCCCGCCCTGCTCCATCATGGCGCCGCCATTCGCGAACAAATCCAGCACCGCACCCAAACGAACTACAAGACCCTAATAAAATCGAGCCTTCGCCCGCTCCACGTCGAGGGCGGCTGGTACGCCATTGTCCCCACGCCGCGCGCGCGCACCGAAGAAGAATGGGCCTTGCATCTCCTCCAATCGGAGAGCGTTCTCACCCAGCCCGGCTATTTCTACGACTTTGAATCCGACGGATGGCTCGTGCTTAGCCTGCTGACGCCGGAAGCGGATTTCGCCTCCGGCGTCCAAGCCCTCCAACGGCAGTTTACTGTTTGATAATCTGCCCGTCGGCCTTGCGAATCTCGCCCCAGCCGCCATTCAACTTGCTCCGCTCGCCCCCGCGCTCGTTGGCGCCAAACGGATACTTCTTCGCTGCCGCTTCGTTCACCTCAATGCCCCAGCCCGGCTTCTCCGTCGCATATAGATAGCCGTCTTTTATCTCCGGCACGCCGCTAAACACTTCGCGCGTCCGTTCATTGAAGGGCGAATATTCCTGCACGCCAAAGTTGTAGCTCACCAGGTCCAACGCCACGTTCGCCGCGTGGCCGATCGGGGAAACATCGCCCGGCCCATGCCACGCCGTCCGCACGCCAAAATGCTCGCCCATAATCGCCATCTTCCGGCACGGCGTCAGCCCGCCCGCCTGCGACACATGAACGCGGATATAGTCGATCAGCCGCTCCGCGATCAGCGGCGACCATTCATGCGGCGAATTGAACAATTCGCCCATCGCGATCGGCGTCGTACACGCCTGCCGGATCAGCCGGAACCACGCAATGTCTTCCGGCGACAACGGATCTTCCAGGAAGAACAGCTTGAACTTTTCGCAGTCTTTGGAAAACTGCAACGCCTGCGTCGGCGTAATCCGCTCATGAACGTCGTGCAGCAGTTCCAGTTCTTCCGGCAACTCCTTCCGGCAGACTTCGAACATGTGCAGCGCGCGGCGAATATAGGCCGCCGGTTCAAACATCGGCTTGTTATGCAGTGCTTTGATTCTCGCCTCGCCGCGGCCCGAACCATACCCGGCCATCCCCGGCACACCCACCTGCACGCGCACGTGCCGGAAGCCCTGCGCCATATACTTTTTCACGCTGTCCACAACCTCGGAAGCGTCCGCCCCCGAAGCGTGCCCGTAGCAGTCGGCCGCCTCGCGCACCTTCCCGCCCAGCAGTTGATACACCGGCATCCCCGCCATGCGGCCTTTTATGTCCCACAGCGCCTGGTCCACCCCGCTGATCCCGTTATTCAGCACCGGCCCGTTCCGCCAGTAGCTCGAGTTGTACATCGCCTGCCACAGGTCGTCAATGCGGTCGGCCTTCTGCCCAATCAGGAACGGTTTCAAATACCGCTCCACCGCCGCCACCACAAGGTCGGCCCGCTGCGTATACGTACCGCAACCGTAGCCGTACAGCCCGTCCTGATCGGTGACAACCTTCACCACCACCAGCCGCAGCCCCGCAGGCGCGGTCGCAATCACCTGCACGTCTTTAATCAGCGGGGAACTCAAGCCCCGCACGGCCCGGTCGGCCTGCGCCTGCGCGGCCAAATGCCGCTGCGACAACATCGTCGCTGGCAGCGCGCCCATCGCCATCTGCATCAATTTCCGGCGGTTCATTTCTTCTCCTCTACCATCCGCTTCAGCGTGTCTAGCTGTTTCGTCAGGTCGCGTTCACGCAACCCTAGCAGCACAGCATATACCGCCAGCAGGCCCCACGCCACCGCCAGGCCATAAAACATGTATGTGATATTGCGTTCGTCCATCGGTTTTCCGTTCTAGTTCATCGCGTGCGCATAGCGCCGCAACGCGTCGATTTCCCGCTGTACTTCTTCCTGCCGCAGCCGCACCAGTATGAAGATCGCCGCCAGAAATAGCAGCGCCACCGTGTTCACGTAGATCATGTTTTCCATAATCGGATCGATCTTTTGCACTCCGCCCGTCCGAATCGATAGCACCGGCCCCGGATGCTGTGTCCGCCACCACTCAATGGCCTTCCACGTAATCGCCACCGACGCCGATGCGAACACACTCAACACCGCGCTGTTCTTCGCCCGCTCCGTCGGGTCGTCAATCGCCGACCGCAGCATAAGGTATCCGAAATAGACCAGCCAGCAGATCAACGCCCACGTCAGCCGCGGATCCCACGCCCACCAGATCCCCCAGCTAATCCGTCCCCAAATCATCCCCGTTATCAGGTTCACCGCCGCGAACGCCAGCCCCGTCTCCGTCGCCGATACCGCGATTGCGTCGTACTTCTGGTCTTTCTTCAGCAGATACAAAATGCTCGAAACCAGCGCCGTCAAATAGCACAGCGCCGCCGTAAAAAACGCCGGCAGGTGGTAGTAAAAAATCCGGTAGATCGGCCCCTGTTCCATCTCGTCCGGAACCAGGAACATGATCGCGTACAGATTTCGCAACAGCAGCGGCAACGCCACCGCGCCCAGGGCAAGAATCACTTTTGTGCGCATCGTTTCCAGCTCCTATCTCACCAAAATCGTCTCGGCCAGGTAAACCGAAAGCGTTGTGAACATGATATTGAATCCCACCAGCAGGCGCAGCCAAACACCGAAATCCGAAGGCAGCGGCTGGCCCGTCAGCAGCGTGTTCGTCAGCATCATCGCCGGCAATATCGCCGGAATCAGCACCGGATACACCAGCATCGGCAGCATCACCTCCCGCAGCCGCAGGTTCACCGTCAGCGCGCTGATGAACACACCCACACACGCCATCGCCCACGTCCCCAGCGCCAGCACCCCCATCATCCCGCTCAGGCTCCGCCACCACGTCACGTTATAAAGAATTCCGAACACCGGCAAACAGATACACTCAATGCCAAACAGCAGCACAAACGCTGCCACCGCCTTCCCCAGAAACAACGACGCCCCCGATGCCGGCGACGACACCAGCACGTCAATGCAATCGTTCGGCAACTCCCGCGCGAACGCCCGGTTCACAATCAACGCCCCCGCGAAGACAAATACAATCCACAACAGCCCGCCTCCGAACTCGGCGATCATGTCCGGCGTCGGGTCGAACGCGAATGCGAACAGCAGCAATATCACCACGCTGAACGAGAGCGTGGAATTAATCGACTCCTTCGTCCGGAACTCGCTCCGCAGGTCCTTCACTGCGATCGCCGCCGCGTGCCGCAGCGTTGTCATGCCGCGCTCCCGTACGTCCGGTACAAATACGTGGGGTCGCCCACCATCTCCTCCGTTCGCTCTCCGAAATGCACCAGCTTCCCCCGGTCCAGTAGCGCCACCTTGCTCGCCAGTTCCATCGCCTCTCGAATCTGGTGCGTCGATAGGATGATCGTCGCCCCGTCCGCCCGCGCTGCCGCCAGCAATCCCTGCAACAGCGCAATGGCCTTATCGTCCAGCGATGTGAACGGCTCATCCAGCAGCAGCAACCGCGGCCCATGCAGAAACGCGCGCGCCACCGCCAGCCGCTGCCGCATTCCGCGCGAATACTCCCGCACCGGCGAATCGGCTACGTGCGCCAAATTCACCTTCGCCAGCCACTCCGAAATCATTCCCGCCGTCACGCCATACAACGCCCCAAACGTCCGCAGGTTTTCCCGCGCCGACAGCTCATCGTAGAGCCCAATCGAATGGCCCAGCCAGCCAATCCTGGCCCGCGTCTGCGATGCCCGCACATCGCCGCCATTTATCTCCACCGCGCCCTTCGA
This sequence comes from Bryobacterales bacterium, assembly GCA_016789905.1. Classification (GTDB taxonomy): domain Bacteria; phylum Acidobacteriota; class Terriglobia; order Bryobacterales; family Bryobacteraceae. Next base: position 9,907 of record JAEUQC010000196.1, on the reverse strand, counting down.
CGCGCCGCTCAGCCCGCCCAGTATCCGCAGCAGCGTCGTCTTCCCTGCTCCGTTCCGCCCCAGCAGCGCCAGGCACTCGCCTTCCCGCAGTTCAAACCGCACATCCCGCAACGCCGGATAATCGCCAAAATATTTCCAAACGCCCGCCGCGGCGACGGCAGGCCCGCTCATTTCCTCGCCTCGCTGCGATACAGCAACACAAACCCGCAACCCAATATCGCGAACAGCAAACCCAGCACCCAGTACAGCTTTTCATACGGCCGAGCAGGTATCTGTTCAATCTCCGGCCCACTTGAAGCTCCCGCGTCCCCGGCCGCCCCGGCTCCAGTCAATTCACCGGTTCCCGTCAGCGTCAGGTCCAGGTTCTGCGTTTCCACTTTGAAAATGCTCGCCTGCGTCGTCGGCTCCTTGCCCTCTTCCTTAAGCCCCTCGCCCTTCACTTCCACGCCATTCGGCACCGCGATCATTGCCTGCATCGCCGGCAGCAGGAACTTCGTCTGGAACCGCGAAGGACTCGCATACGGCAGTGTATAGGCCAGGTCAATCCGCGTCTCCCCCGGCTTAATCGGGAAATCCACCTTCATCTCACCCGGGTTCTTCCCTTTGTTCGCCAGTCGCGCCACCGGCATCCCCTGTGGCGCCGTCGCGTTCACTTCCACCGGCCCCAGCGGCTCTTTGCTGATGAGGAATCGCAGCGTCCCATTGGCCCCGTCGTTCCACGTCGTCTTCCCTTCATTGGCAAAGAAATACGATTCCCGTACCGACAGCTTGTCTCCCTGTGGCTCCAGCAGAAGCATGTGGTTGGTGACCTTCACCTCCGCGCCCATTTTCGCCGTCACGTTGTAAACCGCCAACGAAATTCCCGTCTTCGGCGCGTTCGGCCGTAGCGTGTGATTGTACGTCACCCCATCAAACGCCGTTTGAATGAAGCCCATCCCTTGAAACGGCTTATCAATCTTCCAACTCCCATCGGCGCCGGACTTCACACTCTCCAATGGCTCCGGCCCGGCTTGCGTGTTCTCATAGAGCGTCACCGTCGCCCCCGCCTGCGGCTTTCCCGTCGTCGCGTTCGTCACCGTCCCATCCACGGCCGCCAGCACCGGCAGCGCCATCGCCAATAAACAGACAACGCGCCTCATCCCTCGGCCTCCATCGGCTTCCCGCACTCCCCGCAGAACTTCAACTGCTCTTTAAAACTCGCCCTGCAATGCGGGCAAACATTCCCCTTCGGAGCCGCCGCTTTCACCACTCCAGCCTTCCCCGCCGGCGCCGCCTCGTCCATCTGCTGCAACACCCGCCCCAGCTCTTTTTGCAACTCCAGTTTGGACGTCTGATAGTCGGCGTCGGACAGCTTCCCCAGCCGGTACTCAAACTGCAAGTCCCGCAGGGATTCATAGATTCTCTGTTTCGCGTCTTCCAGCGGCTTAATCGGCGTTACCGATTCCTCCGGTGGAAGCTGTTTTTCGCTAATTCGTAGGGTTAGGAATAAAGCGCCGATCACAATCAGCGCCGCAAGGGCAATTATCATTCGTCGAAGCGCGAGAGCTCCCTTTCCGCTGCTTGCTGATACTTATCCATATCCGCCGCATCCAGTACCGGCGCCGGCTCGGCCGGCTTCCGCTTTCTCCGGATATACCAGGCCATGAATCCGAATCCCGCCAACCCCACCGCCGGCGGAGCCAGCCACGCCGTCACGTCGAATCCTTCCGCTGGCGGCTCGGCCAGCGCCTTCTTGCCTTCCCGCTTCACGAAGTCGGCAACGATTTCGTCATCCGTCTTCCCGGCCTTCACCATCTCGGAAATTTTCACCCGCGCCGGCGCCGTGTAGTGGCATCCCAGCATCTGGCACGTCGCCACGGTGTTCTTGCAACTCCCGCACAAACACGCCAGCCGGTCCCCCACGCGCCGCACCTCCGGCGGAACCATGTCCCCCGTTTGCGCCACGCACATCCCCGCTACAAACAGCAGCGCCAGACTATTTCGCCACTTTTTCATGTTTCCCCGCCACGCCCACCACTTCCGTCCGCGCATACGACATCTTCACTTTGCTCGGAATCAGACACACCAGGCTTCCCATCAGCAGCACATAGAACCCCACCCAGATCCACGATACCAACGGGAATATGTAGGTCTGAATGATCGGCTTCTGCGCCTCGCTCGACATTGCCGCGAAGTTGATGTACAGGTCCTCGTTCAGCCGCCGGCGAATATCCACCACACCCACCGGTTGCTGGCTCTGCGAATAGATCCGCCGCTCCGGCTTCAGCGTCGCGTATGGCTGCCCGTTCACCGTCGCCTCCACCGTCGCGCTCTGCCACACGTAGTTGTCCGTCTGGCCCGAATTCACGCCCGTCACTTTCAACTCATACCGGCCCAAATGGAAGCTCTTGCCTTGTTCCACTTCGGTCGTCGAATCTTTGTTGAACGCCGCGCCCGCGAACCCAATGCACATGATCACAACGCCCATGTGAACCAGGTAGCCGCCGTAACGCCTCGTATTCCGGTGCGTCAGTTCAATCGTCGCCTTCAGGAAGCCCACCGCCTCCTTCTTCGCAATAATCGCCGCGCCCTTATAAAATTCCTGCACAATCGTCCACGTCACGAAGAAGCAAAGGCCAAACGTCATCAGCGCGTACACATGATGAACTCCCGCCACGGCCAGCCCCGCCATCAGCGCCAGCATACCCGCGAACGGCCACTGGAAGTTCCGCCGCAGCCCCTCCGCCGATGCCCGCCGCCACGAAAGCAGCGGCCCCACTCCCGTCAGGAATAGCAGGAACAGCCCGATCGGGATGTTCACCCGGTTGAACCACGGCGCGTCCACCGAAACCTTCTCCCCCGTCACCGCTTCGCTGATCACCGGGAACAGCGTGCCCCACAGAATCGCGAAACAGGAAGCCAGCAGAATCAGGTTGTTAAACAGGAAACTAGATTCGCGCGAAACCACGCTCTCCAGTTCCGCTTCCGACTTCAAATAGTCCAGCCGGCCCAAAATCATGTAAATGGTGAACGCAATCCCCAGCGTCAAAAACACCAGGAAGTACGTGCCGATATTCGAAGACGCAAACGCATGAACGGACGCCACAATGCCGCTCCGCGTCATAAACGTGCCGAAGATGCAAAGGAAGAACGTGCCGGCCACCAGCACTATGTTCCACACCTTCATCATGCCTTTCTTCTCCTGCATCATCACCGAATGTAGAAACGCCGTCGAGGTCAGCCACGGCAGAAAACTCACGTTCTCCACCGGGTCCCAGCCCCAGTAGCCGCCCCACCCCAGCACCGCGTATGCCCAGCCCGCGCCCAGTATCACGCCCGTCGTCTGGAACAGCCACGTCACAATCGCCCAGCGCCTCGTCGTGAAAATCCATTGGTCGCCCGGCTGCCGCGTGATCAGCGACCCCAGCGCGAACGCGAACGGCACCACAAAACCCACGTAGCCCAGGTATAGCACCGGCGGATGAATCAACATCGTCCAGTACTGCAGCAGCGGATTCAGCCCGTTGCCGTCCTGCACTTCCACAATGTTCTTTCCCTGCGCCAGCATCTGGAACGGCGACGCCGGGAACGTGTTCAGCGTCAGGAAGAACATCTGCGTCACCATCAGCGTGGCCACCACATACGGCATCATCGCCCGGTGCTTCTTCTTGTTCTGCATCACCACCACAAACGCGTAGCAGGCCAGAATGAAGTTCCACAACAGCAGCGACCCTTCCTGCCCGCCCCACCACGCCGATACCTTATATGCCCACGGCATGTCGCGGTTGGAATGCGCCGCCACATACGCGTACCGGAAATCGCTCGTCACCAGCGCGTACAGCAAAATGCCCGTCGCCAGCACCACCAGCCCCCACACCGCGCACGCGGCCCGCTCCCCGCTCGCGATCAGAAACGGCTTCTTCTTCCATGCCCCCGCCAGCGAGGCCACAACGGAATAAATGGACAGACAGAAAGCCAGCAGTATGGCTAGCGCGCCGATGTTCTCCATGGACTTGGACTCCTCAATCCGGACGAATTAGGACTTCTTCTCGTACGTCGAAGCGTTGCCCTTGTAGTTCTGACCCGGCTTCGCTTCATACTTCGATGCGCACTTGGCCGCGATCTTGGTGGCGTGGAAAACCCCATCGCCCATCCGGCCGTCAATCAGCGCCTGCGACCCATCTTTGAACGTGTCCGGCAACGGCTCATTCCCGTTGTAGGAAACTTTCATCTTCCGGTCTTCTTCCAGCAGCACGAAATCCACCTGATTCCCTGCCCGTTTTATGGATCCGGCTTCCACAAATCCGCCAACCCGGAGCTTCTTGTTCTTCGCCCCGTCCCCCATCTTGTCCAGCTCCGCGATCGTCTTGTAGTACGACGCCGACTCGTTCGTGCCGCCGATGGCCAACCAAGCCAACGTCCCGACCACCAAGGTGATCACCATGCCGAACTTCATTGTGCGGTTCATTCGATACCTCTCAATCCTAAGTATATACCCTCATCCGTGCTAAACATGGAGTTCCATCATGCGGTCGCCTGATGAAATGTTTCGCCAATACTCCCTCCGCCGCCGCCTCGCCTGGCTGCTGCCGCCCGCCCCGTCTGGCACAATCCCGCGGAAAACCAAATCGACGCTCCCCTCGGCCGCTGGAATCTCTACATCGGCTCCGCCGGCGCCCACGCCCCCGGCTACGTCAATCTCGATCTCTTCCCCCTCGCCAACGTCGACGTCGCCGCCAACGCCGAACTGCTTCCCTTCAACGCCAACCAGTTCCAGCGCGTCGAGTGCGACGCCGTCCTCGAACACGCCGAGCATCCCGAACAGATCCTCCGCGAAATTGAGCGTGTCCTCGCCCCCGGCGGCTACGCCCATCTCGTCGTGCCTTTCTGCCATCCCTATCACGCCTACCCCAGTGATTTCCGCCGCTACACGCCCGAAGGGCTCCGCCAACTCACCGGCAATCTCGAAGTGGTGGCCCACGGCTGGCGCACCGGCCCCACCGCCACGCTGCTGGTCACGCTGCTCGAATACGCCAAACTCTGGATGCCCGGCAAGCTCCCCCGCGCCGCTGTCCACCTCGCCCTCGGCTGGCTCCTGTTTCCTTTCCGTTATCTTGACGCGCTGCTGGTCAACAACCCTCGCGCCCACATCCTCGGCAACCATCACTATCTGTGGCTGCGGAAAGGCGCCCTTCCGCCTAAGCAGTAGCCGCGGGCCGCAAGCCCCAGATCACCACATCCGGGCACAGGTCGATCTCGCCCGGCCACACCAAGTTCCCTCCTTCAGCCCTCACCTTCCGAAACTGTTCTTCGTCTGCGCGAAGAGATTCAAAAACAGGGCCGCGCAACAACGGGCGAAGGTCTCTCTTTACAACTTCGCCAGTCGTCAAAGTGATTTCCACATGGAATTCGCTGAGCGGCTTTACATCCGAGATTCGAACGAGTGCCATTGGTAATCTCCCTCTGCTCTCAGTCTAGTGGCGCTATGGCCGCCGGAGCGAGACCCAGCCGCGCATTCTCGCAGTTCCTCCGAAGCTCGGTGCGGTGAATCGAGGCCCCATCCAAAACCAAGGCGAACGCCCGCCGCGGCATTTGGCCTCGAAGCACCGACAACGACTCAACTTAAATCAACGCCTCGTACTCTTCATAACTCGCATGAAAATCCTCCGGCTAAAGGAGACACGGTCCTCACGTCATTCCCAAGACAGCATCAAAACACACGCACCCGCACCGGCGCCGACCGCCGCGCCCCCGTCCGCACCGTCACATCCATCAATCCCCGCGCCAGCGTCGGCGGCAGCAACACCTCCATCCGCGCCGCCGTCACGTTCCGAGGCGCCAGCGGCAAATCGCCGAAATACACCACCGTGTCTCCCGTGAACCCTTCTCCCGCCACCACCGCCGTCCCGCCCGGCGATAGAGGAGAGTAGACCACATTCGCCGCAACCCAGTCGATGCGGGGAGGTTCCACCGGCGAAGACACGAGCCGCTGAATAGCTATGTCCGCCACACTGCCAATCGCGTGCGACTCATCGAACGACCCCGAGCCGACGACCCAGTGGCCGCCCTCCGGATGCGGAAGAACACGTACCGGATTGAATGCGTTCAAAAACGTGGAGTACCGCAGCACCTCGAATTTCTCATCGAGTTTAAATACAAAACCCGTGCCTCCACCGATTGACATCGCCAAGGTAGACCGAAGTGGCAGCCCGTATCCACCGCCCGCTCCAATAGCGACGATGTTGCCGCCTGGATCGGAAACGGCATCCGCAACCTTGTCCTCGCTCTTGGAACTGAACAGCGTTGCCGAAACACGGTTCCCGTTCTGTCCGAATCTGCCCACGTAGCCATCGGCAATCACAATGCTCCCTCGGTCGCCTCCGTTATACCCCTCACGCTGGAACGCGTTTGGCGTTGTGAGGGTCCCATACTCCCGCTGGGGCAAACTTCGAAAATTCCAGCCAACGGCCAATATGGAGCCGCTCACGTCCAAAGCCAATCTTGCCACCTGAATCCCCGGAATGGAGGCCAAGGGTCGTGCCGTCCTCGTCCCTAAGGAAAATCGGCTTATGCCGTCGCGGTGCCCGAGCAACACATTGCCAATCCGGTCGGTAATCATACTTCTCATTTGGGAGACATTTCCCAAATCGGCGGGACGGCTCGCCAACCTTCCGTCAAAGTCCAATTCCAACAAATACGAGCCGCTTACGCTCAACTCGTGATTCCCATCCCCGGACGATGCGACGAGTGTTATCCCTCCCGAGCCGGCCGCTGTCAAAATTGGCAGCCCGGATGCCTCCCCGGGGAGCCGCGTGCACCAATGAAGTTTTGTGCCGTCTGGGCTCAGCATCGCCACGTAACCTGTCACATTCTTCGTCAACAAGTGTGTACCCGCGAAACTCACTGATTTCGTTATTCCGCCCACGAGAATACGATCATTCTGATCCACCGAAACAGACGTGGCCCTGTCCAAGCCCTCGCCGCCGAGGTAGGAAAAGAATATCTGGCGTCCCGACGGGCTGTACTTCGCAACGAACGCATCTGGCTCCCGCGCCTCGGTATCAACATAAACACCCCCGCTGGGCCCCAGCACCACTTTGAAGTAACGGTCCGGCGTCGGCGGAATCAGCAGCTTGACCGTTCGAAGGCCATCGCCTGAATAGGCCAGAAAACGGCCCTGAACAGTCTGGGAACGCAGGCGGCCGGAACCCAGCAGGTAGAAATAGGGACTTTTCGGATCGTGCAGTACGCTTACGCCCGGCACGTTCACGAGCCCAAGACTCTCCCAGTTGAATCGGAGCGCAGATTCCCACGCAGTGCCATTCTCTTTTGAGCGATAAATCCCCTCCCTCGCTAAGGCTAGGATTTCCCGTCCGTTGGAAGGATCGATCGAAAATGGCTGCATTCCGTTTGGTAGTGTTCCCGCTCGCGTCCAAGTCGATCCGATATCCGTACTCTCCAGGATTTGCACCGGCAGTCCTCCGGTACCAGCGGAAATCGCATACCAGCGGTCGCTATCGAACAGCCACACCGATCGGACCACCGTTCGTTCCAGGGTCTCCCACGTTAGGCCACAGTCGCGCGTACGCAGACTCGCGTTCCAATTCAGTACTCGACAAGGATCGCGCGTGTCCGCAAAAAGCGGTCCCGCCTCTGGCCACCGGAAGGGCGTCGATTCGGGCAATCTCCGCCAACTTGCGCCTCCGTCTCTCGATAAGTAGGGATAGTATCGCGCACCGTCCATAACGTTATAGGCGCCTGCAAAGATCGTCTCCTGCGCTCCATACAGTTCTGGCTTCACACTCAATAAATCGGAGGGGATTCCTTCAAACTGCATTCGAATCCATCTATCTTTCGATCTCCGGTAATTGCTGAAACCAACCAGGAAGACTCGCTCTCGATTGGCCGGCAGGGTTGCAAGTTCACCACTAGCTACCGGAGCCATGGCAACCCCTTCAAACCGGCCCGAAGCCGGATCGAAGTATTGGATATCCACGCTTGACCCAAAATCTCTCTGAAGCGTGCCCGGTGTGGCTAAATTTGAGGCCAAAGTCTCACCCACCACCACCAGATTCCCCATGGAATCAAAAACCGCGTCACTCACCGTCGTCGACGCATTCCCCGCCGTCAGCCGCACCGTCTCCACCTGCGGCCGTTCATAACAGGAGAGCTGCACCACCACCGCAACCCCCAAACCCAAACTCCGGACCCGGTTCATACTTCCCCTCCGCCATCCTAACAGTTCCGGCCCTCCGCCGCCCCCCTGTTACACTCGATAAGAATGGGCGCTCCCCCCGTCAATCTCGACTCCCTCGCCGCCTCTCGCGGCGTCAAGGAGGCCCTCCAACAGCTCTCCCGCGACAAGCAGTGGATCAACGAAAAACACCTCGAACTCTGCCGCATCCCCTCCCCCACCTTCCAGGAACAAAGACGCGCCGAATGGATGCTCGCCGCCCTTCGCCAGCTCGGCTGCGACGCCAAAATTGACCAGGCCGGCAACGTCGTCGCCTTCCTCCAGCCCAACGCCCCGCCCCCTTATATCGCCGTCACCGCCCATCTCGATACCGTCCTCGCCCCCCGCTCCCCCGACGAAGTCCGCACCGAACCCGACGGCGCCTTCACCGGCCCCGGCGTCAGTGATAATGGCGCCGGCCTCGCCGCCCTCCTCGCCATCGTCCGCGCCCTCAAATCCGCCCCGCCCCAAACCGGCCACACAGCCTCCCCCGTCTTCATCGCCAATGTCGGCGAAGAAGGCGATGGCAACCTCTGCGGCATGCGCCACCTCTGCACCGCCTCCCCCCTCGCCGCGCGCATAAAGACCTATCTCGTCCTCGACGGCCCCGCCGTCGAACACATCACCAACGAAGCCCTCGCCTGCCGCCGCTACGAGATCACCATCCAGGGCCCTGGCGGCCACAGTTGGATCGATTACGGCATCGCCAACCCCGTCCACGCCATCGCGCGCATGATCACCATCTTCGCCGAAAACCTCCCCCACCCCACTTCCCCCCTCTCCTTCAACTTCGGCATCGTAGAAGGCGGCGTCAGCGTCAACGCCATCCCCCCGCTCGCCCGCACCCGTCTCGACATCCGCTCCGTTGACGAAGCCCTCCTCGAACGCATGACCGTCATTCTCGATGCCGCCCTTACCCGCGCCTGCGACTGGGAAAACGAAAAATCCCCCCTCGGCAAAGTCTCCGGCAGAATTCGCGAAGCCGGTTCCCGTCCCGGCGGTCGTTTGCCGTCAAGCTCGCCCCTCCTCGCCGCCGTCAAAGCGGTCGATTCCTACCTCGGCATCCGCTCCACCACCGACTGCGCTTCCACCGACGCCAACATTCCCCTCAACCTCAACATTCCAGCCCTCTCCATCGGCGCCGGCGGTTCCGGCGGCGGCGCCCATACCTCCGCCGAATGGTACAAACCCGACGGCCGCGACCTCGGCCTCAAGCGCCTCGTCCTCCTCCTCTCCCTCCTCCTCTCCGAGTAATGCGTGCCGATCTGACCCTCGCCCTCATCGCCCTCATCTGGGGCACCACCTTCGTTCTCATCAAAAACGCCCTCGCCGACATCACCCCCGTCTCCTATCTCGCCATCCGCTTCTCCCTCGCCGCCGTCCTCCTCGCGCTCTTCTTCCGCCGCCGCCTCCGTCTCGGCTTCGGCCGGCAGGAATACTGGGTTGGCCTCCGCATCGGCAGCATACTCATGCTCGGCTACGTCCTCCAAACCGTCGGCCTCCAAACCACCACCCCCTCCAAAAGCGCCTTCCTAACCGGTTTGTATATTGTTTTGGTACCTTTTGTGAATGCGTGCGTCTATCGCACTAGACCTCGATGGCCGGAAGTCGCCGGGGTATTGATTGCCGGTCTGGGTATGGGTCTCATGTCCATGCAGGGGGAAAATTTGTCCATCGCCAAAGGCGACCTGTTGA
>JAEUQC010000192.1 GCA_016789905.1 Bryobacterales bacterium | reverse complement strand
CCCGGCCCTACCCGGTGCATCCTTATCCCTCCATTCGCTTTGACGCCAAACATTCGAGGTAGGAGCCGTATGCGGTAGTGCCGCTCGTACGGATCTGTGCGGGGGGCGGTCAGCGATGATCGTCCCTACCGCGCCCCAATTTAATGTTTGCTAGTACTCGTAGGGCCACTGCGGCTTGGCGAACAGTCCGCCATCTACATACAGCGTCTGCCCGGTCACAAAATCCGATAACTCCCCGCAGAAGAAAACCACCGCGCGGCCAATATCCATCGGCGTTCCCACACGTCCCAGCGGCGTCACCCCGGCCCACGTGCCGGCGTAGTCGCCTGCCTCTTCCTTCGTACGCTCAATCTCCACCGCGCCCGGCGCCACGCAGTTCACCCGAATGCCGTACTTGCCCAGCTCCACCGCCGCCACTTTCGTCAACTGTTCCATGCCGCCCTTTGAAGCGGTATAGTTCACCAGCCGCGGAAACGCCACCTTGTTGCACCCCGACCCGATATTGACAATCCGCCCGCCGCCCAATTCTTTCATCATCCGCGCCGCCTGCTGCGTACACAAAAAACAGCCCTTCAGGTTCGTGTCCAGCACATGGTCCCACTCGGCTTCGGTCAGTTCCAATAGCGCCTTCCACGTCTGCACGCCGGCGTTGTTCACCAGAATATCCAGCCGGCCGAACTCGTCTTTCACCTTGGCGAACATCGCCTCCACTTCGGTCGCGTTGCCAACATTTCCTTGCGCCACCATGGCCGGCACGCCCATGCCGCGAATCTCTTCCGCGGTCGCTTCCGCGCCCTTCAAATCGGAGTTGTAGTTGACGACAACGCTTGCCCCGTGCCGCGCCAATTGCAGCGCCACCCCTTTGCCAACGCCCTTGCTGGCGCCCGTCACCAGCGCCACTTTCCCGTGGAATTCCTTCTGCATGTTCTTTAGTGTACGTCCGGACGCGGACCCGCCATGCCCGCAATCTCCGGCGCCGGCTGCCACTTCCGGGTCGCAATGAACAGGAACAAACCAAAGGCCAGGTAGATGACCGACGTTGCGCTCAGGCACGCCGCCATGCCGTACTGTTGCGACGCGGCCGCAATGGCCACCGGCGCGATACCCCCGCCCAGCCAGCCCAGCGAGTTCATAATGCCCACCGCGCTCGCCCGCCGCTCCGGCGGAACGTAGTCATACAGCGTCGCCCAGATGTTGGCGTCGTATAGCCCCTTGCAGAAGCCGAAGCCCACCATCGCCACAATCAGCACCGTCACATTCAGCGTCCACCCCGTCAGGAACAGGAACGGTACGCCGCCCAGCAAACCGAAGGCCTGCGTCAGCGCCCGCCCGCCCAACTGCTTCTTCGCGAACCGGTCCGCCAGCCAGCCGCCGAACAGCACACCCAGTACGGAGGCGATCTGCAAAAACGCCGTCGCGCTGAATCCGGCCATGGTCAGGCTCAGCTTGAACGTCCGGAACAGATACGTCGGCATCCACGTCAGGAAAATCAACGCCACAAAGTTCGCGCCGATGAACGTCAGGATCAGCACGTAGACCATCGGGTGGGAAAAGATTTCCCGCAGCGGTACCGGGGCGGCCGCTTTTTCCTGAGGCGCTTCCGGTTCCCGCAGCAGTTTCCAAAGTCCGATTCCCAGCAGCGTTCCCGCAATCCCGAACGTGTAGAACCCGGCCCGCCAGCCATAGTATTGGCCCAAATACCCCGCAAACGTCCCGCCCGCGATGGTGCCCGCGTACACGCTCGATTGATGCAGCGACATCGCCCGGCTGCGCGTGTCCGGCCCATGGAACGCGCTGATCAACGCCATCGACGCCGGGAAGTAGAACGCCTCTCCCAGCCCTTCCAGGCCGCGGAATATCACCAGGTGCGAGTACTGCGTCGACAGCGCCGTCGCCACCGTTATCAGCGACCACGCGATCAACCCGCCCAGCACCACCGTCTTCCGCGACAACCGGTCCCCCACCCATCCTGCGAACGGCCCCGCCGCCGCGTATACCCACGTGAACGCGCTCCCCACTATGCCTAACTGCACATCCGTAAGCTGAAACTCCCGGCCCAGAATCGGAAACACCGAGAAGATCGCCTGCCTGTCCGCATAATTGAAGAAGCAGACAAACCACAACATCCCCACCAGCCACCATTTGTACGTCGCGTTTTGCATGGAAACGATGATTGTAGAACGCCCTGCGATATTTCGCTTGCCGGGGGGGACGCTTTCTGCGCACACTGGAATTTTTCGGAGGCCTTGTACGTTGAGTTTGAAGATGAACGATTCCCCGCAGAGCCTTGAGCCGGCTGATCGCTGGACCACCACCGATGCGTCGGAGGCATACGACGTTTCCGCCTGGGGGAAGGGCTATTTTTCCGTCAGTGCGGAAGGGAACGTCTGCGTCCATCCGGGCAAGGACCCGGAGCGCGTCGTCGACCTGAAGAAACTCGTCGACACCCTCGTCCTTCGGGGCATCAACCCCCCCATCCTCATCCGCTTCGGCGAAATCCTGCAGAATCGCTTGGGCGAAATGCACGCCGCTTTCAAAACCGCCATCACCGAGCACAACTACAAGGGCGCCTACCAGTGTGTCTTCCCCATCAAGGTGAACCAGCAGCGGCAGGTGGTGGAAGAGGTTTTTGAGTACGGCCGCCCCTATCACTTTGGCCTGGAGGCCGGCTCCAAGCCCGAACTGATGGCTGTAATGGCCATCGCCGATAACGCCACGCCCATTCTTTGCAACGGCTTCAAAGACGACGAGTACATCGAGCTGGCCATGATTGCCTCCAAGATCGGGCGCCACATTACTCCGGTTGTCGAAAAGTACACCGAGCTCGAGCTCATCCTGAAACACGCCGAAAAGCTCGGTGTCCGTCCCAATATCGGCATTCGCCTGAAGCTCGCCAGCCGGGGTTCTGGCCGCTGGAAGAGTTCCGGCGGCTATCGTTCCAAGTTCGGCCTCACGGTCACCGAAGCCATGCGGGCGCTGGAACGTTTGAAGTCGCTCGGCATGGCCGATTGCCTGAAGCTCATTCACTTCCACCTCGGCAGCCAGATCACCAACATCCGCCAGATCAAGGGCGCCGTCATTGAGGCCGCCCGCATTTATGTGGAACTCAAGCGCGCCGGCGCCGGCCTGGAATACATCGACGTGGGCGGCGGCCTTGGCATCGATTACGACGGCTCCCAGACGGACTTTGAATCGTCGGTCAACTACACCCTGCAGGAATACGCGAACGACGTTGTTTATCACATCCAAAACGTTTGCGAGGAAGTGGACGTCCCCACGCCGAACATCATCAGCGAAAGCGGCCGCGCTGTTGCCGCCTATCACAGCCTGCTTGTCTTCAATGTTCTTGGCGTCAGCGGTTTCGGCGATGAACAGGTGCCCAGCCAGGCCAATGACGATTGGGAACAGCCCGTTCTCGATCTCTTTCAGTCCATTCATTCCATCTCCCAGAAGAATCTGTTGGAGAGCTACCACGATGCCCAGGGCGCTCTCGATTCGGCCTTGAACCTGTTTAGCCTCGGCTATCTGTCGCTTGAACAGCGCAGCATCGCGGAAAATATGTATTGGCACCTTTCCCGCAAGGTGCTGAAGATGGCCAAGGAACTCGATTACTTCCCCGAAGAACTCGAAGGCCTGGAGAGCATGTTATCGGATACTTATTTCTGTAACTTCTCGTTGTTCCAGTCCATGCCCGATAGCTGGGCGGTGAAACAGTTATTTCCGGTCATGCCTATCCATCGCCTGAACGAACGGCCCACGCAACATGCCGTGCTAGGCGATATCTCCTGCGATAGCGATGGCAAGATTGACCGGTTTATTGACCGCCGCGACGTGAAGAACACGCTGGAACTCCACCGCTTCAATCCCGGCGAGCCCTACTTCCTGGGCGCGTTCCTGGTGGGTGCCTACCAGGAAATCCTCGGCGACCTGCACAACCTGTTCGGCGATACGAATGCCGTCCACGTCGTGCTCGACGAGAATGGCGAGGTCATTCTCGATCATGTGATTCAGGGCGATACCGTCCGCGAAGTGCTCGACTATGTGCAGTTCAACTCCCGCTCGCTGATTGAGGCGTTCCGAAAGGATGTCGAAGTGGCGGTGCGCGAGAACAAGCTCGGCTACGAAGAGGCCGGCCGCCTCGTCCGCTTCTATGAGGATGGCATCCACGGCTATACTTATCTCGAATCCGTCGAATGAAACTGTTAGTATTCTCCGACATTCATAACGATAAGAAGGCGCTCGAAAAGCTGCTTGCCATCGAGGCTGATATCTATGTCTGCGCCGGTGACCTGGTTACCTGGGCCCGCGGCCTTGATGATATGGCGGAGCTGTTGAAGCCCCGGGCGGACAAGATGTACATGTTACCCGGCAATCATGAGTCGGAAACGGACATTCAGCGCGTCTGCGATAAGTACGGCTATCAGAATCTGCACGGCAACTCTTTTGAAGTCGCCGGCGTGTACATCGCGGGGCTGGGCTATTCCAGCCCCACACCGTTCAACACGCCCGGCGAATACAGCGAACGCCAGATCGCCGAACGCCTCACCCTATTCGCCGCTTTGAAACCGTTGGTGCTCATCTGCCACTGTCCGCCGAAGGATACGGATTTGGACGGCGTCAAACCCGGCCAGCATTTCGGCAGCCAGGCCGTCCGCGAGTTCATCGAAGCCTATGAACCCCTGCGCTTCTTCTGCGGCCATATTCACGAATGCGAAGGCCGCGACGTAATGGTGGGCCACACTCGCGGCGCCAACGTCGGCAAGCGCGGCTATCTTGTCGATCTCACGCTTCTGGAAGCGTAAGCGGCGGCAGATCGGTCAGCGCGAAGTCGTTGCCTTTATAGAGCAGCGGCGCCCCAGCCACTTTCGCCACTGCGTAGGAATTGCAGTCACCCATATTGAGCGCCGCCGGATGATTGCCGCGGCCGTACCGGCGGTGCGCGTCAATCGCTTCCATTGAGTGGGTTCCCGTGAAATCCACTATGGATACCTTCCACCGATCGAGCAAGGACAGTAGTTTCACGAGTCCTCCAGGACCCTGGCGACATTGGACCACCAAACCGGTTTCCGCGAGCGTAGGAGCGCCGATCAAAAGTGTCTCCGCTGCTCGAATAACCGCATTGTACTTTCTGAAGTCCGCTTCTCCGAACAGAATCGCCAGCAGTATCGACGAATCCAAAACGACTCGATCAAATGCACTAGTCCCAGTAGGCATCCATCTCTTCCTTGGTGACTGGTTTTCCACGAAACTCCGGTTTGGTTAACGGCCAGACTTCCGTCCGTAGCCACTCTTCCAACCCAGCGGTGCGGTCCCGCGTCGGAATCGTGAGTTCTTTCTTCCGCGCAATCAGCGCCTGCCGGATCGCCTCCGTCTTCGTCTCCCCAGCCAGCGCCGCCACCTCCGCCGCCAGCCGCTCCACTTCCGCGTTCTTGATATTCAGGCCCATGGTAGAACTCCAACCAAATTCTACCATGTGCCCTCCCCCACACGGACCGCTACAATGAAATCATGACGTTAGACGAACTCATGCGGGAGTACGATCCGCTCCGCCAGCAGGCCATCGCTGTGCGGAGCTATCTTTGACGCGCCCAAAAAGCGCCTGGAACTCTCGAAAACCGAGGACCAGATCTCCGAACCCGGCTTTTGGAACGATTCCGAACGCAGTCAGCGCGTCATGCAGGACCGCAAGCGCCTGGAAAATGCCATCAATGAGGATGCCGAAGTCGCCGGCATGACCGAAGAGCTCGACACTTTTTTCGAACTTGGCCGGGAAGGCGAGGCCGTTACCGCCGAAATTGACGCCGGTCTGAAGAAGCTGACCGCCCGCCTGGAAGTCCTCGAAACCGGAATGCTGCTTTCCGGCGAAAACGATGGAAAATCGGCGATTCTCACCATCCACCCTGGCGCCGGCGGCACCGAAAGCCAGGATTGGGCGGAAATGCTGCTGCGGATGTATCTCCGCTGGTGCGAACGCAACGGCTATCAGGCGGAGATTACTGACCGGCTGGAAGGCGACGGCGCCGGCATCAAGTCGGCCACCGTGGAAATCAACGGGGAAAACGCCTACGGGATGCTGCAAAGCGAAATCGGTGTCCACCGGTTGGTCCGCATCTCTCCGTTCGACGCCAACGCCCGCCGCCATACGTCGTTCGCCTCCGTTTTCGTCATTCCCATGATCGACGACGATGTCGACATCGACATCAAGCCAGACGAGTTGAAAATCGACGTCTTTCGCGCCAGCGGCGCCGGCGGCCAGCATGTGAATCGCACCGAATCCGCGGTGCGATTCACGCACATTCCCACCGGCCTCGTCGTGCAGTGTCAAAGTGAGCGTTCCCAGCACAAGAACCGCGCTTCCGCCATGAAGCAGATGCGCGCCAAGCTCTACGAACACGAAATGGCCAAGCGCCGCGTGGCCGAAAAGAAGCTCGAAGATTCCAAGATGGAGATCAATTTCGGCAGCCAGATCCGCAGTTATGTGTTGGCGCCGTACCGGATGATCAAGGATCATCGCACGAAGAAATCCATCGGCGATGTGGACCGTGTGCTCGATGGCGACATGAACGAACTGATGCACGCATTCCTTGTGTTCAAGAAGACCGGCAAGGTGGCCGGTGACGACAAAGACATTGAAGACTAATCTGATTCTCGACGAGGCGGCCGCGCTCATCCGCGAAGGCCGTCTTGTCGCGTTTCCCACAGAAACTGTGTATGGCCTCGGCGCCAACGCGCTTGATGCGCTCGCCGTGCGCCGCATCTATGAGGCTAAGGGCCGCCCCGCCACCAGTCCGCTTATTGTTCACGTCTCCAGCACGGCCATGGCAAAGCGCGTGGTTTCCGCCTGGCCGGAGGCGGCGGAGAAACTGGCCGCCCGTTTCTGGCCAGGCCCGTTGACGCTGGTGCTGCCCAAGGCAAAGCGAGTTCCCGATATCGTCACCTCCGGGCTGGGAACGGTGGGCGTCCGGATGCCCGCCCACCCGTTAGCGCTCGCGCTCATCCGCAAATGCCGTTTGCCTCTGGCCGGCCCTAGTGCCAACCGCTTTACCGGGCTTTCCCCGGTGACCGCGGCCCAGGTTCGCGAGGGGTTGGGCGCCGCGGTGGATCTGATTCTCGATGGCGGTCCGTGCCGCGTCGGCATTGAATCCACGGTGGTGTCGTTGGCCGGACCGGTGCCGGTGCTTTTGCGTCCAGGCATGGTGAGCCGCGGGCAGTTGGAAGCGCTCATCGGTCCCGTGGCCATGCCGGGAGCGGTGACCGATGGTGTGCCGCACGAATCGCCGGGCCAGCACACGAAGCATTATGCGCCGAAGGCCCGTGTCCGGTTGGGCGTGCCGGAAGTCGCATCCAGAACGGCGTATTTGTGGTGGGCGGTCGATCGTCCGGCGGAGTTCTCCGTGCGCATGCCGAAGGATCCGGACCGTTACGCGGCGATGCTGTACGATACCCTTCACCGCGCCGACGCCCGGGGCGTCCGCGAGATCGTGGTTGAACCCGTCCCGTTTGGTTCCGACTGGGACGGCATCCGCGACCGCCTCTCCCGCGCCTCTTCTTAAGCGCAGAAAATACAGCAGCCAGGCGCGGCCGTTTTTCCCCGGCTGCTACAATCCAATGGCAATGCCGCCCGGCCACTTCATCAACTGGTTTGGACACGCCGCCGGCGCCGTAATCTTTGGTCTGTTCGTGGGCCTTTTATGGCAGGATCGCAGCCCCGGCCGGAACAAGGCAATGGCCGCCACGCTCATCGCCTGCCTTTGGAATATCGCCGAACTGATCGGACTGTCTCAGACCTTCGGTAACCTCTCGTTTGGCATTTTCCTTAGTGTGTTGTTGGACTTGGTGATCGGGGGACAACCCCGTTGGGCCGTTCGCGCCGGTTACTTGCTTCCTGTAGCCGCGCTTCACCCCAGCGGCCTATACCTCGTCGCCGCCGGTTTCGCCACGCTGGCCGCCTTCGCCGGACTCCGCACTCGCGCCCTCCCCGCCCTGGCTCTGTTTCTGCTATCCCTTTCCATCCTCCACTTCGGCGAAGACGAACAACACACCGCCTGGTGGGCCGAACTGCTCATCCACCATGCGGGTATTCCGCTCGCCATGTACGTTCTTCTCCAGGACTACCGCTTCGTCTTCCTGGATGCACTCATCCGCTTCCTCGCCAACATTTTGGTGGCCTTGGTGTTTGCCGCCGCCGCCCTTACCTGGATGGGCAAATGGCCCGCCACCGCTCTCGCCGGCGTCACCGGACTACTGCTGCTATATGCCTTCGCCCGTCAACGCGCCCAAAACCTGTTGACCCAACTTGTCTTCCGCCGCCAGGCCACCTTCCGTCCTGGCGCCGACATTGAAGCCAGCTTGCGTGCGCATTTCAGCGCGGGCGAATCCACCTGGGAGCCGGAGACGATCGTCGAAGGGCCCATGCTGCTCGGCAACGGCACGGAGGCCGCTCTCGGTGTTCGCGATGCGAACGGATCCATTCGAATCATCCGCTTGGGCAGGCGCCCCGGCGGCCGCCGCTATCTAAGTGAGGACTTGAAAGTACTCCGTGAGGCCGGCGAAGCCATGCGCGACGCCGAAATGCGCCGCCTGGTTTCCGAGGCCGAACTCCGCGCTCTCCAGGCGCAAATCCATCCTCACTTTCTCTTCAACGCCCTCAATACGCTCTATGGAATCATCCCCAAAGACGCCGCCGGCGCCCGCCGCACCGTGCTCAATCTGGCCGACCTCTTCCGCTATTTCCTCCGGACCACGCAAACGTACGTTTCAATTGAGGAGGAGCTTAACGTCGTCAAGGCGTACCTGGAAATCGAAACGCTGCGCCTCAGGGAGCGCCTAACCGTGCTCTTCGATGTCGACTCCGCGCTCCTTTCGGTGCCCATTCCGCTCCTTTCCGTGGAACCGTTGGTGGAAAACGCGGTCAAGCACGGTATTGCCCCTAAGGCCGACGGCGGCACGGTCCGCATCACCGTTCGCCGCGAAGGGGTCCACGTTTGGGTGGAAGTGGCAGACACCGGACCCGGCTTTGCCGTAGCCGGCCGGGACGGCGATGGCGTTGGATTAGAGAACGTCCGGCAAAGATTACGATTATGTTATGGCCCGGGCGCGACGCTGGAGATTCAATCGTCGCCCGCCGGCGCCACCGTCCGGTTCGCCGTTCCCTACCCCTCATGATCGAGCACGGCCCCGCCCGCACGGCCGGCGGCGTCACCGTCCGCCAGGAGGGGAGATGGAAGCGGCAGACACCCGGCCGGGCCTCGCTGCCGCTCAGGACGGCGTTAGGGGTCGCGTTGGAAAGCGGCCGGCAACGATTACGATTATGGTATGGCCCCGGCGCCACCGTCCGGTTCGCTGTTCCTAACCCCCTATGAAAGTGCTGATCGTCGACGACGAAGCCATCGCCCGCCAAATCCTCCGCGAACATCTCGAAGAGATGCCCGGAATAACTATCGCCGGAGAGGCCGCCGACGGCAGATCGGCCATTGACGCGGTGGCCCGTTTGCAGCCCGATGTTGTCCTGCTCGACCTCCAGATGCCGGAAATCGGCGGATTCGCTGTGGCCCGCGCGTTGGCCGCGCAGCCGGCGCCAGTCATCATTTATTGCACCGCGTTCCAGGAACACGCCCTGGAGGGCTTTGAAACCGGCGCGGCAGATTATTTACTGAAACCAGTCCGCAGGGAGCGGCTCGCCGTAGCACTCGAAAAGGCCGCACGCCTCCTTGCCGGCGCCCCGGCGCGGAAAGTGTCCGGCAGAGCGGGTGACGAGACCTATCTGCTCGATCCCGACGAAATCATCGCCTTTCAGGCCGACGGCGAATTGGTATACATCCTCACCGCCGCCCGCCGCTACTACGCTGAGGATTCGCTGCGAGCACTTGAGGAACGGATGGCGTCCAGCCGGTTCCAGCGTGTCCATCGCAAGACGCTTATCAACACCAGTCACGTCCGCAAAGTCGCCCCGCTCAGCAGCAAACGGATGCTGCTTACCATGTCCAACGGCATGGAAGTTGTCGTCAGTAAAAGGCTCGCCGGCCGGTTCGCAATATAATAAGTCCAAAATGCCCAAACCCTCGCGCGTGCGCTGGTGGATACTGACCCTCCTTTTTCTGGCCACCACCATCAACTACATGGACCGCATCGCGTTCGGTTTTCTGGTGCCCGAAATCCGTAAGGACATGGTGCTCGACGACCGCGCGTACGGCTACATGACCTCGGCTTTCGAGATGGCCTATACCATCGGCTTCCTCGCCATGGGCAAGTTCATCGACCGGTTCGGCACCAAAATCGGCTACGCCGTCGCCATCGCCTGGTGGTCCGCCGCCGCGCTGTTCCACGCCTTGGCGCGGACGCCGATGACGCTCGGCATGAACCGCGCCTTGCTCGGTCTCGGCGAGGCCGGCAACTTCCCCGCCGCCATCAAAAGCGTTGCCGAATGGTTCCCCAAGAAGGACCGCGCCTTTGCCACCGGCATCTTCAACGCCGGTTCCAACGTTGCATCCATGGTGGGGCCCCCGTTGTTCGCCATCATGGTTTTGCAATACGGCTGGCGCGGGTGTTTCCTCATCACCGGCGCCCTGGGCTTCGTCTGGCTGGCCATTTGGATGTGGACGTATCAGAAGCCGGAAGAGCACCAGGGCGTAAACGCCGCCGAACGAGAATATATTCTGTCCGGTGACGACGGGGCCAAGGAGCCGGAGATCGGCTGGCTGGCCGCGCTGCGATACCCGCAAACGTGGGGGTTCGCCGGTGGTAAGTTCTTAACGGATCCGGTATGGCGTTTTTACAGCTATTGGTTGCCGGTTTACCTGTACGACGTTCGCGGCTTCGATATGAAGAAGGTGGGTTGGGTGCTGCCGTTCATCTACCTGATGGCCGATTTTGGCAGCGTCGCCGGCGGGTGGCTTTCCGGTTACTTCATTCGCAAGGGTTACGATGTGGGCCGCTCCAGAAAGATGGCCATGGGTGTCTGCGCCGGATGTATGCCGCTAGCGGTGACTGCTGTCATGTTCGATAGCCCAGTAATAGCGGTGCTGTTGATGAGCCTGGCCACGGCTGCCCACCAGGGCTGGTCGGCAAATCAGTTCACGACCGTATCCGATGTCTTCCCCCGCCCGGCCGTCGCATCGGTCACCGGCATCGGCGGCTGCGCCGGCGGGCTCGGTGGCGTTATCTTCGCCACACTGCTTCCCGGTTTCCTGATTCCCATCATTGGTTACAAGCCGATCTTCCTCACTTTCGGCGCATTTCATCTCACCGCGCTGCTTTGTGTCCACCTCCTTATGGGGGACCTCAAACCAGTACGTCTGACGGAAAACGCTGGGAACTGACTCAGCCTTGGGTCCGGACAATCCGAGTCGCTTTCCCGCCGCGACCGGTTCACACTGTGATTTCCATGGCTCAATCACAATTGGTGTTCCCATCGCCATCCGCCTTTGACGGCCGTCAAACGGCGGAGATGGAGCGCTCAATCCGGTTCGGGTTGCGGCGTCGCGATCTGGAGGGTGTGCTGCCGAGTGGGTCCATCACCGTCGACGCGGCGATGGGGGTGGGCGGGTTGCCGCGCGGCCGCATGATTGAGCTGTTCGGGCCTCCGTCCGTCGGCAAGACAACCATCGGTTTACAGGCCGTGGCCGCGGTGCAAAGCGGCGGCGATACGGCCGCCTTTATCGATATCGAGCGAGCCTTTGACGGCGCCTACGCTGCCCGTATGGGTGTGGATTTGGAAGCTTTGCTTTTGGCGCGCGCCGAAGACGGCCAGCAGGCGTTCAAGATTGTCGAGAAACTCGCCGCCTGTAAGGCAGTGGATCTGATCGTAGTGGACTCCGTGGCTGCCATGCTGCCGCCCGAGGAGCGCGAGGCCGCCACCGGGGAAGCCTCACCGTTCAGCCAAAGTGAAATGCTGGCCAGCGGCCTGCGCCGCCTGGCCAGGGCGCTGCAGGGAAGCCCGGCGTGTATCCTATTCCTCAATCAGGTGCGGAGCTATCAAGGCTTCGGCTACCAGGAAACCAGCGCCGGTGGCTGGGCGCTGAAGCTGCATGCCGCCGTGCGCGCCGACATGCGTCCCAAGCCGCAGAGCGATAACCGCGTGCGCCTGCGCGTGGTGAAGAATCAGTTGGCACGGCCCGTACAGACGGAGTTCGATTTTGAAGGCGGTGTGGGCGTTGTGCCGGAAGCGGAACTCATTGACCGGGGCATGGAGTGCGGCGTCATCACGGCGGGATTTGTTTTTGACGGTCAGGCGCTAGGGCGCAACCGGCAGGAGGCGATCACCCGGCTCAGCGGCCATGCAACACTTGCCGCCCAGGTCCGTTCGGAGGTCCGGCTTGCCCTGGGCATCCAACAGCGCCGTCCGGCCGGGCGCGAGGAGCGCGACGCGGCCGTCGCCACGCTTGGCGTGGCCGGAGCGTAACCCGCTGGCTCGCCGCCACCAGCGCTGGCCGATTTCCACCAGCGCCGCTTCCCGCCGCGTCCGGTAAGTAATTGATTCTTTACACGTGGGCTTTTTGGCTCTCCAATTGCTTTTGCGGATTGCAGGAGGCTCACATGAATCTCAAAAACAAGTTCCGATTGTCCGTCGCCGTCGCGGCGCTGTTCTTGTTCACCGCACCATCCGCGCTGGCCGACCGGGGCGGGCGTCATGGTTCTTCCGGCCGTGGCTATTACTCCGGCGGCGGCCGGCACTATTCGGCGCCACAGCGTAATTTTTACCGGGGCCATGACCGGGGCTACTATGCCGGCCCGCGCTATGTTTCCGGTCCGCGTGTTGTCATCCGCGGCGGCTTCACCCCTGGCCGCTTCTACTCCGGCCGCGGTTACTACTACGGCAACCGCTTCTGGGCCCGGCCCTATTTCGGCATCGGGGTTGGCATTCCCTTCGGCTTCGGCTACCGCACCGCGCGTGGCTGCGGCTACGTCGACGAATGGGGCGACTTCTATCCGGCGCCCTGTTACCTGGGCTACTAATACGCTGCGCCCGGCTTGGAGTACGCTTGTGAGTATGAGGCTAACTTCCTTCGTTGCTCTTCTCGTTGCATCGGCGTTGTCCATGTTGGGTGCGGGTTTTGCCGGCACTTGGGCCTTGGATTCCAAGGACGGGGAGGGTAATCCCGTCAAGTCCGAAATCACTTTTCGCGAAGAGAGCGGCGCACTGAAAGCCAAGCTCAAGTCCCGCGACATGCAGTACGATGTGGACTCCATCAAGCAGGAAGGCGATCGCGTGAGTTTCGTTATCCCGTGGCAGGAGAATCGCGTCAATATCGTGCTCAACGCCGCTGGCGATAAGATCAACGGCTCCTGGAGCGTGGAGGGCGACAGCGGGCCCATCACCGGCGCCCGTGTGGGCGCGGCCGCTGTTAGCGGCGTATGGAAGCTGGCCGCCGAACGCCCCAGCGGAGGCACCATCAACGTGGACCTGGACCTGAAATCGAACTCCTATGGCTGGCAGGGCTCTCTTCGCACCGGGGATGGTGCCGAGGTGCCCATTCAGGATCTCGCCGTCACCGGGGAACAGATTTCCTTCGTCGTTCCCATGCCGCAGGGGAACGTGAAGCTAACTTTGAAAGTGCAGGGCAATTCCCTGAAGGGCACGTGGTCCGGGGCTGACGCCGCCACCGGTGCTGTTACTGGCCAGCGATAACTTCACTAACCCAGCCGGCACGCGGCGGTCTGCGCGTCACCGGCGAACACATCTCCTTCTCCGTTCCCGTGCCGCGGAGCACCCATTACGCTGACTCTGAAAGTGCAACGCAATTCGCTGCGGAGCATGTGCTCCGGTGCCGCCGCCGCCACCGGCCAGCGTGAAACTGATTCGTTAAGGGCCAGGCAATTCGCGGAAAAGCATGTAGTCCGCCACCCGCCAACGCCAACTTCACTGGCCCTGCCGGCAGGTTGCGATCTGCGCCGCGATGGCCGGAATGGCCGCGCGATCTTCCCGCGTGAGCTGATTGCGCTTTCCAATTTCCCCGAAAAGCGCGTTGGCCTTTTCCAACGCCGCCAACGCGTCTTTCCAGGACTTGCTCTCCATCAGCGCACGCCCCAACACCCATTGCGCCAGCGCCTCGTCTCTCCGGAACAGCGCGTTCTCTTTCTCCTTCGCCAGCAACCCGTCAATAATCTCAATCGCCGCGCGCGCCCCGCTCACGGCTCCGGCCGTGTCCCCCAGCTTCGGCAACACCTCCGCCAGTTTCAAATGCGCCGCCGCCAGCATCTGGTTCGCGTACGGGTTCGCCGGGTCCCGCTGTATCCATTCTCTTGCTGTTCGCAGCAGGCTTTCATAACTTGCCTTCGCCGCCGCGGAGTTGTTCTCCAGCAGGTGCGCGTTGCCTTGCCGCTCCCAGGCAAGCGCCAGGTCACGGCGCGCCAATATGTTCATCGGGTCCACTGCCGATAGCTGCCGAAAGGACTCCAACGCATCCTCGGTGGCCCCTTGTTTCAGCAGCGCGAAAGCCAGGTCCCGCCGGGCTTGCATATTCTGCGGATCGGACGCAGCAAGCTCTCTCCGCAACTGCAACGTCCGCAGAAAGTAAGGTGCAGCCTCGGCGGGCGGTTGCAGGCTGGCCAGGTCCTCCAGCGCGAACGACAATTCTCGTTTCGGACGCGCCGCAATCGGGTCCGCCGCCGCCAACTGTTGGTACAGCGTCAGCGCCGTCCTATACGATGCAATCGCGGCGGCGCGGTCGCCGCTGCGCTGTTGCACCGCGGCCAGCCGGCTGTAGCTCAATGCCTGCTGCCGGGGCGCGTCCGCGCCGGAAAGCGATTGCGCCAGCGCGTGCGCCTTTTGCGATAGCGCCAGCGCCTCCCGCGTCTCGCCCGCGTCGGCCAGCGCCACCGCCAGATTGTGATAACTCGCGGCCTTTGAATCTGCCGCCGCGTTCCCCTCGTCCCGCAGCGCCACCGCGCGGCGCAGCGCTTCCAGTGCCCCCGCCGAATCCCCGTTCAATGCCAGCATATCCGCCACCGCCTCATGCGCCCCCGCCAGGTCGTTGGTAATCTGCTCATTCTTTGCGTCCGCCTGGTGCAACTCTTCCAGCAGCGTCCGCGCCTTCCGGTAACTTGCATACGCCCCAGTCGTATCGCCCAGATTTGGGAAATTCGGGTTGCCCTGCAGATGGCCCACCCGCAGATAGCCGGCCGCCAGCTCGCGTTGCAGTCCGCGGTCTGTCGTGGATTCCTTGGCCAGGTTAGAAAGATATTCGAGCGCCTTGGCGACAAGCAGCCGCCGCGCTGGCGTGGTCCCAGGCAGCGGCGCCAGCGCGTCCTGCACGTCGAACAGCAACGCATTCGACATCTTACGCACTTCGGAAAACCGGGCCTCTGCGCGGGTATGTTCCGTGCGCGCGCGATAGGCTTGCCATACCGCGATGACGGTGATGATGATCAGCAGTGTGGCCGCGCCCGTGGCCGCCAGCGCTAGCGCGCGGTTTCGCCGCAAAAAAAGCCCCACGCGATAGGCGGGCGTATCCGGCTGTGCCGTTACCGGGAGTTGATGCAGATGGTTGCGGATGTCCTCGGCGAATTGAGCCGTCGATTGATACCGCTCCGCCGGGTTGCGCCGCAAGGCCTTCAAGAGGATCGCGTCGATGTCTCCCTGCAGCCGCTTCATCAGCAGGTTTGGATTTCCATCCCGCAGTGCGCTGACCGTCAGCGCGTTCTTGCTCTTGTTGGGCTGGTTGCGGAAGATGGCTTCGCTGGGCTTTTGCGGTTCCCCTTGCGCGTAGGCATTCAACGCCTCCAACGCCGCATTCTCTTTCACCTCATACGGACGGTGACCGGTCAACAACTCATACAAGACGATGCCCAGCAGATACACGTCGCTCGCCGTTGTAACTTGTTCGCCCTTGAGCTGCTCCGGGCTTGCGTATTGTGGCGTCATCAGGCGCATCGACGTTGCCGTCTTCTCCGTCGCCGCCATCGAAGATTCGGAGTTCATCAGCTTGGCGATGCCGAAATCCAGCAGCTTCGCCGTGTTATCCGCGCGCACCAATATGTTGCCCGGTTTGATGTCCCGGTGGATCACCAGGTTTTGATGAGCGTACTGAACCGCGTCGCAAACCTGCAGGAAAATGTGGAGGCGCTTATCGGTCGAAAGCCGCTTCTGGTCGCACCAGTGATTGATCGGCATCCCTTCCACATATTCCATGACGATATACGGCCTGCCATCGCTGGTCGCGCCGCCGTCCAAAAGGCGCGCAATGTTCGGGTGGTCCAGCGAGGCGATGATCTGCCGCTCCCGCCGGAAGCGTTGCAGAATCCGGTCCGACTCCATTCCGCGATGGATCACCTTAATCGCAACTTGCTTGTTAAAGGATTTATCCGCGCGCTGCGCCAGATACACGTTCCCCATGCCGCCGGAGCCCAATATCTTTTGCACCGCGTACGGACCAATCTGCCCCGGCATCGGTTCGTTCACATCGGCCGCCGCGTCGGCCAGCACTTTCGATAACGGCGTCACCGCGGGCTTTTCCAGAAAACTATCCGACGTCGAGTCCGACCGCAGCAACTCGCGCACTTCGTTGTAGAGTTGCCGGTCCGCTCCACAGGCCCGCTCCAGAAACACGGGCCGGTCCGCGACGGGCTGTTCCAGTACAAGCTGGAATAGACTCTTCACTTGGCTGTATCGTTCGGGACTCACGATTACTCCGCCAAGTTAGTATCCCGCATATTCAACGGCGCGTGGCGGTATAGGACATCGACAGCGTTCGCAAACGGAACTGTGTGCCCACCGCCGGCCGGTCCAGTGTTGTTTGCGGAGTCGAATCCGACGCAAGCAGTTCAAGTACTTGGGTTAGCAGTGCGGCGTCCTGCGCGCAGAGTTGCGCCAGGAAGTTTTCGCGCTGCCCAGGCGGATATTCAAGCGCGAGACGGAAGGCGGATTTTACCTGCTGATATCGTTCTGGAGTCACGGTGTTTTCAGGCCACGAATAAATACGAGGCCTGGTGGTGAGTCAGGCCTCGCAACCTCCGACAATGTCCGGGAACCTTCGTGCAATTCCGCGTTCAACTACTAATGCGAAAACAACCGGAAAAGGCCATCAGGAATTATTTAGGCCGTGTGGCCGTCAATTGCTGATGGAGCCACGCCCGCGCCATGCGCCATTCGCGTTCCACCGTTGCCGTGGAGATGCCCATCACTTCGGCTGCTTCCTCCACCGTCAGTCCGCCGAAGAAACGCAACTCCACCAGCTTTGCCTGATCCGGATCCAGCGCCTGTAGCCGGTTCAGCGCTTCGTCGAGTTCGTCGAACGCCACCTCCGGCACCGATGCGATGCCGATGTTGTCTTCAATCGACAGCACTTGCGCGTTGCCCCCGCGCTTCTGCGCCCCTTGGTTGCGCGCATGGTCCACCAGGATGCGGCGCATCAGTTGCGCCGCCACTCCGAAGAAATGGGCCCGGCTCTGCCAGTTGACGCGCGTCTGATCGACGAGCTGCATATAGGCCTCATGCACCAGCGCCGTTGCTTGCAGCGTATGGTCTTCCCGTTCGCGCCGCATATAGTTCGCCGCTATGCGGCGCAGTTCCGTATAGACGATCGAGAAGAGCTGATCGTGCGCGCCCGGTGCGCCCTGGCGGGCATCGGAAAGGAGTTGGGTGACTTCGCCGCTCGGTTGTGGGGTCACTGTTTTTTCTTCTGTATGGAGGGTGGTAGGGACGGGCAGAGTCGAACTGCCGACCTGTCGCTTAGGAGGCGACCGCTCTATCCATACTGAGCTACGTCCCCGAAACCTTCCTCATTCTACCAACGCTTCAACCCCTTTTTGCCGATATCTTTTCGGAATTGCATACCGGCGAAGTGAATTGGCGCCGCCGCTTCGTAAGCGCTTGCAATGGCCGCGGGCAGCGTCTTCGCCGCCGCCGTTACCGCCAGCACACGGCCCCCGTTTGTCACCAGCCGGCCGCTCGCATTCCGCTGCGTCCCCGCATGAAACACCTTTGCGCCTTTGGCTTCGGCCTCCGCAATGCCGGTGATTTCGTCCCCTTTCCTCGGCGTTCCGGGGTATCCTTCGGCGGCAAGCACAATCCCCACCGATGGGTCCGGCGACCACTGGAGCGTCTGTGCATGCAGGTTTCCCGTCGCGCCCGCATGGAGTACTTTTCCCAGGTCCGACTGCATTCGATACAGAATCGGCTGTGTCTCCGGATCGCCCATTCTGACGTTGAATTCCAGCGTCTTTGGCCCCTGCGCCGTCATCATCAACCCGGCGTACAGGAAGCCCGTGAACGGCGAACCCTCCTTCCGCATCCCCTCAATCGCCGGCCGCATCACGGTTTCCATCACCGTCTCCGTCTGCGCAGCGGTCAGAATCCGTTCATCGACATAGGCACCCATGCCGCCCGTATTCGGCCCCTGGTCGTTATCGAAAATGTTCTTGTGGTCCTGCGCCGGCAGCAGCGGCAGCAGCGTCGTGCCATCGGAGAGCGCGATGAAGCTCACTTCCTCCCCAAGTAGAAACTCCTCAATCACCAGCCGCTTCCCGGCATCGCCAACCAGCTCCCCGGCCATGAACTGCCGCACCGTCTCCCGCGCCTCGTCCATCGTTTGCGCGATCACCACGCCCTTCCCGGCCGCCAGTCCGTCGGCTTTCAACACCACCGGCGCTTCGAAATCCGCCAAGGCGCGCAGCGCATCGGCTTCGGTGATGGCGGTGTGGAAACGCGCCGTGGGAATGTTGTGCCGCGCAAAGAAGTTTTTTGAGAATATCTTCGAGCCCTCCAACTGCGCCGCCGCCTGCACCGGTCCAAAAATGGCGCGGCCCGCCTGGCGGAATTGGTCGACAACCCCGTCGATCAAAGGCGCCTCCGGCCCCACCACCGTCAGATCGATACCATGCTTTCCAGCCAGTTCCAGGTAGTTCACGCCTTCCACGCATGTGGCCGACTGCGCGATTCCCGGATTGCCCGGCGTGGCGAAAACGCTTTGAACCGACGGGCTCTGCGCCAGCCGCCAGGCGAGGGCGTGCTCACGGCCGCCCGATCCGATAACGAGTACGTTCAACGAAAATGCTCCTCCAGTTAGAATAGAACAGGCTCTATTTTGGCTTTGCGCTTTGATGTGGTTGTGATTGGCGCCGGACACGCCGGCTGTGAGGCGGCGCGGGCCTGCGCCCGCCTCGGCTTGAAGACCGCGATGGTCACCATGAACATCGACCTCATCGCCCAGATGTCCTGCAACCCCGCCATCGGCGGCATCGCCAAAGGCCATCTGGTGCGCGAAATCGACGCCCTCGGCGGTGTAATGGGCGAAGTCGCCGATCACGTCGGCATCCAGTTTCGGCTCCTGAACACCAGCCGCGGTCCCGCCGTCTGGTCCCCCCGTGCGCAATGCGACAAAAAGCAGTACCGCATCCACATGCGGGAAGTGTTGGAACGTGAGCCAAACCTGCGGATCCTGCAGGCAGAAGTCGCCGAACTGATCATTGAAAGCCGCCGCATCCGTGGTGTCCAACTCCGCGATGGGCGCTCCGTCGTCTGCGGCGCCGTTGTCGTCACCACCGGGACGTTTCTGAACGGCCTCGCCCACACCGGCGAAAGCAAAGTGAGCTGCGGGCGTAGCGGGGAAGCCCCTTCAAACCTGCTCGGCAATCAACTCCGCCAACTGGACCTCAAGTGGACGCGCCTAAAAACCGGCACCCCGCCACGGCTCGATGGCCGCTCCCTCGATTGGTCGCGCTTTGAGCCCCAACCCGGCGATGACGACCCAACTCCCTTCTCATTCCTAACCGGCAAGATCACTCGTCAGCAGATCAAATGCTATATAGCATTTACTTCGGAGGTCACCCACAAAGTTCTCCGCGACAACATCGGCCGCTCGCCATTGTACAGCGGGGACATTGAAGGGATCGGGCCGCGGTACTGCCCGTCCATCGAAGATAAAGTCGTGAAATTCCCCGACAGGGACCGGCACCAGATTTTCCTCGAACCCGAAGGCCTCGATACCTACGAGGTTTACGTAAACGGCATGTCCACCAGCATGCCCGTGGACGTGCAGGAAAAGATGATCGCTTCCGTTCCCGGTCTGGAAGACGCGGAAATGATCCGGCCCGGCTATGCCATCGAGTACGATGCCATCGACCCGCGCGAACTCGACCACCGCCTGGAGGTCAAGAAAGTGGAGGGCCTCTTCCTCGCCGGGCAAATCAACGGGACATCTGGATATGAGGAGGCCGCCTGCCAGGGTCTAATCGCCGGGCTGAACGCCGCCTGCAAAGCCGGCGGTTCGCCCGGCTTCGAAATCCAGCGCTCCGAAGCCTATGCCGGCATCCTGGTCGACGACCTTATCACCAAGGGTGCCGATGAGCCGTACCGCATGTTCACGTCCCGCGCCGAATACAGGTTGCACCTCCGCATCGACAACGCCGACGAGCGACTAACGCCCCTCGGTCGCCGCCTCGGCTTGGTCACCGATAATCGCTGGGCTCGCTACCAGCGAAAGCAGGAGCAAAAAATCCGCCTCGTCCGCTGGCTCTCTGAAACCCGCATCAACCCGAACGACTTCCCCGGCGTGGGCATGTCCCCGGATGATCGGCCCCTATTGGAGACGTGGCTCCGCCGTCCGGAGTCCAAGCTCCGTGACCTTCGCCCCCGCATTGAATCCGAACTCGGCGGCGTTATCGAACAGGGCTTGCTGGAAACCGTCGAAACCGGAATCAAGTACCGTGGCTACCTGGATCAGCAGGAGCGGCAGATCTCCCGGCTGAAGGAGTCGGAGCGGCGCCCGGTTCCCCCTTCGGTCGTCTACTCCTCCATTCCCGGCCTGTCCCGCGAGGTTGCGGAGAAACTGGAACGCGTTCGCCCCGCGACATTGGGCCAGGCGGCCCGAATTCCAGGCATCACTCCGGCGGCGGTTGCCGTCTTGGACATCTATCTTTCGAAGGGCGCTGGAAGTCCGTTAGTTGGTTAGGTGTTTCGCGTGGACCGTTGAGAGTTGCGCCAGATTGGGGACGCCCCTCCCGGCGGTGAGCGGTTCGGACCGCCCTTAGACTGAGATTCGAGAACCTTGGGACGCGAGAGCTCTCGGTATTTCCGTAGTCGGGTGTCAAAGAAACCCGTCTACGGCCCGCATCTGAGCCTCGGAGTTTAGTGGAGTGGACTCTGTTCTGAGCTGGTATCTTCGAAGTTTCCGTGGACCCTGGGGAGTTGCCGCGTACGGTTGTTCTTCGAAATCCAATGTACGGCTGTTCTTGGGAATCCAATGATCTGGACATGGATTTTCCACTCTGCGGGCTACGTCGGCATCTGCGCGGTTTTCGGACCAAGATCAGCAATCTGAGGGCAGGTTCTGGTACGCCGCTCGTTTCCGCCCTACTCCCGTACACAGCAGGAGCCTTGTCAAATTCGGTGGCCAGCAGCGGGAGTTCTGCAAGTCGTGGGAGTGTACCCGGTTACCGTTGGCACGCCGACAGTTCGGGGGAACCGGAAGCGCAATGGCCGCATCCCGTTGCATACCTGTTGAGTTTTGTAGGTGGTGTCATCGGCCAGGGAAGTACTTCCAACGTTACGTCGTCGAGGATCGCGCGTACTTCTTCACTGGCGCCGCGCGCGGCAACTCTGGTGTCCGCTCCTAGATCACAGTTTTGGATAGCGCCGAAAGGGCACGTCATCTCGTGTTTCACGTGGAACGTGAAAACGTAATGGAACCCAGACTTTTTCGGCTGTGTGGGGCGGTGTCGAAATACGTAGGTGTAGGTGGAGTGTTTCACGTGGAACGTTCGATATGTCCCCTCTGCGGGCGATTGTCAAGATCAGCTACAGCCGGAGTCCGGGTGGAGAAGTATGGCCCCACCGAACATCCGGCACCCAGCGAGTCGGCAATTGGCGTAGCGAACGAAGAGAGTCGATTGGGATAGTGTTTCACGTGGAACGTTGGAGAGTCGTTAGGCAAATAAATACATTCCCAACCCCGACTTAACGGCTCACGTGAAGCAAAACCGCAAAGAAACAGCGAGTCCGTACGGTCACCAAGCCCGCAAGCAAGGGGAAGGAAAATGGCCAACGGCCCAAAGTCAACCTGCCGAAACCCGATGTAATAAGGATGCACGCCGACGCGAAAAGGCGCGCTCTCGAAGCGAATCGGCATCGCCCGTATTCACGCCCCATCCTATCTAAGGACCACTAGCGAGGTGATGACCAATCACCCCATCCACAAAAGTCGAAAAAAGGAAAAATATTCTCTCCCAAGTTCAAACTCCAATCGCATCCTCCCCACAATCCCTAGACCAAAAGCTAAACACCCACCCAACCCGCTGTATCCCAATAGAAAAACCGCCCAAGCAAGACCCCAAACACCACCCTCCTGCCCCCGCCACCCTAAACCCGCCCATGTTAGCATCGGAAAAAGGACGGAATGCTTGGCAAAGATCATAGCCATCGCTAATCAAAAGGGCGGGGTCGGCAAAACCACCACCGCTATCAACCTG
>JAEUQC010000162.1 GCA_016789905.1 Bryobacterales bacterium | reverse complement strand
AGGGCCACGCCTGGTCTGTATGAGAGAGCCCGGCAACTGGCTTTCGCCAAGCCACCCATACCGCCCCGGCGTACGCAGGAGTGAGATTGCCATGCTGGCCCCAATCGCCGGAAAGCGCCGCGACGGCAAATCGAGCTTTCGAACGCTCACCCGCTATCTGACCGAGGGCCGCGACCCGGTGACCGACGAAATCGTCGAGCGCGGCGAGCATCTGCTTTCGGAGAACCTGCTATCCCGCGAGACGTTGGCGGCCGAGATGCGGGCGGTGGCTTTCGAGAATCCGCGTGTCACCGATCCGGTCTATCACTACCAGCTCTGCTGGCGGCCAGGCGAGCGGCCGAGCCGGGTGCAGTGGGAAGAAGCGGCCCGGAAGACGATCCAGGATCTCGGGTTTGGCGAGCATCAATTTCTGGTGGTGGCCCACGATGACCGGGAGCACTTTCATGTGCATGTACTGGTGAACCGGATTCACCCGGAGACCTACAAGGCGCACTATCCGGAGTTCAGTAAGCGAGCTCTCGACAAGTCGTTGCGGGAGATCGAACATGCGCAGGGCTGGCAGCATTCGCCAGGTCTGTACCGGTGGGATGCCCAACTGGGGCTTGCCGTGAAGAACTCGCGGGAACAGATGCAAGCGCATCGAGAGGAAGGCAATCCGGATGTAGGGCGGGCGGCGCAGAAGCTGGAACACTTCCAGGATGCCGAGAGCCTGGAGGCTTATGTGAAGGGTACGCCGGCTGAGTCTCTTCGCGACCTGTTGCGCGAGGACGGCAAGGGCTGGCAAGACGTTCATGCATGCCTGCGGAAGTACGGCCTAGAGATCGAGAAGGCCGAGCAGGGCGGCTATGTAGTTCGCGCGAGTGACAGGGAACTGCGGGTGAAAGCGTCGAGCGTATTCCGCGAGAACTTCTCTGGCAAAGCAAATCGAGCCCGGACAGAGAAGCAGCTAGGGGGGTGGGAGTCGCCCAAGCGATATGTACAGGTGCGCGATACAGAGCAGACCTACCAGCCGCAACCGAAGCGCGATTCTGAGAAGCGCGCCAGCCGGCGAGCGGAAAGAGCAGCCCAGCAGGAGCAAGTCAAGAAAGAGTATCGAGCCTACCGGGCGACTGCGGAGAAGGCATTGACGGCGTACCGGGGTCAGGCGAGCGTAGAACTGCGCCAGCTTGGGGCGGCGCACCGCGCCAAACGGGAAGAGGTGCGGAAGCTCCCTGTCGGCTACATCGAGAGGCTGGCGATTCGGTCCGTGCTGGCGGCGGAGGCGGTGCGGGAACGGGCAGCGCTCAAGCAGCGGTTTTTGGAAGACCGCGCCGTGCACCGGCCGAAGAACTACCGGGAGTGGGTGGCCGAGAGAGCCGCGCAAGGCGATCACGCCGCCATCAGCCAACTGCGAGGGTTTCTGTACCAGGACCGGCGGCGAGTGTTGGAGATGGTTGGCCCCGCTGGCGCCGCGAGCATCCAGAGCGGGGGAGGCGGCGATTGGCGAGAGTGGAGCGATACGTCGGAGGTGACGGAGCAATTGCGGAGGCGGAAGCTGTTTACGGAATTGCAGACGCTTCAAGGGTCCGTTGACCAGCGCACCGGGCACGTCGCGTACGCGATCGACGGCAAGCAGGCACTGCTCGACGTGGGGCAGAAGATCCACCTCCTCGACCAGCGCGAGGCGACTTTGGTGGCAGGCCTGGAAATGGCGGTGCAGAAGTTTGGGGTGCGGTTGGATGTGTTTGGGACCGACGAGCAGAAAAAGCAAATTGCGCTGGCAGCGGCGAGGCATGGGATGCGCGTGGAGTTTACAGACCAGGCAATGCAGATGGTCTATCAGCAGGCGCTTCAACTCCAGAAGGGCCGAGCGCTGGAACGCGAGCGAGGCGGGATCGAGAGATGACTAAAACACAAACCGCGCCGAAAGCTGCACCGACCGCGGGCCTCCAATCTGGAACAGCGGATTCAGCCCCCCATTCACTCCCCCACGCCCCAGGCTGCGTCCCAACATGCTGGTCGAGTACCCGAACTGGGGACTCAACAACGATCCAGATGGATCGGCGAACGACGGATGGTTCAACGCATTGAACATCTCCGCCCGGAATTGCAGTTTCAACGGTTCGCGAATCGTGAATTCCCGGCGTATCGTCAGATTTACTTGCGCCAGTCCGAAGCCCCGCAACACGTTCCGGCCGAGTTTGCCTTGGCGGCCCGGAAACTCCCACGGAATCTCAAACGCATCGTAGTTATAACGGCGCCCTCCCGCCACGTTTGGGTCCGCGATCACCATCGGCACACCCTCAATCGGGTCCGGCCGCAGATTGTAGATGCCGAAACCGAGATCGCGATAGAACGTCACGTCCACCGGCGTGGCCGTACGGAGGCTCACCACGCCGTCGAGCGACCACCCACGGAACCAGTACGGCAACTCCAAGGTCCAGGCGCCGGAGAGCGTATGGCGAATATCGAAATCGGAGGGACCGCGATCGCGCTTGGGGTCAATTTGCAGCGCAATCAGGTTCGACACCGAATCGTTGGAGTTCGTGTCGAGCGACTTGCCGAACGTGTAGGACGCCAGAAACTGGAGACCCTTAACAGGTCTCTGCTGAATCTGCGCCTGCAACGAGTGGAAATCGGAAAATGCCCGATTGCGCAGCAAGTACGCATACGTGACGTCTTCGTTAGGGTTCACCCAATACTCCTGGCGAAGCAGCCGCCGGCCCGCCGCGCCGACGTAGCCGACCGAGAAGATGCGTGACGTTCCCAGCGCACGTTCCAGCGTGACGTTCCATTGGTGCGTCACGGGTAGGCGCAGCCCTTGTGAAGCGCCATAAATCGAATTGATGGGCGGTTTGAGCGTAAACTCGGGGCCTTTGGCGAGTTCCTCCGGCAGCGGGAAAAACGTTCCCTGCAGAAAGTTCCGCTGCCGGAAATACGGATACCCCGCCGCGGATTGGCCGATGATCCCGGCGCCCAAGTCATGAAATAGGCCCCATCCGGTGCGAAGCGTTGTCTGGCGTCCGGCTTTCGGGGAAAGCTGCCAGACCAGGCCCAGGCGGGGACCGAAGCCAGTCCAGTCTGTCTTGTAGAGCGGTGTGCCGACCGGTGCGGGATGAACGTCCCGTTTATCGGCGGGTTCGAGGAAGGTATAAAGCGGCTTGGAACCGACCGGCGCCGGGTTGATTTCCCAACGAACTCCGTAGGAAAGCGTCAAGCGCGGATGGATGCGCCAGGTATCCTGCGCAAAGGAAGACCAGTTCTGAAA
>JAEUQC010000109.1 GCA_016789905.1 Bryobacterales bacterium | reverse complement strand
GGTGATGGCGAGGACGTAGAGCGAACCGGAGAAGAGGGCGACGCCTGCAAGGAGGAGCCAACTGACGCGGGCGGCGGCCTCCGGAGTGAGGGCGCCGACGCGGGGCATTAGCGAAACCACGAGGAGGCCGAGGGCGTGGATAAAGTGATAGAAGACCGCTTTCTCGTAGACACCCATGAGGTAGGCGTCGAGGCGATCGCGAAGGCCGTGGGCGCCGAACGCTCCCAGCATGACCGCGAGGGCAAGCAGGGCCGCGGCGGCGGAAGTCCAGGTCATGGGCCCAGGATAGCAGGGCTAGTTGCGATGGACGGGCTGGGTCCAGGCGGAGACGCCGAAGGAGGAATCGACGCGGGCGCGAACGAACCTTTCGTTTCCGGTGAATTTGTAGGCGGGAATGGTGTCGTGGGTGGTGGCGAGGACTTTGCCGTTTTCACCGATGAAGGTCGTGGTGAATTTTTCGGTAGCGCGGGCGTTGATCTCGATGCGGTATTCGGCGGGCGAAATTTGAATGTCGGTGAGGTTGACGCCCGAGCTCGAATAGAAGTCGCCCTTTTCGAGCGCGTCGGTGATGGCGACAGGCGTGAGCGACGCGGCACGGACAACGACCCAGCCGCGGCCGGGATTGGAGAACTCCTGGCCGGTGCGTTTGAAAACGTGAGCGTCGTCGACACTGATGCCGTAGAGTCGCTGGCCACCGGTGAGGAGTTCGTCCCACATTTGATCGAGAGAAGGCGAGCCGCCGCCGCCCACGTTGTTGACGGTGGGATGGCCGTTGAAGACCTCGAAGAGCTTGAGGCCTTTGATGGACATCATGTCGCGGGCGGTGATGGCCCAATGGAAATTGGGGTGATTGACGGAGGGGAGGGCCTTGGCGGCGCGGATGACATCGACGTTGCGCTGGATGGTGGCGGAGACGGAACCGCCATGCTGGGCCTGGACTTCGGTGGCAAGGTTGATGGCGTTGATGTGGATGGGGCGCTTCAGATACTGGTCCGTGAGTTCTTCAGCGGGAATGATTAGGAATTTTTCGCGAGCGCCGTGGATGGCGTTGAGCGCGGCGACTTCGGTGAGGTGATTGTGATCGGTGAGAGCAAGGAATTGATAGCCGTGTTCGCGGTACCAGGTGGCGACCTCATGGGGCGTGGAATCGCCGTCGCTATTGACGGTGTGCGTGTGAAGATTGCCTTTATACCAGCGGGGTTTACCGGCCTCCCAGGGCGGGCGGACCTGAGTGAGAGCGACGGTCCAGACACAGAGGGAAAGCAGGGAGAGGCGGAGGGCCCATTGGAGGCGCATGCAAAGTAGTTTATCGCCGTGGAGTGAGTGCGCGAATATGGATTTAACGATGATCCGATTGGCGTTGGTTTTGTTTGTCGCGGCGGCGGGCTGGGCGGCGGAGCCGCATGAGACGGCGTATGCGCAGAGTGTGGAGCCGTTCCTGAAAAGATACTGTGCCGCGTGCCATAGCAGCGCGAACAAAACGGCGGGCCTGGACGTGATGGCATTGCGCGGGACGGACCGCTGGTACGACGTGCTGGAGAAGACGCGGGGCGGGGAGATGCCGCCGGTGGGGATGCCGCGGCCGAAGGCGGACGAGTTGGCGGCGGCGACGCGTTGGATGGAAGCACAGGTGGAGCGGATGTTGGCGGCAAGCACGCCGGACCCGGGGCGGGTGACGGCGCGGCGGCTGAACAAGGTGGAGTACACAAATACGATTCGGGACTTGCTGGGGATTACGCTGCGGGCGGCGGACGACTTTCCGAACGACGATTCCGGGTATGGGTTCGATAACAACGGGGACGTGCTGTCGCTATCGCCGGTGCTGATGGAGAAGTACCTATCGGCCGCGGAGCTGATTTCGCGGACGGTGATTCCGCCGGCGACGCCGGCGAAGATGACGCTGCACCGGGTGACATCGGACAAGGCGAAAGGGGACCCATCGCCGGGCGGGATGGCGATTACGCACCGGTTTCCCTATTGGGCGGAATATGAGATTGAAGGGCGGGCGGCGATAGTGCGGGGCAAGGGGCGGTTCTTCCTGGCGCTGTATGTGGATGGGCAACATATACAGACCAACGAGGTTTTTCCGGGCGACGGACCGAACCGGCTGGTGACGGTGCGGATTCCGGTGGAGCCGGGGGACCACCGGATTCGCACGGTGTTTGTGGATGAGAAGAACGAACCGATTTCGTTTGGAGACACGTCGCAACTGGTGACGGACTACATTGGCGTGCGGGGGCCGTTTGCGAATGCGGAGCTGGGCATGGCGCCGGCGCAGCGGCGATTGCTTGTTTGCGCGGAAAAGACCACGGCTTGCGCGGAGCAGATTGCGGCCGCGCTGCTGCCGCGGGCCTGGCGGCGGCCGGTGACGGCAGAGGAGACTGCGCGGGTGGCGGGGCTGGTTTCGCGGGGAAAGAGTTTTGAGCATGGCGTGCAACTGGCGTTGCAAGCGGTGCTGGTTTCGCCGCAGTTTTTGTTTCGGGTGGAACGAGACGCGCCGGGGATGCGGGCGATTGACGATTATGAGTTGGCTACGCGGCTGTCCTATTTCTTGTGGAGTTCGATGCCGGACGCGGAGCTGGCGCGGGCGGCAGGTGAGGGGCAGTTGCGCGCAGGGCTGGACGGGCAGGTGAAACGGATGCTGGCGGACCGGAAGGCCGAAGCGTTTGTGGAGAACTTCGCGGGGCAATGGCTGCAACTGCGAAACCTGGAAACGGCGCGGCCGGACCCGGAGAAGTTTCCGCAGTTCGACGATGGACTGCGGGACGCGATGCTGCAGGAAAGCAAGCGGTTCTTCGCACATGTTTTGCGGGAGGACCGGCCGGTGACGGAGTTTCTGGATGCCGATTACACGTTTGCCAATGAACGGCTGGCGAAGCACTACGGGTTGGAAGGCGTTGTGGGTTCGGCGATGCGGCGCGTGCCGGCGGCGGCGAAGCGCGGCGGCGTGCTGGCGCAGGGTGCGGTGTTGACGATATCGTCCTACCCGACGCGAACGTCGCCGGTGCTGCGGGGCAAATGGGTGCTGGAGAATATACTGGGGACGCCGCCGCCACCGGCGCCGGCGGGTGTTCCGCCGCTGGAAGTATCGAAAGTAGGCGTGGCGAATTCGCTGCGGGAACAACTGGAGAAGCACCGGGCGAACGCGAACTGCGCGGTGTGTCACAGCAAGATGGACGCGGTGGGATTCGGGCTGGAGAATTACGACGCGATTGGGAATTGGCGGGACAAGGACGGGGCATTTCCGATTGATTCGGCGGGCGCGCTGCCGGGGAATAAGCGGTTCTCGTCGCCGATGGAATTGCGCGCGATGTTGAAAAAAGAACCAGGGCAATTTGTGCGGGCGCTGACCGAGAAGATGTTGACCTACGCACTGGGCCGGGGGGTGGAACGATATGATAGAGCGACAGTATTAAAGATCAGTAACCGGACGGCGGCTGCTGAGTACCGAATGTCCGCGCTGCTGGCGGGGATAGTGGAGAGCCTGCCATTCCAGTACCGGCGAGGAGTTGCGAAATGATAGTGCCACGAAAGCCGCTGAGCCGGCGAACGATGCTGCGAGGGTTGGGCGCGACGCTGGCGCTGCCGGCGCTGGAGGCGATGGCGGCGAAGACGGCGCCGCTGCGCATGGCGTTTGTGTATGTACCGAACGGGATCATCATGGAGCAGTGGACGCCGGCGGGGAACGAGTTGACGCTGACGCGGGTGCTACAACCGATGGCGGCGCACCGGGAACGGATGCTGTTGTTTACTGGGTTGGCACATAACAACGGGCGGGCGTTGGGGGATGGGGCGGGCGACCATGCGCGGGCGTCGGCATCGTTTCTGACGGGCGTACATCCGCGGAAGACGGACGGGGCGGATATTCAGAACGGCATATCGGTGGATCAGGTGGCGGCACGGTCTTTGGGAGAGAAGACGCGGTTCGCCTCGTTGGAGCTGGGGTTGGAACATGGGCGGCAAGCGGGCAACTGCGATTCGGGATATAGCTGTGCGTATACGAATTCGCTGGCGTGGCGGGGAGAGGCGACACCACTGCCGCCGGAGGTGAATCCGCGGCTGGTGTTTGAACGGCTGTTTGGGGCGGGCGAGACGGCGGAGACGCGGCGGGACCGGAAGTCGGTTTTGGATTTTGTACGGGAAGACGCGGCGGCGCTGCAGCGCGATTTGGGCGGGGCGGACAGGCGGAAGATGGATGAGTATTTAACGGGCGTGCGGGAGATAGAGAAGCGCATTGGGATGGCGGAGCGGCAGGCAGCGGAGGCGGTGAAGCCGGAGTTCGAAGCGCCCGTGGGGATACCGGCGGATTTTGATGAGTATGCGAAGTTGATGTTCGACCTGATGACGGTGGCGCTGCGGACGGATTCGACGCGTATTTTGACGATGATGATGGGGCGTGAGGGTTCCAACATGACCTACCGGCAGGCGGGGGTGAACGAGGCGCATCATCAGTTGTCGCACCATCAAGGAGACGCGGAGAAGATTGAAAAGCTGACGAAGATCAACGTGTATCATGCGGGGCTGCTGGCGCAGTGGGTAACACAATTGGCGAAGACCGCGGACGGGGACGGGTCTCTACTGGACAACACGATGGTGGTTTACGGATCCGGCATTTCGGATGGGAACCGGCATTTGCATCATGATTTGCCGGCGTTGCTGGTGGGCGGCAGCGGGGCGCGGATGCGGCTGGGGCGGCATGTGCGGTATGGAAAAGAGACGCCGATGACGAACCTGTGGCTGGCGCTGCTGGACCGGATGGGCGTGCGGCCGGAGTTGCTGGGGGATTCAACGGGAAGGCTGGAGGGGCTGACGGATTTGTAGGGATTGACGCCGTAATCCGCGAAGAGGAGGATGGGGGGTAGTAGGGATTGGAGGTTCGGATGCGGTTGTTGGTTTTGGCGATGCTGACGCTGGGCGGAGTGGCGGCGGCGCAGGATTGCACGGCTTGCCATGCGACGCAGGTGGAGACGAGGAAAGAGGGCAAGCATGTGAAGGTGGCTTGCGATACGTGTCATGGGCCGCAAGTGAAGCATGCCGAATCGGCAGGGAAAGAGAAGCCGGCGAAGCTGGACGTGAAGGCGCTCTGTTTGAGCTGCCATGAATTGGGGAAGGCGAAACGGGAGGGCACGTTGAAGGTGAACCCGAACGAGCATTATGCGGGGTCGGCGTGCGCGGATTGCCACTTGCCGCATAAGCCGCAGACGTAGGATTTGCTACTTTCGGTAGGTAGATGCTTCGTCGAACTCTACTTGCGGCGCTGCCGCTGGCCGCGCAGGGGACGGCCCCGTTGCGGGTGTTGCCGGAGAAGCCGTTTCCGGGGTCGCCGATCTTGTTTTCTGTGGCCGACGGGCCGGCGAGTGGAACGTGGATGGAACGGCCGCTCACGTTTGCGCAGGACGAGAAGACGAAACGCTGGGTGGCGCTGGCGGCAGTGAACTATGAATTGAAGGCGGGGCCGCAGATCTTAGAACTGGGCGGGGGCGGCAAGCATACGGTGCAGATCGCGCCGCACGCCTATCGGACCGGACGGCTGACGGTGGCGCCGCGCTTTGTCTCGCCGCCCAAAGCCGTTTTGAAACGAATCGCGGCGGAACGGGAGATTAAGAAGACGGCGTTCGCGACGCGGTCCAAACGCGCGTGGGCGGGGCCGTTCGCGGCGCCGGCGGGGACGGCGCGGACATCGCCATTCGGGACACGACGGACCTACAACGGCAAGACGCAGAGCGTGCATCAGGGGCTGGATTTCGGGGCCGCGATCGGCACGCCGATTCGCGCGTCGAACCACGGGCGAGTGCTGATCGCGCAGGAGATGTACTACGAGGGCGGCTTTGTAGTGCTGGACCATGGGGACGGGTTGTTCACGTTGTACATGCATTTATCGAAGTTCGAGGTGGCGGCGGGCGATGCGGTGGAGAAGGGAGCGGTGATCGCGGCGAGCGGGAGTTCCGGGCGGGTGACGGGGCCGCACTTGCATTTTGGTGTGCAGTGGCAGGGGCTATATATGGAGCCGGGGACGCTATTGGAAATGGCGCTATGAGGCGGCGGGAGTTCTTGTTCGCCGGCGCGGCGATTGTTACCAAACCCGGGGTTCACTACGGCTTTCCCCGCGTGGTGCGGGCGGCGAATGGCGACTTGCTGCTGTTCTACCGGATTGGGAATTCGCACGCCTACGATCACTCGTCGGTAGCGATGCGGCGATCGACGGATGAGGGGGCGAGTTGGGAAGCGGAACGCGTGTTGTTCACGGACCCGGACCCAGCGCGTTCGGCGCACAATCCGGTGGCGATTGTAACGGCGACGGGGCGGGTGATTCTGTGGGTGAGCCGGTTCCGGTTTACACCTTTGCCGCATAAGCGGGAGGCGGGAGCGTGGGCATGGTCAGACGACCACGGGGCGAGTTGGACGCCGTTCCGGACGTTTGATGGGGATGGGTCGCGAAGTTCCTATTACATGACCGATGTGATTCGGACGCAGGATGGGCTGTTGGGGTGCATGGCGACGTTTCCGCCGTCGGGAATCGGGAACTGTTATGCGGTGCTATGGCATTCGGCGGACGGGGTGAAGTGGGCGGTGCGGGCGGATTTGACGGCGCCGGCCGCGAACCGGGGGGATGAGGTGGCGTTGCTGGAAACTGGCGCGGGGGAGATCCTTTGCCTGTTGCGGACGCGGCGAGCGGGGGGCGTGTATCCGAAGGGGTTGAGTGTGTTTGCGTCGAAAGACGGCGGGCGGACGTGGAAGGAGGGCGAGAATCTGTATGGACAGTTGGGCGTGACGCTGCAGCGGCCATTTTTGACGCGCCTGTCGTCCCAAGCGGTGTTGTTGACAGGGCGCGATGTGGATAGGAAAGAAGTAGTGGCGTATGTATCGCGGGACAATGCGCAGACGTTCGGGGAGAAACGGGTGATGGACTCGTATGCGAAGGATGGGGCATATACGAGTTGCGTGGTGCTGAAGAATGGGGATGTGCTGGTGGTTTACTATGCGGACCGGGCGGGGGAATTGGCATCGCTGCGGGTGGAGCGAATGCGGGTGGCGGGCGCGATATGATTGCGGCTGGAGTGTGGCCTGATGCTGCGATTGTTCTGGATTTCCCTGTTTGTTTCCGCTTCCCTGCTGGCTGACGCGCGGATTTCCGCACTGGTCTACGACACGGAGACGCCGCAGGCGGCGTTCGCGGCGAATGAGATTGTGGCGGCGAGCGGACGAGCCATTCCGCAGTTTGGAGCAGCCGGAGGAGAGACACCTTGTTCGCCGTGCGTGGTGATGCAGTTGGCGGCGAATGGGAAGGCGGCGCAATCGTATTCCATACAGAGGCAACGCGGCGGGGGGAGGGACGTGATTCGTGTGGTGGCCCCGGATGCGAATGGGCTGTTGTACGGCGGACTGGAGATTGCGGAGGCGGTGCGGCTGGGCGGGATCGATGGATTGAAGGATTCCGAGCACACACCGCATATTGCGCGGCGGGGGATTAAGTTCAACATTCCGCTGGATGTGCGGACGCCGAGCTATTCCGACAACGCCGACGCAGCGCAGGCGAATATTCCGGAGATGTGGTCGTTCGATTTCTGGCGCGAGTTTCTGGACGAGATGGCGCGGCACCGCTACAACACCTTGTCGCTATGGAATCTGCATCCGTTTCCATCGATGGTGAAGGTGCCGGAGTTCCCGGATGTCGCGCTGCGAGACGTGAAGCGCACGCGGGTGCGAATGGATGAGACGTATTCGCATAACGGGACCGATATGGTGCGGCCGGAACTATTGAAAGACATGGAAACGGTGCGCGTGATGTCGATGGAGGACAAGATCCGCTTTTGGCGCGACGTGATGCAGTACGCGAAGGACCGGGGCATTGCGACCTATGTGATTACGTGGAATATCTTCACGTTTGGCACCGATGGGAAGTACGGCATTACGCCGGCGCAGGACAACCTGAAGACGATTGAGTACTTCCGGGCGAGTGTGCGCGAGTTGGTGCTGACGTATCCGCTGCTGGCGGGCATCGGCGTGACGGCGGGCGAGGAGATGCGGAACCGGAATGACGAGTTTTCCAAAGAAAAGTGGCTTTGGAAGACGTATGGGGAGGGCGTGCGGGACGCGCTGAAGATACAACCGGGGCGGAAGGTGGACTTCATTCACCGGTATCACCAGACGGCGCAGGGCGAGATTTTCAATGCGTTCAAGGACTATCCGGGCACGTTTGATTTGAGCTTCAAGTATTCGATCGCGCACATGTACTCGATTCCGAATCCGCCGTACATTCAGGAAGTGCTGCCGCAGTTGCCGGCGGGGAAACGGACTTGGCTGACGGTGCGGAACGACGATATTTATAGCTTTCGCTGGGGAAATCCGCAGTATGCGCGGGAGTACATACAGAATATTCCGCCGGCGGACAAGATTGCCGGATTCTATATGGGTCCGGACGGGTTCACGTGGGGGCGCGATTTTTTGGGGAAGAGCGCGAACGGGCCGCGGCCGCTGGTGATTTCCAAGCAGTGGTATTCGTTCCTGATGTGGGGGCGGCTGGCCTACGATCCGAAGCTGCCGGATTCCCGTTTTCAGGCGATATTGGCGAGCCGGTTTCCGGGGACGGACGCCGGGGCGCTGGCGGGGGCGTGGGCCAGCGCGTCGCAGGTGTTCCCGTTGATTACCCGGTTCATGTGGGGCGATATCGATTTGCGCTGGTTTCCGGAGGCGTGTTTGAGCCATCCGCGGTACAAGGGGTTTTATACGGTGCGGGACTTCATGGAAGGGTCACCGATGCCGGGGAGCAATGTGCTGGCGATATTGCCGTGGCGAAAGGCGAAGCTTGGGAACCAGGCGATGGCGGGGACGACGCCGTTGGAGATTGCCACGGCACTGGAACAGGCGTCAACGAATGCGCTGCGGGCGTTGCCGGGACTGCGGGGCGCGGGCGTGGAGGGAGAGTTGGCGGCGACGTTGAGCGACGTGGAGGCGATGGCGCTGTTGGCGCATTACTACTCGCTGAAGATCCGCGCGGCGGCGGCGCTGGCGCTTTATGACCGGAGCGGGAACGCGGCGGAGCAGAAGGAGGCGGTGGATTTGTTGACGGAGGCGGTGGCGACATGGCGTTCGTACGCGCGCGTTTATACGAGCCAGTACACGACGCCGCATTTGTACAACCGGGTGGGCTATGTGGACATGCTGGGGCTGACGGCGCGGACGCAGGACGATGTGCGGATGGCGCAGAACTGG
Organism: Bryobacterales bacterium; assembly: GCA_016789905.1. Classification (GTDB taxonomy): domain Bacteria; phylum Acidobacteriota; class Terriglobia; order Bryobacterales; family Bryobacteraceae. The sequence goes on along the minus strand of JAEUQC010000109.1, from coordinate 80,314 downwards.
CAGGTGGGGAGTATGCCGCAGGATGCGCCGAGAGCGGGGCGGAATGACAGGCCGTTTGAGAAGTAGGGATGACCTGATTTCCTTGGCGACGCGACGCCAGCACATTATCGAGATGCCGGGATTGCTATTGAATCGACAGTCACAGATCGCTTTCAGACGGCCGTTCCTTTGTCGGTTCGCCGCGCCTTGCGGCTGAGAAAGTACGATAGGATTCGGCTTTCGATAGGATCGTCCTAACGAGGGCGGATACGACATTAGCGGCTTTCCTGACGTTTTTTGGCGAGCGACTTGGAAAAACACCCCGAGAGGGTACGGACATTGGACACGAAATCGGTTGACCGAATTCGTGCGCTGACGGCCGGGATGGAGATTGCCCTTAATGAACGGCTTGGAGACGACGGTGAACGAAGGGCCGGGCGCCTGCGCCGATTTTGATCGGCGACTGGGACTTGTCCGCCCACCCGCTGTTTTTTGGAGCAGGCCGAAAGGCTGATCCGACAGGTTGAGAAACTGACGGGGAAGGACCGATTCGGGAAAGGGGGGAAGAACGGACCCAAAGCGCGCCGGCATTGGCTCCGCGCTCAATTCATTTAGCAATACAGGCTGTTTTTCCGCTATCACGCTGCAAGTAGAGTGATCGGCTTTGCGCGGGTAGGGTGACTTCGATGATGCGTGCCGGACGGCTGGAAAGAAGCTGGCGAAGGGAGACCGCCCGGCGATGGAAGCGCGGCGCTACTTCGCTTTAGGATGGGCCTTGTCGTAGACGGCGAGCAGATCGGTGAGCGCCACCTGGGTGTACTTCTGGGTGGTGGAGAGTTGGGCGTGGCCGAGGAGTTCCTGGATGGCGCGGAGGTCGGCGCCATCACTTAGCAGGTGCGTGGCGAAGGCGTGGCGCAGAGTATGTGGATGCACTTCACTATCGCCGGCGAGGAGGCGGGCGTAGAGGGCCACGATATTGCGAATGCCGCGGGTGGAGATCCTTGCCCCTCGATAGTTGACGAAGACCGCCCGCTCGCCCGGTTTTGCATCGCGCACGGGGAGCCAGTTTTCGAGCGCCTCGGAGGCCTTGCTTCCGTAGGGCACCTGACGCTCCTTGCGGCCCTTGCCACGGACACGGATCCAGCGTTCGCTTGCATCGATGTCTTCGAGATTCAGTCCTTCGAGTTCGCTGATGCGGAGGCCGCAGCCGTAGAGGAATTCGAAGATGGCGCGGTCGCGCGCGGGATAGGGGCGGTCGAGATCGTTGTCATCGACGGCGTCGACGAGGTTGTTGACCTGTTCGGCGGTGGGGACTTTTGGCAGTGTTTTGGGAAGCTTGGGAAGGACGAGGAGCTTGGCTGGGTTCGCCCGAGTGCGGCCCTGGCGCATTTCGTAGGTGAAGAAGGCGCGGAGGGAAGCGACTTTGCGGCGGATGCTGGCGGCCATCTTTTTGTCGTTAAAGAGGGAAGAAACCCAACCGCGGAGCAGATAGAGGTCTATGGCTTCGACCGGGGGCGCGGGGGCGATGTGGGCCTCAAACTGGAGGAGATCGCTTTCGTAGTTGCGAATGGTGTGAGGAGATGCGTTTTCGCGGCGGAGGCTATCGAGAAAGGCCGTGATTTCCGTGGCGAGTTCGGGCATCAGGCGATCCAGGCTTCGAGCGCTTCGCGGGCGATGCGGCAGACTTCGGCGTGGCGGGCTTTTTTGTCGCGTTTGAACCGCTTCTTTGCCTCTTCGTCGAGGTGGGGAAGGAGGTCGAAGGTGATGTTGGCGGGCTGATAGTTCTTCGGATCGGCGCCGGTGATGTAGTGGCAGAGGGAGCCGAGGGCGGTTTGACGGGGGAAGGGGCGGGGTGCGCCGCCCTTGTGCAGGGCGATGGCATGGAGACCGGCCATGAAGCCGGTAGCGATGGATTCGACGTAGCCTTCGACGCCGGAGATCTGGCCGGCGAAAAAGATGCGGGGAGCGGCTTTGAGCTGAAGCGTGGGGGTGAGGCAGGCGGGCGCGTTGATGTAGGTATTGCGATGGATTTGGCCGTAGCGGACGAACTTCGCGTCTTGCAGGCCGGGGATCAGGCGGAGGACGCGGGCCTGTTCGCCGAATTTGAGGCTGTTCTGGAAGCCGACGAGATTGTAAGAATCGGCCCGGAGGTTTTCCTGACGGAGTTGGACAGCGGCGTAGGGCCAGCGGCCGGTGCGGGGGTCGGTGAGGCCGACGGGTTTCATAGGGCCGAAGCGGAGGGTATCGCGGCCGCGGCGAACGATTTCTTCAATGGGCAGGCAGGATTCGAAGTAGGGGGTGTTGTCTTCGGGGATGTGGGGTTCGTATTTGCTGGCTTCAAGTAAAGCGTCGATGAAGGTGTTGTACTCGTCCTTGTTCATGGGGCAATTGACGTAGTCGTCACTAGCGTCCATGGATTTGCCGTAGCGGGAGGCGCGGAAGGCGATGGAGCAGTCGATAGAATCGGCTTCGACGATGGGACTGATGGCATCGTAGAAATAGAGCCGATCGGCGCCGGTGGCGCGGGCGATGTCCTTGGCAAGGGCATCGGAGGTGAGGGGGCCGGTGGCGACGATGACAGTTCCCTGCTCCGGAATGGCGGCGACTTCCTGGTGGTGGAGGGTGACGTTGGGATGCTGGGCGACCTTTTCGGTGATCCACGCGGAGAAGCGGTCCCGGTCCACGGTGAGAGCCTGGCCGCCGGGAACGCGGGCGGCGGCGGCGGCCTCCATCAGCAGGCTGCCGAGACGGCGGAGTTCCTGTTTCAACAGCCAGGGCGCGGAGTGTTCGGCTTCACTCTTGAGCGAATTGGAGCAGACCAGTTCCGCCATCTGGTCCGTTTGATGGGCGGAGGTGGAGCGGCCTGGCCGCATTTCGAACAGATTGACATGGATACCGGCCTGGGCCAATTGCCAGGCGGCTTCGGCGCCGGCGAGACCGGCGCCGAGAACAACGACTGAATCACTCACTTGCTTATTGTATCGACGATGGGCTGGGCGAGCCCGTGCTTTTCCATACGATAGATGAGCGTTTTGCGGCTGATGTCGAGATAGCGAGCGGCCTGGGACTGGTTCCAATCGTGCTTTTCGAGAGCGCGGCGGATGAGTTCCTTTTCGACGCCTTCGAGGCTGATGCCGGTTTCGGTCATATCGACCTGGACGGCGTTGGACTGGGGGACGACGGCGGTGAGCGAGCCGGGCAGATCGTGGAGTTTCACATCGGGGCCTTCGGCGAGAACGGTGATGCGCTCCATGATGTTTTCGAGTTCGCGAATATTGCCGGGCCAACGATAGGCGGAGAAATAGGGCATGAGGGCGGGGCTGAGGGTGAGTTGAGGGCGGTTGTTCTTTTCGCGGGCGCGGGCGAAGAAGAAATCAACGAGGATGGGGATGTCCTGGGCGCGATCGCGGAGAGCCGGGAGTTCAAGCGGGATGACGGCGAGGCGGTAGTAGAGATCCTCGCGAAAGGTATTGTCCTCGATCATGTTGATGAGGTTGCGATGGGTGGCGGCGACGATGCGGACATCGATTTTCAGGGGCGAGTTGGAACCTATTTTGTCGATTTCCCGCTCCTGGATGACACGAAGGAGCTTGACCTGGAGTTCGGGGGGCATTTCGCCGATTTCGTCGAGGAAGAGGGTGCCGCCATCGGCCATTTCGATGCGCCCTTTTTTGTGGGCGATGGCGCCGGTGAACGACCCTTTGACGTGGCCGAAGAGCTCACTTTCCAGAAGCTCGCGGGGAATGGCGCCGCAGTTGATGGCGACGAACGGCTTGGCGGCGCGGGGGCTGTTGAAGTGAATCGCTTTGGCGAGCAGCTCCTTGCCGGTGCCAGTTTCGCCGTGGATGAGGACGGTGGCTTCGGACTGGGCGGCGCGGGCGGCGACATCGAGGATATAGAGAAGCCTGGGCGAGTGGCCAAGGATGTTTTCGAAGCCGAACTTGCGGCTGACGCTCATGCGGAGGTTGCCAACTTCTTCACGGAGGCGGACGGTTTCCAGCGCGCGTTGGACGGCGAGCATGAGTTCTTCCGCGTCGACGGGTTTGGTGAGGTAGTCGTGGGCGCCGCACTTCATGGCCTCCACCGCGGTTTCGACGGAACCAAAGGCGGTGAGGACGATGACGGCGGTGGAGGGGAACTGGGCCTTGGTGTGTTTGAGGACATCGAGGCCGGAGAGACCGGGGAGCATGAGATCGGTGAGAACGAGGTCAATGGGTTCACGGTCCATGGCGGCGAGGCCTTCTTCGCCGGAGGCGGCGCAGAGGACGCGGAAGCCGTTGTGATCCATGCGGAGCTGCATGATGCGGCGGAGGCTGGGGTCGTCTTCAACGACGAGGATGGAGGCTTTCATTGTCTTTTCATCTCCTGAGCAATCGGAAGGCCGATTAGGAAACGGGCGCCGCGAGGGAAGTTGGGCTCAATGGCGATATTGCCGCCGTGGGTTTCCACGATCTGCCGGGCGACGGCGAGACCGAGGCCTGTGCCGTCGTGTTTGGTGGTAAAGAAGGGTTCAAAAAGATGGGCGCGGACTTCGGAGGGGATACCGGGGCCCTGATCGAGGACTTCAAGGGAAATGCCGTCGTGGGAGGGGGCGGCCTGGATGGTGACTTCGCCAGGAGCGTCAGCGGCCTGGACGGCGTTCATGGTGAGATTGAGAAGCACCTGGCGGAGTTGTTCCGGATCGCACTCCAAGGGCGGGACGGTGGCGGGAATTTCGGCGCGAAGGGTGAGAGACTTTTTGGTGGCCTGGACCTGCAGGAGGCGGACGACACTGGAGACGATGGGGGCCAACTCGGCGGTGCGGAACTCGGGGCGGCGTGGGCGGGCGTAATCGAGGAGTTCGGTGAGGAGGCGATTGAGCCTTTTGGATTCTTTCTGGAGGATGGCGGTCATTTCGTCGCGGAGGGCGGAATCGGCACGGTCGGAGCGGAGGAGTTCGGCGGCGCCTTCAATGGCGGCGAGGGGGGTGCGGATTTCGTGGGCGAGGCCGGCGGAGAGTTGGCCGATGGCGGAGAGGCGTTCGGCCTGTTTCCAGCGTTCGACGTTGCTTTGTAACTGGTGGTAGGCGGCGGAGAGGTCTGCGGTGGCCTTTTCAAGGAGCCGGGTTTTGCGGTGTTCGCGGTCGGCAAGGAAACCGAGGAGAGAGCCGATGAGGAGGAGATCGAGCGATTCCCCGGCCTGGTCAGCGGTGAGGCTGGTGAGGGAAGGGGCGTAACAGAGCGTGGCGAGGACAGCGGTGATGAGGCCGCCGCGCCAACCGAACCAGAAGGCGGCGATGACACCTGGGAGGAAGAAGAGGTATTGGAGAAACTTTCGCCATAGGGAAGGCGCGTCACCGGTGATGTGGATGGCAATCGTAATGGCGGCCAGGCAAGCGGCGATGGTGAGCGCCCTTGCCGTATTTTGCTTATCCATGCTTTCCCAGGTTAGATGCATGTGGACGCTTTCAGGCAGCATGCCTTAAAGGAGGCAGTTGGCGGGCGCAGCGGAGGATGGCGGCGGAGGCACGTTCGGCGGACGGGCCTTGGCCAAGCAGCGAGACGAGGGTGTGTTTGCCGAGGGATTGGAGGGTGACGATGGCGAGGGCGGCGGCGGGCTTGCCGGCCTGGGTGGCGTGCAGGAGAGCGACCGGGCAGAAGACGAAAATAGACCTGTTTTCAGGCATTTGCGGGCCCATGGTGTCGCGGAGGTCGAGAGCGGAATCCCACTCGGCGGCGGTTTCCAGCCCGTCGGCCGCAAGTTCACGGCGGAGAGAGAGGAGGGATTCGCGGAAGGGCCGCAAAAAGGTAGTGGTCATGCCGAAGGAGGAGCATTTGGAGCACCAAAAGTTTGGCACAGGAGTTGCAATGAGGAGGGAGACGAGCAACCGCTCGAACCTTCCGAGACAAAGGACAAACCCATGAAACTCTTTACCCTGATTAGCACCACCGCCCTGATGAGTGTAGCGTTCGCGGCCGACCCGGCCGCAACGTCTTCGACAGGGAGCAGCCCGATGAAGACGATGACGGAGAAGGCGCTGGCCGCGAAGAATGAAGCGCTGGCGATTGATGGAATCTTGAAGTCGAAATCACCGGATATGGCGGCGGCGGCGGCGCGAGCCGAAGCGCTGGACAAGCACGTGGCCGAACTACAGGCGGCGGCACAGGAAGCCGGCATGGACCACATGAAGGCGCCGGTGGATGTTTTGAAAGTGCTGACGGAGAATAAGGCGAAGCAGCTTGCCTCCGCCGATGCGAAGGCCCGGAACCAGTACCGGGCGACGGCGAAGAACATTGCGATGCGGGCGGACAAAATCGCCAAGGCCGCGCAGAAAATCGGCGGCTGAACCAGGTTCCCTTGTGTGCAACTTGCCCAGGACCCTGGGCATTGGCCGGTGCGCGCTGACCTCGCGCCCGGCCTATTTTTTTTCGCCGATCAATTCCTGGTGACGGCGGCCACAGTAGCCATCGGTCATGCCGGCGATGTACTCGCAAATGACGCGGTGGGCGGGGCGGGTGGAGACCTGCTCTCCATAGGGTTCCGGAAGGCGGGCTGGATCGGATTCAAAGTAGGCGAACAGTTCGCCGATCATTTGGACGGAGCGTTCGCGTTCGGCGTTGAGGGCTTTAGAGAGGTAGACGCGTTGGCGGAGAAAGCGCTTAAGCTCCAGGCAGGTTTTGCGGGGGGCCGGGAGCAGGCAGGCGAGACGATTTGGGTGGTTGCGAACGTCATCAATGGATTTGCAGTTGGCGGCGTGGGTTGCCTGGACGGTGCCTTCGATGAATCCGGAAACAAGCAAGTCAATAAGCTGGCGGAGCGCTTCGTGGAACTGAATGCGGGGATGGGCGGCGGGGTACATCGATTGGGCAATATCGTATAGCTCTTCCCAGGCGGGGACGGCACGGCCGAGCTCATCGAGGGTGAAGAAACCGGCCTGTTGGGCGTCGTCGAGATCGGCGGTGGAATAGGCGATTTCGTCGGCAAGGTCGATGAGTTGGGCTTCGAGCGGAGGACGAAGAGCGGGGAGATATTCGTCGAGTTCGGGGTGTTCGCCTGGGGTCAGGTCCCGGGAGTGTTTGACGATGCCTTCGCGGATTTCAAAGGTCAGGTTGAGGCCTGGGAAGCGCGCATAGCGATGTTCAAAGTCTTCGACGATGCGGAGGGCGTGGAGATTGTGATCGAAAGACTCGCCGAAACGGGCCATTTGGCGGGAGAGCTCTTCCTCACCGGAATGGGCGAAGGGGGGATGACCGATATCGTGGACAAGGGCGAGGGCTTCGGTGAGGTCCGGGTCGATGCCGAGGGCGAGGGCCACGGTTCGGGCCATTTGGGAGACTTCGATGGAATGGGTGAGGCGGTTGCGGAAATGGTCAGAGAGGCCCGGAGTGAAGACCTGGGTCTTGTTTTCGAGACGGCGGAAGGCGCGGGTGTGGATGACGCGATCGCGGTCGCGCTGAAAATCGTTCCGGTAAGGGTGGCGGAGTTCCGGGAAGCGGCGGCCACGCGTCATTTCCGGTGAGAACCGGAGATGGGCCAGGGGGCCGGAGGCGCCGCTCACGGGGTTATTTGCCGTTGGGGCCGGGCTTAGTTTCGCCGAAGGCGGTGATGGCCCAGCGGCTAACGGCGTTCCGGGTGCTCAACTGGCGAAGCGGTTCGAGGATTTTCTTGGCTTCGTCAGGCTTGGTGGGCGCGAGCAGCTTCGCCAACTCGATTTGAGCGTTTTCTTTGGAGAACAAGGAAGAAGGATTGTCGGCCAGATAGCGCAGATGCGTTTCGGCCTGCTGCACTTTGCCCTGCTTGGCATAGAGCTGGGCCAGGCCGAAGCGGGCGAGAGCAGCGTATTCTTTGCTGCCTTTGTCGGCGACCAACTGCCATTCCTTTTCGGCTTCGGCGAACTTGTTCTGATCGGCATAGGTGATGCCGATGTAGTAGTGGCCCATCCAGGCTTCATCACTGGAGGGGAATTTGGAGATAAGGCTATTGAAGGAGCTGATGATAGCGGCGTCCTTCAATTCCTGGGTGGCAAAGCTGCGGATGAAGGGGCTGGAGCCCGGGCCGACGGCGGCCTGCTGGTTCTGCAGGGCGTCCTGGAGAGCGTCCTGGCGGAGGCCAGCCTGTTTGTCAGACCACCACCACCAGCCGCCGGCCAAGGCGAGAACCGCTAGCGCGACGCCGCCGTAGATCGAAAGCTGCTTCTTGTGCGTTGCCGCATAGTCGATGGAGTGCGAGACTTCCTCGACGAAGACATCATGTTTTAACTGTTCGCGTTCTTGCTTGTCCACAACTATCCCAAACTACCTAGAATAGCATGAACGAAGGCGCGCCATTACTCCAAACCGCCATTGGCGGCGCGGCTTTGGAGGTACTCCGGAGGCGCGAGGGGAGTGAGATTGCGATGGATGGCGAACTTGACGAGTCCGGCAACATCGTGGATATCGAGCTTGCGCATCATGCTGGCGCGATAGGTATCGATGGTTTTGGGACTGACGGAGAGGCGGGCGGCGATTTCCTTGGCGCGCAGACCTTCGACGAGCATGGTGAATACCTGGTGTTCGCGGGCAGAGAGGGATTCGATGGGGTCGTCATCGAGTTTGCGGCCACGCTGGGGTCCGAAGATTTTTTCGACTTCGACCGAGGGGGAGATGTAGACGCCGCCATCGCGCACCTGGCGGAGCGAATCGAAGAGTTGTTGCGCGGAACCGGACTTGAGAACAAAGCCCTGGGCGCCGCAGCGAAGGGACTCAATGACGGTTTTGCGGTCCGAGCGCGAGGACATCAGGACCATGCGGGTATCGACGGAGGATTCACGCACGCGGCGGAGAAGTTCAAGGGTGTGGATCTCTGGAAGATCGAGGTCGAGGAGGGCGACATCCGGCCTCAGTTCGAGAATGAGGCGGAGAGCGACGGCCCCATCGGGGCACTGGGCGACCACATTGAAATTGCCCTTGTAGGCGCAGAGAGAGGAGAGGGCTTCCCGCATGAGCGGGAGAGGTTCAGCGATGAGGAGACGAATGTTATGTACGAGTTCCATAAACCGGCAGCTTCCCTTGAAGGTGGGCCCGCGAAAAGGGCGTCACAATATAGGAGTGGCTGAACGGCGGGAAAATTCTCCGGGGAATTCTAATCCCCGGAGAATTGCATCGCTTGGGTTAGGAAAAGCTCCGGACGGCTTTGGCTTCGTCGTCGTGAATTTCGAAGACGGTATAGAGTTTGGTGATCTGCAGCAGGTCGTGGACGCGTTTGGTGAGATTGAGCAGTTTCAACTGCCCGCCCTGGCCGGTGACGGTGGTAAAACTGGAGACCAGTTCGCCAATGCCCGAGCTATCGATGTAGTTGACTTCGCCGAGATTGATCAGGATCTTCTTGTTACCTGCGCCGAGCAGGTTCCGGACCTGATCGCGCAGAAGGGCCGAGCCCTCGCCAAGTGTGATCTTCCCGGCGGCGTCCACTACCGTCACATCGCCTACTTGCCTGGTTGTAATCGTGGCACTCACAATGATTCTCCTCAGTCAGAAATTGCGTATTTCACTAAAACCACTTCCGCGCCGCCCTCGGGTGTCCGTTTGACGGTAAACTCATCAACGAACGTTTGAATGAGCAGAAGTCCACGCCCGCTGCCGCGCATGAGGTTGTCGCCTTGCGTCGGATCGGGGACGCGATTCAAATCGAAACCGGCGCCCTGATCGGTGATGGTGATGCGGAGCGAATCGGAGCGGGATTCGAGCGCGAGGCGGACTTTCTTGGCGGCGTCGTAATTATTACCGTGGGCGACTGCATTGACCATGGCTTCGCGGACGGCGAGGCCCAAGTCCATGCAGGCATCTTCGTCAAGGCCGAGCTGTTTGGCCGCTTCCACGCAGTGCGCTTCGGCAGCATCCACACTTTCGAGATTGGACTCGAGGAATAGATCCATAGTTCCCGGCATGACTTCGTAAAAGGGTATCAAAACGGCGGAGAGTTGACTATAGACGGATAAGGGTACGATGACAGCATAGAGGAAATCCGATTGCGACTGACCTTGTTGTTGCTGATTTCGACGGTGTGGGCGGGGGCGCAAGGGGCGGACCCGCTGGCCGGGGCAACGCGAATGTTGCGAGCGGGGAAAACGGGGGAGGCGCGGGCGGAACTGAACCGGCGTTTGGCGCAGAACCCGCGGGACGCCGAGGCATGGTTCCAGTTGGCACGGACGCATTTGGCGGATTTCGGGCGGGAGGCTGACGCGGGGAAGAACCGAATATCGATGGACCTGGCGATAGAGGCGCTGGCGGCGGCATTGAAGGAAAATCCGGACCATGTGTACGCGTTGAAGGCGAAATCGGTGCTTCATGCCCGGGCGGAGTTGCTGCACTACGATCCCAACCAAGCTTTCCAATTGGCGGCGCGAGTGGTGAAGCTGCAACCGTTCGCGAATGAGTATCTGCTGAACCTATCGGAGTGGATGACGGGGGAGGTGCGCTTCAGTGAGCATTCGCAACATCGCGTGCCGCATGACCCGCAACTGGGGATAGACCGATCGATACCGCTGATCGAGCGGGTGATCACGAGCGCGACGCCGTATTCGGAAGAAGAGGGCGCGGCACTGTTTCTGATGGCGAAGGCGCTGGCGCGGAAGGGTGCGCACGGGGAATCGCTCGAGTATTTCGAGCAAGCACTGGAGCGGGCAAAGACGGCGTGGCAGCGGCGGGAGGTGTTGCGGGAGCGGGGAGCGAGCCTATACCGGCATGGGGAATTCGCCGACGCGGCGAGCGCATTCTACCAGGCGACGCAAACGGGGGGCGACACGAGCGTGGACCAGTGGCTGCTGCGGACGGCGATGGAGCAACTGCCGGCGGCGGCGCGGCCGCGGCTGCCGGGGGGCGTGGTGTTCAACGGGCCGGCGAAACCGGAAGGGCAGCCACCGCTGCTATTCGCCGATGTGGCGAAGGAGCGGGGCGTGGACCGGCTGGATGGCAACGGAACGTGTTCGTGGGGGGATTACGACGGCGACGGCGACATGGACCTGTTTCTGGCCGGTTCAGGCGTGTTCATGGCCGTTTACCGCAACGATGGGGGAAAGTTCACGGAGGTGACGGAGGCGGTGGGGCTGGCGAGAGTGCCGTCCGGCTATAGCCTGAACCTGATTGACTACGACAACGACGGACGGACGGACCTTTACATTGCGTTGAACGGGTGGAGCGGGCCGATGGCGAACCGGCTATACCGGAACACGGGCGGAAAGTTCGAAGATGTGACGGAGAAGAGCGGCGCCGGCGACGCCGGCAGCGGGTTTATATCGCTGTGGGGGGACCTGGACAACGACGGAGACCTGGACCTGGCGATCGCCAACGGGGTGTTGCGCGATGGTTCCACACCACAGATATACCGGAACAATGGGAATGGAACGTTCACGAACATGACACGAGAGGCGGGCATTGTGGAGCCGCCATCGTACGGAGCCATTGGCATTGCGCTGGGGGACTATGACGGGGACGGAGACACGGACCTGCTGGTGAACGGGCTGGACCGCTCGCCAAACCGGCTGTACCGGAATGAGGGCAAGTGGAAGTTTGCGGAGGTGGCGCGACAAGCTGGCGTGGTGCAGCCGCCGCACAACGGGTTCGTCTGCTTCTTCTTCGACTACAACAACGACGGGCGGCCGGATATTCTGACGACGAGCCTGGCGCCGTGGGATGCGGTGGTGGAGGGATTGCGAGGCGGATACCGGCCGTTGACACTGCACCCGGACACGAACCGGCTGTTCAAGAACAACGGGAACGGGACGTTCACGGACGTGACGCTTGCGGCGGGGCTGTACTATCCGACGGGGACGATGGGCGCCGGAGTGGCCGATTTCGACAACGATGGATTTGTGGACATTTACCTGGGAACGGGAGACCCGCAGCTTTCCCGGCTGGAGCCGAACCGCGTTTTCCGCAATCGTGGGGACGGCACATTTGTGGATGTGACGGCGTTGACGAATTTCGCGCGGCCAGGAAACAAAGGGCATGGGGTGAGCTTTATTGATATCGACGGCGACGGGGACCTGGAGATTTACGCGCAACTGGGCGGACACTACCAGGGCGACCATGCGCGAAACGCGTTTTATGAGAACCAGAGCGGCAATCAGAACCATTGGCTGGAAGTGGATTTGACGGGCGGAAACCCGGTGGGGGTATCGGTCACTTTGGTGGCGAACGGGATGAAACAGCACCGGGAAGTGAAGGGGAGCGAAGGCTTCGGCGCAACGAATCCGATGCGGGTGCATTTCGGATTGGGGAAGGCGGAAATGGTGGAGCGGGTGGAGGCGCGGTGGCCAACTGGGGAGAAGCGCACGTTGAAGGACGTGAAGGCGAACCAGGTGCTAAGGATGGCCCGATGATACTTGCGGCGGCACTGTTTTTGCATACATTGAACCACTACGAGACGGCGGAAAAGCACCAGATTGAGACGATGCCGGGCGGGGTGGCGGTGCTCGATTTTGACGGTGATGGATGGGACGATTTGTTCTTTCCGAACGGCGCGCCCGAATCGCTGGTGAAGAGAAAGCCAGGAGATTGTAACCGTCTATACCGGAATGTGCGCGGACAATTTGAAGACGTGACGGCGAAGAGCGGACTGTGCGGGACGGGCTACGACATAGGGGCGGCGGCGGGCGATTTTGACAACGACGGGCGGCCGGACCTTTTTGTGGCGGGCGTGCGCGGATCGGCGCTGTACCGGAACCAGGGCGGCGGTGTATTCGCGCAGGTGGCGATTCCGACGATTGAGGATTGGGCGATAGGCGGGGGATGGTTCGACTACGACAAAGACGGGGACCTGGACCTGTTTGTGGTGCGGTATGTGCATTGGGACCCGAAGACGGAACCGTACTGCGGCGACGCGACACAGGGGTTGCGAACGTATTGCCATCCGCAGTTCTACAAAGGGCTGGCGAATGTGCTGCTGCGGAACGATGGGGGGAAATTCACGGACGTGAGCGCGGCGAGCAGGATTGGCGGGCATGTGGGCAAGGGGATGGCGGTGGCGTTTGGGGACGTGGACCACGATGGGTGGATGGACGCGTTTGTAACGAACGATACGACGCCGAATTTCTTATTCCGGAACCGTGGCGACGGGACGTTTGAGGAGATAGGCGATGCCGCGGGCGTCGCGTTCAATGATGACGGCCGGGCGCTTTCTTCGATGGGCGCGGAGTTCCGCGATATCGACAACGACGGGTGGGAAGACCTGTTCGTGACGGCGCTTCACAATGAAACATTCCCGTGGTATCGAAATACGGGAAAGCTGGTATTTGAGGACCGGACGTATCCATCGAGAATTGGGAAAGCGACGATGGCGTTCAGCGGGTGGGGCTGCGGGGCATTCGATTTCGACAACGACGGGTGGAAGGATGTTTTTGTAGCCAACGGGGACGTGCAGACAAACACGGAGAAGTTTTCCAGCCGTGCGTCGAAACAGACGAACCTGCTGTTGCGCAATGCCGGCGATGGAACGTTTACGCCTGTGCCGATGGGGACAGCGGCTTGGCACCGGGGGGCGGGGTTCGGCGATTTCAATCATGACGGGGCGATGGATGTGGCGGTGGCGCGGCTGGGCGAGGCGCCGGTGATGCATTGGGGGACACCTGGGGCAGGCCGGTGGCTGCGGCTGCGGCTGGAGGGAACCCAATCGAACCGGGACGGCGCGGGGGCGCGGATCAGGATCGGGAAACAGGTGAACCGGGTTACCACGGCGGTTGGCTACGCCAGCGCGAGCAGCCGCGAGGTGCATTTTGGCTTGGGGGACCTGGCGGTGGTTCCGCGCATTGAGATTGAATGGCCGAGCGGGAAACGGCAGACATTGATGCAGGTGAAGACGAACCAAACAGTGAGTGTGCGGGAGCCTTGATGGTATTGTCGGAAGTGACAGTGAACGCACTTCTGGCTATTCTTAACGTCTTTTTCAACCCGGCGGAAACGGTCCGCCGCATACGCGGTAACAAGACAGCATGGTTCCCGCCAATCTTGGCGGGCGGAATCATCATGGGCGCCTACAATCACGAGTTGCCACGGGCCACGCTGCAGGCGATGCGGAACGAACCGCCGCAAGGCATGGACGCGGCGAAGCTGGAAGCGCTCGTCGGATCCATGGAAACGATGGCGCGTTTCAGCACCATTTCCGCGCCGATGATGTTTGCGTTGATGATTCTGATTGGCTCCGCGCTGATCTTTGGGCTTTGTCTGATGCTGAAGGTGAACGTGCGGTTTCCAGATCTTTATAACCTGATGGCGCACGTGGGCCTGATCAACGCTGTGCAGACGCTGGCGCACCTGCAGGTGCTGCGGGGGAAGGGCGCGGGGATTCTGATCAAGGACCTGACGCCGGCGTTCGGCGTTGAGGGGTTATTGGCAGCGGATGCCTCGAAATTCCTGCACGGGCTGGCGGGGTTCTTTTCTGTGTTCACCGTATGGCATATTGTGATGCTGGTGCTGGGCTTCGCGGCGCTATCGGGCCTGAGCAAGGCGCGGGCGTTCTGGGTTACCTCGCCCAGTTGGGGAATTGGAATGATGTACGCGGTGATCGTTACGCTGGCGCGTTAGTAGGCGCGGTTGCCGGCGACCCAGGTCTGTTCAACGGACCGGGTGTTTTTGATGTTCTGGAGCGGGTTCTTGCCGAGGACGACAAAATCAGCCCATTTGCCGCGTTCGAGGGTACCCAGATCCTTACTGACGCCGAGGAACTCCGAGGAGCTTTTGGTGGCGGCGCCTAGGATCTGCGCCGGGGTGAGACCAGCATCGGCCATGAACTCCATTTCGAGGTGTTCGAAATAGCCGGGGAAACGGGCCGGGGGGCCGGTGTCAGTACCGAAGCCGAACCTGACGCCGGCATCGGCGAGTTTCTTCAAGTTTTTCTTGGCGATTTCGATGAATTCGTTTTCGTAGCGGGGCCAGTGCGGATCGGCGGCGGCCATGCGCTGCTTGTAGGCGGGCGTTTTGATGGTGTCGCGGTCGGCGGGGTCGACGCTGCGAACGAACCAGGGATCATCGGCCCAGGTGGCGCCTTTGGCGTAGGTGAACACGGAGTATTCGCGGGTAAGGGTGGTGGCGGAGAGCCAGGCGCCCTTTTGCTTCATGAGCTTGATGAGTTCGTCGTCGACAGGGACATCGCGAATGCTGTGGCCGAGGCCGTGGAGACCGGCGGAGACGAGTTGTTTGGCGTCGCTCAGGTAGAAAATGTGGGCGGAGGTGGGGATGCCGTGTTTGCGGCCTTCGCGGATGATGGCGGCGGAGAGGTTCTGCGGGATTTTGACATCTTTTCCCAAATGATCGTCGACCCAGATTTTCAGCATGTCGACTTTGTGTCCGGCTTCGGTTTTCACAGCGTCGATGACCTGTTGTTCGGTGGTGACTTCGTAGGGCACGCCTTTCATGCCGGGCGCGGCGGTGGGGTAGCCGTTTTTGCCGGTGAAGCCGCGGCCGGCGGTATAGATGCGCGTGAGCGACGGGCGGCCGGCGCGCTGTTGTGCGCGCATTTCGTAGACCAGCGGCTGGTCACTGCCCATGCTGAGGACGGCGGTGACGCCGTTTTTGGCGTAGGTTTTCAGTTGATCGTTGACGTTCTCGCGGGTGAAGTTCTTGGGGTCCTGCACCATTCGCTTGGTATTGCCCAGGTGGCAATGCAGGTTCATGAGGCCGGGGATGACGTATTTGCCGGCGAGTTCGATGACTTCCGGTTTGCCGGCGGGCACCTTCATGAGTTTTTTGGGACCGACGTAGGCAATGCGGCCATCGGTGATGACCATGGCGGCATCGGCTACAGGGGCCTTGCCGGTACCGTCGATGAGAGTGAAGCCTTGGAAGACACGGGTCTCTGCCAGCAGCAGGCCAGCGCCGGCAAGCAGGAGGAAAAACACCTTGCGCATCATGGATTCGAATTCTATCAGTCTTTGCGGGAACGGTGAAAGGTGAACGTGGTTTGGAGGATATGGCGGTTGGTATTGCCGCGGCGGTAGATGCGGTCGTACACGTAAACGAAGTCAGTATCGAGATAACGCGCGGCCTGGAAGCGAACTCCGGCGCGAGGGCGGAAGCGCTGGACCCCGGCGTTTTCGACGAACTCTTCGACGCCGGCGTAGGGACGGACGCGCCCGGTCCATTCCGTTTGCCAGGCGAAACGGTAGCGGCCGTAGGCGGGGGTATTCATGTCGTAGAGGTAATCGTACTGAAAGCGGGGCGTGTGACGGAGACGGGAGTGACGGAAGGGGCGGCTGAGCGAGGAAAAGACGCGCTGCTGGCGGTTCCACTCCTGGTCGATGCTGCCTTCGGCAGCCTGGCGGAGATAGCCCGCGTTCCAGTTCCAGCCTTTTGGCAACTGCTGGGAGCCGTAGATGGAACCGCGCAACATGCTGAAATGCGCGAAGTGGTGCGTGGTACGAAAGTGTAGTTGAACGGTGAGATCCCGGTTGGCGGCAGAGTAGGCGACGTACTCAACGGCATGCCAGGAGAAGAACACCGGTTCGGGCGCCTGGGCCATCAGGGCGCCAAGGGAGGCGAAGGAAAGCACAGCCAGGCGGACAGTCATTCATCGGCGCCGGGCGCCAACTCCTTTTTGTGCTTCGGCTTCTTTTTGCGGGAATCGGAGTCGATAGGCCGCGAGGCTTTGACAATGCCGACAACGTTGCGGGCGGCGCGGCGCGCCGTTTTTCCCTTGTCGGGCTTTTCCACCTTTTTCCGGGTTGGCATGGGGTGTCTTCCTTCATCGTAGCCGAGCGGGCGAGTTGACGCGGGCCAAAGGGTTCTATAATGATAGTTGTATTCAGAAGGAGGCCGTATGGGACGCTCAATTGGGCCCATGGAGCTTGTTATCATCCTAGCCATCGCTTTGCTGCTTTTTGGCGGCAAGAAGATCCCTGAAATGGCGAAGGGTCTAGGGGAAGGTATCAAGAACTTCAAGAACGCTATCAAAGAAGAACAGAAACCCACCGAGGAAAAGAAGCAGGCCTAAAGGGCTTCCACTGGACGCTCGCAAGTTGAGCGGAAAGAAATCGGTACTACAAAACAATCAACCCGCCGGTTGCCCGGCGGGTTGATTGTTTTTGATGAGAAGGGGGAGACCCTACTTCTTCTTCGGCGGAACGATCGCGTCTTTGACGGCTTTGGCGACGCGGAATTTCACGACCTTCTTGGCCGGAATCTTGATCGCCGCACCGGTGGCCGGATTGCGGCCCATGCGCGCCTTGCGTTCCTGGCGAACGAGGCGGCCGAGGCCGGGAAGGACGAATACACCGTTCTTCTTGGTTTCCTTGATGGCGATGTCGGAATAAGCGGCCAGCAGCGCCTTTACTTGCTTGCTGGAGGACCCTTCGACGGCGTCGACGAGGGCCTTTACGAGTTGAGTCTGCGTCATGCGAGCAGCAGCAGCCATTGTGAGCTCCTTACTAAAACTGATTCTCCCGAAAGAGGCGCCCCCGGCGCCCAAATCATTTTTACTACAAAATGTTCTGGCGACGAGCGATTGCAGTTCCGATAATAAGGGAATCAGACGGCGACTGTAAAGAGGAAATATGCCTGAAACGCCCATTTTTCGCGGATTTTTTGCAATGCAGGGCTCGAAACCCCGATTTGACGCGGGTTTGGAGGGTTCCAGCGCGATGAAACCACTGCCACGCGTGGTGTTGGAAACGAGTTTGGGCGCGCTGGTTGTGGAAATCGATACGGCGCGGGCCCCGGTTACGGCGGCAAACTTCCTGCGCTATGCGGAGGCGGGCGCCTATGATGGGGGGCAGTTTCACCGGACGGTGACACCGGAGAACCAGCCGGACAATGAGGTGCGAATCGGGGTGATTCAGGGCGGGGCGAGAAGGGGCGCGGCGCGGTATGCGGCGGTGGCGCTGGAACGGACGTCGAAAACAGGCCTTTCGCACCTGCATGGAACGATCAGCATGGCGCGGACGGGGGCGGACACGGCGACGGACCAGTTTTTCCTTTGCGTGGGAGACCAGCCGGAACTGGATTTCGGCGGGCGGAGGAACCCGGACGGGCAGGGATTCGCGGCGTTTGGGCGGCTGGTGGAGGGCTGGCTGGTATTGAAGCGAATTCAGATGGCGCCGGCGGAGGGGCAGGCGCTGCGGCCGCCGGTTGTGATTGCGCGGGCGCGACGATGGCGCTGATGACGGCGGGGCGGGCGCGGGCGCCGGTTCAAATTGTGCGGGCCCGGCGGCTATAGGCGAGCCAGGCGATGACGCCGGCGATGGCGGCAAGCGGGATGGCGAGGACGAGGATGCCCTTATTGAACACCTCGGCGCGGGCGCGGGACTGCGCTTCGGCGTTGCGGAAGCACATAGCGCACTGCCCCCAGGCGAGGGCGGCCCAGAGCAGGACAAGAGCGATGGACTTCACCGCATACTCCAGGCGCGAATACCCTCCGGGAGGATGGCGAGCAGGAGCCCGACGCAGGCAAACAGGGTGAACAGGAAGGCTGGCAGGTGTTTGGGCCGGGCCGACTTCAGGTGCATGAAGTACCAGGCGATGAGCGCCGCTTTGGCGAGCGAGAGCAACAGCAGCAGGGCCAGCATGAGCGCGGGCGCGGTGTGGACCCAGGCCAGGCCAGCCTCGGCGAGCGTGATGGCAACGAGAAGGAGCCAGACGGCGATCATGGTTTCACCGCCATGAGATATACAAGCGGGAAGACGAACATCCAGACGACATCGACGAAGTGCCAGTAGAGGCCGCCCGTTTCGACATCTTCGACGCAGAACGTCCCCCGGGAGACGCCGGCGGCGAGCACGGAAAGATAGACGAGGCCAGCGGCGACGTGGGCCATGTGCAGGCCGGTGACACCGAAAAACACGGCGCCAAAAAGCGGCACGTTCCAGGGGTTGGAGGCGGGAGTGATGTTTTCGACGGTCAACAGATGGCACCACTCCATGAGATGGAGGGCGATGAAGGCGGCGCCGCCGAGGATGGTGGCGCCGAGCCACTGGACGGTCCGCTTGCGCTGGTCCCGTTTGATGGCGTCCACGGCCCAGACCATGGTGAGGCTGGAGGCCAGCAGGACGATGGTCATGATGGTGGCGAAGAGAATGCCGGGATTGAGGGAAAAGGGCCGGGGCCAGGCCGGGTTGGCAAAGCGGAGCGCGCTGTAGACCACCAGGAGGGTGGAAAAAGTGAGCATGTCGCTGAGCACGAAGAGCCACATGCCGAGCGTCTTGAGGCCGGGGGGATTGCGGTGCGCGCTCATGCCCAGACTCCGAACAGAAACAGCACGTAGATCCATAACAGACCGACGAAGTGCCAAAATATGGCGGCGGAGGCGCCAAAACGACCGAGAGCGAGCACACCGGCAGCGGCATGAAGCGCATGGACGGCGATTAACACGGCGCAGAATGCCTCCCCGATGACGGCCATCCGGAAGTGGGCCAGCAGGGCGATTTGCGCGGCAACCAGTGCGGCGCCCGCGGCCATGGCGGGCTTGACGCGTCTTTGGTGGAGGAGCCAACTGGCGAGCGGGGCGAAAAGAATGGTTGGCAAGACCCAAGCGGGCAGCGGCGGCGCGGCCCAATCCCCGCCGATGCCGCGGCGCACCACCATGGCGCTAGTGAAAGCGGCGAAAAGCATGGAACTGGCGGCGATGAGCAGCACCTGCGCGCTGCGGGCGACGTTAGTCATTGCGCCACTCCCGCGTGGCGGCGCCCCAGGGGTTGGCAGGGGCGAGGGCGCCGCGGCGCTTGCTCCAAAGGTAGTTGAACAAGAAGAGCAGTTGGACGGCGGCCAGGAAGTAGGCGGCGTGGGTAACGCCAATGTGAAGCGGCATGACGGATTTAAGGAATTCGTATTCCTTGAAATCCGGGTAGCGGCGCGGATTGCCCACGAAGCCGGCAAAATGGAGCGGGACGAAGAGAGCATAGACGCCGGCAAAGGTGAGGAAGAAGTGCAGTTTTCCGAGCTGTTCGTTGAGAAAACGGCCATACATGATGGGGAACCAATAGTGCAGGCCGGCAAAGATGGCGAAGACGGCGGCGACACCCATGATGAGGTGGAAATGAGCGACGACGAAATAGGTATCGTGGAAGTAGACATCCAGGCCGGGCTGCCCGAGCACGAGGCCAGTGATGCCGCCGGTGATGAAGAGCGAGACAAAGCCGAGGGCGTAGTGCATGGCGGCGGTGAAGCGAAGGCGCCCGCCCCACAGCGTAGCTAGCCAGTTGAAGGTCTTGACGGCGCTGGGCACGCCCACGGCGAGCGTAAGCACGCTGAAGGCGATGGAGGAATAGGGGCTCATGCCGCTGATGAACATGTGGTGGCCCCAAACCACGAACCCCAGGCCGCCGATGGCGAGCATGGCGATGGCCATGGCCTTATAGCCGAAAACTCTTTTGCCGCTGAAGACGCTGAGGACGGTGCTGATCAGCCCCATGCCGGGAAGGATGGCAATGTAGACCTCCGGGTGGCCGAAGAACCAGAAGAGGTGCTGGAAGAGCAGGGGCGAACCGCCGGAGCGGGTCTGCACCTGGTCGTTGACGATGAGTCCGCCGGGGATAAAGAAACTGGTGCCGGCCAGGCGGTCCAGCAGGAGCAGAACGCCGCCGGGGAGCAGGACGGCGAAGGCGAAGAGGCTGATGAGCGCGGTGACGAACCAGCCCCAACAGGTGAGCGGCATATCGAAATAGCCCATGCCGGGGGCGCGGAGTTCGATGATGGTGACGATGAAATTGATGGCCGCCATGAGGCTGGCGACGCAGAAAAGGGCGATGGAGAGAATCCAAAGATCCTGGCCCAGGCCCTGGCCGGGACCGGTGATTTTGCCGAGGCCGGAGAGAGGCGGATAGGCGGTCCAGCCGGAAAGCGGGGCGCCGCCTTCAACGAAGAACGCGGCGAGCAGAGTGAGCAGAGAGAGAGCGGTAGTCCAGAACGAAAGCATGTTGAGGACGGGGAAAGCCATATCTGGCGCACCGATCTGGAGCGGCAAAAAGTAGTTGCCGAAACCGGATTGGGGTGTGGTGGTGAGAACGAAGAAGACCATGATGGTGCCATGCATGGTCATGAGGGAGAGATAGAGTTCCGGAGTCATCTGGCCGCCGGGAGCGCCATCGGGCCAGAGCAACTGAAAGAGCTTCACTTTGGTATCCGGATGGACCAAGTGGTAGCGCATGACGAGGGAAAGAAAGATGCCGATGAAGACGCTGAAGAGCGACAGCGCGATGTACTGTTTGCCGATGACTTTGTGGCAGGTGGAAAAGACGGTCATGGCTGGGCCGCCTTTTGCTGGGCTTCCTGTAGCCAGGCATCGAAATCGGCGGGGGCCATGACGACAAGGGAACTGCGCATCTGGTGGTGGCCGAGTCCGCAGAGTTCGGAGCAGGGCACTTCGTAGGAGCCCGGAGTATCGGCGGTGAAACGCAGAGGAATGGTGATGCCAGGGACGACGTCCTGCTTCAGGCGGAGTTCGCGAACGAAGAAGTTGTGAATGACGTCGCGGCTTTTGAGGAGCAGTTCCACCTGGCGGCCGGCGGGGACGCGGAGAATGGCTCCGGTGATGTCGTCGCGGCCGGCGGGGTCCTTTGCGTCAATGCCGAAGGGGTTGCCGGAGGCGTCGTCGATTTGGCGTGTGTCGACGCGGCCGAAGGCGCCATCGGGCCCAGGGTAGCGATAGGACCAGGCAAACTGTTTGGCCAGAACCTCAACGCGAAGGGCATTGGCGGCCGGGGCGTCCAGATGAATGCCAGCCCAAATCCCCTGCCCCGCGAAGGCGAGGCCGAGGAAGACGACGGCGGTGGCGGAGGTCCAGACGAGTTCCAGGGTGTTGTTGCCTTCGTGGGCTGAAGGTGCCTGGCCGCGATCGCGGTAGCGGAGAATAACCCACGTGAGCAATCCTTGCGCGAAGACGAAGATGGCCCCGATGACGCAGAGCGTGAACAGAAAATGGGCGTCGTACGCCTTTGCGTGGGCGGAAATGGCATCGGGGAACCACCAGCGCGGCTGGAAGAACAACGCGACAGTCGCGCCGGCGAGCGCGGCAATCAGAATCGCAATTGCCATAGAAGAGACAGTTTACGCTACTCCGGATTGAGGGAGAGTGACGGTGAAGACAGCGCCGCGCGGCTGATGGTTACGGGCGGTGACGGTGCCGCCGTGGTCGGCGACGATGGACTGCACGATATGAAGGCCGAGGCCGCGGCGGCCGCGGGACTTTTTGGTGGTAACGTTCGGTTCAAAGATAGCGGGAAGGATGGAGGCGGGAATACCGGGGCCGTTATCGGTGACAGTGAGGGTGACAACACCGCCGGAGCAACTGGCGCCGATTTCCACCTCCGCGCCTTGCGGATTAGCCTGGGCGGCGTTGAGAAAGAGATTGACGAAGACGCGTTCCCAGGCGGCCTGGGAGCCGGGGAGCGTGACGCCCGGATCGACGCGGCGACTGTAGAGAATGGCCGTGCCTCTGGTGAAGGTGAGGACGTCTTCGGCGTGCTGGACGGCGTTGTCGAGGATTTCAGTGAGATCGCCCGAATCGCTGATGGTCTCGTTGAGACTGGTGACGATGCGTTCCCCGCGGCGCACACTGCGGCGAATGGTACTGGCGAGTTTGGTCCACTTCGGATCGGAAGACAGCACTTCCGCCGCTTCGGAAAGAGTCTCAAATACGTTATTGAGGTCGTGGGCAAGCCCTTCGACCGTTAATTCGGAATCTCCGCTCATGGACGATCCTTACGCGCGAATGGATTCCAGAGTAGCGAAGAATTCCGGGAAAGACACGCTGGCGGCTTCGGCTTCGTTCACCACCGTCACTCCACCTTCAGCGACGATGGCGGCGACGGCGAAGGCCATGCCGATGCGATGGTCACCAAAGCTATCGACTTCGGCGGCGCGGAAGGTCTGTTTGCCAGGGATGTGGAAGCCGTCGGCGGCGGTTTCGATTTCGATGCCCATGCGGCGGAGATTGTCGGCCACAGTGGCGATGCGGTCCGTTTCCTTGACGCGCAGTTCGGAGGCATCGCGCACGGTGAGGCCGTTTTCGCTGGTGGCGCCGAGCACGGCGAGGACGGGGATTTCGTCGATCAACGCGGCGGTCATTCCTTTTTCGATGACACCGCCCTGGAAGCGAGAGTGGCGCACCTGGAGGTCACCCACCAGTTCGCCGCCCGCGGAACGGACGTCGAGCACCTTTACCTGGCCGCCGCCGCCGACCAGAAAATCAATGAGGGCGGTGCGGGATGGGTTCACGCCGACATCATAGAGAACGACGCTGGCATCGGGGCTCATCATGGCCGCGACCAGGAAGAAGGCGGCGCCGGAGAGATCGCCGGGCACGTAGAGTTCGCGGCCCTGCAGTTCCTTGCCGCCGGTGACGGTGGTGGTGCGGCCATCAATGCGGATATCGGCGCCGAACTCGCGCAGAGCAATTTCCGAGTGGTCGCGGGTCTTCAGCGGTTCGGTGACGCTGGTTTGGCCGGAGGCGGAGAGGCCGGCGAAGAGGACGCAGCTTTTCACCTGGGCACTGGCGACGGGGGTTTCGTAATGAATGCCGCGCAGGTCGCTGGAGCCGTGGATGGTGATGGGCGGGTACGTGCCATCGACAGCTTCGATGCGGGCGCCCATCTGTTCCAGCGGCGTCATGATGCGCTTCATAGGCCGGCGGGAAAGAGACTCATCGCCGAAGATGGTGCTGGAGAACGGCTGCCCGGCGAGAATGCCGCTGAGCATGCGGATGGTGGAACCGGAGTTGCCGGCGTCGAGTTGGCCCTGCGGGGCGAGCAACCCGCGCAGTCCGCGGCCGTGGACCTTCACCTCGCCATCGTTCTTCTCCACTGCGATCCCGAGCGACTGTACGCAGCCGAGCGAGGAGTGCGGATCGGCGCCGGAGGAGAAGTTCTTCAGTGTGGAAGTTCCTTCGGCAATCGCGGAAAGGATAGCGTAGCGATGGGAGATCGACTTGTCGCCGGGGAGGCGGATCGCGCCGCCAAGCGCTTTCGAGGGAGCAATTCGAACCTGCATGGGCAATCTCTTATTGTACTGGCCATTTGGGCCAGCGCAGCCCGCGCGGGAAGGAAATTACTAAGCCGTGGCGGCGTAGGCGGGCATGGAATAGGTGAGCAGCGGGCGGGGGGCGCGATAGCGCTCAAACCGGTAGCCAACACCAAAGACGGTCTGGATATAGGTGTCACCGAAGGCGCCGAGTTTGCGGCGGAGGCGGCGGATATGAACGTCAAGGGTACGGGTGCGCGTGCCTTCGCAATAGCCCCATACGGTGCTCAACAGGATATCGCGCGGGACGATCTCGCCGGCGTTGCGGGCGAGCATAGTGAGCAGTTCAAATTCCTTCCGGGTCAGGGTCAGGCGGCGGCTATCAAGTTGAACCGGGCCGGTGTTATCGATCGAGAGATGTTCGTCGCTGTACATTGTGATGCGCTCCATGTGAGTAGAGTAGGGAGTTTCGCGAAGAAGGTCGTTCACAAGTTGTAAAAAAGTTGTAAAAGGGGAGGAGTGCCGATACTTCTTTTGCTTTTCGTGCTTGCCGGGTTGCAGGCGCAGACACCGCCCCAAGGGTATGCGTGCCCGCGCGCGGCGGCGCCCATCCGGATCGACGGGCTGATTGACGAACAATGGCGGCAGGCGCCGTGGACAAGCGATTTTGCCGATATTGAGGGTGATCGCAAACCCAAGCCGCGCTTCCGCACAAGGGCGAAGATGCAGTGGGACAGCGAGTATTTCTACATTGCCGCGGAGTTGGAGGAGCCGCATGTGTGGGGCACGATTACGCGGCACGACGCGGTGATCTTCCATGACAACGATTTTGAGGTGTTTGTGGATCCGAATGGAGATAGCCACGAATACTTTGAGTTCGAGATGAACGTGCTGAACACGGGATGGGATTTGTTTCTGCCGAAGCCTTATAAAGACAAGGGCTCGGCGGACAATGGCTGGGAGATTCCAGGACTGCGGACGGCGGTGAAAGTGAATGGAACGCTAAACAAGCCGGGGGATGTGGACCAGGGCTGGACGCTGGAGATCGCCATTCCGTGGAAGGCGTTTGGCGAGGCGGCGAGGATGCCGCTGCCGCCACGCGCGGGCGACCAATGGCGGGTGAACTTTTCGCGAGTGGAGTGGCAACACGAATTGCATGGGGGCGCCTACCGCCGCGTGCCGAAGACGAAGGAGGACAACTGGGTGTGGTCGCCGCAAGGCAAGATCAACATGCATCTTCCGGAGCACTGGGGCTACGTCCGGTTCGATGAGCGGCCGGGCGGCGAGAGACCGGCGGATGCGACCTGGGCAACGCGGATGCGGCTGCAGGCATACTACGAGCGGCAAAAGGAGTTTTTCAAGACCCGCCACCGCTGGGCGACGGCGGGCGAATTGCCGCAGGAAAAAGGGATAGAGTTCCGGCCGGGTACGGGCGGGGAGTGGCGCGCGTGCGCGGAACGGCTGTGCATCCGGCAGGACGCGCTGGTGACGAGAGACTAGACCGGCTTTACGGGGATTCCGGCGCCGTGCAGTTTGGCCTCCACGCCACCGCGAGTCAAGCGGGAGGCGTCGTATTCGACGAGAATCTTATCGAGCGAAGGAGCGACTTCGATTCTCTGGAATCCGTAGATGCCATGCGCGTCGGAGATGCGCTTCAGCAGCGTGCCGTCGAGAGGGCGGAGCAGTTCGTAGTGGCGTTGAACCTTCGTCATAGGGCTTCAGATTCCAGGATAGCAGGGCCTAGTTCAGCGTCAGGGCGGACTCCAGAAATGGGTCCAGTTCCTGGGAGAACGATTGCCACGTCCAGGGCACGAGAACATCGGGAAGAAGTGCGTCGTTTTGCCGCTGCACGAGGCCGGTGAAGAGGCGAGTGGAGAACTGGCCGCGGATGCCGGAATAGGGAAGCGTAAAGGTTAACACCTCGCCGAACGACGTTGGTTTGCCGCCGGTAGGTTCGCCGAGCAAAGTCCATCCGGCGCGAGAGAGTTCTTCGGCGGCGAGCATGCCGCTGGAAAAGGTCTGGCGCCCGGTAATGACGATTCGCTTCATTTGCGAGGGGATGGGAGGGAGGAGGCGGGAGAGCACCGCACTGTTGCCGCCGGTGTTGTTTCGGACGTCGATGATGACACGATCGACGGGGTTCGACTGCAGAAACGCCGCCAGGTCCGCACGGAAGCGGGCGGCGGGGACCAGGGACATCTCCGCGCACACATTGTATTTGAAGTAAACGGTCCGGCTGTCCGGCAGGTAGTGAAACCAGTAGAACACGGTTCCGTAACGAGACCAGAGCGGGAAGCGGGGCTGGGAGAGAATGGGGCCGACGGTGATGGTGGCGGGAACGGAGGGGAGGGACATTTCGCCATTGATGGTGAGCCGTGCGCGGTCCAACTGAATGCCCAGCGCGAAGAGGATTTCCGGACTGATGATGTAGTTGAGGACTTGATTCCGGAACCACCACTCATTTTCGTGAGAGATGTAGGGACGGAGCTTTTCAATGACTTCTTCAATCGGGGTGTTGTCGATGCGAGTGATCACCGTGCCCACCATGGAGCCCTGATCGGCGGGGGCGCCGGTAACCACCCAGCCTTCGTCGAACCACTGCACGCGCAGGGGCATGGAGTTGAAAAGGGGGCTGGTGCGCAGATTCAGAAGCGTGTGGCCATCGCCGGCAAAGGCCGTGATCCGCGCCAATTCCAGGGCAATTTCGACATCGGAGAGCGCGGGTATGCGTTCGCGCAGGGAGGCGGCGGCCTGGTCCCAGGAATCGCGGGAGACCTTGTTGTAGAGCCCCGGATGCCGCGATTGGAGCGTGGTGAGGAGAACATCAAGATCGGCGAGCCAACGTTCTTCGCGAGAGGGTTGCGCGAGCAGAACCGGGGCCAGGCAAGCAAAGAGGAGGACGCGCATGAGGACAGTATGCCCGCGGCGCGGCCCGGGGTAAATGCCTTTCGCCCCAATGCCAGCCGCACTACCCCCACAGTTCGTGAATCGGTTTATAGAGCCCCTCGTTGGCGTAGGGCACATACTCAAAGCCGCGGCCGAAGGGATCGTCGTAACGGATATTCGTCCAGTTGATACCTAGGGCGGAGTAGATGGTGGCCTCCACGTCTTCCACTCGCACATCGCGATCGCCAGACCAGCCAAATTCTTCCGTGCGCGCGCCGGTGGGATCGGTGGTGCCGATGGCGCGCCCGCCCTTTACGCCGCCGCCGGCGAAAAAGACGAACTGCTGCAGGTAGTGATCGCGACCGGCCGTGGAGGAAAGCTGGCCCACCGTGCGGCCGAATTCGCCCATCATGACGATGAGAGTCTCGTTCAATTGCCCGTTCGATTTCAGGTCCGAAATCAAGGTGCTGAGCGCATCGTCAACCACCTTGCCGAGCGAGAAGATAGAGTTCTGGCCCGCGGCGGTGGTGTAGATGTCGTTGTGCATATCCCAACCGCCAAGAGTGACCTGGATATAGCGCGTACCCATGTTGGCTTCCAGAACCTGCTTGGCCGTCAGCAGGGCATTGCCAAAGGAAGTGCCGCCATAGCGAGTGCTATCGGCCGTGGTGAACTTGAACGCCTTATCGACGGCGGCGTTGTACATCAGCCCGCGGGCGGATTGATAGAAGGCGGCAAAGTCAGTCATGGGGTCGCCGTAGGGCGAGTTGACACGGAGCGGGTTGTCGAGCGCCTGCAGAAGGTCGTACTTGGCAGCCAGCCGCGTGGCGCCATCGGGGTTGGTGGTATTGGGGAGGCCGGCGGCGCTGGGCGCCATTTTGAAGGGCTCGTAGTAGGCGGGCAGGTAACCGGCGCCGATGGCGCCATCGGAGTTCAACGCCAGGAAGGTGGGGAATATCTGCGAGGCGGTCCGCTCGGCCCGCTTTTCGATGGAAACGATGGCGCCCATGTTCGGGGCAACGTCACCAAGGACGGCGGCGGGGCTACGGCCAATTTGGACCCACGTCTGGCCCAGGGTGTGCTGCGCTGCCCAGGCCCGCGTGGATCGCACCAGCGCGATATCGTCAAACTGCGCGCCCAGCTTGGGGAACACGCCCGCGTTCCAGATGACCCCTTTCAGCGTAGCGGGGTTGAAAGCCGAAGGCGTTACGCCGTTGGTCATTTTCAGATCGAAGGTATCGACGTGACTGGGCGCGCCGGAAAGCAGCATGAAGATCACGTTTTTGGCGGTGTTCTTGGTCTGGACCGGCTGGCTTTTTACCACCTGGGCGTGGAGCGAATTCGACAGCGCGTAACTGCCGGTGACGCCGGCGCCGAGCAGCCGGAAAAAGTCCCGGCGGCTGCCGGTGGGGCGGGCGTAGAAAGGAACGTGGTGGTGCGGATTCTTCCCTACAAAGCGGCGGAAAGTGGATTCGTTGCGCATGGTGATGGTCTCCGTAGCCTTTTTAGTAGTTAAAGAAGAAGTCGACTTTGTTATAGAGCGACCAGAGCAGGTTTTCCGCCGACTGCTGGCGGTTTCCGGAGGTGAGGGCGGTGCCGGCGGTGGCGCGCTCCGATTCATCCGGCAGCCGGGAGAGAACGGCGAGATAGAGCGTGTCGATCAACTCGCGGTCCGTCTTGTTGATATTGCGCTGGAGAAGGGAGCCGGCGGCGGTGGCGCGAGTCCGCGTCATGACGAAGTTGTTGTTCATCAGCGTCAGGGCCTGCTGGTCGGAGCCGTCGCGGCGCCGCTCGGCATCCTCGCGGTCGCCCGGATAGAAAGGATTCAGGAAGGCCGCGGCGGCGCCACGGGAAGCCGGGCTAGTGGTCTGCATGGCGTTCTGGACAACGCGTGTCTGCGCGACGGCCCCGTTGGGAACCCGAGTGGTAATGGCCATGGTGACCGGGCCGGGAATGTTCGATGTCTGCGCGATGGCGTCGTACACCTCTTCCGCCCAAAGGCGCTTCACCAGCCGGCGCGCGTGGAGATTATCCCAAGCCGAATTCCACTGGCCGCTATAGCGGGCGCTGAGCTGGTAGGCATCGGAGGTCGCAATGCGCCGCATGAGCGATTTCAGGTTGTAGCCATTATCGATGAAGTCCTGCGCCAAGTCGCGCAGCAGCGCGGCATTCGACGGCTGGAGCGTCCACGGCGCCGGTGGCGGATTGTCCGGATCCAGGCGATCCGGGTCCATTTGATTCACCGGCTCCACCAAGCCGCGGACCATAAGTTCCTTCCAAATGTAGTTCACGGTGGCGCGGGCAAAGTTGAAGTCCGTGGTTACCAGGCGGGCGGCGGCGGCGCGGGGCGATTCCCCGCCATTGGCGGTAAGTCCGTCCCCGAACGGATAAACCGGGGTGACGACGCGCATGGAGCCAATGGGCTGGCGCGGCGGCCGGTTGCCGGTGGTGGTGTTTAGCGCATAGGTGCCTTGCCGGTTCAGGCCTACGGTCCAGTAGTAAATATTCGGATCGGGGCGTTCGGCTCGCGGCTGCTGCACGAACGTCGTTTGGGCGAAGAACGCGGCGAATCCATAGGCCTGCATGCGGCTGGCGCTTTTGCCCCACAGGCTCAACGTGTCCACGTGGCCACGCCCGTTGTGGCACACGATGCAGTTGAAGTGGCTGTTGCCGAGGAAGGTCTCCATGGTGGCCGCCGCCATCTGGTCATAGTGATCCTGCACGGGGCCGCCGGTGGTGCGATTCCCCACCTGCCAGTTCAGTTCGCCCTGCGTCCACGAATTCTGCCCCTCGGCGGTGATCAGTTCAAAGGCCATGCGGTTATAGGGCTTGCCGTCTTTGAGCGAGTTGTAGATCCAGTTGTAAAAGGCTTCGCGACCCTCGGCGCGCCGCAGGGTGTTGGTGGCGCGAATCTGGTCTGTATTCCGGTAGAGATCGCCGAAGAACATCGTCCACTTGTCGGTCCATTCGCTGGAACCGAGCAACTCGTCCACATATTTAGCGCGCTTGTCCGGATCAGCATCGGACACGAAGGCAGTGACTCGTTCCGGCTTGGGGACCCGCCCGGTTAAATCCAGAGTGATGCGACGAATGAACTCGTAGTCGTTGGTCCGCGCGGCAGGTTCAATCCCCTTGCTTTGGAGGACGCCGAAGATGTGCTTATCGATTAGATTGCCGGAGCCGGAGCCCTTGAGGCTAGAGTTCGTCCGGCTGCCGCCGGGCACGAAATCCTGAGTTCCGGCCAGGCCCCCCAGGCGCGCCACCACTTCTTCTGTTTGCTGGGCCAGCGGATCGCGCAGCCGTCTGGCCGCGCTCAAAACGGTTTCGGTAAACTGAGCTCGTTTCGGCCCGAAGTAGGCGCACTCGGCATGATCGGCTTCCACGACGGAGTTTTCCGCCGATTGTCCCCACAAAAGCGTTCCGCCGGAAACAACGATTCCTACGGACGCCAGCGCTAGATAGGCACTGCGTTTCATCTTGAATTCGTCCCCTAACTATCCCAGGCGTTACTCTGGCCCCGATGACGCCCCGGCTTCTTCTTGAATCGCGGCGATCATCACCTTGATTCTAGGGGATCGAACCCTCCTGGAATCGGCTAGTTTCGCTTCTCAGTAAAATTTCCTGAACAACCTACGGTTCCTACGTACTACCTGCAACTCGATTGCGCCTGTAAATGATTGAAAACACTAGACAATTGTTTGCTAGGATAAGGGAGTGAGGGTTCGGCGGTTTCTTTTCGTTCTGGCCATACTCGGTGCCTCGGCGCTTTCCGGCCAGCAGCCATTAACGCTTGCCGGAGCGCTCCGGGAAGCCATTACGAATCACCCGCTGCTGGCCGCCGCCGATGGCCGGGTTTCGACGGCCCAGGGGTTGCTGGAGCAAGCGTCGCTGAAGCCGAATCCAAGGCTTTCGTTGCAGATGGAAAATGTACGCGGCGGGTGGCAGACGCCCTACCGTCCGTTTACCGAAAACGACCATTTCATCTATCTGTCGCAGACACTGGAGACGGCCCGCAAACGGGAGCGGCGGACAGGCCTGGCGGAGGCGAATAAGGAACTGGCGGCTATTGCGCGCGACCTGTTGGCCCAACGGATAGCGGCGCAAGTGCGGGAAGCGTTCTGGGCGGCACTAGGAGCGGCGCGCATCACGCGGGTCTACAAAGAGACGCTCACCAATTTCGCCCAGACGGTTAGCTATCACGAGGTGCGGGTTCGCGAGGGAAACATGGCGGAGGCGGATCTGATCCGCGTGCGGCTGGAGATGGAGCGGATGCGGCTGGCGGCGGCCGGCGCCACGCTTGCCGCCGAACGGGCCACCATCAATCTGCAACGGGAGATGGGGCGAACGGCGTTCGATGAGAATTTGACGCTTTCGGGGGAAATCGATACGTCCACACCGATGCCGCCCGAAAGTCCGGAGGAGGCGCTGAGCCGCCGGGCGGAGGTTCGGCTGGCACGGCAGGCCATCGGCGCCGCGATGGCAAACGAGCAGTTGCAGGCCGCGCTGGCGCGCCCGGATATCGATTTGTCCGGCGGCTACAAACGGACGAATGGATACGATGGGCTGCTGGCGTACATGAACATGGACTTGCCGTGGCGCAACAAGAACCAGGGAAACATTGCCGCCGCCGGCGCGGAGACGCGTGTGGCGCGTTCGAACGCAGCCGCAGCCGAAGCGATGGTTCGCGCGGAGGTGCGGGCGGCGTACTCCGGTTACCGGTTGCGCCAGGGGCAGATTACCGGAATGCTGCGAACGCTGACTGCGTACGCCAGCGACACGGCGCGCATCGCCCAGGCGGCCTATCGCGAGGGCGGTGCGGACCTGTTGCGATTGCTCGACGCCGAGCGAGTGCGGCTGGATACGGAACTGCTTCGTGTGCAGGCGCAGACGGAGCTTCGTCTCAGTGAATCGGCCGTGGAAACGGCAATGGGGGTCATGCCGTGAAGCGATTGACATTCCTTGCGTTCGCCGTGCTTGCCGGCTGCGGCGCGAAACAGGAAGCGCCAAAGGCGGAGCCGGCGAAAGCGGCGGAAACAAAGCCGGAGCCGGGTGAAGTGCGGCTGAGCCCGGAGTTGCAAAAGACGGCGGGGCTGCGCATTGCGGATGTGGAGCGGCGAAACGTGGCGCTGACGATTCGCGCCAACGGACGGCTGGTGGCCGACGAGGAAAAGACGCACAAAGTGGGCGCGGTGGTGGATGGCCGCGTGGTGAAAGTCTTTGTGAATATCGGTGACCGTGTCCAGAAGGGGCAAGTTCTGGCGCGGCTGCATAGCCATGATATTCATGAATCGCGCAGCGCATATCAAAAGGCGAAGGTGGAGTTGACACGCCTGGAGACGCAGCGCTCCTACGCGGAAAAGAATCGCGACCGCATCCGCCGGCTGCTGGACTTGAAGGCGGCGAGCCAGGAACAGTGGGAACATGCGGAAAGCGAGCTGAAAAACGTGGTGGCCGGTATCGACGCGGCACGATTGGAACTGCAGCGGACGCGCCAGCACCTGGAGGAGTTTCTTGAGGTTCCGGCGGAAGACCCGCCGGGACACCGTCCGGGCGAGTTTGATCATGACGGCGACACGTCGCCGATCAAGGCGCCGGCGGCGGGCGTTGTCATTTCCCGAAACATCAGTTCCGGGTCCGTTGCCAAGCCGGGGGACGATCTGTTCGTCATCAGTGATCTGGCGTCCATTTGGATGCTTGCCGCCATTCCTGAAGAATCGATGGGACGGCTGCGCACGGGCATGGGGGCGGACGTGTTCGTGCGGGCGTTTGAAGACCGGCCGTTTCGCGGCCGTCTCACCCGCACGGGAGACCTGCTGGACGCCGCTACGCGCACCGTGCAGGCGCGCATTGTGCTGGCCAATCCCCGCGGCGAATTGAAGCCGGAGATGTATGCGACGGCGGAACTGGCCGTTGGCGGCACCAGTGAGGCGCTCTACGTACCGCAGGAATCAATTCAGGAAATGAGCGGACACCAAATTGTATTTGTAGCCAGCGGCACGGGCAAATTTCTGGCGCGGCCGGTGGAAACCGGGGCCCGCGCGGGCGGCAGCATCGCTATTGTCAGCGGTCTCAGCGCCGGGGATCGGGTAGTGACGAACGGGGCGTTCCTGTTGAAATCCGAGATGCTGAAATCGACGCTCACCGAGGAATAGACACTCGTGCTCAATCGCTTCATCGACGCCGCTCTCCGCAATCGTGTACTGGTGGTGGCCGCGCTGGCGCTGTTGATAGGAGGCGGGATTTTCAGTCTCCTTGAACTGCCTATTGATGCGTTTCCCGATCTCACCAACAACCAGGTGACGGTGGTTACCGATTGCCCTGGCATGGCGCCAACGGAAGTGGAAAAACTGGTCTCCTGGCCAATGGAGACATCGCTGATGGGGCTGCCCCGGGTGACGGAAGCGCGTTCGGTAAGTAAGTTCGCGCTGTCGAAGATTACCGTGGTTTTTGACGATTCGGTGAGCCCGTACTTTGCGCGGCAACTGGTGAATGAACGGCTGCAGGAGGTGCGGGGCCGCATTCCGGCAGGGCTGGAGCCGGGCCTGGGGCCGAATGCGACACCGTTTGGCGAGGTCTACCAGTTCAC
Organism: Bryobacterales bacterium; assembly: GCA_016789905.1. Lineage (GTDB taxonomy): Bacteria > Acidobacteriota > Terriglobia > Bryobacterales > Bryobacteraceae. The sequence continues at coordinate 46,966 of JAEUQC010000109.1, read as the reverse complement.
CATCGAAGGCGACAAAGTGCCTTTGGATGAGAAGAAGGCGTTTTTGGATTGGGTGATCCGGCCGCTGCTGCGCACGGTGCCGGGAATTGTGGAAGTGGAGACGTGGGGCGGGCTGACGCGGCAGTATGAAATCGAGGTCCGGCCGGAGGCGCTGGAGCGCTACAGTCTATCGCTGGAGGATGTGGAGAACGCTGTCTCTTCCAGCAACGGGAATTTCGGCGGCGGATTTATTGAGTTCGGCGGGGAGCAGCACACCGTGGTTGGCAAGGGCCGGGCAACGCGCGCTTCGGACCTGGAGAGCATCGTTATCACCTCCCGCGCGGGAACACCGGTATTGGTGCGCGATGTGGCGACCGTGAAAATCGGCGCGATCCAGCGGCAGGGGGCCACGTTGCGGGACGGCCGCGGGGAATCGGTATCGGCGATGGCCATTATGCTGAAAGGCGAGAATTCGCGGGAAGTGATCGCGCGGGTGAAGCGGCGCCTGGAGACGGTGAAGATGCCGGAAGGCACGCGAATCGTCTCGTTCTACGACCAAAGCGAAGTGATCAACCGGACAATAGACACCGTGCGGCGCAACCTTGCGGAGGCGGGCCTGCTGGTGATGGCGGTGCTGCTGCTGTTTTTGGGAAATGTGCGGGCCGCGCTGCTGGTGGCGTCCGTCATTCCCTTGTCATTGCTGGCCGGGTTCATCGGCATGAAGTGGTTCGGCGTGACGGCGAATCTGATGTCGCTGGGCGCAGTGGATTTCGGCATGATTGTGGATGGCGCGGTGGTGATGATGGAGAACGCGGTGGCCAGGCTGGGGGCGCGGACGGAGGAGGAGGACGTGAATAGCGTCATTCGCACCGCGGCGCACGAAGTGGCCCGCCCGATCGTGTTTGCCGTGGGAATTATCATCGCGGTGTACATGCCTATCTTCTTCCTGGAAGGGCTGGAAGGGCGGATGTTCCGGCCCATGGCGGTGACGGTGGTGAGCGCGCTGGCCGGTTCGCTGGCGCTGGCGTTGTTCGCCATGCCGGTATTGGCCTCCTATACTTTGCGGCGCGGCGTGAAGCCACACAGCGATACGGGCTGGTTCGAGCGGTTCCGCGACCTGTACCGGCGGCTGCTGTTGCTGGCGCTGCGGGCACGCGCGCTGACTGTCGCCACCGGGGCCGTCATCGCGATTGTGGCGCTCGGTTCCATCCCTTTCCTGGGCACCGAATTCATGCCGCGGCTGGAAGAGGGCTCCATTCTGGTGCAGACAAAAAAACTGCCGGGCATTTCCCTCACCGATTCGAACAAGCTGAGCATCGAGGTGGAAAAGGCGCTGCTGACGCTTCCGGAGGTCAGCGGCATCGTTTCCAAAATGGGCAGGCCGGATCTTGCCACGGACCAAATGGGCATCTTCGAAGGCGACGTGTACGTGTTGCTCCATCCGCAAGAACAGTGGAAGGTCCGCACGAAAGAGGAGTTGATCGTAAAGATGCGCGCGGCGTTGGAAGCGGTTCCAGGTGTGGGGTATAACTTCACGCAGCCCATGGCAATGCGGTTGGATGAGACCATTAGCGGCATTAAGGCTGACGTCGCGGTGAAGATTTTTGGCGACGATCCGGTCACGCTGGACGCGCTCGCCCTGCGGGCCTTCCGGGTGTTGGAGCGCGTACCCGGCGCCACCGATGCGCAGATGGAGGTGGCCAGCGGTGTAGCTGAGCTGCATATTGAACCGGACCGCGCCGCGCTGGCGCGCTATGGCCTGCACATCGACGAGATCCGTGAAATGGTGGAAGCCGCGGTGGGCGGCCGGCAGGTGAGTGAGATGATCGACGGGCAGCGGCGATTCCGCATTGTTGTCCGGCTGCCGGAGCAGTACCGGGAACGCCCGCAGGCGCTGGAGCAGGTGCGGCTGCAGGCACCGGGCGGAGAGAGGATTTTATTGGGCCAGGTGGCGCGCATCCATACCGCCCGCGGGCCGGAAGTGGTGAGCCGGGAGAATGGCATGCGGCGCATTGTGGCGCAGTGCAACGTCCAGGGCCGGGACCTGGGCGGCTTTGCCGACGAGGCCCGCCGCCGTGTGGCGGCCGAAGTCCCGCTGCCGCCCGGCTACTTCATTGATTGGGGCGGCCAGTTTGAAAACCAGGAGCGGGCGCTGGGCCGGCTGGCGCTGGTGCTGCCCTTGTCGGTGATGGCCATTTTCGCGCTGCTCTATTTCACGTTCTATTCCATGCGGCAGGCGATGCTGATTCTGTGCAACGTGCCGTTCGCGCTGGTGGGCGGGGTGGGCGCGCTGTGGCTGCGGGATATGAACCTGAACCTCAGCGCCTCCATCGGGTTCATTGCCTTATTCGGCGTGGCGGTGCTGAATGGCATTGTCATGGTGAGCCAGATCAACCGTCTGCGAGCCGCCGGAATGTCCGACGAAGAGGCCGTGCCCGAAGGCGCCACGTTACGCCTGCGGCCAGTGCTGATGACGGCGCTGGTGGCCAGTCTCGGGTTCCTGCCGATGGCCCTTTCCACCTCAGCGGGTTCGGAAGTACAACGGCCGCTGGCGTCGGTTGTCATTGGCGGTCTGGCGTCGTCCACGCTGTTGACTCTGTTCCTGCTGCCAGCGATGTATTCCTGGTTCACACCGAAACGGACTGCGCCTGGTCCGACTGAATAGACTGGCGCATGGCACACATTCCCGCAAATCGTTACCGCCACCGAAACACGGCGGGCCATTTGGAGTTTCAAGAATTGGACCGGCTGTACAGACTTTCTCCGGGGTATAGTAACGGGACCATCGGACGGGGACAAAAGACATGAATCGCCTGCTTGCCGCGCTGCTCTTCCTCTCGGCGGGAAGTGCCTTTTCGCAGAGCCTGACAGATGGCTCACTCACCGGGAAGTATTTTTTTCGCCACCTGATGATACTGGGAACCAGTGGCGGAGGCGTGTCGGAAATAAGGACGGCCTACGGTGCCATTACGTTCAACGGCGCGGGCGCGTACACCTATACCGGCTCCCAGATTGTTGGCCCTGGCGCGCCCGCCGCGTTCACAGGCACGGGGACTTATTCGGTGAAGAGCACTGGCTATATGACGGTCTCCAATCCGCAACGAGCGGGCGTGGAATTGAACGCCGGCCTTGGACAGGGGGCGATTGTGGCTTCATCCACCGAGGCGGGCGGAGTCTACGATCTGTTCATCGCCATCCAGGCACCTTCCGGCAGCCAAAGCAATGCTTCGCTCAGCGGCAGCTACGACGTGTCGGCGCTGGAATTTCCAGGCGGCGGAGCAAGCCAGATGCGCAACGCGGCCTTCCGCCTGGCCGCCAGCGGAACGGGAAGCGCCGGCAACATTACAGTATCGGGAAAAGCCGCCAACGCGGGTGACCGTGTCAGCACATCCACCGTCGCGAATGCCACTTATAGCGTGACAACAGATGGCTCCGGCACACTAACGCTGCCCGGCACGGGGCTTTTGAACGGCGCCCGCTCGCTTTGGGTATCGAACGACGGCGCGCTGGCGCTGTTTGGTTCCACGACGCCTGGCGGGCACGATTTGTGGGTTGGCACGCGAGCATTCAGCGCCGGGGCGACCAACGCGGCTTTCCGCAATTTGTATTTCCGCGCGGGATTGCGCTATGAAGGCGGCCGCGCCGGTTCCTACGCCGGTTCGGCCAATTCCACGGGGACGGGGAAACTGGTTTCCAGCCTCCGCGTGCGGCAGGCGGAGGGCGTGCTTGATCTAACAGGCGCCAACAACTACACGCTGAATGCCGACGGCACCGGCACGCTGGAACTCGGCCGGCTGGCCCTTGGCGTGTCGGCAAATAGCTTCCATTCCAACGGTGTTTCCACCGTTGACACGGCCAACTACGAAGCCGGCTTTGCCATTCGCGCCGCCGCGCCATCGGGAACCGGCGTCTATATCAATCCGCAAGGAGTAGTGAACGCGGCCAGCTTCGCGCCCGTAGGCGCGCCCCTTTCGCCCGGCGGATTCTTTACGCTATTCGGTTCCGGCCTGGCGCCGGCGACAACGGTTGCCAGCAGCCTTCCCTTCCCCACCACGTTGGGTGGCGTGCAGGTCTTGATTAATGGCGCGGCGGCGCCGGTCTACCTGACCAGCAGCGGGCAGATCAGCGCGCTGGTTCCTTTCGCCGCCAGCGGCAGCACGGCAAGCATCACCGTTGTCAACAACGGCCAGCGCTCCAACACAGTGGAGGCGCCGCTGGCGCGCACTTCCCCGGGAATTTTCACGATTCCGCCGGCGGGCACGGGCCCGGGCGCGCTGCTCCACGCCAACTTCACGCTGGTAAACGCCGCCGCCCCCGCGCGGCGCGGCGAGACGCTGCTGCTATTCCTCACCGGCCTAGGCACCGTGACGCCAGCCATCCTGGATGGCGCGGCGGCGCTAGCCAACCCGCTGAGCACAGTAAGCACCGAAGTGAAGGTGTACGTGGGCGGGCGTCTGGCTACGGTTCTGTTCAAGGGCCTTGCCCCGGGGTTGGCGGGGTTGTATCAGATCAATTTCACCGTCCCAGCCAATGCGAGCACGGGTACAGCGGTTCCGCTCGCCGTGGAGACGCCGGAGGCGTTTCATGACATGGTGGACATTGCCGTGGCAAACTAGCGGGACGAAAAACGCCGGCGATTACTTCACCTTGGCGTACTTCTTGAACTCATCGGCGATCTTGGCTTCCGCCGCGTCGCCCGGGTGAATGATCAGCCGGTAACGAAAACGAACCACGCCGCCTTTGGCTAATTGCATGTCGCCGCTCTTGGTCTTGTCGCGTTCAAAGTCACGCACACCAAATGGATTCGCCGCGTACAAACCATATCCGCGGGAATGCCAATATGTCGGGTGACGCGGATTGGAGGGGTGATCCAAGATCGCCAGGCCGAGTTTTTCGCCGTCCACGACGCCGTCGTAATCCAGCCACGGCGAACGCTTGCCCCAGACTTCCTTTTCCCCGGCCTTTCCATCGGCGGAATGCATTTTACCGCTGTGCTTTTCTTCGAGGGAAGTTGTCAGGCGAATGGCGAACGTACCCTCTTTGGTATCGCCAAAGACCACATCTTCCAACGCCGTCAACGTGATGTCGAAATCAATCCAGCGCTGCGTGGGATGCGAGTAAAAGGTCATCTTCCGCTGTTCGGCGAGCAAGCCCTTGCCCGACGGCTCCTGCCATTCAAAATTCGCGCCGATCGTGCCTTTTTTCTTGCCGCTTTCCACGGCCGTGATCCTCCGGGTAATGATCACGCCACGCCCAGCCTTGCCCGCGCCCTTCTGATTCTTTTCGTTCGCCCAGAAATCCACCTCGTTCACCAGCCCGTGGGTAAACCACAGTCCGCGGTGGTGCGGATGGTCCTTCGCTTCGCCTTCCACCGTTTCCATGGGATAGGAACGCGTGACGATCTTGCCGGAGGCGGAGCGCAGCGGATGCAAGTACGGCTTCACCGCGTCGGCGCCGACGAAGAACTCCGTGAACGGTTTGCCATCGATGGTGACAGAAATCCGGTCTGGAGATTGTTTGACTTGCACCTGCGCCAAGCAGGAAACCGACAGTGCGAGAAAAAGAACGCGAAGTTTCATCAATCACATTCGAACATAAACACGCCCCGTCTGGCGAATCAGGCGGGTTGCCGCGCGGCCATCTTCTCCAAAAACGATGGGTCCAGCGCCGGGTCCTGCGTCTTTTTTCGCCAGGCCAGCAGCGCGCCCTGTAGCCGCCGGAGTGCGGCGGCGTGTCCCGGGTCTCCAGCCAGATTGCGGAACTCCACCGGGTCGGCGTCCAAGTCGTACAGTTCGTATTCGGGTGGATTAGCGAAGGTCTGGAAAGCCTGCCGCGCATCGGCGGGCGCATCGGTGGCCGAACGCGGGAAGGCCGTATCCCCGTCAATGCCAGTGGACGGTTTTGCCGATCCGGCCAGCAGATTATGGATCAACTTGTAGCGGGAATCGCGAATAGCGCGCCGTGGGTAGAACGGCTTGGCTCCATGGAAATGGAACTCCGCCGCCAGATACTCGCGCCACTTCGCGCGCGGGTCGCGCACAACGCCACGCAGTGATGTCCCATGCAGTTTGTGGGGCGGAAGCCCAACGCCGGCAGCGTCCAGAATGGTTGGCAGAATATCTACCGTGGAAACGAACTTGTCGCTGACATGGGGCCGGGAAACGCCTGGCCAGCGGACCAGGAATGGCACGCGGAGACCGCTTTCATAGACCGTCGTTTTGCCGCGCGCGAAGGGCGCGCCGTGATCACCAATGATGATCACCAACGTATCGCCGGCCTTGCCCGTCCGTTCCAGCGCCGCCAGCAGCAGTCCCACACCAGTATCGAAGCGCTGGACGGCATTCAGATAGTTCGCGGTCCTTTCCCGCTGCGCTGTGTTGTCCACGCGCTGCCAGTCAAACACCGTCTCCGCTGAGGGCGCCAGCGGCTTTTCAGGAATCCCTTCGACTTCCGGCGGGAAATACCATTCCCTTGGCTGCCCTTTGGCGAATGCATGAGGGTCTGAAAAGTTCACCATCAGGAAGAACGGCCCGTCCTGCTTCAGGAATGCTTCCGCTTGCGGAGCCACGGTGCGAACGCGCCGTGTTTCGTTGCCCTTCTGCCGGTAGTCCCAGCGGAAGGAATCCTCCGGCTCCACGTGCAGTTTTCCGATGATTCCAGTGCGATACCCGGCGCGCTTCAGCAGGTTCGGAATGGTGGCGCCGCGCAGCTCTTCATGCAGTTTGAAGCCGCCATTGGCGAGGCCATACTGGCCATTCGCATGTGGCATCAAACCGGTGAACATCGCGGACCGGGATGGACTGCACGACGCCTGGGCGACGTAAGCGGTCCGGAAGCGGACGCCTTCCGCGGCGAACTTGTCCAGGTGCGGCGTGGCGATTCGCTTTTCGCCATAGCAACCCAGATACAGGCCCAGATCATCGGCGGTGATAAACAGCACGTTCGTGCGCCGTTGCCGCTGGGCCGCCAGCGGCAACGGCGCAAAGAGAAACGAACGTCGCGTCATGCGCGGATGAACTTCCGGCCGTCGAACATCGCCTTGTTGGCCATGTGCGGTCCGGCCACCGCGGCGGCGGCGATCTCAACCGGACAGTTCGGTTCCTGGCGCGTCTTCATACAATCGAAGAAATTTTGAATGTGAACCTCTACGGGTACCGGCGCCTGCTTCTCCATTGTTGGGGCGTTGTTACGTTTCCAGGGTTCTGCCAGCACGCGATAGCCAGCGTCGTCCAGAATCATAGTGGCCTTGTCACCCTGCAGGAAGATGGTCCAGCCGTTTTCATAGCTGTTGCAATAATCCAGTGTCCAGGTGGCCATCATGTTCGGATATTCAAAAACGGCGCTGAATACGTCCGGATGTTCAGAGCCGCGCATTTTGGCGACATAGCCGCTGGCCTGTGCGGCGGAGGGCGCGCCGTTCTTGGTGAACCATTGCACGACGTCCATCAGATGCGTGCCTTGATCGGTCATGTTGCCGCCGGCATAGTCGAAGAAATATCGCCAGCGGCGGAAGCGCATCGGTTCCAGTTCGCGTTTTTGCGCGGTGCCCAGGAACCGGTTCCAGTCCAGTTTTCCCGGCAGCGCGGAGTTGTCGAGTTCAGCGGCCACATTCCAGTTCCACTGGGCTTTCACCAGCGCAATGCGCCCCAGCAGGCCATCGTCCACCAGCCGTTTTGCTTCAATCAACGCGGGGGCCGAACGACGCTGCATCCCAATTTGCACGATCTGCTTGGAAGCGCGAACGGCCTTGATCATGCGCTCGCTCTGGTCCAGGCTATGGGAAAGAGGTTTTTCCAGATAGACGTCTTTCTTCTCTTCCAACGCGGCCATCAGCATCGGCGAGTGTTGATGATCCGGGGACGCGATCATGACACAATCCACCTTCATCGCTTGCAGCAATTCCCGGTAATCGAGGAACTTCTTGGCCTCCGGTTCCAGTTCCGCCGCCTTCTGCAGGTTCGGCTCATAAACGTCGCAGATGGCGGTACAGACCGCGCCCAACTGCTTGAACTTGCCCATTAGGTACCGGCCCCGGCCTCCCGTGGCGATTGCGGCGTAGGTGATCTTGTCGTTGGCGCCAAACGCACTCTGTGGAATGAAGAGCGGCGCGGCGCCGAGCGCCCCTACAAAACTGCGTCGATTCGTAGACATTCGCGGAAACCCCTTTCCGCCGCTACTCTATCAAACCATTACGATTTTATCGAGGTGAGGATCCGCGACGGGTAGAAGCTCTGCTTCACCAGCCGCTCGCCGGTGACGCGAAAGCCGGTGGCCTCCAATATGGAGGGCGCGGAATGGTCCATCTGCCGGCCCCAGAACGCCGGAACCACCGACGCCGCCACCAGATACGCTCTATTGAAAAACTCTACTTGCTGGCCGATCAGGATGGACGTCAACACGCCGCGCGGTTTCAATACCCGGTACATTTCTTCCATGGTCTGGTAGATATCGTCGGTGGAAAGCAGTTCAAACAGGTAACAGCAGAAGATCTGATCGAAGCTGCCGTCCCGGTACGGCAGGGAGCGGCAGTCCACCGCCTGGCAGTGCAGCGAGGCTTTGGGAAACTGCTTTCTGGCGTGCGATTGGGTGCGCGCCGCCATTCGGGGCGAGATATCCACGCCGCAGGTAGCGCCCGATGGGTTCATCCGAACCAACTGGCGAAACATCTCTCCGGAACCGGTGGCGACTTCCAACACGTTCATGCCATTCCGGACGCCGCTCATCTCCAAAGCAATCTTGTGGGCCTTGCGGTGGAAAAAATAGGTGGACGCCGGGTACATCGGCGCCAGGTGGTCATACACCCGTTTGGTGCGTTTCGCTATGGTTTTGTGAAGTCTTTCGGTCTGGTAACCGACAGCAGTCTGCATAGACAGTCGTTGCGGCATTGTATCTTATCTGCGCCCAATCACGTCGGGAAACTCGATATGTGTCCGCGTCCCTTCTCCCGGCCGGCTATCCACTTCCATCTTGTAATCATCGCCGAAAAGCACGTGCAGCCGCTCGTTCACATTCGATACGCCGATTCCGGAGTCGAACATGGTGGCCAGTTTGGACTCCTCCACGCCTACTCCGTCGTCTTCGATTTCAATATGAATCCGCTCGGCTTCAATTCGCGTGCGCAGTGTAATCACACCGCCCTCCACTTTGGAGCTGAGACCATGCTTGATGGAGTTTTCAATAATCGGCTGCAGCAACATTGAGGGTACCAAACGGTCGAGCGTGGCGGTATCGGTTTCGTTGACGAAACGGAGTTTTTCCCCAAAACGGGTCATTTCGATGCTCAGGTAGTCGTTGATGAAGCTGATTTCATCCCGGAGCGGGGAGAGGTTTTCATCCTTGCGGAGCAGACGCCGCAAAATGTTGGAAAGTTTCCGTACGACGTTGCGGGCCTGCTCTGGATTGGTGCGGATGAGTGAATTGACGGTATTCAGGGTGTTGAAAAGAAAGTGGGGATTGATTTGGCTGGTCAACGCGCGCAGACGGGCCTCGGTGAGCAGGCGCTGCTGGGCGCCGAGAAGCTGCTCCTGCCGGATGCTGTTCCAAACCTTGAGGGGGATGGCGAAGGCGAAGATAGTGGAGGAATAGATGAGAACGATCCCAAGCCAGTCGGGGTCCTTCCAACTGCTGTAGAGGGTGTAGAGGAACCGGTCGTCGGGCAGAATGCGGGCCAGCGCCCACCGCGAAAATTCGGCGAAGATGACGGTCAGAAGGACGAAAGCGTGAAAAAGAGTGACTCGGATATCGTACTTGGAGCGAAAGAGACGGTAGACAGTGAGGTCCAGATAAGGCGAAAAGCGCCAAATATCGTCCTTAGATGGCGCCAAATCGCGCAATAGACCGCCCGTCACGCCTAGGCCGGCGTATAGCAGCATGGCCAGCCACTCGCCGTTGAGGACCACGGCGGGCAGGGAGATAAGGATGCCGCCGGTCAATCCGGTGACATAGCCGCCAAGCGCGCCGGCAAGCAGCGCGCCCTCCAGCCCGAGGTCGAGGGCCTGATAGTTGTTGTGCGTAAGAACCCGGAGGATAATGCCGCCGCCGAAAATAACGGCGAAGCCGACGGCCATCTGCAAGCGCTGCGGCGTGGTGCGTTCTTCGCGGGTCAACATGCGCAAAAACGCACCGGAGCGGCCCAGAATACTTGCCAGAGCCGCGGAGGCGGCCAGCTTCATCAAAAGGATTACCAGGTGCTGCTCCAGCATCGCCGTATAATGAGATTATCTTCGCTTTTAGCTAGCATGGCGGAAAATCAGGCATTTCGAATGGAAAAAGTGGCGGAAGCCGACTTTCCCACGCGCTTTGGACCGTTTCGGATCTATGGCTTTGTCGGCCACACCGGAGCGGAAACCGAAGAGGCGGTTGTATTGAAGATGGGTGATCTGGAAGGGGACCCGCCGATTGTGCGCATCCACTCGCAGTGCCTGACGGGGGACGTGTTTCACTCGCTGCGGTGCGATTGCCGGGCGCAGTTGGAACTGGCGCTCGAAAAGGTGGGCGAAGCGGGGCGCGGGTTGATCATCTATGAACAGCAGGAAGGGCGCGGGATTGGCATCATGAACAAATTGCGCGCCTACGAGTTGCAGGACCAGGGCGCCGATACGGTGGACGCGAATCTGCAATTGGGCCTGGACGTGGACCTGCGAAACTACGACCTGCCGGTGGCGATCATGAAGTACTTCGGGTTGACCAGCGTCCGGTTTCTTTCGAATAATCCGGACAAGATCGGCGCGCTGGAACGGGCCGGGGTGAAGGTGGCGGAGCGAATTCCGGCGATTGTAGAAGCCCAGGTGCATGCCGAGGAGTATTTACGGACCAAACGGGAACGGCTAGGGCACCTACTCGACGTGTTTTAATGGGTCATGCTTCTTCGGGTCTTGTGGACACTTACGGCCTCGTGTGCCGTTTTCGCGCAGAGTGGAACGATTCAGGGGGTAGTGAAAGACCCGACCGATGCCGTGGTGGCCGGTGCGAAGGTTTCGGTGGTGAACATTGAAACGGGCCTGCGCCGGGACCTGACAACGAATGACCAGGGATTCTACACAGCGCCGTCTTTGCCGGTGGGGCGTTACAGGATTGCTGCTTCGCAAACTGGCTTCGCGGCGGCGGAAGTACCGGAAATCAAGCTGGACGTGACGCAGACGGCGCGCGTGGATTTTACACTGAAGACCGGATCGGTCACAGAGAGCATAGAGGTAACCGCCGCCGCCGCGCTGATCGATTCGGAAACGACAACGGTCGGCCAGGTGATTGAGAACAAACGCATCGTGGAACTGCCGCTGAACGGGCGCAACTACCTGGACCTGGCGGCGCTGACGGCCGGCACCAATCCGGGCCGGGGCGGGCGTACTCAGGATGAGGGCGGTTTTTCGGCTTCTGGACAACACATCTATCAGGTGCAGGTATCGATTGACGGTGTGGATAATTCGTCGGTTGCATCAGGGGGGCCATTGGGTTTCGAGGCACAGGCGGTGAAGCCGAGTGTGGATGCTGTGGGCGAGTTCCGGGTGGTGACGAATAACCTTTCGGCCGAGTACGGAACGCGCATGGGCGGGCAGGTGTTTGTGAACATTAAGTCCGGAACGAATCAGTTTCACGGCACGGCGTTCGAGTTCCTGCGCAACAGCAACCTGGATGGGACGAACTTCTTCGCCAATCGCGCGGGGAACAAGAAACCGGCGTATAAACAGAACCAGTTTGGCGGTACATTTGGCGGCCCGGTGAAAAAGGACAAAACCTTCTTTTTCGGTAGCTTTGAGGGCACACGTACGCGGCTGGGCCGGAGTTTTGTGTCAACGGTGCCGGTGGCCGAACTTCGCCGCGGCGACTTCAATCGCATCCGGCCCGTGTTTGACCCTGCCACTACCGTTGGCACCCCGGCAAGCTTTACCCGGCAGGCGTTCCCTGGCAACGTGATTCCGGCCAGCCGGTGGGATCCACTGTTCCCAAAACTTCTGGCGTTGTACCCGGAACCGAACAACGGGACGGGCATTGCGAACAACTACTTCTTCGCCCCGAGCGAAAAGAACGATGTAAACACCTATGATTTCAAGGGCGACCACAACATCAGCGACCGGCAACGCTTCTCTGCGCGCTATAGCCGGCGGACGCGAGACCGTTTCGAACCCGGGCCACTGCCGCTGCCCGCTGATGGCGGGTTGGCAACGACAACCAACATAGATAGCCACTCCGTGGCGGCAACTCATTCGACGATGCTGGGCGCGTCGGCGACTAACGAAGCGCGGTTTGGGTTTACGCGGATCATCTCCCGGTTCGATATCCCTTACGATACGGCGCTCTACGACCAGTACGGCATCAAAGGGATTCCGAAGGTTAACAATCCCGGCTCCAACGACCACGGTCTTTCGCGGTTCACGCCGGCCGGTTATGCGGAACTGGGATCGCGCAGTTTCTGGCCGAACTTTAACAACATGGACCTGTTCCAGTTCACCGACATGGTGTACAAGAACTTCGGCAAGCACAATGTGAAGGTGGGCGGAGAGTTCCGCCGGCAGAACATTTCGCGGTTGGCCGCAAGGTTCGCGCGCGGACAGTTCGCCTTCAACCGAGAGTTCACGGCGAACCCGGCGAACCGGGCGGCGACGGGGGACGGGTTGGCCGAATTCATGCTCGGAATGGCGGCGGGAGGAACGATTGGCAACGAGAATGGCGAAGATATGTGGGCGAACACGATCGCCATGTTCGTGCAGGACGATTGGAAACTCTCGTCGCGCCTGACGCTCAACTTGGGCGTGCGCTACGACGTTTTTGGCGCGCCGACGTTCGTACAGGACAATGTATCGCGCTTCATTCCCGACTTTGCGAATACAGGCGCCAACGCACGGTTGCAACAGGTGCGGCCAGGGGCCGGCAACTGCGGCTGCAAGAATGACCTGAACAACTTTGCGCCGCGAGTAGGCCTGGCGTGGAAGGTGACGGAAAAGACCGTCATTCGCTCCGGCGCGGGCGTGATCTACGCGCAGCCGGACAGCTTCCAGGTGGGTGCGCGAGCGGCGAACCAGGCACCGGACTTTGTGGAAATCGGGTTTGGCACATTGGACCGTATCAACCCGCGATTGACGCTCAGCGGTGGTTTCCCGGCGGTGCAATTGCCGGCAACGACGGTACCGGGGCCGGCGCTGGTAGGGGCCGATATCCCGCAGGAATTCCTGCCCACGCAGTACTCACAGCAATGGTTCTTCGATGTGCAACAGCAGTTGCCGTTCGATACGGTATTGACCTTGGGCTACAACGGAAACGGTACGCGGCAGATGCTGGCCGGGGTGGATTTCAACCTGCCGTTTGACATTGCGCCCGGCCCAACGCCGGTGGCGAGCCGACGCCTTTGGCCGTTCTATACGAGCGTGACGCGCCAGTTGCCTGTCGGGAAGTTGAGCTACAACGCAATGACCGTAAAGGTGGAAAAGCGGTTTTCCAAAGGCCTGACGTTCCTTTCGGCCTATACCTGGAGCAAGACGATCGACAACGTGGACGAGACGCTGAGCAATTCGGGCGTCGGTGCATTAAAACCCTGGGATCGAGACTTGAACCGCGGACGCTCCACTACCGACCTGCGCCACAACTATGTGGTGAGCGCAAGCTATGAGTTGCCTTTCGGCAAGGGCAAGGCCTTCATGAATGCGAACCGGGCGGCTGACCTGGTGTTGGGCGGATGGCAACTCGGTGGTATTGTGAGCCTGCAAACGGGGCTGCCGTTTACGGTGAACAGTGGCGGCGGACTAACCAACGCTGGCGGCGCAGACCGGCCGAATCGCATTGCGGACGGGAATCTGCCGAGCAGCAAGCAGAGTATCGACCGCTGGTTTGACCTAGCAGCGTTCGTGGCCCAGCCGCAGTTCACATATGGCAATTCCGGACGCAATATTCTGGATGGGCCGGGTAACCGGAACCTGGATTTGTCGCTGGCGAAGAGCTTCGCGTTGACGGAGAAGTTCCGGCTGCAGTTCCGGGCAGAGGCGTTCAACGCCACCAATACCGCGAACTTCGGGTTTCCGGGAGCGAACATCAACGCGGCGGGTGTGGGCGCCATCAATAGCGCGGATGAGCCCCGGCGGGTGCAGTTCGGTTTGAAGATGATTTTCTAGCGGAGAAGCGTCCCGGCCGGTTAGAAGAACAGATACTTACGCCAACGCGCGTCGGTATTCCCGAGCATGCGCATCAGATGGCGCGAAGTGTGAAGGCTGAACGGCCGAGGCGCTTTCGCCAGCTTCATTCCCGCTTCGTCCGGGGTTCGGCTGCCCTTGCGATTGTTGCAGGGATGGCAACAGGCAACCAGATTCTCCCAGGACGATCCGCCGCCGCGGGAGCGCGGCTGCACGTGATCGAGCGTGAGTTCGACCGAGGGCAAAACCCGGTGGCAGTACTGGCACGTGTAACGGTCGCGCAATAAGATGTTTTTGCGGGAAAGCGCTCTCGATTGCTGTGGGATGCGCCGGTATTCCAACAGACGAATGACGCTGGGGAGCGCCGTCATCCGGTTGTAGGAGTGAACGTGAGCGGGCGCGTCCTCCTCAGCAAGCGCAACGCCTTTCAAGATCAGGATGAGCGCTCGCCGGGCGGCGCAGACGTTGATAGGCTCGTAACTGGCGTTCAGGACCAGTACGGGCTGATGTAATCGGTCGTAACTCCCCATTATTAGCTTGCTCCTCCCACGGCTTGACGCGCCACGAGCGCAACCCGCCCTTCGGCGGGCCGGCGATCCACACGCGCCAACGTCAATACGGTTACACTTCTGGCTCCGCCCCGGCGGAGCAAATTACTGCATGTCACAACAGTCGCGCCCGTGGTGAGAACGTCATCGACCAGCAAGACGCGCTTCCCTTGCACAACATCTTCGCTCGACAAACGGAAAGCGCCGGTCAGGTTGGACCGGCGCTGGGCTGGAGTGGAGGTGGCTTGCGTTTCGGTATGGCGCGTTTTCCGGAGCGCCTGCACTACCGGAACGCGCAACCTACTCTCCAGTGGCCGGGCCAGCAACTCGCACTGGTTGTATCCGCGCCATAGCCTCCTTCGCCAATGCAGCGGCACGGGCACGATAAGATCCACCTGCAGATCCATCGGCAATGCTTGCACTAGCAGACGCCCCAACGGTTCTGCCAACACTTCAACGCCTCCATATTTGAAGTGATGAATCAGTTTGCGTAACGGCCCCTCGTAGTAGCCGAAGGAGTAGGCATAATCGTAGCCTGTAAGTCCGGTGCGGCAGCGACGGCAAACGCCGTGCTGGTCCAATGGACGGTCCGACAAGAACGGAGTGCGGCATCGGGAGCAAAAACAGTCGGCCGCCATCGGGACCGGAGTTTGTACGCAGGAGTCACAATATGGAAGCCGGCCTGCGTGCCGCAGAATCTCGCCGCACAACAGGCATTCGCCCGGCAAGACGAGATTGAATAGAGACGCACCGATGTTCCCGGCTGCGTCGCGGAGGGTGCTCGAAGGCGTTGGGGATTGCCCTATAGGGAAGATCCACCTCCAATGAACAGAGTGTACAACACGGGTGCCCCCCTATAGTGGACGGGATACAATAAGCGGCGATGCTCTCTCGCCGCGCCTTTCTCCAGACGGCCACCGCTGTAGCTGCGGCTACAGCAAGGCCGTTGAACGTAATTCTGATGTACGCCGACGATCTGGGGTGGGGTGACCTTGGCTGCTATGGGTCAACGCTTTCCACGCCGCACCTGGATAGGGCCGCGCGCGAAGGGGTACGCTTCACACATTGCCTTTCGGCGAATCCGGTTTGCTCCCCATCCCGGGCGGCACTTCTGACTGGCCGCTACCCAACACGAGTGGGGGTGCCAGTGGTACTATTCCCCGCCGACAAGACAGGATTGGCCGAAGGCGAACAAACGCTGGCGCAGTTACTCAAGGCGAAGGGCTACAAGACACAGTGCGTGGGCAAGTGGCATTTGGGACATCTGGCGCCGCATTTACCCACTTACAAAGGGTTCGACCATTACTTCGGAATTCCGTATTCGAACGACATGACACCACGCTGGCTGATGGACGGCGAAAAGGTGGTGGAGGAGCAGGCCACACTGGAGACACTTACGCCGCGATACACGGCCCGTGCCGTGCAATTCATCGAAGACAGCAAGGCGAATCCGTTCTTCCTGTACTTCCCTCACACCTACCCGCATATTCCTCTAGCGGCGAGCCCGGCGTTTCGCGGGAAAAGCACGCAGGGTATCTATGGGGACGTGGTGAGTGAACTGGACTGGTCAGTTGGCCAGATCATGGAAACACTTCGGAAACATGGGCTCGACAAGAATACATTGTTCCTGTTTTCCAGCGATAACGGCCCGTGGTTCCAGGGGAGCCCAGGAAAACTGCGCGGGCGGAAAGGGATGACATGGGAAGGTGGCGTCCGGGTTCCGCTAATCGCCTGGTGGCCGGGACGCATACCCAAGGGCCGTGTGTGCCATTCGCTCGTTTCCACGATGGACCTTGTGCCGACAGTGTGTGCGTTAACTGGAGCGGCCAGGCCCGCGCGCGCCACTGACGGTGTGGATATTACCGGGCTGTTGACAGGCGCGAAAACGGAGTTGGAACGGGACGCGATCCTTTACTTTGATAATATAAACCTCCAATGTGTCCGGCAGGGAAAGTGGAAGTTACACATTAGCCGCTATAACAACGTAACTTATAGCCCGGCGCCAGCAGGGGGGCGAAAGAATATCCGGCTGAAGAACCCGGAGTTGTACGACGTGGCGGCAGATCCGGACGAATCATTTGACGTTGCCGCGGAGAATCCGGAGGTGGTGAAGCGCTTGACGGCGCGAGTGGAGGAACTGATGAAGGGGTTCCCGGAGAATATTCAGCGGCAGTACGAATCGCAGAAGGCGGGGCCGCTGAGCCCTAACGCGGCGGGTGCGGTTTCGCGGTAACGTAGAAGGAAACAAATCATGAAGAGACTCACACTTTTTGCTCTCAGCGTGTTGGCCGTCATGGCGGCGGAATCCGGGTTTACGGTGCTGTTCGACGGCAAGTCGACGGATGGCTGGCAACTGGTGAAGGGTCGCGGGCCAGGGTATGTAGCCAAGGACGGAGTTCTGGTTTGTCCGAAAGACGGCGGCGGGAATCTGTTCACGGCGAAGGAGTACAAGGATTTTGTATTCCGCTTCGAGTTCAAGATGGAGCCAGGCGGGAATAACGGAGTAGGCATCCGCGCGCCACTTGAAGGCGATGCGGCGTACGCGGGAATGGAGATTCAGATTCTGGATCATGATCACGCAATGTATAAGGGGAAGATTAAGCCGGCGCAACATCATGGTAGCGTCTACGACGTGATCGCGGCGAAGGCAGACGCGCTGAAACCCGTTGGGGAGTGGAATAGCGAAGAGATTCGGATCAAAGGCGGCAAGATCAAGGTGACACTAAACGGGAAGGTGATCACGGAAGGGGACCTAACGAAGGTGACGGATGAGGCAATTTTGAAGAAGCATCCGGGGGTGAAGCGGACGCAGGGGCATATTGGTTTTCTGGGTCACGGTTCACATGTGGAGTTCCGGAACATTCGGGTGAAAGAGCTGTAGGGCGCGTTATTTGGTACAATGTGGAGTGAGTTGCTGTGAAGGCGCGGGAGTAATTCAGTGGTAGAATGTCAGCTTCCCAAGCTGAACGTCGTGGGTTCGAGTCCCATCTCCCGCTCCATTTAGAATCAATAGCTTACAAGTCTACTGCGGCCAGATTCAACCGGAACAGCCCACCCCAAGCTGGACATCACCCGTGTAAGTCACCGAATCTACACGACTTGCGAAGATTGCAAATTTACCTAATGGAGTAAACGGAGTAACGCAGGTAAGCCCCGTTTTTTCAGGTATTTGGGGCCGCACTGCAAGTGGCTCGCGCGATCTCCTTGACGAAATCTGACAATTTGGATCGCCTAAAGGGAAGACGTTGTGGAACGTATCGCCTCTCATTCACCGACACCCTTCCGGCTCTTCGATTGCCCGAGGATTACTTTGGCCCGACTCTGCAAGCCACTCGTCGGTCCGTCGATCCTCGTGAGAAGTTCATTCGCTCTGCCGCGCTGAGCGGCAAGCTTCGTCCGCGGTGAATTCACTCTGCTGACGCTTGTTAGTAGCGCCTTCAGTTCTTGAACGACATTACCCTGCTCAGCCGCAATTTCCATCGCGCGGTCCAATGTCGGCTCGGCTTCCTTGTTGTCGCCGCGCCGCCACGCCAATTCACTCCTCGTCCGCAACAGTGCCGAATGATAGTAGCTTTCGTCGATTCTCGACATCATGTCGAAAGCACGATCCAGAACGCTCGCTACCGTATCCAGTTCCCCGGCGGCGCAGTACATTTCGGCCAACATTGACCGGAACTCCGTTGATGCCACGACGCCCCCGACGGCATCGTAGCGTTCCAGGAGATGCGCGCACTTCGTTCGATTCGCGCTGTTTTGCTCAATCCACTCCTTGGCGTAGCTCAGCAACATATTGGCCCAAGCAAATTCCTGTAAGAAACCGAACTCCAGAGCAGGCTGAACAGCGGATTCAGCAAGCGCCACCGCCTCTTCAAAATCTTCTCTGATGCACGCCACTTCCGCCGCCATCACGTGAGCGTACGCGCGCACCTGGGGGTCCCCGATTTCAACAGCGACCTCGATCGCCCCCAAGACCATCTCCCGACTCAGTTGAAATCTTCCCAGATGCGCGGCAGTCCTCCCGGCTTGACACATCGCCGCGACCCTGTCGTCGATCTGCGACCGGAAGGGATCGGTGCTGCCTGCCACGTCACCCGCACGGGACTTCTCGACCGCGCGGGTCAATACCAAAAAACTATCGGACAGCCTTCCCATGTGCAGAAGCGAAATCCCTTCGCCAATCAGGGCTCTTGAGACATAAAGAGGCCGCTTCAACTTAGTGCCCACTTGCCGCAGCCGTTGGGCAAGCGGAATCGAATCGTGAAATCGCCCCTGTCCAGATCGGCCGATCCAGAAGCCGTATAGAATATCCGGAAGCCGTTCGTTGGCGCCCGTGCTCTCGGCTATCTCAAGAGCAGCCGCGAATGATGCCTCTCCAAGTGGATCCGCGAACCCTCTCGTACAGACGACGCTGACACCCAACGTGATGTGCAGCGCGATCAAGTTTGATGGATCTTGTACTTTACCCTCGGTGGCAACTCCAAGGCCATCCATTGCCGCTCGCTGGCACGCATAGTGGCTAAGCGCTGCCAGAAATGACTGCGCCGCGCGCCCATAGTAAGGGACGGATTCGCTTCGCGCGCCAGCGCCGGATAGGAGTCCGGCGATCGCGATGTCACTGTGAGGACTTGTCGCCGTACCATCAATGAGTGCCTTGGCGGTAGCGAGGGACCATCGGGTACGCCAAGTCGGCATCTGTTCAAACTCCCGAAGCGCGGCCTGCTGGTACAGATGATGAGTGAAACGGTAGCGAACGGATGCTTCACTCGATCCGTTCACGCTGCTCTTCAAGAACCGAATGATCCCGAGCTTTGACCCGATCTGCCGAAGACTCTCCTCGACGTCCGCCGCGTCAATCTCCAAGACGCGCGCGAGGATCTGAGAATCGAACTCCTCTCCCTGGAGCGATGCTGCCAGAACCAGGCGTCTTTCTACGGCGTTCAAATCGTGTAGAACGGCGCCGAGCAAATCGTTCAGTGATCCGGGTAGCCCAGCCACGAATTCGGCGAACGGCAGAGCTACCCGCCAGGATGACTTTAGCCGTCCGCCGTCCTTCCTAACTTGGCCGCTGGCAACCAAAAGCTCAATCAGACGATGTAGGTAGAGCGGATTACCGGCAGTTACATGATGGATAGCGGAGACAAAATCAGGCGGGAACAAATTCAACGGGAAGCGATTCTCGATGATTTGCGCGACATCGGGTCTCGATAACGGATCCAGGGGATCAATCTCAACGGGCAGTAGTCTCACCGATTGCAGGAGCATGGCGCGAACGCCCACCATCTCAGATGGCCGGTACGTCAGAACGACTTGGACCCTTGCCGGCATCGCCTGCAGCAGAAAACCGATGTCATCGAGCGCCGAAAAATCCGCCAGATGCAGATCCTCCAGGATGAGTACCACTGGCATCCGCTTTGTGATTGCGCCCAAAAAGCGAAGTAGCTGATTACGTGAAGCGCGACGCTCCTCCTTCCCCTCAATGACCCGCTCGAACCACGTAGGGGCCTCCTCCCGTAGAACCGATTCAACGTCCAGCCCCGATTTCAACGTCTGTTTGCGAATGGCGGACTCGATTGCCCGGTCGATCGGCAAGTACGATTCTACGGTACCGGGCGTTGCTCCTGTTGATTGCGCGGCAGCCAGCAGACAAGGGCTCAAAAGCCTACTCAAACTCTCCACATATTCCGCGACCAGCGTTGTCTTGCCGAACCCTGCATCACCGGCTATCAGATTGCCCGCGAAACCGCCTGACTGAACCCGCGACCAACCTTTTTGGAGGTTCGCGAATGGGGCCGCTCGCCCTACCAACCTGGTTCGTTTCGCCTCGACAATCCGGCAATCGACCGCGTAGAGGTGCGGAATGAGCATGAACTGCAATCGCTCGCCTGCACCTTCCAGTTCATAGAATTTTCCAAGGTATTCCCCAAGCCGCCGTTTTTCTGTAGCGAGCGCCTCCGCAGAGCAGCCGCCAAGCGCTTCTGTTCTGACGATCTCGCCAGTCAAAGACTCCGCATGACCGTCGATAGTTGCGTCAACCAAGTACTGCAACAGCAGTTTAGACCGCTTTTTTTTCCGGAAGTACTTGCTCGTTAAAACACCATCGAGCGCGCCTTTAATTTCTGGGACTTCTATGGATCTATCTAGAAAGAACATTGCAGAACTCGCTCCCTAAGAAACCCTAGTCTACTATTTCCGGGTCCGCCGAGTGAGTGATTCTAAGCTATGGATGACAGCGTTTTGTGTCAGCGTTCTGTCATAAGCCACAGCGACAGAATTCTGCCGATGTCTTGGATGTCGAACCCGTGATAACCATAGTCTTTACATAAGGATACGAGCAACGATGCGTTCGGCTTGTTTTTGTTATTTGAATGTCATCCACCCTGATCATATAATCAGGCCTACCCGAAGCGTTACACATTCGTGGCACCGTAACGACCGAGATCGACGCGTTAGGCATCGCCACTTCGTACTGTAATCCCGCTTCGCACTTTGCCGTGTTCGGAGACCATTCCGGTGTTATCTAAACTCGCTATCGCTGTCCTGTTTGCCTGTCCAGCAATCTCCCTGCCTGCCGCCGTTATGTCGCTGGATTTTGAAAGTTTCGCGGACAATACAGCGATTTCCACTGAATTCGCGGGCATAACGTTCTCCAACGCCGTAGTGGTAACAGCCGGCTTGTCGCTGAACGAGTTGATCTTTCCTCCCCGTTCCGGCTTCAACGTCGCTTTAGACAGTCTTGGGCCCATCGAAATCTCGTTCTCCGCTCCAGCGCTCAGCTTAGCCGGCTACTTCACATACACCACCGGCATGACGCTGACCGCATTCGACGTGCTGAACCAGGTGGTCGGCGTGACGAACTCAGCGTTCTCCAACAACACTGCTAATTCGCTGAACCCTTCCAACGAACTGCTGCAACTTTCGTTCGCGGGAGGAATTTCCCGTGTGACGTTGGCGGGCGGGACCAACGGTGGCTCTTTCGCGGTCGATGACTTGGCAATCACCACACCGGATTCCACCGCGGTCCCGGAACCCGGCACTATTCTACTTGTCGCCGCGGGGTTGGCTCTTCTTCGTCGCCGGTGACCCATGCGCCTTCGTCTTGCATCCTATCTGTTGGCATCAGTAGCGGCGTTCGCGGCGGATCCGATCCTGGGTCCGGTCACGATCAAGCCGACCTTCATCCCTCCGGGTACCCCGACGCAGGTTACCTTTACGGTGCAAATCACCGACACGACTTTGCTAACGAATGGCGCCAACGTCCAGCGACTCAATGCTGCGGGAACGGCGACAGGAGTGGTCGGAACGCTGCGCGACGACGGCCAGAACGGTGACGCTGTCGCCAACGATCGCATTTTCACTTTGGTCTTTTCGCTGAACGAACCCAATCCGGGTCGTGTCTACCTGCGGTCGGGTGGCGCGTTCCCGAACTTGACGACCCGCGTCCCCTCTTCCACTGTCGCCATTGACGTCGGCGCTGCCGCGACGCCTCTCGCAATCAACGGTACAGCGGCACCGGCTCCCAACACATCCGGATGGAACCGGCAAGACGTCACGATCACTTACTCCTGTTCCGGCGGCGCCGGCGGCAGCGCTACCTGTCCGGCGATTGCTCGCATCACCACCGAAGGTACGGCGCAACCGATCGTGGGCACCGCCAACGATGGCGCCGGAAATGCCGCCTCAAAAACGATTTCAATCAATCTGGACCGAACCCCTCCCGCCCTCTTCATCACATCCCCCCCAAACAACACAGTCGTCGCCACCCCCACCCTCCTCCTCACCGGCACCGCGACCGACGCAGTGTCTGGCATCGCCTCCTTCACCTGCAATGGCCAATCCGCTGCCCTAGCTGGATCAAATTTCAGTTGCAGTGTTCCCTTGGCCCCAGGTGCAAATGCGATCACGGTCCAGGCCACCGACAACGCCGGGAACACCGCAACCTCAACCACGAACGTAACCTTCAGCTTTACGACGCTCACTCTCTCCGCGGCGGCGACGCCCGCGCCGAATACCCTCGGTTGGAACAACTCTGACGTGAACGTGGCGTTCACCTGTACCGGTGGCGCCATGCCGGTCAAATGCCCGCAGGATCTCATCGTCTCCACAGAGGGCGCCAACCAGGTCATCGCCCGCACCGCGACAGACGCCCTGAATAGCACCGCTTCCAGTTCGGTCACCGTAAAGATTGATAAAACCCCGCCGGCACTGACTGTCACCTCTCCGCCAGCCGCCGCGGCGGTGACGAACCCGCAATTGACCATCACTGGAACGGCAACCGACACGCTGTCAAGCCTGGCCCGTGTGGTCTGCGGTACCGTCCAGGCGACAGTCACCGCCAACACATTCACCTGCAACCTCACGCTATCCAACGGACTGAACAACATCGCGATCCAAGCGTTCGACAATGCAGGCAACGTGGCTACCGTCACGCGCGTGGTCACCCTGGGCAATCAGCTCACCATTTCCGCCACGCCCACCCCGGCCCCCAACCCTGCAGGTTGGAACAACACAAACGTTACCGTCAGCTTCAACTGCGCCGGTGGGGTCGGAACGGTCACCTGTCCCCAGCCGGTTACCGCCTCCACGGAAGGCGACAGTGTCGCCATCTCCCGAACCGCGACCGACGGCGGCGGAAACAGCGCCACCGCATCCGTTACCCTGAAAATCGACAAAACGGCGCCCGTCATCGCCGTTACTTCCCCGGCCAATGGCACAACTGTCGCCACCGCATCGGTCACCTTCACCGGCACAGTGACAGAGGGCCTCTCCGGCCTCACCGCATTCACCTGCAACGGTGCCGTGGCCGCTGTCGCCCAAGCCGCCTTCACCTGTGACGTTAAGCTCACTCCCGGATCGAACACCATCGTGTTCCAGGCAACGGACCGCGCCGGCAATATCGCCGCCACGTCCTTGTCGCTCACCTACACGACTCCAAAACTGCTGATTTCGGCCGCTCCCGCGCCCGGAGCCAATGCCGCCGGCTGGCACAACGCAAACGTCACTGTTTCCTATACGTGCTCCGGCGGCGCTGGCACAATCACCTGCCCGCCACCGGTCACTGTCACCACAGAGGGCGGAAACCAAATCATTACCCGTACAGCCACGGATACAACCGGCAACTCCGCCTCTGCCAGTGTAACGCTCCGAATCGATAAAACGCCCCCCTCCGTCGCCATCTCCGCTCCCGACCCCGGCACCACCGTCGCCCCCCCCCAAGTCACCATCTCCGGGGCCGCGGCCGATCTTCTCTCCGGCGTCGATAGCGTTCTTTGCAACAACGTCAAGGCTGCGCTGACCCCGGGATTGTTCTCTTGCGTCGTGCCGCTAGCCGCTGGGGCGAACCCTATCGTTGTCCAGGCGCTGGACACCGCTGGAAATGCCGCCACCGCCACCATCACCATCACCAGGAGCAACGTCGGCCCAGTGATCAGTCTCTCTGGTGCCCCAGTCCCGAACGCTTCCGGTTGGAACAATGCGAATGTCACCGTAAGCGCCACCTGCTCCGGCGGCACCGGCGCCGTCACGTGTCCCCAGCCGCTCGTCGTCTCCACGGAAGCGGCCAATCAGGTCATCACGCGAACTGCCACCGATTCCATCGGTAACTCCACCTCGGCTTCCATCAGCCTCAACATCGACAAAACGCCCCCCGTTGTCGGCATTACGTCACCGGCGAACGCCACCACGGTAAATACACCGCAGATCGCCATCACCGGGCCCGTATCCGATACGCTCTCAGGCGTCGCCTCCGTCCAATGCAACGCTGTTCCCGGCGCGCTCACCCCAACCTCCTACTCCTGCGTGGTCCCCCTCGTTTCCGGTTCGAACACGGTCAACGTTCAGGCAACGGACAGGGCGGGCAACACTGCTTCCGCAACCGTCAGCGTCACGCTCACCACCAGTGGACCGGTGATCACCCTTCTCGGCACGCCCCCAGCAAATGCGGCCGGTTGGAACAATGCTAATGTCACAGTTTCCGCCACCTGCTCCGGCGGTACCGGCGCCGTCACATGCCCCCCGCCCCTGGTTGTTTCAACCGAAGCGGCCAACCAGGTCATCACCCGTACCGCCACCGACTCCATCGGCAACTCCACTTCGGCATCGCTCACGCTGAACATCGATAAGACGGCCCCTGTCGTCGCGATCTCCTCACCCGCGAACGGCGCTCTCGTGAATACGACGTCCATCACAGTGACCGGATCTATCTCCGATGCGCTCTCGGGCGCTGCGTCCGCTCTCTGCAACGCGGTCCCTGCCACCATCAACGCCTCCACATACTCCTGTGTCGTCCCGCTCACCTCCGGCGCCAATTCCATCACCATCCAGGCAAAGGATAAGGCGGGCAATTCGGCAACAGCTTCAGTCAACGTGACTCTCACCACCGCTGGCCCAGTCATCAGCTTGCTAGGGACGCCCGCTCCAAACGGAGCCGGATGGAACAATGCCAACGTTACCGTCACCGCCACTTGTTCCGGCGGCACCGGTGCCGTCACCTGCCCCCAGCCGCTTGTCGTATCGACCGAAGCTGCCAATCAGGTCATTTCCCGGACGGCCACGGACTCGCTGGGCAATTCCACGTCCGCTTCCATCACTCTCAATATTGATAAGACGCAACCCGTCGTCAATGTCACCTCACCGGTCTCCGGCGCAACGGTGTCAACCTCGACTGTCAGCATAACGGGCACGGCCTCCGACGCCCTTTCCGGCCTCGCCAGCGTCCTCTGCAACACGGTCGTTGCCGCCGTCACGCAATCCACCTTTACATGCGTGGTTCCGCTCGTCTCCGGCTCGAACGCCATCACCGTCCAAGCAAGCGATAAAGCCGGCAACACAGCCTCTGCCTCGCTCACCGTCACCTCCACCGCCTCCGTCCTTTCGCTCCTTCTCTCCGCCCTTCCCACGCCGAACGCCGCCGGCTGGAACAATGCGGATGTCACGGTATCCGCCACTTGTTCCGGTGGGAACGGGGCCGTTACCTGCCCCCCGCCACTGGTCGTTTCCACGGAAGGCGCGAACCAAGTCATCACCCGCACTGCTACGGATGCCAGCGGCGGCAGCGTCAGCGCATCTGTCTCTTTGCGAATCGATAAGACTCCACCGCTCGTCGCCATCACCTCTCCCGCACCAGCCACCACCGTACTGACGCCCCAAGCCACCATCACCGGCACCACTTCGGACGCGCTGAGCGGTGTCTCCGCGGTCACCTGCAATGGAGTCAACGCCGTTGTCGCCAGCGGAACCTTCACCTGTTCGGTTACCCTCTCGCTGGGTCCGAATCCAATTACGGTTGTCGCCAGTGACATCGCTGGAAACACCGCCACGGCGTCCGTCAGCATCACCCTCGCCCCGCCATTAACCATCAGCCTCAGTTCCCCTTCGAACTTGAGCTACCTGAACTTGAGCCCAACCACCGTCAGCGGTACCGTGAGTGACTCCACGGCCACCGTAGTCATCAACGGCATCTCCACGCCTGTCGCCGGCGGCTCCTTCAGCGCCCAGATTCCGTTAGCCGAAGGGCCCAACCTGCTGACCGCCACCGGCAGTCTGCCAAGCGGCGCAACCGCCACGGCCACCGTGAGCGTCACACTGGATACGACGCCGCCCCGCGTCACCATCCTCAACCCACCGGACAAGTTCGTCACCGCCGATGCGTCGATCGCGGTCTCCGGTTCCGTCAACGACATCGTTGTCGGCACCGTCAACGATCAGCAGGCGCAGGTCACTGTGAACGGATTGTCCGCCCAGGTCTCCAACCGCACCTTCCTTGCCGCTTCCGTGCCGCTCGCCATGGGGGATAACGTGATTCGCGCCGTGGGCCGAGACCGTGCCGGGAACTCCGTTACCGCCCAGGTCACCGTTACGCGCCAGAGCGTCACCGGCCCGGCCATTCGGCTCCTATCCGGCAATAACCAATCCGGCACCATCGGTGCCGCGCTCTCCGCCCCTCTTGTGGTCGCGCTGGTGGATGGCGCTGGCGCGCCAATTGCGAATAAACCCGTCATCTTTAAGGTCACGCAGAATGACGGCCTAATCTCGGCCGGCGCCGCGCCAGCCGCCACCGTCATCGCAAACACCAATGCGCAGGGCCAAGCCCAAGTCCAGTGGACGCTCGGCTTCCGCGCCGGGGCCGGGGGCAATGTTGTGGAAGCCTACTCCGTCGGCCATGCGGGGACCGCCGTGTTCTCCGCCACCGGGAACCAGGGCCCAGCCGGGAAGATTGTCATCGATACCGGCAACGCGCAAATTGGAGTTATCGGACAATCGCTACCCAAGCCGTTCATTGCCGTCGTTGTCGATGCGGGCAATAACCGGTTGGCGGGCGTGCCTGTCACGTTCCGTGTCACCCAGGGCGGCGGAACCATCAACGGTCAGCCGAGCTATACCGTGAACTCGGATTCCGATGGCCGCGTAGCGGCCCTTCTCACACTCGGCTTCCAGGAAGGCAACGCGAATAACCTTGTCGAAGCCTCATTCATAGGGAACGTCGGCTATCCCGCCGCGTTTACCGCCTCGGGCCGCGCCCCCGGCAACCCGGCGCAAACGAGTATCTCCGGCGTCGTTCTCGATAACAGCAACGCGCCTATCCCCGGAGTCACTGTCCGGGCAGTGCTGACGAACACGCTGAACTCGAATAGCAGTTCCATTCAGTCAGTGGCGGCGGTCCAAACCAACGCACAGGGTCAGTTCACGATTCCGAATGCCCCTGTCGGCTTCGTTAAACTTCTCGTCGACGGATCCACTGCACAACTGGCAGGCAAGTATCCGACGCTCGACTACGACCTAGTCACCATTTCCGGACAGCCGAACAATGTTGGGCAGCCGATCTATCTCTTGCCGCTCAATTCCGCCAACCAGCTCTGCGTGACCGCTTCAACCGGCGGTGGCACACTGACTATCGCGGATGCCCCCGGGTTTTCACTCACATTCGGTCCCGGTCAAGTCACCTTTCCCGGCGGGTCCAAGACCGGATGTGTTTCCGTCACAGTCGTTCATCCCGATAAGGTGCCGATGTCCCCTGGATTTGGGCAACAGCCGCGCTTCATTGTTACTATCCAGCCAGCAGGCGCGGTTTTTAACCCCCCGGCGCCGATCACGCTTCCTAACGTTGACGGTCTGAAACCGCGCCAAGTCACCGAGATGTACTCATTCGATCATGATATTGGTTCGTTTGTCGCCATCGGCACGGGCCTTGTGAGCGACGAAGGACAAGTGATTCGCTCTTCAAGTGGCGTAGGCGTCATTAAGGCGGGATGGCATTGCGGGGGCAACGCTCAGTCGACTGCGACGGCGGAATGTACTTGTACGGGCCGGTGTGCTTTCGGTGGAAGTGTTTTTGGAGAGGCACTTGCCTGTTTTCTGGCTCGCCCAGCGTACTGTGAAGCAAAATTTGGGAGTGCGTGTCAAGTCTTATGTGGAAATCGATGTGACCCAGAACTAAATACGGCAGGGTTTGAGGATTGTGTCAACAGATGTAGCGCAGCGAGATTTGCCTGTTTAGGCGCTCGGAGCTGTCCGTTTACTTACTGCGAGGAATAGAGTTGGTGCATAACAGACACAAGTCGAAGTCAACCCAAATCTTGATCCAGCACCGACTTAGTCATGCGGGGCTGTTTTTTTTCATGGCTAGAGGACCGCACTTTGCGAATCGAAGATACCTTCCGATCTTGGTTTTCGCGATGCTCTTGAAGGGGAGCATCATCGGGCAACACATCGGAACGGAAAAACGATTTGCTGCTGACCCTACAGTACGGAAGAAGAACGTCGCCAACGGGGATATCAATCTCGGCAGGGTTCTATTCTCCTTCAGCTTTTCAGACCAAGACGGCGCTGGCCGCCCACTAACCAAAGGCACCGGCCGCCCCCTCTCGGACACAGCCAATCCCCTCAAAGACGAACGAGCCTTCAACCGCATCTCAGCCCCCGACGCCAACTCTTGCGCCGGTTGCCACAACCTCCCCTACGGAATCGCCGGCGGCGGCGGAGACTTCGTCACCAACGTCTTCGTTCTCGGCCAACGCTTCGACTTCGTCACTTTCGATCCGAATGACAAGGTACCCACCCGAGGCAGCGTCGACGAATCCGGCAAACCCGCTGCCGTGCAGACTATAGCGAACATGCGCTCCACCACCGGCCTCTTCGGCGCCGGCTACTTGGAAATGATCGCACGCCAAGTCACCGCCGACCTTCAGCAAATTCGGAACAGCATCAAGCTCGGCCAAACCCGCGAACTCAAATCCAAAGGCATCTCCTTCGGCAAACTCACCCTCACCAAAGCCGGCCTTTGGGACACGTCCAAAGTGGAAGGCCTCCCCCGCCTCAGCCTGCTCTCCACGGACTCCACCAACCCACCAACCCTAGTGATCCGCCCTTGGCACCAGGCTGGGCACGCCGTCTCCATCCGCGAATTCACCAACACCGCGTTCAATCACCACCACGGCATGCAGTCCACCGAACGCTTCGGACTCGATACCGACCCGGACGGCGACGGCGTAAAGAATGAACTCACCCGGGATGACATCACGGCGGTCTCCATCTGGCAGGCCACGCTGCAGGTCCCCGGCCGCGTGATCTCTCGCCACCCCGTCATTGAACAGGCCGTCCTCAATGGGGAACGAGTTTTCGAACGGATCGGCTGCGCCACCTGCCACATCCCGAAACTCCCGCTGGACAAGGAAGGCTGGATCTACTCCGAGCCCAACCCCTACAACCCGCCCGGCAACCTCCGCCAGGGCGAAGCCCCCGACGTCAAGGTGGACCTCAACAGCGCCGAACTCCCCGCTCCGCGCCTGAAACCGGACGCTAACGACATCGTCTGGGTGGACGCCTATACCGATTTCAAACTGCACGATATCGGCGGTGCGGAGGACGTCGAGCCCCTGGACATGAACCAGTCGCCCTGGTCCCCCAAGTTCCGCGAGGGCAACCGCCGGTTCCTCACCAAACGGCTCTGGGGCGCGGCCAATGAGCCGCCGTTCTTCCACCACGGGCTGTTCACCACCATGCGCCGCTCCATCCTGGCCCACGCCGGCGAAGCGCTCGACTCCCGCCGGGCGTTTGAGGCGCTGCCGGACTACGACAAGGACTCCCTCATCGAATTCCTGAAAACGCTCCAGGTGCTGCCGCCCGGCACCACGGAGCGGATCGTCGATCAAAACTTCAAACCTCGCGAGTGGCCGCCAGCCATGCAACCCAGCGGGGCCGGGGGCCGGAGATGAATCGCACGTCCCTCCCAACTCTGAATACGACGCGCCTGACTGGCGCCCGGGGATCCTCACCAGATGGTAGTAACACCCGAGGCGCGGATCTTGCTATCGCAGGTGATCAAAGGCAAACCGAGAGCGATCGCCGTCGCCGTGATGATCCGGTCCGGCATGTCGGGGATTGCCTCCCGGCTCACCTTGCGCACAGCTTTCGCAATGGCAAAAGTCAGTTCGATCAACCGGATGGGCGAATCTGGATCGGCAACCACGCTCTCGAACGCAAAAAACGCTTGTTCGGAAATCCGCCCTTTTTCGATCAGGTAGGTCGCCTCCACAATGCAGATCGATGGGACATAGATTCGTTGCCCGGCGGAGGTGGCTTCGTCGAAGGCCTGGGCGGCGACGCCCGACAACCTAGGATCGTCCATCAGATACCAGATCAACGAGTGCGTGTCGCCAACGACGCTAGTTACTCGAAGAAGCGCTCACGCGGGAAATGGCTCCACATCTCTTTGCGAGCCTCTGCGATGTCTTCGGCTGATACGGAAACACCCATTCCTTTCCAGAGCCCGCGAAGGTTCCGCGATGGCCGGTGCTCCTTGGATTTCAAGAAACTCGCAAAATCGAGCACCTCGCGCTGTTTGTCTACCGGCAAGTCGCGCAGGTTCGCAAGCACCGCTTCTTCAATGGAGGATACTTCCATGTTTTTAGCCTATCCCAAATTGTTAGCGGATTTCAGGGGGAGTGGAGAATGACAAAGCCACTTCTTGCGTTGCTGGTATCCGTGCTTCCTCTGTACGCGGAGGAGACCGCGCCGACGCCGTCCGTTGTACAGGTTGACGTCTACTCCGACTTCCAATGTCCGTTCTGCAAGGGTTTTGCGGAGCCCGTGCGCCAGTTGGAGCGGAAAGGCGTTAACGGCGTGCGCGTCTCGGTGTCCTTTAAGCACTTCCCGCTGGATTTCCACCCTGATGCGGCACTCGCCCACCAGGCCGCCTACGCCGCCGGGAAACAAGGCAAGTTTTGGGAAATGCACGACACGATCTTCGCCAACCAGGCGGCCATCAAACGGCCGAATCTGCTTGAGCATGCCGCGCTGATGGGGCTGGACGTTCCCCGCTTTATCAAGGATATGGATAGCGACGCCGCCAAGCAGGCAATTAACGCCGAAAAGGCGGAAGGCGCCAAGCGCGGTGTCAACGGAACGCCCACTTTTTTTGTCAACGGCAAATCCTATTCCGGAGCGAAGACGTATGAGCAACTCCGCGAACTCATTGGCGGCGAGCAGCGCCGCGCCGTCGCGCTGGCCGAAATAAGTGACGCGGCGATGAGCAAGGGCCCCGACACCGCCAGTGTGACCTTGGAATTCTACGCCGACCTGCAGAGCCCCGTCAGCCGTCCGGCGCTCTCCATCATTGACCAGGTCATGCGCCAGCATCCAGGCGCGGTGCGGGTTCAGTTTCGAAATTTTCCGTTGGCGTTTCATCCCCAGGCGGCGTTGGCGCACGAGGCTGCGATGACCGCGGCCAGGCATGGCCGCTTCTGGGAGTTTGCGGCCTTCATCCTGGAACACCAGGACTCGTTGAGGGAGCAGGACCTGATGGCGTTGGCTGGCCGGTTGGGCCTGAACGAAACCTTGTTCGCGGCCGATATGCAGGCGCACAAATATGCACCGCGCGTGGAGGTGGACGTCGTCAACGGGCTCGGCCGGGGCATTCGGGGCAGCCCGGTCATCTTCGTGAATGGCAAACGGATCGACGGTGTGCCCAGCTTGCAGGAGTTGACGGAGCGCGTGAACGAGGGGTTGCTGGCAAAGAAGTAGGGGATGAGGATGCTGACCACAATGACGACGCGTGCGGCCCTGCTGATGGGGGCGGCGATCTGCGCCTATGGCCAGTTGAACCAGAACTGTACTGTCTGCGTATTGAACCGTTGCGTCCGCGCCAACGCCGATGGCTCCTGGGTATTACCCAACATCCCGGCTGGATTCGGCCAAGTGAAGGCCCGCGCCACCTGTGAGCAGGGCGGCGTGACGACATCGGGGGAATCGGCCTTCTTCCGGCTCGACGCCAATACCGCAGTCAACCTTCCAGAGATCGTGATCGGGTCCGCTTCCCAGATCCCAATCTCGCTGACGCTCGCGCCATCCGCCCCTGCGTTATCCACGATCGGCCAAACCGTTCAGCTCACAGTTACCGCCAACTACCCAAACAACACCACCGCCAACGTCACCGCCGCCACCACCGGCACCAACTTCACATCCAGCAACCCAGCCATCGCGTCCATCTCCGCCAACGGCCTCATCACCGCTGTCAGCAGTGGCACCGTCATCATCCAAGCGAACAACGATGGCGCCACCGGGATGATCACCGCCCGGGTGACGCTGTCGAACATCGATAGCGACGGTGATGGCATCCCCGACGATGTGGAAATAGCCAATGGCCTCAACCCCAGCAACCCCATTGATGCGCAAGAAGACTTCGACCGAGATGACTTGACCAACGCGCAGGAGATCGCCCGAGGCACCGCGCTCCGAAACCCGGACACCGACGCCGATGGGCTGAAGGATGGCGATGAAGTTGCCCGAGGGACCAATCCGCTGCTGGCCGACACGGATGGCGACCGGATTCCGGACGGCGTGGAAGTCACCACGAATACCAACCCGCTCGATCCACTCAGCTACAACCTGCAACTGGCAACGTCCGCCTCGAATGTCACGCCCACCTCTTTCAACCTCGTCACCAGCACGGTGAATCCGGACGTTTCCATTCAGTTGACCTGGCGGGTGACTCTCATCGATGGCAAGACGACGCTCGATCTAACGGCCGACCCACGCACAAACTACAGCACCAGCAACCCGAACATCTGCGGGCTATCCGCGACCAAAGGCAAGATCTCGGCCGGGACGACAGGCACTTGCGTCATCACCATTACCAACGGAACTCTGAGTGCCACCGTGAATGGCACAGTTACGTCCTTCTCGCCCACGGAGGTCTCGGCCATCACCGTCAATGGCGCAACGGCGGTCGATGTTGCCGGATCGTACGCCTACATCGCGGCGGGCACGGCCGGTCTTGTCGTCATTGACATCACCAACCGCGCCCAGCCCGTCATCCGGACAACGCTCGGAGGACTGGGGGCGGCGAGCGCAGTCCGCGCGTTGGGGCAGTACGTCGTCGTTGCCGACAGCGTGGGTTTCCTCCGCGTTGTCAACGTGCAGAACCCGCTTGCGCCGGTGTTGACGGCTAGCCTCCCGATCCCGGGCAATCCGGCAGCCATGGTCGTGCGAGGGGCGGTGGCGGCAATTGCGGCCGGATCGGCCGGCGTCGCCTTCGTCAACCTCTCGGCGCCGTCCGCTCCCTCGCTCATCTCCCAATTCCCGACCGCGGCGGCGGCGCAGGGCGTTGACTTCGACCCGGCGCGTGGCCTGGCCGCGGTCGCCTTGGGCACCACTGGTCTACAAATTCTGGACGTGTCGAGTCTCTCGAATCCGCAAGCGCGCGGCAGCTTGGCGGGAGGCGACGTCCGGCGCGTCCTCATCCGCCACCCGGGTGTCATACTCGCCGACGCCCAGCGGGGTTATACCTCCGTTGACATCACGAACTCGGCAGCACCGGTCGTGGCCAGAACGATTCCGGAAGTCAACGCCGGTCGGCCGGTGGATGTGGCCGCCGTCGGCAATCTTTCGATCACTGCGGATATCTCCTTCGGACGCGCGATTCCGATCCTCAGCATCGCCGACCCCTTGCAGCCGACGCCGCTGGCGTTCTGGAATCTCGGGACCGGGACCTTCAGTTCGAGCATCGCGATGGACAACAGCTACGGCTACCTCATCACACCGAACGTAATGCGGATCGGAAAGTACCAGGACATCAACGATGGGTTCGGCATCGCGCCAGTGGTTAGCCTGACGTCGCCTCCCTCCGGAGCAATACTCATCCAAGGCCAGACCTTTACTGTCGCCGCTAATGTGACCGACGACGTGGCCGTGAGTTCAGTGAACTTCCTGGTCGGAGGGCAGACGGTCGTCACATCGGCTACCGCCCCCTATCAATTCACATACACGGTGCCGCCAACCGCTACCTCGCTGGTTTTTGGCGCGACCGCCGTCGACTATGGAGGCAACGTCGGCACGGCACAAACTGTAACGGTGCAGGTGATTCCCGACCCGCTTACCTCGGTGCGCGGGCGCGTCGTCGATCAAGCGAACAACCCGGTGAGCGGGGCAGCCGTCAGCGCGCTGGGGATTTCAACGAATTCGAATGGCGACGGAACCTTTACGCTCTCCGGCCTGCCGACGATCCGCGGCCAGATCGTCGTCACCGCGGTCGCCACCATTGCGGGAACTCTTCTAGGAGGCGTATCGCAGCCAATCGACCCCATCGCGGGCGGGGTATCCACGATTGGTGATATCAGGCTGGGTCCAAAGCCGTTCATCACTTCGGTTACACCGACTTCGGCCCTTGCGGGTACCAACGGCTCATTCACCGTGAGCGGCGCGAATCTGGGCGGGTCCACATTCGTGTTCGCGCCGAACAGCATCACGGTTGGCGCACCCACGATCAATCCGGCAGGCACCTCGGCGACGTTTAGCGGATCCATTGCCGCGGGGGCCACGGGACGCCTGACGCTCATTGCCACCAACCCTGCTGGTTCGTCGAGCGCGATACCGGTCACCGGTTTCGTGATCGGCGCTCCGGCGTTCAATACCATCAGCGTTCCAGGGCCAACGGGAACGGCGGACCCTGACACCGATGGACTGACAAACGCACAGGAAATTTCGAACGGTACCGATCCCCTGAACGGCGACACCGACGGCGACGGCTGGCCCGATGGACTCGAAGTCGCACTCGGTTCGAATCCCCGCAACGCCGCCAGCATTCCGAACCCAAGCAGCGGTTCGGGCTATGTGACGAGCTTCCATTACTCGATGCTGAACAACTTGAACCCGGGAATCGGTGTCCCCAGTTCCCAGCAGTTTGTGACCAGCCGCGTCTTCTCAGTGTTGAACAATCTAAACCCGGGAATCGGCGTTCCTGGCTCCCAACAGTATGTGACGAGCTTGACCTATTCCGTGCTGAACGGTCTCAACCCCGGCGTTGGAGTTCCGGGCTCGCAGCAATATGTAACGAGTCTGACGTATTCGATGTTGAACGCCCTCAACCCTGGCACTGGCGTTCCTGGCTCGCAACAGTACGTGACGAGCTTTACGTATTCCATGTTGAACGCCCTCAACCCAGCGCCAACGGGACCGACCGCGCAATTCGTGAACGGACCAATGTTCTCGGTGTTGAACAGCATTCCGTTGAATATCTCCGATCGGTACGTGAGCGTCGAGGCGATCGATCGAATCGCCCGGCCATCGCTCTATCGCGAGGGCTTGCGGATGCCGCCGGATGGGGATGAAGACGGAATTCCCGACGAGGACGAGGCGCGTTTCGGAACAAACCCGACGGAGCGCGACACCGACCACGACGGCTTCCCGGATGGGCTGGAAGTGGTGCTCGGGTCCAACCCGCTCGACCCGGCCAGCCATCCCAACATCAACCCGCCACGGGTTGTGATCAGCCCCGAAATTCCAATCCAAAACGGATCTTTACAGGCAAACCGATTCCCGCCGGCGTCGCCGGCCAATTTGAGGAGAACACGATGAAGTACCTTCTTATACTCTTTCTGTGCGCGGTACTGCCAGTAACGGCACAGACGTTCAACAGCGGGTCGACGGGCGCGGACGGGGCGCTCAACCTAACGACTCCAGGGACGGTTGTTTTCGACCCGAAGACCTTTAGTCCGCCGCTGGATCCTGATGGGGATGGGATCTATCACTTCACTACAATCACGATTGCCGCCGGCGTGACTGTCCGCTTGCGTGGAGACATCATAAATGTTCCTGTGATCTGGCTTGCGCAGGGCGCAGTCCAGATCAACGGCGTTATCGATTCAAGTGGCCAGGATGGATTTTCGGCAAATAATACGACCCAGCGGACCAACACGATTCCTGGCGCTGGGGGATATGCGGGAGGATATCCGGGGGTCGGTTCAAACCCGGCCGGAGCCGGCTTAGGGCCGGCGGGTGGCCGCACATCTTGCATTCCCGGTGACCCTAACTATGGTGAGAGCGGCGGGTTCTTGGGAAATCAATTCGCTGTTCCATTGACAGGTGGGTCCGGCGGCGGCGGGCGATTCTCCTGGGCTGGTGGGGCTGGTGGTGGGGCGATTCTCGTCGCGAGTAGCGTCTCGATTGGTGGCGCTGGACAAATCAAAGCGAACGGTGGCGCCAGAACATCTTCGACTGGCGGGGCCGGTGCTGGGGGCGCGATTCGACTTGTTGCACCAATAGTAAATATCACGGGCACCCTGAACGTAAGCGGAGGTGCATCTAACTACTGCGGGCCAACTGTGGGTACATTAAATGGCGTTGTGCGCGTGGAGGCATTTCAGATCGGATCGTTAAGCGTTAGTGGCCCGCTCTATACCGCAACTCCCTATGGACTCTTTATCTCGTCGACCGGGAGTCCCGCTTTACGAGTAGTAAGCGTCGGGGGTGTACCCGTTGCAACCTCGCCCACTGGGACTTTCACGATCCCCGACGTAACCGTCAACTCGAGTTCACCGCTGCCAGTGGCAATCGAAGCCGCAAACGTCCCGATCGGAACTGTCGTTACGCTGACGATCTTCTCCGAAAACGGCCCCGATATCGTTGCCCAGTCGACAGCGCTCGCCGGAACGCTCGCCGCCTCCACCGCAACCGCCAACGTCACGCTGCCCTCGGGGTTCTCCAAGGGCTTCCTCAAAGCTACTTTCACCCAGCCATGATACAGCGAGCCTTTCACCCCCCAATCAGTTGGCCTGCGGCAGCCATGTTTCTGTCTATGGCCGCACTCGCCCAACCGGTCGCCACGTACGTCATGAAGACCGCAGTCGGCAACGGCTCGCGCACTCCCAGCCCGGCGAATGACCTGGATAGCGTTCCGGCATTGCAGGCCAACGTTCCATCGGTAAGTGATATCCTCGTCGCTCCCGACGGTTCCATCTATTTTACGGAGCGGCATATGGTTCGCCGATACGATCCGAAAAGCGGCTTGGTCACTCGAATCGCCGGCCAGTTTGCGGAATCCGTTCAGGGAAATAGCTTCGCGGGAGACGGTGGCTCGCCGACGCTCGCCAAGCTTTACCTCCCGCAAGGTCTCGCTTGGGATCCTACCGGAAATCTAGTCGTTGCCGATACTCTAAACGCTCGTATTCGGCGAATCCGCAACCTCGGAACGCCGAGCTCAATCATCGAGACAATCGCCGGCAATGGCACGTCTACCAACAGTGGTGACGGCGGGCCAGTCGCCGCGGCTACCTTTCGGCTTCCAGGAGCGATTGCCTATAACGCAGCGGGTACTTTGTTTGTCGATAGCGTCCTCGGTTTCAAGCTGCGCACGATCGAGCCGAATGGGATGATGGGCCCTTCTTGGGGCCAGGGAGTCAATCGGTGCATATTCGACCAGCCGACCTGCAGTGTCTATGGACTCGCATCTGGCCCGAACGGAACAATGCTCGCCGCAGACGCGTCGTTCAACCAGCTATTCAGTATTTCCAGCGACAAGAAGGTTTCCGTACTGGCCGGCAAATCTCCATTCGAGAGAGCTTTTCGTGGCGATGGCGGGCCGGCGCTGGAAGCCGGCTTTTGGGATCTCAACGATGTCGCTGTCGACAGCGCACAGCAAATCTTCCTGACGGATTTCTCCAACCAGCGCGTCCGTATGATTGGCCGCGACGGAGTAGTACAAACGATCGCAGGCACGGGTAAGGGCGGAACTGTCGGCGCCTTTTCCGGAGAGGACGGGCTCGCGCTGAAGTCAGACCTGGCGGGGCCGGCCGCGGTCGCCGTCGATCCGTCAGGCCGGGTTTATTTCAGCGATTCCGGCAATCAACGCATCCGCGTTCTCATTCCTTGTAAATATGAGGTCAAGGCCGCATCCGCCTCCGTCGATTCCCAGTCAGGTAACTTGGAAATCAACGTCGAGACGAATGAGCCTCTATGTCCATGGAAGGCCACTTCCGAAGCCGCTTGGCTGGTCCTCGGCACCATTGCCGATGGTACGGGATCCCAGTCGATCTCCCTTCGTGTGGATGCCAACCCAACCGGCGCCGCTCGCACCGGAACGATTCGCGTCGGCGGGGCAGCGCTCACAATCACCCAGGCCGCCGCGGGCGTGGTTTTCCCGCGGTTATCCGCGGCGGCGCACGGCGCGAGCTTCGCTGCCGGAGTCATGCCTGGCGCCTGGACTGTTCTCACCGGCTCCAATCTTGCGACATCGACTCGAATCTGGACGGACAGTGACTTCGTCGGCGGCCGCCTTCCAGTTTCACTCGATGGGGTCAGCGTGAAGATTGGCGGGCGGGATGCGAACGTCTATTTCATCTCGCCGACGCAACTGAATGTACTTGCCCCGAGCGGCCTGCCAGCCGGGCCGGCGACAGTCGAGATTACGAATCGGACCGGCAAGAGCACCCTTTCCGCGATGGTGCGTTCGATTTCGCCGGCCTTCTTCCTCGTCGGCTCGCCCCGGAATGGAGTGTCGCTCGCAGCGGCGGTACACGCCGATAGCGTGCAGGTGGGGGAAGTGGGTGCTGTCCCCGGTGCAGCGGCTCGGCCGGCAAAGCCTGGTGATGCCATCACTGTCTATGGAACCGGCTTCGGCCCAACGAACCCTCCCATTCCGGACGGTGTGGCCGGCGCGGCACCGGCGGCGCTCGCAAATGAGTTGACCGTGTTCGTCGGGGGGCAAAAGGCGCAGGTGGACTATGCCGGGGTTGTTGGCCCGGGGCTGGTGCAAGTCAATCTGCGGGTGCCTGAGTTCCTTCCAACGGGACGGCATTCGATCATCGCCGCAATCGGCGGCGTTGAGTCGCCATCTGGCGCGGGGATCGCCGTGGAGTGAACTTTGTTGGCGCAACAGTTCCGGATGCAGGCGATCAAAGCGAAACGAAAAGGAGTGCATGTCATGATCAATTTGGAAGTGAAGTACTTTCCGGCTAAGTCGCATACGAACGGAAAGCACTCACGCCAGTCCCTGCCGTCCGCAGTAAGGGCAGCCGCGGCGGCGGTTGCCTGCCTCTTAATTCACTCGATCCCATCGCCGGCTCAAGTAAACCTCAACTACGGAATTAGAACAGTCGCGGGAGCCACACCGCAGGGTGACGGCGGCCTGGCCACTAATGCGATCATTTCCAGTCCCACTGACCTGGTTGCCGACACGACGGGCAGCCTCTTTATTTTGCAAGGCCTACGTATACGGAGGATACTGCCTAACGGAGTAATCTCGACTTTTGCTGGGAACGGCACTCCGATAGTCAGCGGCGACGGAGGATCGGCCACCGAGGCCGGGTTGGGCTACGTTTTTGGAATGTCCTTAGGAAGAGGCAACACGATTCTGTATTCAGAGTTGTTAGAGTGCCGTCTCCGGAGAATTGACCTAGCTACGGCCCGAATATCGCTGGTAGCCGGCAACGGGCAGTGTGTGAACTCGACGGACGGAGCCAGCGCTGCTGTTTCCTCCCTTGGAAGGTTTGTACTCGCTAAAGAAGATGCGCGGGGGCGAATCTGGTTTACTGAATCGCAATCAGCCCGAGTCCGACGTATCGACACGGATGGACGCATCTCCACGGTGGCAGGGAACGGAACCCAAAACTACTCGGGTGATGACGGACCAGCGTCTGCCTCGACGGTTGCTATTCCGTCTCATGTAGCGGTCGATCCGTCGGGCAACGCATACTTCTTCGATGAGGGTTTTTGCAGAATTCGAAAGATCGGAGTTGATGATAACCGCATTTCGCTAGTAGCCGGTACTTTCTGCGGCTTTTCTGGCGACGGCGGCGTGGCTACGG
Source organism: Bryobacterales bacterium (assembly GCA_016789905.1). GTDB lineage: Bacteria > Acidobacteriota > Terriglobia > Bryobacterales > Bryobacteraceae. The sequence goes on along the minus strand of JAEUQC010000109.1, from coordinate 7,246 downwards.
CGGCGCGCCTTGAGCCGAACCCATCGGCCCTCTACATTGACCCGGGTGGCGAGTTTCTGTATGTCGTGAGTGGGAACCGAATCAGACGGGTTGACCTGAAGACCCGACTTATCAATACCATCGCGGGAAATGGCCAGATGGGCTCCGCCCCGGATTCAGTCAATGCCGTACAGTCTCCTCTCAACTATGCGTGGGGCATCGCACAGACAAGATCCGGCCAGTTGGCGTTCGCAGAAGTCTATTCGGGTCGAATTCGGCAAATTGACACCGCTGGACAAGTGCGAACGGTGGCCGGTCGACCAGTTTCCGCGGCAGACGGTGCTACGGCGATGGAAGCGATCCATGGCGTCGCGTCCACTGTGATTCCCGGGGAGAACGGTACGTTCATTTTTTCGGACGGTTTTAGAATCCGTGCTGTCGACACCAACGGTGGCGTGGCGACGCTCGCGGGATCCGCTGCATCGTCGGAGTTTCCTGCGGACGGCGCGAATGCAAAGCTTGTGCCGTTACGACAGATTAGAAGCCTCGCTAGAGACCGCCTCGGAAACCTCTACTTCATGGAAGGCTCTGGAAGGATTCGCAAGATCGCACCCAGCGGGCTCCTTTCGACAGTGAACCGCACTGCTTTGGGATCGTCTCCGCTGTCGCCGGTTGTTCTGTCCCCCAAGCAAGACGCCTTGTATGTAGCGGAATCGCCCGGGAACCGGATCGTCCGGATCGATCTGCTAACTGGAGCTCTCTCGACGGTTGCCGGGCGTGGCGAACCAAACGGGAACGGCACGTCGGGATTCTCCGGTGATGGGTCACTCGCGACTCAGGCACTACTTTCCTTCCCAACCGACTTGGCGTTCGATAAAGATGGAAACCTTTACTTCCAGGATTTCGGAAATGCGCGAATCAGGCGAGTGGCGACGAACGGAACGATATCGACAGTCGCAGGCTCAGGCCAGCGGGGCATTGGGGCGGAAGGCGTGGCCGCATACTCCTCGCCGTTGGCTCCAGCGGCCTCAAGTGTTGGGCACTGGCCCCTCGTTGTTGACGACGAAAGTAACGTGTACTTCGCGGAAAACTACAGGATCCGGCGCATTGACGGTCGAAGCGGCACAATAAGGACGATTGCGGGTGGGCTGGAACCTGGTTCTTCGGGCGATAACGGCCCAGCGCTGCAGGCGAAGTTAAGTGCATCTTCCGCGATTGCCATTGGGACGGGTGGACAGATTTATGTCTCAGATGCATGGAACGGCCGCATCCGGCTGCTTACGCCAATGGCTGTCGCTGCTCCAGCGATAACCGCCGTGGTGCAACCGGGAAATTTCGGGGGAAGGCCGGTTGCGGCTCCGGGCGGATATGTTGAAATCTACGGCACGCGCCTTTCTGAAAGCACCCGGGCATGGGCAGGTGCCGACTTCGTCGGCGCAAACTCTCCAACGAAAATCGACAACGTCGGCGTCGAAGTGGGGGGGCGGCCAGCATTTGTCCAGTTGGTGAGCCCTAATCAGATAAATGCGATCATTCCGGCGGGCATCCCGACGGGAAACGTGGCGGTTCGCGTGGTTGGGCCTGGGGGTGCAAGTGAGCCATTTTCAGTTGCTCTCCGGCCACGAGCCCCCGCCCTTCTTTCCCCACCGGCTTTTTCTCGAAACGGCCTGCAGTATGTAGCAGCCTATTTACCGGATGGTTCCTTTGCTGGACCCCAGGACCTGATAGCTGGAGTTAGTTTCAGGCCAGCGAGAGCCGAGGAAAGAATTGTGATGTACGGTATCGGTTTTGGGGACGTGGTTCCCGTAGTTCCGCCCGGAACGATTGCCACAGTACCGTCGTCGCTTCCAAACTGCGAACTGACCATCGGCGATGTTCGGGCTGTTGTCGAGTATGCGGGGCTGGCTGTCGGGTTCGTAGGGTTGTATCAGCTTAACGCCGTGATTCCCACCGGTATTTCAGGCGATCTGAAAATTGGACTTAGCGTTGATGGGATTTTGTCGGATCAAAGTCTCTTCATCACCGTCAATTAGCAGGGGCTGGAGTTCAGTTTTCGGAAAGGAGATGTCGGGCAATGAAGTGTTATCGGTTCGTCCTCGGGCTCTCGATTCTTCCTGGTCTTTTTCTGTGTGGTCCCAGTGGTGGGGAACTCTCTGCACAGGGAATCTTCTTCGGATCCCCGCAGTTCTACACCGGCGCGCTGCACTCATCGGCGGGCGCCATCGCCGTGGGAGATTTCAACGGTGACGGCTTCTCTGATGTGGCGGAGGGCACTTCCGGCGATAGCCTGCGAATTCTATTAGGGACAGGCGATGGCAAGCTGGCGGCCGAGGGCACTCCAATAGCGGCGGGCGGGGTGGCTCTAGATATCGCTACAGGAGACTTGAACCGGGACGGAAAATTGGACTTAGTCGTGAACTACTGGCCGGTTCCTGGCTTTACCGCATTCCTCGGTGATGGGCGAGGGCGTTTTCCGATACGATTGGATCAAGCACTTCCGGTTAGCAGGTATCAAACGCTCGGAGACATGAACGGAGATGGGATCCTGGATCTCATCTACTCCATTTCAGTCTTCGCGCCCTCAAGGAGTGGAATTGTAGGTGTTTTCCTTGGGAAGGGAGACGGCACGTTCACCCGCAGGCTCGAAGTTCCAACGACGGAAATGGTGCAGAGTCACCCCATCGTGTTCGACTCCAATGGCGACAAAATTCCTGATGTGGTTGTGATTTCGGAAGATGGAACTCTATTCCAGTTGGTTGGCATAGGCGATGGATCCCTTCGCGTTGCTGGTACAACTCCTGTTGGCGGCACGACGCCGGGAGCACAATTCGTGGCCGGGGATTTTGACCGGGACGGGAGGTTTGACCTGGCCGTCCTGGATGGGAATTTGGTGTCCACGAATCCAACAGTCAAAGTGCTCCTGGGCCGCGGCGCTGGTGGATTTCAACCCGCCGTTCGATATCCAATGCGGTATGTTTTTGGATACCCCGTGTATTTGGAGGGCATCGCCAGTGGGGACATTGATGCCGACGGCATCCTCGATCTCCTTGTTTTGACAAGGCCCCAATCCTTACCCCAGGATGTCGAAGCACGCCGAAAGACGATAATGGAGAGCGCTGCCACAACGCTGATTGGACGAGGAGATGGCACATTCTTCGAGGTTCGAAACCAGATCGATTTAGGTGCCCAAGTCAACGGTGGATTTCCAGGGTTCCCGCGGCGTGTGTTCCTCTCGGATTTTAACGGGGATAGGAAATTGGACATTATCGTTTCCCATTCCGTCGGATTCCGGCCCGAGAGTACCGGGATTTGCCTCGTAATCAACAAGACCAGCAAAACGACCATCTACGGAGTCTTCAACGCCGCGAGCTTCACGGAGGCAGCACTCTCACCGGGAGAGATGGTGGTGATTTATGGCCGGAATGTGGGACCGCCAATCCCTGCTTCGATGGAGATCTCGTCTGATGGGATTGCCGCCAAGTTCAGGTCCGGGACCCAGGTTGCATTCAACGGACGACTTGCACCAATCTTTTATGCCAGCAAAGATGCTGTCTATGCCCTCGTTCCCTACGACGTCTCAGACAATTTCGTACGCAGCGTTTCGATTGTCGCTGAATTCCAAGGAGAGCGATCAGTGCCGTATTCGCTTCCGTTGGCGCGATCGATGCCTGGCGTCTTTACGGCCAATTCCAGCGGAACGGGGCAGCTTCTGGCAGTGAACCTCGACGATGGACGACTGAATTCCGTTACGAATCCGGCACGGAAGGGTTCGCTGGTTACTCTTTTCGTCACTGGGGAAGGGCAAACGACGCCGCGCGGTATCGACGGGAAAGTGCCTAGCGATGTTCCTCTTCCGACGCCTGAACTTCCCGTGGTGGTCGGAATTAACAACGTTGGAGCCGAAATACTATACGCGGGTGGCGCCCCTGGGCTAGTCGCGGGCATCCTTCAGATTAATCTTCGTGTTCCCGAAGACGTTCCAAGTGGCCCTTCGATTCCGATAGTTGTGAAGGTCGGTGACGCCTACAGTCAGGCTGGAGTCACGATCGCTGTTCAATAGTTTTTCAACGATGTGAACTCAGACCGCGCAACAACACGAGATCGGCTTCATCGCAATCCTGTGGCCAGCGCCGCCTGAAGATCCCGATGCTCAAATGCGGAAGCCATTCGTTCGCTCTCCCGTCCCGAGAGACCCAGCGTGGACGCGACACTTCGCCAAGTCTTGACAGCCCGGCCGACTTCCGCCGATATCTGGCGGGATCGGGCGATGTTTAATCCGAAGTAGCCGGCCACACTGTAAGCGAGTTCGAGCGTCGCTGTAGCGTCATCAAGGTCAATCGCGGTGCTGAGTACGCGTGGCTTCAAATCTGTCGGTACCGGATTGAGATCGTATGCCGGCGCCAAGCGCCAGCCGGCTGCCCCAGCATAAAGGAATCCGTGATTCCGGAGATGGTCGTCAGTATTGGAGATCAGAACACTGAACACGATCCGCCGCCAAAGTTCCTCCATATCCCACTTCGGCTCCGCCCCATATTGGCGGAGGACATCAACAAACTCGAGATAACTGCGAGTCTCATTGTCCTTTGCTTCCAGCATGCTCATCGCCGAGAGAAACGGTATCCGCACATCTCCGTTCCGGTCGAAACGCCGAACCAATAGCACGCGTTGCGCGCCAACCGTTTCCAATCGCCAGGCCGGTACTGCAATGCCGGCTTTCGCCGCCAATGTCAGTGCCACCCCTTCCCAGGCCACGGTGTTGATCTCATCTTCCTTGCTGGGAAACTTCGCAATGAAAAGTTTGCCGTCTCGATCTCGCACAGAGGCCTTCGGGCGGGCACCGCCGAGCGAAGAACCCGGCGCCAGCAGCAACCGCAGATCCTCATCGCTCTCATCGTCCTGAAGCACATGCTCGACGGCCGAGAGTAGACGAGGCAGTTCCACGAGCGGTGGTATCTTGTCCTTCCGTGGAGGGGCGAGGAAGGGCCCACCGGCTTCGGCGGCAAAGCGCAGCGCCCCTTGCCTGGCTTCGTCGTCCACCAGGAGGAGGTAGTCGATCTCGCGGAGGGTCCTGGGCGTTTCCGCAAGTCGTTGCGCGCGCCGGCGCTCTGCACGGCGCATGAGAACGCGCCCCCAACGGTCTGGCGCTGAATCCCCAATCGCGCCAAAAAGGGGCTTGTCCGATCCCGTGTGATACGGGCCCGGAACCAGCTTCAATGCGGGCTCCAGCGAGAAACGATCCGCGAATCCCAGCCAGGTCTTGTCGTACTCAAAGGTGGCGCTGTCTCTGTCTTTCCGCGTACGGGCCCAGAGTCGCCCCACGAACAGAGGTTTCGATTCCAGGTCGACGTAGACGAGAATTTCCGTATCCACTATTCGGCGTCCTTCTTCGGCGTGGTTCTTTTGGGCAACCGAATGCGCTGTGGTAATCGCTCGTCTTCAAGCTCGCGGCCGAGCGTATCGTAACGCGGATCGGCGACGTCGGAGAGGCGGTCCAGCATGCCAAGGACAAAGAGAACGGTCGCGTAGGTGCCGAAGGCAACGCCTGGGTCGCCTTGCTCTACTTTGAACAGCGTCATGCGGCTCACTGACGTCCGCTCAGCCAGTATCGCCAAAGGAATTCTTCTGCGACGACGAGCGTCCCGGATATCGCGCCCAAGTTTACGGAGTGCGCGAGTCACCGGAATCGGCTGATGCGCGGAATCTCGTCTCATGCTATTTAAGGTATAACATAAACGACGTTAAGGATATTTAGGACCCACATTCTATACGTTGTACCGGGTTTCTCCGCCCTGTGGCAGAATCGCGAATTCGCGATCCATCTTCAGCGCTTTCCCCTCGCCGCAAATCGTGGCAGGACATTGCGGCCACAAGCAGCGAATCGTTCTCAGCCACTGCTCCAGCATGGCGCGAAACCGGCTCGGGCGAGAATACTCAATGCAACCAAGTTGTTGGGTGAGCCCATATGGGCCAAATAGGGGAATGATCTCCGGACCCTTCGCGACGAAGCAGCGGTAGCTCAGCCACAGAAAGAGATCGAGCAACGCCGGCGCGGCGGCGAGTACTCGCACCGCCTCAAGATCGGCAGGGATCGGGTGGCTGGCGATCTCCGAATAGAACTCATCGGACAGGGTAATGACGTTCTCGTTCGAAGGAACCTCCGCCGAACGGCTGTGCCAAATCTCGGCCTCGCGGAGGAAATGGAACCGGCCGCGGTGGACGACCGTGGACGCTGCCGCGCTCCGCTCCGTCGAAAAGAACATCGTCGCCCCGAAAATGCGCTCGAAGGCTGCGACTATTCGACGATACTCTTTGCCGCCCTTCGCCATTCCGAATGTATCCAACATCTCGGCGGCCGATCGTAATCGGACCGTCTGGCTCTTCTGCCGGACAGCGAGGGTAGCCAGGAAGATGAGGACCAAACGGTCCTGGCCGAATGGGAGTCCGAACTGGGGGTGACCAGTAATCTGGAAGGTGAATTGTCCGTTTCTGCGCTCGAACAGCAATTGGTCTGCTGCTGGCCGTCGAATCGGCAATCCGCAAAGGACGAATGGCCGGGAGGTAAAGCCTAGACTCTGGCATTGGCTTTCGCGACGTTCGCGGACTAGGCAGATCCCCTCCGCTTGGCGAAGTTTCTGCTTGGAAACGATGAACTCGCCGTGGGTATCGGCGAGAATGGAACTGACCCGGACGAAGCCGTTTTGTGAATGGATTGGTGGTGCCAAGGGTGCCCCGGGGCGCCAGCAGTTGGCGCCAGTTGGGCAGCGATTTGAAAGAGATTTGGAAGGCTGCGGAGTAACCAGTTTTCGCTACTCCGATTACTCCGTTTGGGTGGCAATTTCGGCAAACTGCAAATTCTCAGTGGTTTTCCATGGCCAGGATAGCCGCTAGGAAGACCGATGTTCTTTATTTTCAACGGATGTCCAAGTTCCCAAGCTGAACGTCGTGGGTTCGAGTCCCATCTCCCGCTCCATCTGTTTGAGGGTTGCCTTTACAGCATCGAACCGCCGCGCTTTTCGACCGGCCACGCGCGATTCATGAATCCTGGAAGCCTGGCGCCTGACTCACTCTTCAAATCAGAGCTTGTAACGCAATGAAATCTGAATCGTGCGCGGCGCTAGCGCCATGCTCCCTACGCCGAAAAATGCCGAAGTCTGCACTCCCACGAAGTTCTCCAAATTCGTGTGATTGAAGAAATTGAATGCGTCAATGCTCAGTTCCACATTACGCGAGGTGTGCGCCTTTCCCCGGTCCAGTATGCGCGGGGCCC
>JAEUQC010000097.1 GCA_016789905.1 Bryobacterales bacterium | reverse complement strand
TTCCGCTGCGCCACCGGCTGCTGCAACCCCTCGCCGGTCTGCCCGCAAACGTACAGCCCGTCCACGCCCGCCGCGTACAACGACCCGCAGAGCTTCTCCATCATTGCCGGCACAAAAACGCCCTCGGCATCCATCGGCGTCAACAACGCGGGCAGTACGCCGCCAGTAATCGAAAGTGACATATCATGCAGAATACCAAGATGCTTCGCCGCGCTTTCCTCGCCACCCCGTTGGCCACCCCGCTCGCCGCCCCCGCCGCACCGCGTCAAATCATCGTCGACCGCGAGCCCGGCCAATACCTCGGCCACCCGACAACCGTCCTCCTCAAAGACGGCAAAACGATTCTCTGCGTCTACCCCAAAGGCCACGGCAAAGGCCCCATTCAGTACAAGCGCTCCACCGATGGCGGCCTCACCTGGTCCGAACGCCTCCCCACTCCCAAGAACTGGGAGACGTCGCTCGAAACCCCGACCATCCACCTGCTCGACAAAGACCGCCTGATACTCTTCTCCGGCCTCTATCCCATTCGCTCCTCCATCTCCGATGACAACGGCGCCACCTGGACGCCGCTCGCCCCCATCGGCGACTTCGGCGGCATCGTCGCCATGTCCTCGCTGCTCCGCCTGAAGAACGGCGACTTCATGGCCGTTTTCCACGACGACGGCCGCTTCTTCCAAAAAACCGTCGCCGAAAAACGCGCCTTCATCGTCTACAAAACCGTCTCCCGCGACAACGGGCAGACGTGGAGCCAGCCCAGCCCAATCGCCCAACACGCCGAGGCCCACCTCTGCGAACCCGGCCTTATCCGCTCCCCCAACGGCAAACAAATCGCCATGCTTCTCCGCGAAAACAGCCGCAAATTCAACTCGTTCGTCATGTTCTCCGATAACGAAGGCCAGTCCTGGTCCACGCCCCGCGAAGTCCCGCCCGATCTCACCGGCGATCGCCACGTCGGCATCTACACGAAATCCAAGAAGCTGTTCATCACCTTCCGCGACGTGAAGCAGGGCGCCTGGGTGGCCTGGCTCGGCAGCTATGACGACATCGCGAAGAACCGCCCCGGCGAACGGCGCATGTTGCTCATGAAGAACCACAAGGGCGCCGACTGCGCCTACCCCGGTCTCGAACGCCTGCCCGACGGCACGCTCGTCACCACCACCTATGGCCACTGGACGCCGAACGAGCAGCCCTACATCGTCTCCCTTCGCATTCCGCCCAACGAGCTATGACCAAGTCCTGGCTCCTCGTCTTCCTCCTGGCCATCGTCGCGCTGCTCAACTATCTCGATCGCCAGGTCATCTTCAGCCTCCTGCCGCTCCTCCGCGCGGACCTCCATCTCACCGACCCGCAACTCGGCCTCCTCGGCGCGACCTTCCTCTGGGTCTACGCCTTCTGCAGTCTCTTCGCCGGCTGGACCGCCCAGCGCTTCGGCCACCGCAAGGTGATTCTGATCAGCCTCTGCGCCTGGTCCGCCGTCACCGCATTGACAGGGCTATCAACAGGCTTCGCGACGCTCTCGGCGACTCGCGCCGCCATGGGCATCACGGAGGCCTTTTACATCCCCGCCGCGCTGGCGCTGGTGACCGCCGCGCACCCGGAGCGCCACCGGTCGCTGGCAGTCTCGCTCCACCAAAGCGGCATCTATTTCGGCATCCTGCTCGGCGGCGGCCCAGGCGCCCACGCCGGTGAACTCTTCGGCTGGCGCAACATCTTCTTCGCTCTCGGCGCCATCGGCGTCGTCTACGCGCTGATCGTCTCCCAGTTCCTCCCCAAAGCAGCCAGCCTCACCACCGCCAAGCCGCCCGACTATTTGAACGCGACGAAGGCCATTTTCGCCAGCCGCGGATTCCTGCCCGTCTTCTTCATCTTTGCCGCCATCAGCTTCGCCAATTGGATGGTCGCCACGTGGATGCCGCTGTATCTCTACGACCGGTTCCAGTTCAACCTGCAAAACGCCGGCCTGTCGGCGACGGTTTTCACGCAGGTCTCCGGCCTGTTGGGCATGATGCTCGGCGGTTGGATGGCCGACAAGCTCTCCCGCACGCGGCCGCGCGGCCGCATCACCGCGCAGACCCTCGGCCTGCTGCTCGCCGCCGTGTTCATGATCTTAACGGGCGCCATGACCACCGCGCCGCTAATGCTCGCCGCGCTTGGCATTTACAGTTTCGGCCGCGGTATCTACGACTGCAACGTAATGCCTGTGCTGTGCGACGTGGTGGATGAGGACCAACGCTCGACGGCCTACAGCCTGCTCAACTTCGCCGGTACATTCGTGGGCGGGGTGGCGGCGTATGGCGCCGGCGCGCTCCGCACTGTCATCGGCATTGACGGGGCGCTGCTCGGCGCGGGCGTCATCATCCTGCTGAGCGCCGCGCTCCTCGCGCGCATCCCGTCACCCCGCTCCCACAAGCCGAGAGCCCATTCCGTTTGAAACCGTTCGGATTCAGGGGAAAGGGCCTGTCCGTTACCGATTGGGCGACGATTCGGGAGATGGCCTATGAAGGCCGTGGCGGAGACAAGCCAAAACCATGATCGCCGTCGATACGAACATTCTCGTGCACGCTCACCGCAAGGAGTCACCCTGGCACAAGAAGGCGGCGGCCACAATCATCCGGCTCGCCGAAAGCCCCGCGCCGTGGGCGATTCCATGGCCCTGCGTCCACGAATTCTTCAGCATCACCACGCATCCCAGAATCTACGTACCACCCACACCGCCAAAAATCGTGATCAACGATCTACAGACCTGGTTTGATTCACCTAGCCTGCGCCTGCTCGGCGAACCGGTCAGGTATTGGGAGGTGCTCCGCCAGATCGTGCACACCAGCGCCGTCGCTGGCCCGATGGTGCACGACGCCCGCATCGCAGCCATCTGCCGCGCTCACGGCGTCACCACACTGTTCTCCGCCGACCGCGATTTTTCCCGCTTCGGCATCGACATCATCAACCCCCTCACGTCAGAGTAAGCTGAAATTCACCTCCACTGTCGCCCAAACGCGCACCGGTTGGCCGTCGCGGCGCCCGGGGCGGAATCGCCACTTCGAGACCGAATCCACGGCGCGCTGTTCCAGACCGAGGCCCGGCGCGCGGACGACCTCAATGTTCGTCGGCAGGCCGCGCTCATCGATGATCACGCGCAGCACGACACTGCCGTTGAACCGCGCCTTCCGCGCCTCTTCGCTGTACTCCGGATCCACTTTGTGGACGAGCACCGGCGGCGTGGAAACCGCGGTCACGGCGTAGACGTTGCGGCCCTCGTCACCGCCGCCCATGCCGCCCGGCTTGCCTGGCCCGAGTGACGGCGGGCCGGGCACACCGAACGGAACGCCGATGGGCCCGCCCGTCATGGAGGCCAGCGAAGTCACCGGCCCGGCCTCCATCGGCAACGCCGCCTCCAGCACCGGCGCGTTGGTCACGGGACGGATGAACACGACGGACGCCAGCCGCGGCAGATGCCCGCGGCTGGCCGGCCGCGCCTCGCCGCCGCCTCCGCCCGGCGCCGCCTCCGCAGCGCGCGGCGGCGGCGGCAGTGGCGCTGCAACTTTGGGAGGAGGGGCGAGAAACGAAGGCTTGAACACCAGCACTTCGGTTTGCCGCAAAAGGAACAACGCCGCGATGCCCGCGATGTGGAGAAGTACCGAACCGGCCCAGGATGGAACGCGCATGGCAATTCGAGTGCAAGCCACGCGCCATTGCGAAAGGCCTGCATTTATTGAGTTTCGGCGCTTGCGGCCTGTCAGCGCGCGGCAACAGGTGTGGCTAACTCAGGAACAGCCGGGTTACCGTCCAGTACAAACCCGTGGCCATGATTGCCATGGAGCCGTAGCGCACCACCGATTCGCGCCGGCCAAGCCAGGCGAGCAGCGGCACCACTAGAACGACAATGCCCAACTGCCCGATTTCGACGCCAATATTAAACCCGGCGAGCGCCCAGCCCAGCACAACATCCGGCAGACCCGCTTCGCCCAATGCGCCCGCGAACCCGAAGCCATGCACCAGGCCAAAGCCGGCCGCGTAGAGCGCGCGCACGCCGGCGCCGCGCTCTCCTTTGGCCAGCAGGTTTTCGCCGGCGGCGGCGACAATGGAAAGCGCGATGACGCCCTCCACCAGCCACGGGACGGGCCGCACCAGGCCCATGACAGCCAGGGCAAGCGTAATGGAGTGGGAGACAGTGAACGCCGTTACAATGAGGAGCAGCGCGCGCCAGCGGCCGCCGGGCAGCAGCAGCGCGAGCAGGAACGCAATATGATCGGGCCCGAAGAGAATGTGTTCGATGCCGATGGGCAGAAATCGCCGCAGGGCGGAAGACCCGTTTTCGCCGAGCACAACGGGCTGCGACGTTGCGCCGAGAATGGCCTCGCCGGCGGGCTTGCCGTCGCGCAGCAGCGTTACCAGCGTGCGGTCCGCGTCGTCTTCAGGGAACAGCGGCGCGTCGATGATAATCGAACCCGGCACGCCCTCCCGCGACGCTTCCCAAGCCACAATGCCGTTTTCCATTGCCGGTACAACTTGTCCCGTCGCGGCGAAGTATTCGCCATCCAGCCGCAGACGCAGACGCTTCGGCAACTCTGTCGATGCCTCGCGCCCCTGCAGTTGCAGCATGTGCGACTGCACCCGCACGTGCGTCCTGCCATCGGCGATGCGCACCTGCACGCCCGTCACGCCCAAATCATGCGCCGCGAGCCCAAGAGGCAGCAGCAGGAATAGAAATCTCATCCGAGTACCAACCAACATAACAGCGCGCCAACGGCCATCATGGAAAGCCCCCAGGCCAGCAGTTGATTGAAGAGCTGCCGGCTGGCGTCGCCCGCGGGAATGGAGGCGATGCAGAGCGCGCCGATGGTGGAAAGCGGCGAGACATCCACCAGATGGCCGGCGATGTTCATCGTCTCCGCGAGGCCCAGGCCGCCGGCCAGGCCCAGCTTAGTCACCAGCCCCGGCACCAACGGCAGAAAGGCCGGCAGGACGACTCCGGAGGTGCTGGAGTAGGCCGAGATCAGCCCGATCATGGCGGCCACCATGGGGATGACGGTGGAGCGGGCGGCTACGCTGGCCAGCAGATCGGTGAACAGCTCCAGGCCGCTGGTTTTTTCAAGCAGGCTGATCAGCACCGTGACGCCGCACACCATGACGATGGTGCCCCAGGGCACGCGCCGGATGGCCTCGTCCTCATCGGAGGCGCGCAGCAGGCTCAGCACCACCACGGCCGCAAACGCCGCCATGCCAATCTGCACGCGCGCAAAGATGACGCCGCCAACCAGCACCGCGATGACGGCGAGGGTGAGCCAGTGCACACGTTCCAGCGGATTGCGTTCCACATCGGCGCCGCCGGTGGCCGGTTCGCGCAGCAACCGCCAGCCGCCGAAAAGAAAGTAGCCCGCGAACGCTACGAAGGCGTGGGCGGCGAGGTTCAAATACCAGGTCTTGAGCTCCATGCCCGGCAGCCCGATTTTTTCCATGAGGCCGTTGACAATGAGCCCGGTGGGCGCGAGCGGCGAAAGCGAACTGGCATTGGCGCCGTTGCCCACCATGATGGCCATCAGAAACGGCGAGATGCGCATGCGGATGGCCGTGCCCATGGCGACGGGCGCGAGCAGTCCAGTGGTGGCGATGTTGCCTGGGCCGCAGGTGCCGAGGGCGGCGGCGAGCACGAAGAACAGAATGGGTACGAACCCAGCGCGGCCACGGCAGAGCCGCACGGCGTTCTGCGCCACGCGTTGCAGCGTGCCGTTTACGCCGGCCTGCGCGAAGAGGAGAGTTACTCCGGTCAATGTCAGGAACAGATCAACGGGGAAGCCCGCCGCCACCGTTTTCACCGGCAAGCCAACGACGTAGACGCCGATGCCCCAGGCGAGCGCCATGGCGAGCAGGCCAACGTTCAGCCGGGTGACACAGCTCAAGAGCACCGCCACGCCGAGGGCGGTGAGCGTCAACGCGCCGTGACTCACCCCTTCACCAGCCCGCGGAGCAACACGGCCGGATGTACCGCTTCCACTTGCGCCAGGTCGTACACCTGATGGCGGCACGACGTGCCGGCAGCCACCAGCACCGCGCCCGGCTTCAGCGCACGGGCGGCGGGCAGCAGGCGGCGCTCACCGATCTGTTGCGACACTTCATAGTTCACATAGCCGAACGAACCGGCCATGCCGCAGCAACCGGCGTCGAGCGCCGTCACGGCCGCTCCAGGCACCTTGCTCAACAGCGCCACGGCGGGCGGCGTCAAGCCCATGGATTTTTGATGGCAGTGGCCGTGCAACACGATTTCCGTTGGCCCGGCGTTGAACTCCAGCCCAAGCGTGAGCAGATACTCTTCCAGCAGCACGGCGGAGCGGCCCACCACGCGGGCACGCTGCTGTTCTTCACCGCGCAGTAAATCCGGGATGTCTTCGCGAAGCGCCGAGAGGCAACTGGGCTCGCAAACAACGAGCGGCACACCCTTCGACGCGGCTTCATGCAGGCGCGCGGTGTTCTGCCGCGCCAGTTCCGCCGCCTGTTCCAGCAGCCCCTGCGAGATGAGCGGCCGGCCGCAACAGACGTTGGGGGCCAGTCCAACGGAGACGCCGCCTTTTTCCATCAGTTCCACAGCGGCCACGCCGATTTCGGGATCGTAATAGTTGACGAACGTGTCGATAAACAGCAGCGCTTGTGTTCCCGTTTTGCCAGGCAGGCGCGAACGGAGCGTCTGCCGGCGCCAGCGTGGCACGGAACGGCGCGCGTCGATTCCCGTGATCCGCTCATTCAGCCAGCGCACAGGCGCGAGATTGGCGACCGCGCCGGAGAGCGGCGCGAGCGCGCTGCCGAGTTTGGCCATACCGGCGGCGTTGCCCAGCACGCGCGCCTTTAAGGATGGGCCGCCATTTTGCTTCCAATGGGCCGCCAGGAACTCGCTTTTGAATCGCCCTACGTCGACACCCACCGGGCACTCCGCCTTGCAGGCGCGGCATTCCAGGCACAGATCCAACACCTCTTTCACACCCGCTTCCTGCAGGCCCGCTTCGCCCAGGCGGCCGGCCATGGCTAGGCGCAGAACGTTAGCGCGGCCGCGGGTCGAATGCTGCTCTTCGCGCGTGGCCATATACGACGGGCACATGGTGCCATCGAGCTTTTTGCGGCAGGCGCCCAGACCGCTGCACATCTCCACCGCGTTATGAAAGCCTCCGTGTTCGACAAACGAGAAATGGGTTTCCGGTTTGGCCGTCACGTAGGACGCGCCGTAGCGCAGATTCTCGGTGAGCCCCTGCGTGTCGACGATTTTGCCGGGGTTCATGAGGCCTTGCGGATCGAAGGTCCGCTTTATTTCACGAAAGGCTTCGTAGATGCGGTCTCCGAACATCTGGCGAATGTAGGGGCTGCGCACCATGCCGTCGCCGTGTTCCCCGCTGAGGGCGCCGCCGAATTCGAGCACAAGGGCTGCAACGTCGTCGGCGATAGCCTTAAACTTGGCGACGCCGGCCGCGGTCTTCATGTTGATGACCGGACGGACGTGCAGACAGCCCACCGAAGCATGAGCATAAATGCCGGCGGAGGTTTCGTGCTTGCGGATGAGTTGGAGAAAACGGTCAATGTAGTCGCGGAGTTTTTCGGGCGCGACGGCGGTGTCTTCTACAAACGACAGTGACTTGTTATCGTCCTTCATGGACATCGACAGGCCGAGGGCGGCTTCGCGCAAGCCCCAGATTTTGGCTTGCGCGGGCGCGTCGATGGCGTGGAAGAAGCGCTCGCCGATGCCTTGCGCGCGCAGGTCTGCTTCCACAGCGGCCATGCGGGGCGGGAGTTCGGCGGCGGTGTCGCCGTAGAACTCCACGCAAAGCAGCGCGCCGGGTTCGCCTTCAATGAACGACTGGCGCTGCCGGTGCAGCGCGGCGTTAAGCTTGGTGTGATTGAGAATGAAGCTATCCATCACCTCAACGGCCGAGGGCTTGTGTTTGAGGATGGCTGGCGTGGCGCCAAGGGCATCGAGCACGTGGCCGAACTGGATGGCAAGGACGGACTTCGCCTTGGGCAGTTTCACCAGGCGGAGTTTGGCTTCCAGAATGACGCCGAGCGTGCCTTCGGAGCCGACCATAAGCTTGTTCAGGTCGCACACCGACGGGTCAGCGAATTCGTTGAGGTTATAGCCCATGACGCGGCGCAGCACCTGGGGAAAGCGGGCGGCCACTTCGTCTTTGAGCTCCGCCCCCAGGCGGCGAATGGCGCGATAGCCCTGGGCGGGGATGGATTCGCCGGTGCATTCGGCTTCCAGTTCGGCGCCCGAGAGCGGACGCAGTTGGCGGATGGAACCATCGGCGAAAAGCACCGTCTGTTCCAGCACATGATGGATGGTAATGCCGTAGTAGACGCTGCGGGCGCCGGAAGAGTTGTTGGCGACCATGCCGCCAATGGTCGCGCGGCTGGCGGTGGAGACATCGGGCGCAAAGCGCATGGAGTGCTCTTTGAGCGCGGCGTTCAACTCGTCGAGCACAATGCCGGGTTCAACGCGGCACCACTGCTCCGCCGCGTTCACTTCCAGGATGCGGTTGTAGTATTTGGAGACGTCAATCTGTATGCCGGTGCCGATGGCCTGGCCGGCCTGCGAAGTGCCGCCGCCGCGAAGGGTGACCGAGGAACGGTGGCGCGCGGCGATGTTGACGGCGTGGATGAGATCGTCACGATCACGCGGGATCACGACGCCTTGCGGCAGAATCTCGTAGACGCTTGCATCGGTGGAGTAGAGCGCGCGGGACACTTTGTCGAAGCGGACTTCGCCTTTGAGTGTGGCCTTGAGCTCGCTTTCCAGCGCGGACGCGTTGGCGGCGGTCATCGCGTCCATACCTCAGCAACGAACTCGCCGCGGCAGGCGTACATTTTCTCGTGGAGGTTCACGGTCGGGTCGCAATGGGGAACGGCGAAGGCGACCTGTTCGCCGATTTTTGGAAGTTCGGGCGCAAAGAGGAACCCGTGCTCATCGCCGGCCCATTGCCACTGCGCGGCTTCGACCCCGATGGCGGCGGGGCCGAAAGGGCGGTCCGTGGCGAAGGCCTTGAAGCCCGCGTCAACGGTGACACAACCGGGATGGGAAGCGCTGATGACGGTGGCGAGAACGGCCATGGCGACGGCGAAGGGGACGCCGCCGATTTTCGAGTACGCCACGTCCATAAGCGGATAGGAGCCTGCCTGCATTTCGGTGACTTGAGGGATTTCGATATCGATGTCCCAGGTGCCGGTGGAGCCGCCGGTGAGGCGAGTGGCGTTGAGGCCGCGGGCGAGCAGTTCGTGCTGCACCTGCGCGGCAAGGGCCAGGGCGGCGGTGGAATGCGCGCGGCGTTCGGCGTGGCCGAGGGTGTGCGAACCGGAGACCGAGTACGCCTGCAGGCCGCCAAAACGGAGGGCGGGCGCAGCTTCGACGGCGAGGGCGAGCGAGACGGCGCGGCCGTCGCAAGGGACGCCGGTGCGGTGATCGCCGATGTCGAGATCGACGAGCGTGTTGAGCACAACGCCAGCGCGGGCGGCCGAATCGGCGTAGAGCGCCACCTGGAAGGGATGATCGACGACAACGGTGACATCGCCCAAGGCGGCGAGCGCGGCGATGCGATCGGTTTTCACGGCGGCGGCAACGGGGGTGGTGAGCAACACGGAAATGCCGGCGCGCACCATGGTCTCCATTTCGCCGAGGGTGGCGCAGCAGACGCCAACGGCGCCGGCCTCCACTTGCCGCCGGGCGATGGCGGCGCGCTTGTGGGCCTTGGCGTGCGGGCGAAGCTGTTTGCCGGCGCTGGCGACGACGGTCTGCATGGCGGCAACGTTGGCCTCCATCAGATCGAGATCGACAACAAGCGCCGGCGTGGGCAGATCGGATTTCCGCATCGCTCTATTCTCTCCCAGACAACGATGCCCCGCCAGGCGTCCACCGGGCGGGGCATGTGGGGTCCCACCTTTGCGAGAGTTAGAACCCAAGAGGGATAAGAGTGCGAAGTATCTCGCCCAGTGTGGCGCCAGGCGGGGATTGTGTCAATGGCCCGCGGGCGCAAATTCACTCTTGTTTCGCGAGATCGCGCAAGTGGGAAAAACTATAGATGCCGGCGTTGTGGCCGTCGTTCCAGTAGATGCGGATGGCGTAATTGCCAACGGCTTCAACGGACTCCATCTTCAGCTTGGGCTGGTACATTTTGAGCGGGTTCGTATCGGGCGCCCATTTTTGGGGCTCGTTGCCGTGGGCGCCGGTGCAGTTGGCGCAGGGGCACTCGCGGCGGAGGAGTTCGAGCGGGAGCGAAGAGTGGGCGCCGTCCATCCAATCGATTTCGATGCCCTTGGATTTCGAGATGGCGATGTGTTCGGGTTCGGCTTGCGTCATGAGATCTTAGTTCACACGTTCGACGTCGCGGATGCCGGAGATGCGGCGCACGGCGGCGACGACGCGTTCGAGCTGTTTTTTGTCCTTCACGTCGAGGAGCACATTGATGATGGCGCTGCCGTCGCCGCGCTGTTCATCGGGCTGGGCTTCGAGGGCCTTGATGTTGGAGCCTTCGTGGAAAACGACGCTGGTGAGATGGCTGAGAATGCCGGGTCGGTCATCGGCATAGGCGGTCAGGCGAACGGCGAAAGTGTCCTCAGTGGAACGAACCCACTCGACGGTGATCTTGCGCTCCACTTCGTACATGAGATTCTGCACGTTGGTGCAGTTGGTGGAGTGCACAGCGACGCCCTTGCCACGGGTGATGTAGCCGACGATGGACTCACCGCGAATGGGGTTGCAGCACTTGGCGCGGTAGACCATGACATCGTCGATGCCTTTGACGCGGATAACGAGGTCCTTGTCGGCATTGGCGCGCTCGACGAGCGCGGCGGGGGAAGGCGTTTCGACCGGCGCGTTCGCCCTTTCGGTGGCCTCCACCTGTTCAGGAGCGAGCTTGATGAGCACCTGGCGGGCGGAGAACTTGCCGTAGCCGAGCGCGGCGTGGAGGTCCTCCATTTTCGGGAAACCGTACTCGCTGGCGACGGCGAGGAGCTGTTCGCGGTTTACCTTTTTCCACTGGACGCCAAAGCGCCGGGCTTCCTTTTCCAGATACTTTTCGCCGATTTCGACGGCCTTGGCGCGTTCAGTGGTATTGATGACCGCCTTGATTTTATTGCGCGCCTTGGATGTCTTGGCGATGGCCAGCCAGTCCTTGCTGGGCAGGTGGCCCTGCTGGGTCAGGATGTCGATGACATCGCCGTTTTTCAGGCTGTATTTGAGCGGAACGATGCGTCCATTGACCTTGGCGCCGACGCACTGATTGCCGACTTCAGTATGAATGGCGTAGGCGAAATCGATGGGCGTGGCTTCCCTGGGCAGGACGATCACCTTGCCCTTCGGCGTGAACGTATAGACCTCTTCGGGGTACAGATCCACTTTGAGCGTGGACATGAACTCCCCGGGATCGTGCATTTCCCGCTGCCATTCGACGAGTTGACGGAGCCACGCGATTTGCTGTTCGTCCTGAACGGCGTGCTTGTTGCCCTCCTTGTATTTCCAGTGGGCGGCGATGCCGTCCTCGGCAATGCGATGCATCTCTTCGGTGCGGATCTGCACTTCAAAGGGCTGGCCGCCGGGGCCGATGACGGAGGTGTGCAGCGACTGATAGAGATTGGGCCGCGGGATGGCGATGAAGTCTTTGATGCGGCCAGGGATGGGGTGCCAATCGCCGTGCAGGGTGCCGAGGGCGGCGTAACAGTTCTTGACCGAATCGGTGATGATGCGAACGGCGAGAAGGTCGTAAACCTGATCAATGGAAATCTTCTGGCGCTTGAGCTTCTGCCAGATGGAATAGGGGCGTTTGAGGCGGGCCTCAATGCGGGCGGGAATGCCTTCGCGGCGGAGCTTTACTTCCACAGCGGCGCGGATTTCGTCGAGCAGCCCCTGGCTGGCCTTGCGCTTGGACTCCATGGCGTCGAGGATTTCGCGGAACGCCTGCGGATCGGTGTACTGGAATCCCAGGTCTTCGAGTTCAGCGCGCACCTTGCCCATGCCGAGGCGGTGGGCGATGGGGGCGTAGATTTCCAGCGTCTCCTGCGCGATGCGCTCCTGGCGTTCGGCGGAAAGGGCGGCAAGCGTGCGCATGTTGTGGAGCCGGTCAGCAAGTTTGACCAGGACCACGCGAATGTCCTTCACCATGGCGAGGAGCATTTTGCGGACGCTTTCGGCCTGGCGTTCCTCGCGCGAGTAGAATTTGAGCTTGGCGAGTTTCGTGACGCCGTCGACACAGGCGGCCACATCGTCGCCGAACTGCTTGCGAAGCTGGTCGATGGTGACGCCGGTGTCTTCCACCAAATCGTGCAGGATGCCGGTGATGAGGCAGGTGCGGTCCGTGGTCATGCCGGCAAGGATGTGGGCGACTTCGAGCGGGTGGATAAGGTAGGGTTCGCCGGACTGCCGTTTCTGGCCGGCGTGCATTTTTAGCGCCAGCTGGAAGGCGGCGGTGATGGGCGCGGAGTCTTCGCCGGGATGGGTTTTTTCAAACTTGGCGAGGAGGGACTGGAAGAGGGAATCGAGGATGGGTTCGACGGGCGCGGAGGGAGGAGGCTCGCCGGAAGGCAGCCGTTGCGGGACATCAGACAACTTGGCCGGTTGACTCACCGAATGAAACCCCTATAAATACAGGGTACACACAACGAGAGGCAACCGGCCATGAAAACAGCGATTTCAGGCGAAACTACTTGAGGTCGTTCTTGATGCCCTGGGAAGCCTTCTTTTCGGCTTCTTCGGCCTTACGCTTCTTCGCATCGAGGGTCTTCTGAACGAAATCGTCAGCGGTGGCGATTTCCTTCTTGTAGTCGTCGGTGGAATCGGCGAGGTCGGCGAGTTCACGGTGCATCAGGTTGAGATAGGCGAGAGCGTCGTCATAGTTGGAATCGATGGCGACGGCCTTTTCAAGGTTGGCAATGCCTTCCTGAACGAGGCCAAGGTTTTTGGCCTTCACCTCTTCGCGCACCTTCTTATCCTTCAGCGGTCCGGGGTCTTCCGGTTTCATGCTGAGCTTGGCGCGGGCCTCGCCGCGAACGGGATAGGCCTTGCCCCAGGCGATAACGCCGAGGGTGTACAGGGCTTCCTTGTTCTTGGGGTCGACCTTGAGGAGACGTTCGTTCCATTCCCTGGCGGCGTCGAACTTTTTCTGGTTGTAGTAGATCGAGCCGATGGAGGCGATGGCGAGCTTATCGTTGGGGTCCTTTTCGAGGACCTGTTTGAAATTGTCTTCGGCGGCCTGGGCGTACTTATTGTTCTCTTCCGAATCGGCGCCGGGGATCCACTGGCTCATGTAGGCGGTGGCCAAATAGAGGCGAGCGGTGGCGAAATCGGGGTCGAGTTCGATCGACTTTTGGAAGTACTTGACGGCCTCGGCGTACTTGGCTCCTTTGTATTCGCGGACTCCCTTGTTGAGGTTGTCGCGAGACTGGAGCCGGTTGCAGCCGGCGGTCGAGAGCAGGAGGACCAGGGCGGCGAGTGTGGTCGAAACGCGTTGGAATGTAAGTTTCACTCGAAATCTCCTTCGTATGCGAACTGGTCCGGACTACTGGCCGGCTTCGATCTTAGGCGTCATGAGACCGACTTTGTCGATGCCCGCGCCCTTGGCGATGTCGATCGCCTTGGCAACGGTCATGAACTCGAGATCGGGATCGCCTTTGACGAAGACGACGCGTTCGGCGCGGGTCTTGAAGACTTCCATCAGACGATTGCCAAGCGCCGCTTCCTGAACGGGCTCGGTGTTGAGCATCATCGACTTGTCTTTATTGATGATGATGACAACGGTCCGGTCCTGATTCGGGGGAGGAGGCGGGGCATTCGGCGGCGGGGGCTGCGGAACGAGGGCGTCCAAACCCTTCGGCGTGAGCGGGGTGATGACCATGAAGATAATCAGCAGCACGAGCAACACGTCGATCAGAGGCGTGACGTTAATATTGGCGGCGGGACCACCGCCCGAACCGCCCATGTCCATTGACATAGTAGTGCTCCTTAAAAATGGGGTCGAAGAAAATCAGCCAAGTATGGATCAGATACCGGCGGGAGGCGGGGCTGCCGGGGCGGCGCCAGCTTCCTTGATCTGTTCGGTGAGCAGACCAAGCTGGTCGACACCAAATCCACGCAGATTATCGATTACTTCCACGACACGCTCAAAGCGGGCGCGCGAATCACTCTTGAGATAGACGGTCTTATCGAGCTGAGTGGTGAGGCGGTCCTTCACTTTGACACCCATATCGCTGAGGTTGTTGAACTGGTCGGACCCGAGATAGACTTTGCCATCCTTGGTGATGGAGACGAGGATGGCGTCATCCTTGTCGGCGTTTTGCATGGCGATCGGGTTCTTGGTTTGCACGAGATCGACGCTGATGCCCTTGGAGAGCATGGGCGTGATCACCATGAAGATGATGAGCATGACGAGCATCACGTCCACCATGGGCGTGACGTTGATCTCGTTCATGGGGCCGGACAATTTTGGTTTTTCTCTTTTGGCAAAGCCGGACATACTTTCTCCTTGGGAACCGCGCTGGCGGGCGGGGGTGGAGCCCCCGCCCGGGCACGGGATTCAACTCGCCAACGGGCGGTAAGAGAGAGCGGGAACGGAAGGAAGCTTAGTGCTTCGCTCCGGTCTTCTGCATCCGCTTGATGAAATAGTCAACCAGCTCGGAGGAAGAGTTGCCCATTTCGACGGTGAACGATTCCATACGGCCGTTGAAGTAGTTGAACATCATAACGGCCGGGATGGCGACGAACAGACCGATAGCGGTGGTGACCAGGGCTTCCGAAATACCGCCGGCGACAGCGCCGAGACCGGTGGACTTCTCCGAAGCGATACCTTTGAACGCGTTGATGATGCCGACGACGGTACCGAACAGACCGACGAAGGGACCGGTGGAACCGATCGTGGCCAGCGAGCTGATACCACGCTTCAATTCAGCGGACACAATCGCTTCGGCGCGTTCGAGAGCGCGGCGGGAAGCATCAATGGTTTCGCCCGACAGTTCGGAGGAAACGTTGTGGGAGTGGAATTCCTGGAGGCCGGCAACAACGACTTTGGCCAGGTGAGACTTCTTGTAGCGGTCGGCGATCTTGATGGCTTCATCAAGCTTGCCTTCCCGGAGAGCGCCGGCAACGGCGGGCGCGAATTTGCGCGATTCGTTGCGAGCGGCATTGAAGGCGATGAGGCGATCAATCATCACACCAATCGACCATGCGGACATGATGAAGAGGACGATGACGACGGCCTTGGCCAGCCAGCCCATCTGGGCCCACATGTCAGCGGGGTCGAAGGAAACGGCACCACCGCCAGCCATCAGGTTAAGCGCCCATACCTGCATTTGAAGAACCATGATTTTCTCCTGCGAGTTGAATTGAATCAGTATGCCGGTTTACCGGCTTCTTATAACGGCGACCTTGCGGAGCGCCGGGCAGACCGTTTTTGTTTACGGCCCGGTTGGGCGCTTTCAGCGGAACTTTCGCGCCGCTGAAAGCGTAAGCTGTTTTGACCGCCGTGGTGACGGTTGAGACCGGCCCGGTGGGCGCCGGAATCGAAATTGAGGAAACGAAAACGTGGTTAGTTGCTCAACGTGAAATTCACGTCGATCTGGGTCTGCACTTCGACGGGTTCGCCGTTGAGCTGCGTGGGCTTATAGACCCACTGACGGACCGCGTCGGTCGC
>JAEUQC010000161.1 GCA_016789905.1 Bryobacterales bacterium | reverse complement strand
AAGCCCCTTCTCTCCAATCAACCCGCCAGCCACGAACACGCCTTCGCCTCCTGGGTCGATCCGCGCCCCGAAGCCCTTGCCATCAAACAGGCCGTCGAGCCATACCGCCTCGTCCGCACCCGTACCTACAAGTTCATCGCGTGGAAATCCGGCCGCCAGGCGCTCTATGAGTTCGCCAAGGACCCTGGCGAAACCCGCAACCTGCTCACCAACCCCAGCGCTCTCCATATGCAGGTCGTCGCCGAAATGCGCGGCGCACTCCTCGAACGCATCCATGCCACCGGTGACGACTTCGTGATTCAATAGGCGAATGCGGTCTTTATTCCTTTTACTGTTCGCCATCCCAGCCTTTCCTCAACCTGTTGTCCTCATCAACGGCTATCAAGTCCCGCCCTGCGATTCCGTCACTGCCGAAAGCACCTTCGGCCAACTCCCCCAGCGCCTCCGCGACCTCGGCCGCGAAGTCATCTTCTTCAACAACTGCTCCGTCCCCGCCCCCGCCGGCGTCGCCCGCCCGTCCATCGAAGACATCGCCGCCGCCCTCGCCACTCGCATCGCCGCCGTCAACGCGCCCCAGGTCGATGTCGTCGTCCACTCCATGGGCGGCCTCATTCTCCGCGCCTATCTCGCCGGCAAACAAACCGCGCCCAACACCTTCCGCCCGCCCGCCAACCACAAGGTGCGCAAAGCCGTCTTCCTCG
The DNA here is from genome assembly GCA_016789905.1 of Bryobacterales bacterium. GTDB lineage: Bacteria > Acidobacteriota > Terriglobia > Bryobacterales > Bryobacteraceae. The sequence goes on along the minus strand of JAEUQC010000161.1, from coordinate 12,260 downwards.
CCACCCCTCACTTCGGCCCTGGCCTCGCCCCTACGCTCCTCACCTTCGGCGGCGCCGATCCGCAGGTCCGCCAAATCCTACCCGGCAGCCGGTTCATCTTTGATCTCGCCACTTGGAACCAGGGCGGTGACGACCTCCGCGGCGTCGACGCTCTCTCCGTCATCGGCTCCGTCGCCGGCGGTACAGACGGTCTCGTCCCCGTCCCCTCCGCCTCTCTCTCCTTCGCCGCCGATCCCGCCCGCACACGCACCGTCCCCTACTGCCACACCGACGTCGGCCTCCTCGTCCTCGTCGCCGCCAGTTGCGCCCGCCCCCCCTTCATCGCCAACGTCAATGGCGACGATCATCTCTCCTGGCGCATCATCCGTAGCTTCATCACCGGCACCGAAGAGTGGCGCACCCTCGGCAGCAGTCTCGAAGCCGATCCCACCGGCTCCACCCGTGGCGGTCTCCTCGTCGTCGCCCGCGATAAAGACGACGCGCTCCTCACCAACGTCAATAGCGTCGCCGCCGGCACCACCCAGCTTGCGAAGGTATCGGATTTCCACTACGCCGAACAAATCGCCACCGGCCCGCAGAACTTGACCGTCGCTATCGCCACCGGAAACGTCACCGCCTCCCAAACCGTCACCGGCGGACTCTATTCGGTGAACGTCGTCAAACCGGGTCCCCGCGCCGCCGCCGTCCTGCCCGCCGCGGGTCGTGTACCCACGCGCACCTTGGCCCCGGGCATGTTTATCAGCCTCTATGGCGCAACGCTCTCCACCGAAAGCGCCGCCGCGCAGGCTCTCCCCTTGCCCACCTCGCTGGCCAGCACCCAACTCCTCTCCGGCGCCACTCCCATCGGCCTGCAGTTCGCCGGTCCCACGCAGCTCAACGCCATCCTCCCTGAAGACGCCAGCGGCCTGCTGACTCTAACGGTAAAAGGTCCCGCCGGCGCCAGCGCCATCAACGTACTTATCGAACCCGCCGTCCCGGCCATCTTCACCCAACTCGGCACCGGCGCTGGCCCCGCCTCGGCACTCAACGCCCTTTCCGGCATGGTCATCACTACCTCCAACAAGGCCCGCGCCGGCGACGCCATCAGTCTCTACTTAACTGGCCTCGGCGCCACGGAAACACGCGATGGCCTCCAGTGGGCCAAACTCCTGCCAAAAGTCTTCGTCGGTAATCTGGAGGCGCAAGTCCTCTACGCCGGCCGCGCCCCCGGCTTCGCCGGGCTCGATCAGATCAATTTCATCGTGCCCGCCGCCGCGCCCTCCGGCGATACGACACCGTTGCGAGTCGAATCCAACAACCGCGTCTCGAACGCCGTCACTCTCCCGACGCTTTAACTGAAATCTCTCCCTCGCCGTTAGGTAGTCGCTTCTCACGCGGCCCCTCCGCCTGTCCGGTTCTGTAGCAACATGCCGGCTTCCCCATCGGCGGTGATTCAGGAGCGATCACTAAGCTCGATGATGTCTGACCGTAATGTTCGCGCACAGGCTACACCTTTCGGACGCTCCACCCTCCAGACGCCTGATAAGCTCATCGAGGCATGAATCGATTATTGTTTTTCGTCGGCGCTGTCATCTTCGGCGGCGTAACCTTAAAGCCGCAACCTGCCGCGGATCATCATTTACATCTGCTTCGTTCCACGATTGCACCGCCACAGGGATTCGCCCTGACCGCTGAAGAATTGATCCGGCAGATGGATGATGCCGGAATCCAGCGCGGCGTCGTGCTCTCCGTTGCGTATCAGTTTGGCAACCCATTTCGTCCTGCCGTAGCGAATGAGTATGCGCGGGTGAAAGCGGAGAACAACTGGACCGCTTCGCAAGCGGCCCTCTACAAGGGGCGCCTGGTGGCGTTTTGCGGGGTCAATCCACTGAAAGAGTATGCGCTTCGAGAGATCGACCGCTGCGCCAAACATCCTGGACTTCGTCGTGGCCTAAAGCTCCATTTCGGCAATTCGGACGTGGAATTGGACAAGCCCGGCCATGTTGCGCAGATGAAGCGTGTCTTTGCTGCCGCCAACCGTCACCGCATGGCGATCGTTGTTCATATTCGCCCGAACATCGACCACGGTCGCCCATGGGGAGCTAAACAGGCCCGGATATTCCTTGAACACGTGCTGCCGGAAGCTGGGAACGTTGTGGTCCAGATCGCGCATCTGGCAAGTGCGGGGCGATATGAGGACGAAGGGGTTGACAAAGCACTGGACGTTTTCGTCGATGCAATTGTCGCCAAGGATGCTCGGGTGAAACTCATGCATTTCGATGTGTCGGTGATGGCGTGGGAGTCGAAGCAGGATACATTGCAACGGCAACTTCGGGCCATTGGTATGGAGCGTCTGCTATATGCTTCGGACTCCCCGCCGCCGGCAGCATGGAAGTCGTTTCGAAAACTGCCACTCAGTGAGCGGGAACTCAAACAGATCGAGAAAAACGTCGCGCCTTATCTGCGTTAAAATTCGCGGCTATTCCGAAGTGAGCCCGGCGCCGAAATTCCCGCAAGGTCTCGATGTCGTTCTCCAAACAGCCCGCGGCCAACTCCGTGCCGGCCAGCAGGACCGAGCCGGAAACGGTCCTGCTGTAACCCCTCCGCCAGCCGTAGAAAACGCAAGGCTTCTCCCGGGCGACCCAAACTCCTCCCGCACGCACATCCATCTCGGCGTTTCGGCTTCCGGTAGTGCCACGATCAACTGGGTCTCCTGCCATTCTCCCCGCAATTCTCCCGTCCGGTCTGGGGCAAGCGCTGTCGTTTCTGCAGGGGCGCCTTCACTTTGGAACCCGCTTGAGGCGATCGGCTCCTCCCCGACGGGCCGCTCGTTGCTGTTGAAGCGAAACTGATGTCAGTCCCAAAAGCCGTCGTACCGGGAAAAAGTCTTTCAGGCATGGAGTCCAATGGTTCATGCGCAAGCTCACATTATTGCTACTGGCTTGCGTCCTTTCGGCAAGCCTGCGCAAGCCGGTTCCGATCAAGATTTCTTTTGTTCCAGCAGTCGCCGTACCGATGTTCGACCGATTTTCAACCGTTGCGCAATCTCCGATTTGCTGATTCCTGCGAGAAGCAGGTCCATGACGGGGGCCGCTTTGCCAGCGGCTGTCGGCGGTCGGCCGAGTCGTTGGCCTTGCGACCGCGCGTGCTCCAAACCCGCCCGCGCCCGTTCCCGCATAATATCCCTTTCAAACTCGGCGAGTGCTTCAAAGGAAAACTCAATCGAGGCTTCGACGGGCGAAAAACAGATTTGGCTCCCCTTGGTGGATGTATTTCGAACTGTTTCGTTGCAAGTGCAGGGGTTAGCGACACACTGACACAATCTTATGGCTGCCTGCTGGACGTGGGCGAACGCTCGGATTCCATGAGATACGTCAAAATATCGTTGATCCGCGTCAAGTGGCCCCTACCTTTGGATTTAAGCCACTCAACAACCGCCGGATCAAGCCGGACGCTTACGGGCACCTTTCGCTGGGGCAAGTCACGCAATCGTGTCATTTGCTCCAATTGTTTCTTGGTCAGGCGCGGAGCGCCTTCGAACTGAATATGGGAATCGTCGCCGTCCGCCTGACGGCTTGCCAGCCGGCGCACGACGCTTCGCTCCGCCTCAGTCCATTGCCTGCTCTTGATATCTTCTGACTTCATGCTTTTCAGCGGCACGCGCCGAGATGATTCGGATGATTTCCTCGCCATTGAGCACCTCACGGTATACGTGAACTACGAAAAGAACGGCTGTCGCGCGTGGTTCAAGTTGAACCTTGCCAAGGGCATGCCATCTTTGCTCCCCGGTCGCTTCGTCGATGCGATCCGGACCGATAAGACATCGCCCATCCTCAAAAACCAGCGAAGCCAGTTCGAATGAGACGCCGTCATGTTTACGCTGGTTCTGTCGATTCTTCCGTTCGTCCCATTCGTATTTCACAACGTATATACGAAGTGTATCACACTGTCGATGCCGGCGCCCGAAGTGTGGGCCGCCCATGAAGGTTACGCCTCTCTCAAACGCTAGCGCGGAACCGGCGTACTAACCCAATTGCCGAGTGGGCTCGGAAAACAAGACTCCGGGTGGCTTCGAGATGAGGCCGCCATTGGTATATTGCATTCGGAGCTAGATCAACTGTTTGTTCGCTCAGCAGGACTCAAATGGCCGAACGAAAACTGCCCGACCAAAATACCCTGTGCCCCTTGATGGATTCGAACCGATAAGCCTAATGGAATCAACGGGCGGAGTTGCCCGCCAAGAATAAGCCCTTAATTTTCAACGCGAGAATTTTTGGCTCCCCTTGATGGATGCGTTTCGAACTGTTCCGTTGCAAATGCAAGGGTTAGCGTCCTAAGGAGCGCGCCCGGCACATTCGAGCGCGACATGCATCCAGGAAGTTCTTCCGAATAACCGTTTTCTCAGCTGCGTTGAGGTCACGTCCAATCTCTGACCGGGCGCCGCTTGATAGTTGAGCGTCGATGTCGCGCGGAACTGCTCCCTGCTCGACAGCCTCCACCAGGGCGTCAATTTCGGTGGGCTGAAGCTTTCCTGCAACTCGAGCCGGGACCTTCTTCAGAGGATCTTCCGATTCGACCAAACTCGGCTCAGCCTTAGAGCTCGTACTACCCGCTTCAGTAACTGGCTGGCTCGCCTGGCACGCCAGGAACAGAGAGATGTGCTCTGCCGTCCACTCATGCGTGGTATCCGCTTCCTGAAGCAAAAATAATGACTGACTTCCGCGGCTTGGTTTGATACCGACCAAATGGACACCGGCGAGCCCGAAACCAGCTACTCATTCTTTATCACTGAATGAGAACTCAGGATGAGTTGGTTGCGTTACGCACTCAGCATGGCTGGGTTCAGCTTTTCGGTTGCTTTCGCTTGTTCCCAGGTGTTCCACTCTTCAACCAGTTTGCCGTCTACAATGCGAGCGATGTTGATACCCAGGAGCGTTACGGGTTCCCCGGATTCGCGTATCTGGACATGGGCGGTCATTCGCGTAACAACCTTCTCGCCGTCGACTAACTGATCTTCAATGCGAAAGGAGTCTTTCCTATAGAGGAACAGGTTGTGGAAGTACAGAATGCTTTGACGAAGTCCCTCCCGGTCGCGGTCGCCCGCCGACGGGTGCCCGACATAACTGGGCGCAACGACTTCATCCAGCGCCGAGACGTCTCCGGCGGCATAGATATCCACCAATTTTCGAAATACCGCCTTCCTGGCTTCCGGAGAATCTTGTATCGTTTCGCTGAGCATAGCGGTATCGTCGCACACGGCCGGCGCTTCCCTCCAAGCCCGGTTAGAGACCATCAACGCGCCAACCCGATCTAAAGCGTCTTCAAGAATGCGATGAGCGCGGCCCGGTCGCCTGCCGCAAGTTTCAAGCCGAACTCATGGCCGGGCACCGGCCCACGCGGCGCGTGGCGATTCTTCGGCACGAAGTCGGGCTTCAGCCTCGCCGGATCGAGCCACTCCTCCAGCGTGTCGACCCAGCCGCCATGTCCAAATGCGTTGCGATACCATACGCCCCGCAACGACGGCACCTTGTAAAAGCCGGTGCCGCGCCGCGTCCGCAAGGCGAGCGTCGGGTCGGTGCCGACCGAAACGTTCAACACATCTCCTGACCGCTTCATCTCCTCGGGTACCGCGAATCCCTTCGCCGGCGTCAGTTTGTTGTTCGTATAGTGCGGCGCGGGGTGGCAGCCGGCGCACCCTTGCTGGACGAAAATCTTCTCGCCTCGCCCGGAAAGTGGATTAGGCTTGTTCGGGTTTGGTGGCGGCTGCAGCGAGTAGATGTAAAGGGCGAGCGCGTAGAGTTGTTCGTCGCTATAACGAGTGCCCATTTCCGAACTGAAGGCCGTAGCCTTGTCGCTCGGCTGAAAATCGCCATAGTGGGCCAGAGTGTCTAGACCTTGGTTGGTAATCGCATAACGGGCCAGATCGCCGATGTTGCGATGCCGGGCGAATCCCGTGGCATCCAGGAACCGGCGGTCCCGCAGGCCGATCAGCGAAGGAATATGCGGCGGCGCGAACTCGCTGGTGCCCTGCCGCGGCAGGATCCCTGGCCGGCTCAAGGCCAGGTGCTCAAGCGCCGCTTCCTTCGTCAGCCTGGCGAAGTAGCTTTCCTTGGTCTCCACCCACGGCGCCCCGTACAGAATCCAGGACCGTTCCTGATAGGCGCGAAGCAATTCGGGTGTGCGGTTACGCGCCTTTTCCACATCTTCGGCTGACGCCGGAAAATCAAACGCGCCTTGCGCCCCTCGCAAATAGGAGCCATCGGGCATCACCCGCGTATGACAGCCGGCGCAGGCGTTGATCCCAACCTCCAGCACGCCCTTCTTTCGGATGATGTAGCGCGCTCCCGGCACAAAGAACGGCAGCGTGCCGTCGGCATTCGGAGGCAACGGTGTGGGAAATAAGACCCCCTTCTCCGGCGCTGGTAACACCAGTGGTTCCGACTCAAAGACGACTTTTCCGGCGGCAACCCAATCGGCTTCGCTGCGCAACTTCGCCGGGTCGAAAATGATCTCGGGTTCCAGCGTCTTCAAGTGTTCGCGATAGCCGGCCGGCTCTCGTCCCGTTGCGTACACGGGATAGGTCTTGTAGATCGGTCGCACCTTGAGCGAGTAATATTCCGCCGAACTCATGTGGCGGGGGGAATACCGTGGATTCGCCAGCGGGACCTCGAAGCTCTCCACTTCGCGATCGTCCCAGAACTTGGGAATAGCAGGAGCGAAGGGTTGCGCTGAAGTGGGTAGCGCGGCGAGGAGCACTGCAGCGAGTACCCGCGGGGCTGCATTTCCTTGGACGTTTCGCATCCCTATATTCTATGAGTCTGAGACCGGCTCAAGCATCTGGTCCATCAACAGCGGCCCCCGATGTTCCTCAAACGCCGCAAAATGCGCTTTGCCGTCATACCGGTGATCCCGGTACGACCCCCATACCCGCTCGGCAAAACCCTGGTTCCGGAAGATGTGCTGCGAGGTCCGGTTCGTCGCCTCCACCACGGCGATGCGATACCCCCGTTGGGCGGCGTTGGCCAGTTAACGCGTCACCAATTGCTGGGCAATCCCTCCTCCCGCGAATTGTTCGGGCACCCCGAATAAATAGAGATGCGCGCATTCGCCGGCGCCGTAAACCCGCTCCGCCGTATATTCCGCGTCCAAGCGGCCGAGGATGTCGAAAATCGGGCGGAACTTGGGGCTTAACCCTTCCATACCAGCTGGCGGCGGAGTAGCGGAATCCTCCGTTAGCAGCACCGCGGCCATCTCTCCGGTCTCGACACACCTCGCGACGATGGTCAGCCCCTGGCCCATCACATGCGCCGCCAACAAGGCCACAAAGGCCTCGAATTCAGCCGCCGTCAGTCCGGCGCCCAAGGCTAGCGGGTCCGTCTTGAGAAACGCTCCCACCAGCAGTTGCACGATCTCGCAACACGCCGCTTTGGAGCCCACACTGCCAGCAACGCTTTTCACCGCAAGGAAAGGCTGAGCCAACTCTTGCAGGCTAACCCACGCACCGGCTTGAGCCCACCGGCGGAAGGCATGCAGATCTCCCGCGGGATGCTTAGATTTCCGATTGCCCATGGACCAGACCGACCGCTTGCTCAACCCCCGCCAAGTGGTCCTCTATTTCGGCCTCATGTCGCTGCTCGTCAATTTGGTGAACACTGCCTTTCTCCTCGACATCCCCACGTCCTACATGCTGAAGAACATCCTTCAGTTGTCCCCGTCCCAGATCGCGCTGTTCCGCCTGCTCACCGCCATTCCCGTCTTTGTCGGTTTCACCTTCGGTTTGGTCCGCGACGTCTGGAGTCCGCTCGGCTTGCGGGATCTCGGCTACTTCCGGATCTTCGTCCCCCTCATGGTCGGCGTCCTGGCGTGGATGGCGTTCTCGCCTACTACTATGTGGGCCTGCTGGCGGGAATGCTCCTCGCTACGGTGGCCTATTGTTTCATCGCCGGTCGAATTTGGGAGTCAGAAGAGATAGAACTGAACTCGGGGTGGTATCGGTGTAGCGGTGGAGCCTAATTGTGCAAGTGCGCTTGCACAATCTCGAATCTCTCATTGGCTACGAAGAGCCAGAATGGATTCGAACCCAGGAACAAAGCACTTACGAGCTTGCAATTCACGAAGTGCTTTGTTTTCAACGCGAAAGTCGGTGGCTCCCCTTGATGGATCCGTTTCGAACTGTTCCGTTGCAAATGCAAGGGTTAGCGGGCGGAATATGACCGGACTGACGCGTACTATGGACAAGCCTTTCGCTATGGCCCCATCAGGTGGCCGCTCCGAAATCAACCCTTCGCTCAAGCCGAAAGCAAAAGTTTCATTCTGTAGGCAGATTTCCGGACCATCAAGCTTACGGATCACCTCGGGGAGGTCTTGCGGTTGGCCAGCCCAGCAATGAAAGCCGGTTCTTTGTCGAAACCGGAACCCCCTACTGGTTCGCCGTAGTTTGGTGCCTTGCTCATGGGCGGTAGCATAACGCTCGACCGCCGCCTGGTCATACACTTTCGCGGTTTTGAGCGGTAGTACCTTCTTCAGGAGGGAATCCAAGCGGCTTCATCACTGCCTTGGAAATCCGAAGGATCTCCGCGTCCGGTAGTCCCACCCATTCCGAGATAAGGTTCAATGAGTCGAAGTGACTCCTCAAAAATGGGCCACTACTCCTGGTATCAACGATGACCTTCCTGTTGGGCCAGTCCCCCTCCACGCCAACGCCGAACAGCGTGAACAGAAACAACGTGAGCGTGGTCATCGGGTCTTCTGTTCGCACGAAGAAAAAGAGCTCGGGGAACGCTTCATCGAAAATCTCGATGTATCGCTTGACCTCATCAATCTCGTAGAGCTGTCGCGGGTCATCATCGTACCCCGAGAATGAGAACTCGATCTTCCCCTGGCAATGCAACGCCAGTTCCTTGGCCGAGGTGATGCGCGTTCGGAAATCCTCAATGCGAGATATGTCTCCAGCTTCCACCTCCTCCCGTTCGATCGTGAACAAGACCGTCTGAACTCCCATGAGCAGCTTGTTGATCCGCCAGTATTCTCGAAGCTCTGAAAGGTGATCTATAGCCGGTGGGAGGAGAGCCTCTATCGCCGCTTTCGACGCCGACAGCTTGTTGTCGCGGGGAATGCGCAGCTTCCAGCTCGCCTCGGTGATTTCAGCGTCCTGTTTTTGGAACTGAACCCAATATGCATCTCTGGTCTCTGGGTCAGCGATGATGACGATGACCGGCAGCGGATAATGGGCGTGGTAGTTGAAGTGCTTGCTCTCGCCTCTGTATACAAAGCCCTGTTCGTTCGACTCACGGAAAAACGAAGTGCCACATTTGATCTGGCAGGCAAGCATCTGGCCGGTAACCGCACCCAGGTCGGTGACCACTTCGATTTGGCCGTCAATGCCGAAGTCGTATTCTTGATGATTCCGTTTGAACAGCCAGCCGAACCCGTCCTCGACGACCCTGCTCACAATTCCAACGCCCAGGTTGCCCTGTTTGGCGGAAGGACCAAATTGGGGAAAACCGTCGTTCATGGGAGTGGAGGCGGCTGGGGTCTTACCCGCAGACACACCCGTTTGGACGGCGAGCCTTCTTTGGGGGCTGTAGGGCGAAGACTATCGAGCATCCGGGACCTTCACCATAGACCACCCGCCAAAGCGATTTTACGCTCGCAGCCTGCAATGAAGCAAATCCCCTCGGCCTGTTGGGGGAGTGATGCCCTTTGCTTCCAAGACATCCTCGGGCTTCTTCGACGCGACTGCGGCCTTGTTAGACTGGGAGCAGGAAACTGCCATGCCCCACGAATCCGTTATCGCCAGCGATCCTGAAATCATGGGCGGCACGCCGTGCTTTCGCGGAACCCGTGTGCCCGTGGATTCGCTAATCGATTACCTCGAAGCGGGCGACACCCTCGACGAGTTCCTCGACAACTTCCCATCCGTTAGCCGCGCGGCCGCTATTGCCGCGCTCGAAGAAGCCAAGGTAATTCTCACCGCCCGTCGATGAGAATCCTCCTGGATGAAAACTTGCCGCGCAAGTTGGCCGCGCATTTGATTGGCCACGAGTGCCGCACGGTCGTTCAATGCGGGTGGTCCGGCAAGAAGAACGGCGAGTTGCTGGCTTTGGCCGACTCACTGTTCGACGTGCTGCTGACGCTCGACAAGAACCTGCCCTACCAGCAGAATTTGGACACCAAAGGAATCGCTGTCCTGATCGTTCGGGCACGATCCAATCGGATTCAAGACCTGCTGCCGATCATGCCAGAGTGCCTTGCGGCGCTTGCGGGCATTGAGCCCAGGCAAGTTGTGCACGTCGGCTAAGCGGCGTGAGGCCATGGCGGATTCGAACTGTTAACCCTAATCGAATCAGTAGAAGAATATTACAGCCGAGGTTAAGTTGTTTGTTTTCAACGCAAGACTTGTTGGCTCCCCTTGATGGATGCGTTTCGAACGGTTCCGTTGCAAATGCAGGGCTTAGCGGCGCAGTGACCGTCGCCCAACGGCTCCTGGAATGTGGACAAACGTGGATCGCGAGTAAACTCGCTGAATTCAGTTGCGTGCGTAGCGTGGTTGGTTCGGCCATAATGGTTCAGAGCACGGTTATGAGCATGACCATCGAAGTTTCGATTCCCGACGACATGATCCCCCGGCTTGAGCAGAAGGCTCGCAGTGCCGGACTTGACGGAGAGCAGTACGTTCGCGCTCTGGTGTCCCGCGAATTGGCCGGTCCGAGAACCTTCGACGAAATTCTGGCCGGCTTTCGTGAAGAGGTCGCCGCTAGTGGCATATCGGACTCAGAGCTGGATCAACTGTTCGATACGGCCCGGCAGGGCTCACTCGCCGAGCGCAAGAGTTCCCGTTCCAAATAGCCGATGTCTGCGCACCGGCCGCGCGTCGTGTTCGACTGCATGATCTTCCTGCAGGCGGCTGCTCGACGAGCGAGTCCATCTGGTGCCTGCCTTGCTCTGGCGGAACAGGGGATCTTGGAGCTCTACATCAGTTCTGCGATCCTCGCCGAAGTTCAGGACGTTATCGGCCGACCTCAAATCCGAGCCAAGTTCCAGCAGTTGACGGATGACGTAGTCGCTGAGTTTGTAGCGCGAATCGAACGAATCGCCGTCCGCGTGGATGAAGTCGGAACCGGCATCACTCTAGCTCGCGACCCAAAGGACGAACCTTACCTCAATCTGGCTGCCGACTGTCAAGCCGATTACCTCGTGTCACGTGATCGCGACCTTCTCGAGGGTGCCGCCTCCATCGCAGAGACGATCACTAATCTGCGGATCGTCGACCCGGTCGCTTTCTTGGCGGCGATCCGTGCGCAATTTGGGAGTGACGTCTAAGACCCCCTGGATGGATTCGAACCGATAAGTCTAGTGGAATCAACAAACGAGAGTCTTGGCTGAAGGTAAGTCCTTTGTTTTCAAGACGACAATTGTTGGCTCCCCATAGTGGATTCGAACTGAGGAGCAGTATCTCATATGGGGGTTTCATTACTGTCCGGTTGTCGGCGACCCGGAAGTTGAGCTCGAACGCGCGCTGAGGTGGGTATAGAACCAGTAGTCGCGATCTCGTTCCCGAACAGGGGCCGTGGGGGCCTGCGTGGCGCTGGCGGCTGTTCAGTCGCCCCCGATGCCTGCCCACCAATCGGCGTTTCACCGGTCATTTCGAGATCGCGTCGCCCGAAGCGGGAAGAATGCACAACGACGGTCTCGCTGCGGGAGTCCTGCAATCAAGTCACTGCTGTCGTCGCCACACCCGTGTCCGAGCTCGTTTCCAATAAGCCGAAGCGGACCAGCATAACCTCCACATCCGGAGAAGGTGCCAACTCTTCGCGCCCAGCCGCTGCGTGGCCGCCCTTCATCGCGCATATCTCGAAACCTACAGCCGGATCCGCTACGGCGGTCTGCCTACGATAAGCGTCCAGTCATGCTGAAAAGGGAAGGACCTGGATCGCCGCCACCCTGATCGGCAAAAGGCAAACGCCAGCCACAGTCCAGTCAGTGTGGGGCTCCAAAATACTGTCATATCGCGCAACACCGCCCAACTGCCAATCGGCGTGCCAGCGTCCTGGGATCGTTCAATCCACACCGAAAACACGACCATCTTCTCGCGGCGAAATATCGGGACAGTACCCCGGGAATCCGCCTCGCCCCCAACAGGAGTGAACGAAACCGCTCCGCGGTAGGCGGGTGCCAGCGAGGCCTGGCAGCCGGAGGGCAGAGAGGGAGGGAGAAGGGTTCGCGGGGTGGTGGGAGAACCGGCAGACTGAGAGCGGTTGCCCGACAACCGAAATCGGTCT
>JAEUQC010000151.1 GCA_016789905.1 Bryobacterales bacterium | reverse complement strand
CGCCCTTGCGCTTCGCGATCACTTCACGTCCATCAGGTTGTGAAAAGGACTTTCACCTTCAGGCTGTCGATCATGCTCGGCACACACCCCCGTCGGCCCTTCAAGGGGACTGCTGGATGCCGCGCTTCGCGCGGTAAGGTGTCGATTCATTTCATCATTCACCATATCCATTGCCTCCAGACATGCCCTCACTCTACTGACTCCGAAATGTGATGCAAGCCTCACTTTGCGAGTCCGTTCGTATCCGACAATAGATGGTCACACGGGAGACATCATGATCGTTAAGTGGTGGCACTGTTCTCCACTGAAGCGGCACGGTATATGCGGGGCACTTGTCTGGTCGCCACAAATAAGGATCGCTCCGGAGGTACACATCGGCATTCGAAAGTTGCAGCACACCGACCACTTCCTTGGCAAATCGTAACGACTGCTCCGCGGTCCCATCGCCAGCGGATACCAGCCACAATTGCGGCAGCTTTGGCTCATAATCGCCTATCCAAGCCACATGTCCGGCAGTAAATCTTTCTTGATAAATGTCTCGCCCAGAAAGCACAACTGACCGATAACTCTTTGCACGAGAATCCCAATGGTGCAAGCCAATGCCTAACGGTGTCTTGAACAAATACGCATGACTCAAGGCACTCCGAATCCCCACCGCGCTCGCGAAGCAAGAAGAAACGGAAATCTCGGAAGTACCTCCAAAAAACAAGTTGCCCCGCTTATTTTCAGGGACGATCATCAGCGAATAGAACTCCCCTGATAGACTAGGTAGCAATCGCCTTGCGAATACTTCCACCTCGGAGAACTCAAATCTCGAAGTGCAGCAGTAGTCCGTGCCTACAACTATCTTTGGCGGATCTGCGCGTAGCGAAAAGAACGTCGCGAATCCCAGAATGTGCCAGAACCTCCACATTGTCACCGGGCGCTCCTTTCCAACTAACGTGGGCATCCATTCTGAATGAAGTTCGTTAATACTAAGCTCGGATTGTTGATTCCACCGTTTGATGCTGCGAATGCCGTTGTGACATTCAATAATTCAAATATCCTCTCATGACTTCCAATTGCGACGTGTAACAACTCATGAACTAATAATGCATTCTGCGTCGGACCAAGAGCATTTAGAAACCGATTGCCTAGCACAACATGGGGCATGTAGGTCTCCATGCCGGGCGGTCCCAGCGAGAGTGTCGCTGCGTCAAATGGACCTAGTGCACTGCCCACCGTTGGATTGTTTGTAACGTCGACTCCCGTAGCTTGACTGTAAGTTATGTTCGCTTCCGGCCCATTGATGTCATAAAAGTAGGTTTTGTCGGCTGCATCGGTCAACGCAACCAACACTGACAACGACGCACCGCTAGAATCCGGGGGCAAGGAAGTCGTCGCGAAAAGGGCTTGGCACTGGTCAGCCAGACCAGTTATGGCACTCCGCGCCGCAGCTCGATACATTTGCGTAGTTTTGTTCCGCCCCGCAGCCATTTGATCGAGATGAGTTCCCCACGTGGAAGCTGCGCGGTTTGTGACCTCGGTTGCCCACGGTCCCTTCTCATCCAACGGCAGCGGCGGCGCACCCGGAGCATCCATCCATTGCCAATCTCCAAGCGAGCCATCATCACTACCGCACCATATGCGCGCACGTAAGCCATCGTATCCACTCACCCGACACTTCGCCATTCCACCAGAGTCATTGTGATTCACCGGATCCCCGCCCACATAGGCATACCGGCCCCAAGATCCAGGATTAGAAGCCCCTCCCGAAGCCTCATAAGGATCCGAACTCAGAAACCGCCCCCCAAAGCCGAACTAAAATATCGCTGATCCGCATAATCCAGCCCCGTAGTAGCATCCCGATGATAAGTCCCGAACTTATCCACATTCCCGGAAGTAGCCGTTCCCATCTCCTCCCCATAAGGAAGATAATCATGCTTGGTAACGGAGGAACAATCCGCGCAACCCCGCGCCACCACACTCCCTAACCGGTCATGCACCACCGAAACCCCATTCGCCCGAATCAGTTTCCCGCCAAAATACACATTCTCCGATTGAAACACCAACGAAAACGGCGAAGCAATCACCGAATACGTAACCAGCTTCTGCCCGCCCGCCCCATAGAAGTAGTAGGTCTCCGCCCCGCCCGGCGCCTTCTTCCACACCCGCTTGTTATCCGCCAGATACCCATACTGCTCCGTCCCAGCCGGCCCCGCCCAACTCGTCAACCGGTTATCCACGTCATAACTCAGAATCGCCGTCCCGCCCGTCGTCGGCATCGAAGTCGTATTCCCGTTATGATTATACGACCACCCCGAACTATTAATCCGGTTCGTCGTCATTTCGATATTAACATTCATCGGCGTCGCCGACCCGCCCGTCATCGTCTGGCTCCACAAATTGCCAAACCCGTCATAATCGAACGCCTGCGTCCATCCCGCCGAAGACGAAGCCGAAGTAACTCGATTCAACGAATCATACTGGTAACTAACGACCTCCCCGCTCCGCTCATTGTTCTTCCGCGAAACAATCCGCCCATTATTCGTCCCTGAATTCGAATAGGCGTACTCAATACTCGCCGCCGTCCCGCCCGTTCCTCCCGTCACCTGCGACGTCAACTGATACAACGCGTTGTAACTCCTCGTCTCCGTGAAGTAATTCGGCGTCCCAGCGTCCTGCCACTGCATATACTGCATCGACGTCACCTGCCCCGCCGCCCCGTACACCACATTCTTCACCAGATCCACCGTCGTG
>JAEUQC010000138.1 GCA_016789905.1 Bryobacterales bacterium | reverse complement strand
CGGCAGTACAACCCTGGGTATGGGCGGTTTGTGACGCCGGATGAGAATTTGGCGGATCAGGATGTGGGGGATCCGCTGAGTTGGAATTTGTATGCGTATGCGAGGAATAATCCGCTGCGGTATTCGGATCCGACGGGGCGGACCTGTCAGAAAATGTCCAACGGCACTGTTTATGACGACCTCGATGGAAAGGGTTGTGCGGCAGTCGATGAAGCTGACAAGAACAAGAAGCCAGACGTATCCGTTGGCGTAGGTTGGGATGCGGCTCGTCTGATCATGCTCGCGGGTGTCGGTGAATCGCTGACATCACCGCAAACCTGGGGTTCGATCACCCGTGGTGCAATGGAGAACGCATATCCGCTGACTTCAACGATCGTCGAGTGCGCAGCAAGCCGAATTGGCGGCAACTGCAATTCCGACAGTGAAATTCTTTATGCCGCAGCCGCTAAACCGAAGTTGGCTCAAGCTGCGGCCCGCATTGCTCGCCTATGGACGATTACGAGACCCGCAGCAACGAAGGTAGTAGGTGGCCGCACATACTTGAAGGATGCTAAGACCAAAACATGGTGGTCACGCGATGCGGCCGGGCATGGCGGATCGGCTTGGAAAGTGTACGAGGAGAGAGGTGGGAAGCTCGAGTGGATCGCCGATGCTGACGCTCATGGTAACTTCATCTCAGGTAAGCACAAAAGCCCATTTGGAACGTTGCTGAAATAGGGATCTGATGATTGCGACCGCTGAAGAATTCGTTGCCCTCCGAGAGAGCAGCATCCAAGAAGAGTACCTGCGGGCGGCGCGCGACAACGCTCCGATAGCTGTTTGGCGCGATGTAATCGCCCGCTTTCCAAACATGAGGACATGGGTTGCACTTAACAAAACGGTGCCGCCTGAGATCCTAGAGGTGCTTGCAACGGACGTCGATCCAGATGTGCGAAGGGCCGTGGCCATGAAGAACAGCCTACCTTTGCATCTCATGGTGCTCCTTTCGCGCGATCCAGTTGAATGCGTCAGATTACGAATCGCATGCAACAAAAAGGCCCCGGCCGACGTCCTGAGATACCTCGGTGCCGACCCGTCTGTTGATGTGTCAAGTGCCGCACTGGAACGACTACACGGGAAGGCCGGGGACAGCGAATAGCCATGTTCGATGGCCTCGAAGGGGTTGGCCTCGATTACTTCGGGGCGCAGTACTTCTCGGGAGCGCAGGAAAGGTTCACTTCACCGGACAAACCTTTCGCTGACCAGGACCCCGAGTGTTAGGGCCGGTTTCAAAGTGAGCCATTTCTGCCGACGTTGCTGAGCCCAGTGGCTCAGTTTTTGGCGATGGAGGACGAGCCGGGGCGCCCGCGTACGGAATCCCGTAGCGGTGGCCGAGGTCAGGTCGCGGTCGCCAGCCGCAGGCTACAAAAGTTGTCTACCCTCCCCGCGGTCGGTGCTCTCATCGATGGAGCATTCGGCCGTGCGCGACGAGCCGGACTCGACGACTATCCCTTCCGAAAACCTCAGCCCTGTGTTGTCAGTCCGTCCGGCAATTATTTGGTTATTTGAAGTATTGCCGGTCAGTGGATCGAACAGGAGGCGGGTGCGGACAGACGGATAGTCAGGCGTTGCGGGTGCCCAGCGCAGTGCAGCCAAACGCTCGTAGGCTTTGGATTGCGACGAGACGATCTGCGGTACGAACGGTCATCCTTTAACCTTGTCGGAGACCATCGCCTACCCGTCTGGCTGACAAGGATCCTAGCAAAGCCAACTCAAAAACTACGGCCGCATCAATAAAATATGTAGAAACCGGTGTAGAGGCCCTACTGCCTCCCCGCCACAGTCTGGCTCAGTTCCGCGCCGGAACACCGTTATTTTTGGATCACTTTTGAAACGGCATTGACAAACCCCGAGGACGCGCTGAGTTGGAATTTGTATGCCTATGCGCGGAATAATCCGCTGCGGTATGCGGATCCGACGGGGCGGAAGTGTGTACAGCAATGGGATGGGAGCTACGCCGATGATGGCGGGCCGGGGCGAAGTAGCGCGGCGGGAGAGATTCATTGGCTGGTGAAACCGAACGAACTCTCCCGCCGACCTCGCCATCCTATACGCGAAGATCCCCCTTCAGGCATGGCCCAAGCCCCTCTCGGCATCACAATGTCACCCGGAACGGGCGGGAGTTAAAAGTGAGAAATACGGGCCGATGCGAAGGCTAATACTGTGGCCGGTTACACCATGCGTTGGAAAATGGAACTGGTGCCGGTTCCTGCCAGGCGGTGGCGCCGTCACTGGCAAGGAGGGCGCCGCCGCGAACGCGGTCGTGCGCGAAGAGGCAGGCGCCGAAGCGGAGACCAATAGACGTTGGGAGTGAAGTTCGCTGTGGTGCCCTCCAACAGGCTGGGGACGAGGGAGAGAGAGCAGATTTCGGCGTCAGCGGCGCGGGCGGCGCCGGGCTCTTTCGGCAGGGGAACCTGCGCGAAGAGAGCGGCCGAAAGCAGCAGAAAACGCCACATGGGTCACAAGAGATTGGCAGGAGTCCGGGGAGTGCTGAGGATTTCGGTGAAGGCCTTCCAACGGGCGGCGACATCTTCACCGGCGGTCTTGGCGATGTAGTTGGCCACGGTATCCTCGCCAAAGCTGTAGTTGATGATGTAAGTCCGGTGCTCGTTGAAGAACTTGATGCGCCGCTCGACCATTCCTCTGGGCTGCAGAGTGAAACGCTCCAGGTACTCGATGGTCTCCGCTTCATTACGGACGCCATCGAGAAACGCGCGGGCGGCCTGGATGGCGGCGTGGCGCAGCGGACGAACGAGCTTCTGCATCTGGTGCTGTTCGGCGGCGAGAGAAGAGTCGAGCCCGGCCTCCTTGAACAGCACATCGCGCTTGAAGGCGAGACGCTCATCGCCATGGATGACCAGGCTGGCGCCGTAGTCGGCCGTGCCTTCGGCGATCAGCGATTGCGGGCTATAGAGCGGGTAGACACTATACTCCGCCCACTCTTTTTCCTTCACCAGGCGGGACTCGAGGAGGGCATTGTAGACATGGTGGCCGGGGTAGCCTTCATGGCAGGCGAGATGGATGATACGGTCGATGCCGATGGGTTGATCGATATTGACCTGGATGACGGAGCGCGCGTTGCCTTTGTACCAGTTGTAGGCGCTCCAGGACTTCCCCTTCACATACTCGATATCGAACGACTCGTTGGCGGGAAGGTTGGGAATCCACTTTTTTGTGCGCGCGCGGGCTTCGGCGATGGCAGCTTTGAAAGTGCGGTCGACACGGCCGGGCGGGATATAGAAACGGGATTCGAATCTGGCGAAGCGTTCTTCCAAGGTTCCGGCGCCGGGGAGCGCTTTGGCGATGGATTCGCGGCTGGTTTCAAGTTCGGCGAGACTGACGGCGGGCGGCTCCACTTCGTAGAGCAGTTGGGCTTCCTTATCGAAGGAAAACTTTTCGCCCTGCAACATGCGAATGCGGCCGAGGGCGGCGCGGGTTTGGACAAGGAGGTAGTTCTGACGGAGCAGATCGATGCCGACCTGGAGGGCAATCAGATCGGCGAGGGCGCTGGCTTCGGCGGCGAGTTCGATGAGCGGCCGGCGGGCGGCGGGTTTCCATTCGGGCGGGCCGTAATAGGCATCGACGTAGTTGGGATCGTGCTGGCCGATGGCGAGGATGAGCTTAACGTAGCGCTCAGCGATGGCTTTCATGGGATCGGGCTTGGGGGCGCAACTGGCGGCGGTGAGGGCCAGGAGCGCATGGCGTCGGGATAGCATGGGCGTTTACTTGTCGAGACCGAAGCGGTCGATGAGGCGGTAGAGAGTTTTGCGTTCAATACCGAGGATTTTTGCCGCCTTGCTTTTATTGCCGCCGGTGGCGGCGAGGACTTTGCGAATCTGCTCGGTTTTGGCGTCTTCCAGCGTTTCACCGGCCGTGTCGCGGCCTTCGCTTTCGGCGATGGATTCGTTGACGGCCGACTCATCGATGCGGCCCTGCGGGGCGAGAATGACGAGGCGCTCCATGAGGTGCTGGAGCTGGCGCACGTTGCCGGGCCAGGTGTAGGAATCGAGGGCTTTGACGCCGCTATCGGTGAGGATGGCGCGGGTCTGATAGCGGCCGTTGTAACGATCGAGGAACGTTTGCGCCAGGAGCGGGACATCGCCGCGGCGTTCGCGGAGAGCGGGAATTTCGATGCGGACGACATCGAGGCGGAACCAGAGATCCTCACGGAACTTACCCTGTTCGACGAGTTGGCGAACGTTCTTGTTTGTGGCGGCGACAATGCGAACGTCGATGGGTTTGCCGCGCGGGGAGCCCAAGGGGCGGATCTCGCGTTCCTGGAGAACGCGGAGGAGTTTGGCCTGGAAATTGAGATCGATATCGCCGATTTCGTCGAGGAAGATGGTGCCGCCGTTGGCGGATTCAAAGACGCCCTGGCGGTCGCGGTCGGCGCCGGTGAAAGACCCTTTCAACGCGCCGAAGAGTTCGCTTTCGAGAAGAGACGGAGGAATGGACCCGCAATCGACGGCGACGAAGGGCTTTTCCGCGCGGCGGGAATAGCGATGGATCATGCGGGCGATGAGTTCTTTACCGGTGCCGGTTTCGCCTTCGACGAGGAGAGTGGCATCAGTAGGGGCCACTTTGGCGAGCACCTTGAAGATGTCGACCATGAGGGCGGAGGAGCCGATCATTTCGGTTTCCGGAATGTCGTCGATGCGGGATTCCTTTTCCTCGGGTTCGGCGAGAGAGGCTTCGGCGCGGCGGATTTTTTCCACCATGTCTTCGAGGTCGAAGGGCTTGGCGAGGTAATCGAAGGCGCCGCCACGGGTGGCGGCCATGACGGTTTCCATGGACCCGCGGCCAGACATGAGGATGACGGCGCACTCCGGATTGGAGGTGCGGGCGGCATTCAGAACGTCGAGGCCGGTGCGCTCGTCGAGATATATGTCCGAAAGGACGATGGGGTAACTGCCATCCTGTAACTTGGCGAGAGCTTCCCGGGTGGAGCCAACGGCTTCCACGTCGAAACCTTCGAGTTCCAGGCAGGTGACGATATTGTTTCGAACGGCGTTATCGTCCTCAACAACGAGCAAACGATGCAAGGGTTACTTCTCCGATTCCGGCAGAACGGATGCGGGTGAAATTGATGCCGGTACTAACATCGTAAAGCACGAACCATGTCCAGGGGAACTGGAGACCTGGAGGCGGCCGCCGTGATGGGAGATGATTTGCTGCACGATGGAGAGTCCGATGCCGGTGCCGACTTCGCCGGATTGTTCGGCGCGCTTGGTCCGGTAGAATTTTTGTCCGATCCTTTTGAGCTCGTCGGCGCTCATGCCGATGCCTTGATCCTGGACGGCCACGCTGAGCACACCCGCTTGTAAAGACGCGCTTACATCGACTTTCGTTTCGGCGGGCGAGTACTTGACGGCGTTGGTGAGGAGATTGTAGACGGCGTACTCCATGAGTTCGCGATCGCCTTGGAGGGTGGCGTTGACGCATTCGAGGAGTTGAATGTTGATGGACTTGCGTTCGGCGAGGGGGCGGACGCGGCCGACACAGGTGGTGACGATATTGGCGATTTCGAAGGGCTCCTGCTTCAGGTTCATCTGGCCGGCGGAGAGGCGTTCGACATCGAGGAAGGTTTGAATCATGCTGGCGAGGCGTTTGGATTCGGCGTGGATCTGCTGGGAGAGCTGCTTTTGTTTCTCTTCACTGAGCTTGTAGCGATTCATGAGTTCGCTGGAGCCCTGGATGGCGCTGAGCGGAGTGCGCATTTCGTGGGTGACGAACTGAATGGCCTGTTGATAGCGGGAGCGTTCGCTTTCGGTGAGGGCGAGAGCTTCGCGGGTGCGGAAATACTGGAAGACGGCGGCGCAGGTGACGGCGAACCAGGCGGCGGCGGCGGGGGCGACGTAGGGGAAGATGACGCCGTTGACAAAGAAGAGATGGGGGAGGGCGTGGGCGATGCCGATGAGCGAAGCGCCGAGGGCGTAGGCGGGGGTGCCGGACCAGCGAAGGAAGAGGGCGCCGGCGATGGCGATGAAGGCGACGGCGAAGAAGAAGACGAGGGAGGGAGAGGCGTCTGCGAAGAACTTGCCCTGGGCGAGCGTTTCAAAGGCGTGGGCGTGAATTTCGACACCGGGCATGGGGCGGCGGGTATTGTAGGGCGTCATCATGCGGTCGCGGGTGGCCGATTGGGCGGTGGCGCCGACGAAGACGACCTTGCCATTGAAGGCTTCGGCTGTTTTCGGGTCATTGAGGACCTGTTGGAGGGTGACGTGGGGGATGCGGGACTGCTCATTCGCATCGGGCGGGAGATAGCGAATGCGGAGGAGGCGGCCATTTTCGCGGGGGGCGGGGATATGGAGAGCACCGACGTCAAGACCTTCTGGGGATTCGGTGATCCGGGCGTTTTGCGCCGCGCGGAAGGCTTCGAGGGAAAGGGCCCAGTGGCGTTTACGGTCGCCGGACTTTTCGAGGGGCATGTGGCGGCTCATGCCGTCGGCGTCGGGTTCAGCGTGGACGTGACCGAG
The DNA here is from genome assembly GCA_016789905.1 of Bryobacterales bacterium. Lineage (GTDB taxonomy): Bacteria > Acidobacteriota > Terriglobia > Bryobacterales > Bryobacteraceae. The sequence goes on along the minus strand of JAEUQC010000138.1, from coordinate 109,351 downwards.
GCCAAGGGCGGCGGCGAGGAAGAGGGGCTGGGGGTATTTCCAGCGGGGGCCGGGGAGGAGTTCGCAGGGGAGGATGACGTTGGCGGCAGTTTTGAAAGACTGGGCGAGTTGGGCGTCTTCGGCACCCTGGCCGGCATCGACGAGGACAACGTCGAGCGCGATGAGGCTGGGCTGGGCGGCGGCGACGATGTGGATGGCTTCGGCGAGTTTGGCGCGGAGGTTGCGGACGCCCTGAGTGAGTTCGTAGGAGTCCTCATCGAGGGCGAGGATGGCGGATTGGGGCCGCCAAGGGGCGGGTTGGTGAACGCGGAAAAGCCAGTCCGTGGCATAGTTGTCGATTTGCGTGGCGAGAGGGGTCCAACTGGCGAGGAGGGCGAGGAGGCCAGCGGCGGCAACGGCGAGGAAGTATTGCGCTTTAGCGCTTGCGTTCATGCAAGTAGTTTTCGACGGCGGAGGCGTCCGACGGGAGCGCGGCGGTGAGGAGTTTCGCGCCGGTTTCGGTGACGAGGAGCATGTCTTCAATTCTGACGCCGATGCCCTCTTCGGGGATATAGATGCCGGGTTCGATGGTGATGACGTTGCCGGCTTCGAGGGGCTGGACGGGGGCACCTGGATCGTGGACGTCGAGGCCGACGTGGTGGCCGAGACCGTGGGTGAAGTATTTGCCGAGGGGTTCGCCTTTGAGCGATTTGCCGTGCGAGTTGATGTAATCGAAGGCTATTTTGTGGAGGCTGTTTTCGGTTTCCTTGGCGAGGCGCATGCCGGGTTTGACGGCGGCGATGGCGGCGCGCTGGGCGCCGAGAACGATGTCGTAAATTTCGCGCTGGCGAGTGGAGAACTTGCCGTTGATGGGAATGGTGCGGGTGATGTCGGCGGCGTACATGGAGCATTCGCCGGCGACGTCCATGAGGAGGACTTCGCCGGCGTCCATGCGGCGATCGTTGCGGTTGTAATGGAGGATGGTGGAATTAGGCCCGGAGCCGACGATGGGGGGGTAGGAACTGCGTTCGCAGCCGGCTTCGAAGTAGACATTGGTCATGGTGGCGCTGACCTGGTATTCGAAGAGGCCTGAGGCGGCGCGGAGCCAGGCGGCTTTGTGGGCGGCGATGGAGACATCGGCCGAGTGTTGGATGGCGGCGATTTCGGCGGGAGATTTGATTTGGCGGAGCGGAAAGATGAGCGACGCGGCGCTTTCGATGGGGCGCTGGCCGGTGAGGCGTTTGAGGGGGGAGTTCTTGTTGATGTTCAGGAGGGCGAAGATTTTTTCGGATTTGTCGAGTTGTTGGAAGAAAGTGACTTCAAAGCGGTTGAGATTGAGGACGTTGGCGAGGCCGGTGGTGTTGGGGTCGCCGGGGACGAACTTGCGGCCGGTGTAGCGCTCCTTGACCTCGTTGCGCGGGGGGAGGAAGAGGAATTCGTCAGTGGCGGTGAGAAGGAGGCGGGCTCCGGGTTCGGTCCAGCCGGTGAGGTAGTAGAAATTGGCTTCTTGAAAGAAGCGGCTGCGGAGGTCGCCGCGCTCGTCTTCGGAGGCGCCGTAGAGGACGAGGACGGCCTTTTCCTTGGCGAGTTTTTCGCGGACATTGGCGCGGCGCTGGCGGTATTCATCGGGCTGAATGGGGTCGGCGGCGAAGGCCGGAACGCTGAGCAGAGCCAGCACCGCCCAGATCCGGGGGAACATGACTCAACTATAACCAATGAGATAATAGGCCGCATGGGAATTCGAAGTGAATGGGTGGCCGCGCGCGCTGGCGACGTGGTTCGAACGCAGATGCATTATGCCCGGAAGGGCGTAATAACGGGCGAAATGGAGTATGTGGCGAGCCGGGAACGGCTGAGCCCGGAGACGGTGCGCGACGAAGTGGCACGGGGCCGGATGATCATTCCCGCCAATATTAATCACGCGGCGCTGGAGCCGATGGCGATTGGTGTGGCGTCGACGTGTAAAATCAACGCGAACATTGGGAATTCGTCGACCACCTCCGACGTGGATGGGGAGTTGGAGAAGCTGCGCTATTCGGTGAAGTATGGCGCCGATACGGTGATGGATCTTTCAACGGGCGGCGATATTCCGCTGATCCGGAAGGCCATCATTGGGAACTCGCCGGTGCCGATTGGCACGGTGCCGATATATGAGGCGCTTTCGCGGGTGCGGCGCGTGGAGGACCTGAACCGGAATGTGATGCTGGAAGTGATTGAAGAGCAGGCCGAGCAAGGCGTGGACTACATGACGATCCATGCGGGCGTGCTGATTCAGTACATCCCGCTGACGACGAAGCGGATTACGGGGATTGTGTCGCGGGGGGGCTCGATTCTGGCCGAGTGGATGGTGAAGAATCACAAGCAGAATTTCCTGTACGAGTATTTCGACGATATCTGCAAGATTTTCCAGAAGCACGATGTGAGCTTTTCGCTGGGCGACGGGCTGCGGCCGGGGTCGCTGGCGGATGCGTCGGACGAGGCGCAGTTCGCGGAGTTGAAGACGCTGGGAGAGTTGACACGGCGGGCATGGCAGTACGATGTGCAGACGATGATCGAGGGCCCTGGGCATGTGCCGATGGACCAGATCCAGATGCAGGTGGAGAAGGAGAAAGAGCTTTGTTATGAGGCTCCGTTCTACACGCTGGGACCGCTGGTGACGGACTTCGCGCCGGGGTTTGACCACATTACTTCGGCGATAGGGGCGGCGATGATCGGGTGGTATGGGGCGTCGATGCTGTGCTATGTGACGCCGAAGGAGCACCTGGGGCTGCCGAACAAGGAAGACGTGAAGCAGGGGTTGATAGCTTATAAGATTGCGGCGCATGCGGCCGACATCGCGCGGCACCGGCCGGGGGCGCGGGACCGGGACGATGAGTTGTCGCGGGCGCGTTATAAGTTCGACTGGCGGCGGCAGTTTGAGTTGGCGCTGGACCCGGAGACGGCGCAGGCGTATCACGATGAGACGTTGCCGGCGGAAGGGTTCAAAGATGCCCACTTCTGTTCCATGTGCGGGCCGAAGTTCTGTTCGATGAATATATCTTCGAAGGTGGAGGAGTTCACGGCGGAGGACGCGGCGGCGGTGGTGGAAGGGCGGGAGAAACTGGTTCAGTTTGGGGATTAGGTAGGTTTTCGTTTGAGAACGGCGCTCCGGAAGGGGCGCCGTTTTTGCGTTGGGGGCGCGATGAAGAAAGTGGCAGTTGGATTTGCGATCGCGGGGCTGATTCTTGTCGTGCTACCCCTGGCGTATTCGACGACGAAGGGGTATACGACGTGGTGGTTCGCTGTTCCCGGAGCGAAGGTGTTTGCGGGCGGGGCGGCTGTGGATGCTTAGGTTCATCGGGGGCAGACTTGGCAGGACCTGATTATTACGTTCCGGGAGGAGGGCAACCTCGTGAGCTATCACTAAATATTGGGAGGAGATCAAGTACACGGGCGCTGCCCGGTTGCAGTGCCGTTTCCTGTGTTCATGGAAGGGGATTTGATGGATCCGGATTGTTTGGTCATCGTTCCGGAAGGTGCAGCGATGCCAAAATCGCCCGAGCGGAACGTTGTGTTTGGTCCACGGGAGTTGCACTAATCGAAAGGGTTGAAAAGAGACACGCCGAAGGCAGTGAAGTCCTTCAGGTTTCGGGTAACAACCGTCAAGCGATGTGCGCGAGCGATTGCGGCGATCATGGCATCTTCCGCATTTTGATTGGTTGCTTTCGGCAGCATTCTCGCCCATTCCTTTGCTGCTTCGACATCGAAGGAAAGACAATGATGCGTTTCAATCAGGGCATCGATCCAGGCCTCCAGCCGTTCGGCTTTCGCGGGATCGTGGTTCCGGGCCCTCTCGGCACCACGCTGTAGATCAGCGATGGTGACCGAGGAAAGGAAGACCGACGATTTAGGGACAGATGCAAGCCAGTTCATGACCGCGGAATTTGGGCGCAACTTCGCGGTTTCCGAGATCACATTGGTGTCCAGCAGGAACACGGCTACTCCAGGTCTATTGGCTTCCGCGTGCGCAGTTTACCGCGTTTGGGAATCATTTTATCGAGATCATCGAAGACGAACTCGCGACTGAGTAACAGATCCTTCAGAGTGGGCTTCGCGGAGGAGGTGAGACGCTTCCATTCTTCGATGGGGACAATCGCGACCGTTTCCACACCGCGACGGGTAATGACTTGTGCTCCTTCTTTCTCTGCTTTGTCGACGACTTCGCTGAATCGCGCCTTCGCGTCCTGGAGTTGCCAAGTAGCCATGGATACCTCTACTGACTAGTCATAGCACTAGTCAGATGCATTTGCAATGGGCGACTCTTTCGGCCGCGCGCTACTCCGCGGCGGCGGCGATGGAAGGGACGAAGGTGCAGAGCGGGTCGGAGGCGAGCGGGTCACCGGTGGCGCCATAGGCACGGGCGCGTGAGCCGCCGCAGAGGGCGCGGAATTCGCAGACGCCGCAGTGGCCTTCGAACTGGCTGGGGTCGTGGAGTTGTTTGAACAGTTCGGAGCCCTGATAGACCTGGGCGAGACGATCAGTGCGAACGTTGCCCGCCCGTACGGGCAGGAAGCCGGCGGGGCAGATTTCGCCAGTGCAGGAGACGAAGACAATGCCGTGGCCGTCGCGGATGCCGAAGCCGCGGCCAACGCCGCTGCGCTTAATCTGATCGCCGTGGAGGCCGTCTTCCCGCATGCGTTCGATGGCGACGCGGCGGTAGGACGGGGCTTCGGTGGTGGCCACGGTGAAGGGCGCGGCTTTGGATGTTTCGTAGATCCAGGACATCAGTTCTTCGGCCTTGTCCGCGGGGAGGGCTTCGAGGACCTTGCCGCGGCCGACGGAGATGAGGAAGAAAAGGCTCCAGCGGGTGACGCCGTAGGGCTTTAAGAGTTCAAACAGGGCGGGCATGTCGCCGGCGGTTTCGGCGGCGCAGAGGGTGTTGACCTGCAGCGGCATTTTGAGTTCGGTGGCCCAGGCGATGGCCCGCATGGTGCGGTCAAATGTACCGGGAACGCCGCGAATGCCGTCGTGGCGTTCCGCGGTGGAGGCGTCGAGCGAGAGACCGAGGCCTTCGACACCGTGGTCAATGAGCTTGATGAGGATTTCCTTGGTGAGGGCGGGGGTGGCGGCGGGAGTGATGGAAACGCCGACGTTCAGGCGGCGGGCTTCGTCGATGATGTCGAAGAGATCCGGGCGGAGGAGCGGGTCGCCACCGGTGAGGATGAGTTGGGGGTAGGGGTCGCCAAACTCGGTGATCTGACGGAGAAGTTCTTTGCCTTCGGCGGTGGAGAGTTCGTTCTCCGCGGGAGTGGGCATGGCTTCGGCGCGGCAGTGGCGGCAAGCGAGGGCACAGGCCTGGGTCATTTCCCAGTAGACGTTCATCGGCGAGTGATCGTAGTTGCGCGGGGCGTGGTGGCCTGACATACTTCGATGCTACTCCAAGGCGGGCTCGGCTTCGGTGACCGTTGTCACGGGAGAGCCGAAGATACGGCGGTAAAAGGGCGCGAGAAGAGGCGTGTGGGAGAGCGGGATGAGCACGGCGGTGAGGCAGACGCTGAGGAGGACGACCATGTAGGTGAAGTCGCGGATGACTTCGGCGCCGGGGAGACCGCGTTCCACCGGGATGGATGCGAGGACAGCGGAGACGAGTCCTTTGGGCACCATGAATGTCATGAGGGCGGAGTCCTTCCAATCGACTGACCCGCGCGGGAAGACGATGCGAACGATGGGAATGCGGAGCAGGAAAACGGCGAGGGTGAAGACGGCGGCGATGGCGATGAGACGCAGGTCGGTGAAGCGGATGGAGACGCCCATATAGATGAAGAAGAAGGTCTTGAGGAGGAAGAGGATCTCCATGAAGAAGTCGACGTCGGATTCGCGGATGGCGCCGAGTTCAAGTTTTCGCTGATGGAGGAAATCCATTTGGCGGTGGTTGGTGAGGGTGGCGCCGAAGGCGAGGGCGGCGATGGCGCCGGAGAAGCCGAGCATGTCGGAGACGCCGAAGAGGATGAAGAGAAAAGCGAGCGTGGTGAAGGTGGAATTGGGGAATTGGCGGACGGTGTTTAGCACGGCGAGCCAGACGAAGCCGCCAATCATTCCAATGATGCCGGCACAGACGAGGGAGGCAAAGATGGAGCCGATCATTTTGCCGGCATGGAGAGAGCCCAGGGCGGCGGCCTCCACGAGGCCGAGGAGGATGACGATGCAGAGGACATCTCCGAGGGCGGACTCCATGATGAGGACGGTGCCGCCGGGATCGGCCATTTTAAGACTTTTGACGAGGGCGATGACGACCGCGGCGGAGGTGCCGCCAACGGTGGCGCCGAGGATCCAGGCGAGCATGGGAGTAAGGCCCAGGAGATGGACACCGGCGAGATAGGCGCAGCCGATGGTGACGGCGAAGGTGAGGAGGGTGAGGCCGAGGGTGGGCCGCCAAGTGCGCAGGATGACTTGCGGGCGGAGGTCGATGCCGCTTTCGAAGAGAATGACGATGAGGGCGAACATGCTGACCACGCCGCCTGTTTGTCCGAAATCGGATGGCTTCACCCAGCCGGCGACGGGGCCAAGGAGCACGCCGAGGAGAAGAAGAAGCAAGACATCTGGAACGCGAGTGCGGCGGAAGAGCGCCGTGAAGAAATGAGCAAGGAAAACGAGCAGTCCGATGACAAGGACTATTTCGGCCATTCAAGCCTCCGCTGGTTATTTTCGTTTGTACGTGTACGTATCGAAATCGAAGGCGGTGCGTCCGGGCTTTGAAGGGGCCGCCGACGTTGGAATCCAATGGGCTAGTTCCTACTTCAGTGTCGCGTATTTCGGGCCGGCGGCGAGATTGGTCCAGTCTTCACGGTCGCCGGAATCGCCGTAGAGTTCTTCGGTGCCGTCGTTGCATTAGATGTAACGCCAAGGGAGGGTGCGGACAGCGATTTCGAGCAACGGGTTCAGACGGAGGCCTTCGAGGTCTTTGCGTTTGGGGAGGCCGCAGAGATCGACGAGGGCTATGGCGGCTATTTTCGTTTGTACGTGTACGTATCGAAATCGAAATCGAAGGCGGTGCGTTCGGGCTTGGAAGGGGCCGCCGAGGTTGGAATCCAACGGGCAAGTTCCTTCTTCAGTGCCGCGTATTTCGGGTCCGCGGCGAGATTGGTCCAGTCTTCACGGTCAACAGATTCGTCGTAGAGTTCTTCGGTGCCGTCATTGTATTTGATGTAACGCCAACGGTCCGTGCGGACGGCGTGGTTGCCGCGCATGAAATCGATGACGGCGGGCGGACGCTTGGCGGCGGCGTTTTCGAGCAGCGGTTTCAGGCTGAGGCCTTCGAGTTGCGGGCGCTTGGGGAGGCCACAAAGATCGACAAGGGTGGGATAGAGATCGAGAAGGCTGACGGCTTGTTTGCGCGGCTGGCCTTGTTGCCGGGTGCCTGGGCCGGCGATGATGAGCGGCACGTGGGTAGAGCGCTGCCAGAGCGTTGACTTGTGCCAGTGATCCTTTTCGCCCAGGTGCCAGCCGTTATCGGACCAGAAAACGACGATGGTGTTGCGGGCGTGGGCGCTATTGTTGAGGCCGTCGAGGAGGCGGCCGATCATGGCGTCGGCAAAGGTGATGGCGGCGAGATAGGCGCGGACGGCGTCGCGCCACTTCCCTTCCCGGACGATGCGGTCGTGCTCATTGCGGCGGGCGGCGGCGAAGTTCTGGCCGATTTCCGGAACGTCGTCGAGATCGCCGGCGGGCGTATAGGGAATCTTCACTTTCTCCGGCGGATACATGTCGAAGTACTTCTGGGGCGCGAACATGGGAATGTGCGGATGCCAGAGGCCGACGGCCAAAAAGAAGGGCTTTTGCTGGGGTTTGGCGAGGAAACTGAGGCCGAAGTCGATTGCCTTCTGGTCTCCGTATTCGCGCTCTTCGGCTGGGATGACGCCCCAGTCGAACTCACCCTGGAAGTTGTTCAGGCCATTGAAAGGGTGGCCCTTGGGGGCGGGGACGCGTTTGTTCCAGGGATACCAATCGGCGCGCCGGTACCAGGGATCGTCAAAGACCTGGAGTTGGAATTCGTCCCATTGATCGGGCGGGTTGTTGCCGGAGGTGTGATGGAAGACCTTGCCGGCGCCGGCGACGTGATACCCATTGGCTTTGAAGTGCATGGGGATGGTGACGGCATCGGGCAGATTGGGACGCCAGAACTGGTCGTTGTTGTACATGCCCGTGGTGGATGGGCGCAGACCGGTGAGGAGGGCGGTGCGGGAAGGATTGCAGAGCGGAGAGGCGCAGTGGGCATTGGCGAAAAGAACGCCGCGTTTGGCGAGGGAGTCAATGTTGGGCGTCCTGACGCCGTTGTATCCGCCAAGGCAACCGATCCAGTCGTTCATGTCATCGACGGAAATGAAGAGGACGTTCGGTTTGGCGGCGGGGGCGGCGGCGAGCGCGGAGGTGGCCAGGAATTGGCGGCGGGTCATTTCGCCTACGGTATCGCGAATCAGCGCTTGCTGACAACGAACACGGCGACTTCGGCCATCAGATTTGGCAACGACTTCACTTCGCGGGTGCCGCTGAGGAAGTAGCGGCGTTCCACTTGCCAGTTCTGGCGGGCGGCGAGGATTTCGAAATCGTCGACAGTGAGGAAGTGGATGTTCGGAGAATCGTACCAATCGTAGGGGAAAAGCTTGGTTTTGGGGGCGCGTCCGTTGAAGAGATGGGCGAGGCGAACGGAGTAGTGGCCGAAGTTGGGAAAGGCGACGATGGCGCGGCGGCTGACGCGAAGGATATCGGTCATGACCTGGAGCGGGTAACGGATTTCCTGGAGCGTCTGGCTGAGCAGGACGTAATCAAAGGCCTTGTCGGGATAATCGGCAAGGCAGGTTTCAATGTCGCCCTGATAGGCGGACACGCCTTTGGCGATGGCCTTCTGGAGCTTTACGGGGCTGATCTCGACACCGCGGGCATCAACGTCTTTATGTTCGGCGAGCCAGGCGAGCAGTTCTCCTTCGCCGCAGCCAAGATCGAGCACGCAGGAGCCGGGTTCAACGATTTCGCTGATGAGACCATAGTCGCCGCGGCCGAAGAGTTCGTGGACAAGCGGGCCGTGTTCGCCTTTCATTTCTTGCCGGCCTCCTTCTGCGTGCGCGCCAGGAAGCCCCGGATCAACTCGGTCTGTTCGTCGACTTCGACGAGAAAGGCGTCGTGACCGTAGTTAGAAGTGAGCTCAATATAGGCGACATCCTGGTTGCGGCGGCGCAGGGCGCTGACGATTTCAAGCGACTGATAGGAGGGGTAAAGCCAATCGGAAGTGAAGCTGATGATGAGGTAGCGGGTGCGGCTTTTGGCGAGCACAGGGACGAGCGACTGGGCGCCGTTGGCCAGGTCGAACATATCCATGGCCTTAGTGATGTAAAGGTAGGAATTGGCGTCGAAGCGATCGACAAACTGATTGCCGCGATAGCGGAGATAGCTTTCGACTTCGAAGATTCCGTTCTCTTCGCGCAGGCGGCGGCCAAACTTCTGGCGCATGGATTCGTCGCTCATGTAAGTGATGTGACCAACCATGCGGGCGACGGCAAGGCCGCGGCCGGGGGGCTTTTTATCGTAGTAGTCGCCATTGGCCCAATCGGGGTCGGCCATGATGGCCTGGCGAGCCACTTCATTGAAGGCGATTTGCTGGGCGCTGTGGCGAGCAGTAGACGCGATGGGGATGGCGCTGGCGACGGACTCCGGAAAACGGACGGCCCATTCGAGCACCTGCATGCCGCCCATGGAGCCGCCGGCGACGCTGAGCAGACGCTTGATGCCGAGCGAATCGATGAGCTTTTTCTGGAGTGTGACCATGTCGCCGATGGTGATGACGGGAAAGGTCATGGCGAAGCGCTGGCCGGTGGCGGGATTGATGGAAGACGGGCCGGTGGAGCCTTTGCAACCGCCGAGAACGTTGGAACAAATGACGAAGTATTTGTTTGTATCGAACCCTTTGCCGGGGCCGATCTGGTTGTCCCACCAGCCGGTGTGGCCTTCGGCGTCGACACCGGCGGCGTGGGCGTCGCCAGAAAAGGCATGAACAATGAGAATGGCGTTCGACTTGCTGGCGTTCAATGTGCCGTAGGTTTCGTAGGCGACATCGACCGGCGAAAGTACGGCACCGCTTTCGAGTTCCAGGGATTCAAACTGCTTGATCTGCGTGGTGACCACCATCGGCGGAGGAAACCACTAGGATAGCAACTACGATTTGTTGGTGAGCAACCATTGGGTAAACTCGCCTTCACCGTGGACGTCGGTAAGGCGCTGATCGCGGCTCTGATAGCGGTAGGTGAGCCTGAGGTGATCCATGCCCAAGAGGCGGAGAATGGTGGCGTTCATATCGTGAACGTCTTTGCGCTGGTCAACGGCGCGGAGGCCGAATTCATCGGTGGCGCCGAGGGCGCGGCCGCCCTGGATGCCCGCGCCGGCCATCCAGGTGGAGAAACCGTAAGGGTGGTGATCGCGGCCATTCTTGCCTTCGGCGAGCGGGGTGCGGCCGAATTCGCTGGACCAGACGACGAGAGTGGAATCGAGCAGACCGTGGGCCTTGAGGTCCTTCAGCAAGGCGGCGATGGGCTGATCGGACTTCCTGCACATTTTGGTGTGAGAGCCGAGCAGGTCGTTGTGGGCGTCGTCCCAATCGTCGCCGAGATTGGTTCCGCAGTAAAGTTGGACGAAGCGGACACCGCGCTGGACCAGGCGGCGGGCGAGCAGGCATTTGCGTCCGAAGTCGCTGGTGGCGGGTTCGCCGATGCCGTAGAGTTTACGGGTAGCCTCGGACTCTTTGGTGATGTCAACAGCGTCGGGCGCTTCCGATTGCATACGGAAGGCCAGTTCATAGGAGGCGATCCGGGCGTCGAGCGCGGTGTCCTCTTCGCGTTCGGCGAAGTGGCGGCGGTTCATGCGGGAGATAAGATCGAGTGTTTCGCGTTGGGACTCCGGGCTGACGCCGCTGGGCGAATTGAGATGCAGAACGGGATTCTGCCCGCTGCGGAAGACGGTGCCTTGATAGACGGCCGGGAGGTATCCGGAGCCGTAGGCGCCGGCGCCGGATTTCATAGCGCCGTCGCTCATGACGACGAAGGCGGGGAGGTTCTGATTTTCGCTGCCGAGGCCATAGATGGACCAGGCGCCGAGCGACGGCCGGCCGGGGAACTGGGAACCACTGGTGCGGAGATAGATGGCGGGAGCGTGATCAAAGGCGTCGCCGTGGCAGGAGCGGATAACGGCCAGATCGTCGGCATGTTCAGAGAGATGCGGATAGAGAGACGAGATCTCCAGGCCCGATTTTCCGCACCTGTGGAACTCCCAGGGAGAGCCACGCATGAGCGCTTTGCGGAAATCGATACGGCTGGTGATGAGGCCCTCGCCGAAGGAACCGGGGAGGGGTTGGCCGTCGTATTTACGCAGGGAGGGTTTGGGGTCGAAGGTGTCGACATGGCTGACGCCGCCGTGCATGAACAGGAAGATCACGTTTTTGGCCCTGGGCGGGAAGTGGGGCGGCCGGGCGGTAGTGGGGCCGGCGGCGGCGCGGTTTTCCATCATGGCGGCAAGGGCGAGCGCGCCAAAACCTTTGCCGGCGCGGGTGAGTAGTTCTCGGCGTGAGTGCATGGGGTGCCTTAATCGACGTGGAGGAATTCGTTGGTATTGAGCAGACCGCGAGCGAGTTCTGTGAGCGCTCCGCCCTGGCTGCCGGCAAGCGAAGATTGTTTTGTCAGGAATGCGGCAGAGGTCTGGCGCTCCTCCGCCGAAGGGGGACGGGCGTAGACGCGTGCAAACATTTCCGCGATAGGGTCCGCCGCGGACTGGGCCTTGGCGGCCAGGGCCTGTGCCTGGCGGAGGGTGAATTCGCCGTTGAGGAGAGTCAACGATTGGGGGGCCGTGGTGGAGGATTCGCGGCGGGAACAACTGAGCACGCCCTCCGGCCGATCGAAGGCTTCGAGCAGCGGCATACGGAAATTGCGGCGGGAGATCATGTAGATGGAACGGCGGTCGTGTTCTTCGCGGGCGGCGGTGACGACCCAGGCATTGTTCACCGGTTGGCTCATGCCGTAGAGTTCTTCGGGCTGCAGTTGGGGGACAACGGGGCGTCCGCCCATTTTCAAGTTGAGCGTACCGGCGGATTGGAGAACGGCGTCACGAATCTCTTCGGCGTCGAGCCGGCGGCGGCGGAAATGGGAGAGGAATTGATTCTCGGGGTCCTTTTCGACAGCGCCTAGCGGGGGCCTGCTGGAGCGGCGATATGAGGCGGAAAGCATAATTTCGCGATGGAGTTTTTTGAACGACCAGCCGTTGGCGATGAAACGGTTGGCGAGAGAGTCGAGCAACTCCGGATGGGATGGCGCGGCGCCGCGGGTTCCGAAGTCGGAAGGTGTGGCGACGAGGCCACGGCCAAAATGGTATTGCCAAACACGATTGACGAGGACGCGTGCGACGAGAGGATTTTCTGGTGAGGCGAGCCATTCGGCAAGAGCGCGGCGACGTTGTGTGGTGGGCGAGGTTAAAGGAGGCTCCGGGATGTCCTGGCCGCCGAGCGCGGAGAGCAGACCTGGGCCTACTTCCACAGGCGCGCCTTTGGCGGGCAGCAGTGTTTTGGGCGATTCACGGCCAACGTCGGTGATGCCTGGGGAAAAGGGGCCCGGGGCGTAGGTTGTATAAAGCGAGACCAGCTTCTTTTCAGCGCGCCGCAGGCGGTCCTGATCGGCGGGCGTGAGCAGAGCCGCGACCTCCTCTTCGCGTGGAGTGACTTGCTTCACGTAGGCTTCGAAAAACGCCTTTTGCTGGGGAGTTCGCTCATCTTCGCCGGCCTGGAAGGCCGCCTGAATCTCTGGGGATAGCAGCGCGAGTTTCTGTTGCCGGAGGCGATCCTGATACGGCGACTTGACGGCCATGATTTCCGCGCCGATGTCGTAGAGCTTGAAGGTGCGGGTGTTCTCACTCAGGTCGTAACCGCGGGCGTTGTTGTAGTGGAGAAAAACGCGGTTCTTTTGGAACGGGGCGAAGATAGCCTGCAAGCGGTAATAATCCCGCTGCGAGATGGGGTCATATTTGTGGTCGTGGCAACGGGCGCAGCCGACGCTGAGGCCAAGGAAAACCGAAGAAGTGGTGTCGACAAAATCGGTGAGTGACTCGACGCGATTGATGTCCTCGACTTTATAGAGCATGTCGCGATTGGGACCGACGCAGTAGTAGCCTGTGCCTTGCTGGGCTTCGGGATCCTCGAAGAGTTCGTCACCGGCAATCTGTTCCCTGATAAAGCGGTCGTAGGGTTTGTCGTCGTTGAAACTCTTGATGACGTAATCGCGATAGCGCCATGCGTAGAGGTTGTAGGGGTCCTGTTCAAAGCCGGAGGTGTCGCCATAGCGAACGAGGTCCAACCAGTGCTTGCCCCATTTTTCGCCGTAGCGGGGGGAGGCGAGGAGGCGGTCGATGAGCGCGGAATAGGCGCCGGGATTGGGATCGGCGGCAAAGGCATCGATTTCGGATTGGGAGGGCGCCAGCCCGGTTAGATCGAAAGTGGCGCGGCGAATGAGGGTACGGCGATCCGCCTGGGGGGCAGGCGGGAGGTTCAAGTCGCGGAGTTTCGCGGCGATGGCGTCATCGATGGTAACGCTCAGAATTGACGCAGGCTTCTGGAAGGACCACCACTTGGCGGCGGCGGATGGGGCGGCGGCGGAACTGGGCCAAGCGGCGCCGGAATCGATCCAGGAACGCAGGAGAGCGATGTCGGAATCGGAGAGTTTGCGGCCCGGCGGCATGGCAAGCTTGGGGTCGGCGTGGGTGACGGCTTTGATGAGGAGACTGGCGGAGGATTGGCCCGCGACGAGGGCCGGGCCACGCGCACCGCCTTGCAGGGCATGGGCGCGGGTGTCCAACCGGAGACCGGAAAGGGCCACGGAGGCGGCGTGGCAACCGAGGCAATTTTTCTCAAGGAGGAGCCGGGCCTGATCGGGCACCCCAGCGTAGATGGAGGCCGGGAGCGCGATGAGAGCAATAGTCAATCGGTTCAACACACTGGCAGATTCTACCGCAATAGCCTAGGGGTTATGAGGTGAGGCGGCAAGGCCCGGAAAAATGTTCCTCAGAGTTCAAGGGAATACGACGATAAGCACGGGAAGAGAATCCGCCAAGACGGAGGACCAGGAAATCATACAAGACTTTCTTATTGAAAGCGCTGAGAACCTTTCGCGAGTAGAACAGGAGATTCTCGAGCCGGAGGAGCGCCCTGGAGACGGGCAGATGCTGGAGAGCATTTTCTGGTCATTCCACACGGTAAAAGGGACGTGCGGATTCCTGGGATTCGGGAAGTTGGAGGCGATCACGCATCAGGCTGAGAATCTGCTGGGGAGTTGCGAGACGGAAAGCGGCAGTTCAATGCTGGAATGGCGACGCTAATCCTGGAAACACTCGACTCCGTACAGCAGGAACTGGCGGAGATTGGAGCGGCTGGACCTGAGAGCGATGTGGCACCCACCGCTCTGCTGCTGAAGCTGGAAGCCGCCCTGGCGAAGGATAGCGCGGGTACCCCGGAGGCACCGGCCGCCACGATCATAAAACCAGGGCCACCGGCCGCGGCGGCAGCGGAGGAGGAGGGCGCGACGCCCACCCCAGTTAAAGCCGGATCTGTCTCCGACCCAACGATCCGGGTAGATACAAGGTTGGTGGACCGCTTGATCAACCTAGTGGGAGAGTTGGTGTTGGTCCGCAACCAGGTATTGCAGAACGGCGTGAGCGGTGGCGGAGACGACAAGGCGGTTGCGCACCGGCTGAACCTGATTACGACAGAATTGCAAGAAGGGGTGATGCGCAGCCGGATGCAGCCGGTGGGCACAATCTGGAACAAACTTCCGAGGTTGGTGAGGGACACCGCATCGTTGCTGAAGAAGGAAATACGGCTGGCGACGGACGGCGACAACACGGAGATGGATCGTACGATTCTGGAAGCGGTAAAGGACCCGTTGACTCATATATTGCGGAACTCGTGCGATCACGGGCTGGAGACGACGGAGGTCCGGGTTGCCAATGGGAAACAGGCGCAAGGGCTGGTGTCGCTACGGGCTTACCACGAGGGCAGCCAGGTGGTGATGGAAGTGGAAGACGACGGGCGCGGAATCAACCCCGCAGTACTGCGGGCGAAGGCGGTGGAAAAGGGAATTCTGACGATCACCCCGGTGCTTTCGTCCAACTCGCCGCGGTGTGTTGATAAGTCAGGAATCGGCGGAGGCCTCGGCGGCGGCATCCGAACTCGGCTGGTTCATTGGAGGGCTGGGACTGGTGATCGCGCTGCTTTGCATTGGCATAGCGGTACTACTGGCGAACAACGTATCGGCGCCACTTGTCGAAGCGGTGCGAGTGATTGAGGCAGTGGGAAAAGGAGACCTGAGCCGCAAGGTGCAGGTGACCGGGGAGGACGAAGTGGCGCGCTTGTCCACGGCCTTCAACTGCATGGTGGACCGAATGAGCGAAGCGATTCGATCGATCCGGACGCAGAGCATTGGGGTAGGCGATTCGGGCACGGAGATTGGCGGATTGAGCCGGCAGATGTCGACAACCGCCGATGCAACATCGACGCAAGCGAATGTGGTGAGCGCGGCGAGTGAAGAGATTGCGACCACCATTCAGGTGCTGGCGTCCGCGTCAACCGAGATGATGTCGTCCATTCAGGAGATCTCCCGGAACACCGCGCAGGCGTCGCGAATCGCGCAAGTGGCTGTTCAGTCGGCACTGAACACAAATCGAATTATGGAAAAGCTGGAGAGCTCATCGGGCGAGGTGGGCAAGGTTGTGCAATTGATTAATTCCATCGCGGAACAGACGAACCTGCTGGCGCTGAACGCAACGATTGAAGCGGCACGCGCCGGGGAAGCCGGAAAAGGGTTCGCGGTGGTGGCGCACGAAGTGAAGGCGCTGGCGGAACAGACGGCAAGAGCGACGGAAGAGATTGAGACGCGAATCGGCGCGATTCGGTCGGATTCCAAGGGAGCAGTAGCGGCGATCGAGGAGGTATCGAAGGTAATCGAAGAGATCAGCCACATTACGACTACCATCGCCGCGGCCGTGGAAGAGCAGACGGCGACGACCAATGACATCAACCGGAGCATGGAAGAAGTTGTTGTCGGATCGAAAGAGATCAGCAGCAACATTACGCAAGTAGCGACAGCGGCTGGAAGCACAACCGAGGCAGCGGCGAATGCAAAGCGGGCGTCGGAGCAACTGGACAAGATGTCGGGCGAACTCTCCGCAATCGTAGAGTCGTTTCGGTTGTAGCAGGGCGGGGCGCCCATGCGACGCGGAACGCGTTTGGTGCGAAGCTAGGAGGGATGTCCGGCCCTGCTTCCGGAGAAATGGCGCCTGATGGCGACGCGGGGAATGAGGAATTGAAGCCTCAGATCCCGCGCGCCAAGTTCGCAGGATTCCGGCGAGCCGGAATTCGACGCACACTGACGCTGACGGCGGCGGCGCTGGCGATCTGGTCCTTTGGGTACGGGCCTCTATTGCCGTGGTCGCCGGTGCGGCCCGGTTATGCCGCACTCCACAGTAGGCGGGTAAGTATCGTTTATCCGACTGGCACCAGTCTTCCCGAGGCGCTGAGGAACCCCGACGCACTGCTGGAGGAGGCGGAGACGTTTCATCGTCTGGCGGCCGCCAGACCGATCACCGTGATATTGCTGCCGGACTGGCCAGCGGCCTATCGCGTGCTGCCACGCCTGGCACGGCGGGGCATCGGCGCCATCACACTGGCGACGGGCCGCACCATTTACCTTATGCCAACCATATCCGAGCGCGGATTGGATCCCGTAGAGTTCGTCCGCCACGAGCTTTCCCACGCCGTCATCCACCAGAACCAGACAGTGTTTGGAGCGATGAAAATCGTGGAAGTGCCGTGGCTGGCGGAGGGACTGGCGGTTTGGTTCGGCAACCAACGTGCTTACATAACGGACGAAGAGTTTTTCCGGCTGGCGCCGCGGAGAGACGTGGAAGCCTACATAGACCCCGACCTTCGCGGAAGGCTGGATGGGCCATTCGACATTCGGTTCGGCTACGTCTGCTGGCGCCATTTCAACGCATTTTTAGCCGGCCGGCACGGGGAAGCCTATTGGCGGTTTGTTCACGCCGTCGCGCGGCACCCGGAAATGTGGAGGGAGTCCTTTCAGGAGCACTTCAGCCAGACGCTGCCACAGGCGGTTCGCGCCTTTGCGGAACGGCTGCAGACGGATGGACGAGCCTTGCCGCCCGCACTCGCTCCACCAACCAGCGGACGCCGTACGCCGCGCAGCCAATAGCGACGGAGAGCGCGGCGTTGACAACCAGGACGCTGGCGGCGGTAAGGAGAAACGCCGCCGCGTCGGTGCGGCGCATGAGCGCCAGACGGCTCCAGGTGCTCCATTCCAGGAGGCAAAAGCCCATCCAGGCGGTGATTCCCGCTAGCGCCGATATGGGAATATGGGCCACTGCCCCGGCAAGGACGGTCATGAAAAGAAGCACAAAGACGGCGTGGAAGACGTTCGACATCCGCGTGGAACCGCCGCACCTGACATTGGCGAGGCTGCGGGCGGGGATGCCAACGCTGAAGGGAGCGCCGAACAGGCCGCCAAAGAGATTGGCAATGCCGTAGGCGCCTAGCTCGCGGTCCGCATCGGCCCGCTTCAGTCCTGCGCGGCGGCCGCGGAAGTGTTCCACGACGCGTGAGGTGATGAGCAGATTGACCGAGGTGACAATGGCGAGACCGAGAGCGCTTGGCAGCACCTGCAAAACGTCGGAAGGCGTCCAAACGAAGCCAGCCAGGGGCGGTGGCGCGAGGGCTAACGACCCCACTTCTTTATCGTGCCAGCCGAAGAGGGAACCGGCGGCGACGGCAAGAGTGATTCCGACCATGGGAGACGGCGCCGATGGCCAAACACGGCCGGCGAACGCGGCGCCGAGAATACTGACGCTGCCGATGGCGGTAACCTGCCAGTTGAGCGCGGGGAGGGCGCCAAGCGCGCGCAGAAGTTGCTCCAGCATGGTGCCACCGGCGGCTATCTTCAAACCGAAGAGAGACTTCAACTGCGAGATGATCATCATGGCGCCGATGCCGCAGGAGAAACCGGAGACCACGGGCCTGGGCACGGCGGCCAAGAAGCCGCCCAAACGGAGCACACAGAAGACCATGAGGAACACGGCCGCGACAATGGTGATCTTCGCGGCGCCGCCTGGGCCATAGGAAGCGACGGCGGCGGCCAGGAAGGGAACCGTGACGGTGGAAGTGCCGCCAATCAAGACTGGGTTGCGGCCGAGCAGGGCGGTGACGGGCGCTGTCAGTATCGACGTCATCAGCCCCATGGTGGGCGGCACGCCCATTAAGGACGCCATGGCGAGGCCGTAGGGAAGCGCGATGAGTGCCGCGACCAGCCCTCCCATGAGATCGCCCCGCAGAATGGCAAGAGAGTATTGCGGAGGGCGCCAGTCCTGCCAAGGCGCCGGAGCGACAGGCGCCTTGGACTTGGAGATGGAAACTGGCGTTGACACGTTGTTAGACCCCGAAGATCTTCTTGTAGGCGGTTTTGAACTTGGCCATCTCATCGGGCGTTCCAATGGAAACACGGGCATGATTGGGCCAAGCAGGCCAGACGCGGCCGATGAAGATCTTCTCCGCCGCGAATGCCTTCACCATCTCCCCTCCCGGCTTGTCCCACTGCACCATAAACTTGTTGGAGACCGAAGGGACGAACCGGGCATTGTGTTTGTGAAGGAAATCGAAAACGTCGTTGCGTGTGTCGCCGATGATTTTGCGGCGGTCCGCCACAAGGTTCGGCGACTTCAGGCTTGCGGCCGCGCCGACCATGCCGGTTAACGGCAGGGCGCCGGCGCCATAACTGGAGAGTTTCGCCAGCAAATCGGGCCGTCCGATGGCCGCGCCCGCGCGCAGACCAGCCATGCCGTAGAGCTTGGAGAAGGTTCGCAACACAATCAGGTCTCTATCCTTGGCGACAAGATCGGTACCGAACGTTTCGGTGCTCAAGTGGATGTAGGCTTCATCCAGAAGAAGAATGGAGCCCTTGGGTTTATTGGCCAGCACCCACTCGATATCGGCGCGCGGGGTGATGGTACCGGTGGGGTTATTGGGATTGCAGATGTAGATGACGCCGGCATTCGGGGAGGCCGCCACCATGGCCTTCACGTCGTGTTCAAATTTGCTATTGAGCGGAACGCGGATGACTTTGGAGCCGATGAACTGCGCGGCGCGCTGGCCGGCCTCATAACCCGGGTCTCCCATGATGAAGGGCTTGTCCGGCGAGGTGTAGGCGAGCACGGCCCGGTGAAGCGGATCGCTGGAACCCGGGAACGGCATCACATAATTTGGCTTCAATCCTTCCTGCTCAGCAAGAGTACGGGAGAAGCTGAACGTCTCCTCATACATGTAACGGCCGCCCTTTTTGACGACGCTATAGATGGCCTCCGCGGCTTCCGCGCAGGGCCCAAGGGGATTTTCATTCGCGTTGATCTTCACAGCGTCCGGCGGCAGAGGCCCGATCATCGACAACTGGGCCAAAGCTGGCTCGTTATAGAAGGGGAGGGCGGCGCCCGCGCCCAGAAGGCTTAGGGCGCGGCGCCCCAGGGAGCGCCGCGAAAACTCAGACTGCAATCCAGTGGAAGTCATACTCATCCTTTCGAGATGCGCTAAAGGGGGTTTATGCAAAGCCTGGTTTAGAAGAAGAATCGAACGCCAAGCTGAATCATGCGAGAGAAATTGGCCTGCTCGGTGATGCGGCCGAAATTGGAGTTGCTGACACCGAAGGCCAGATTCGGAGAGCGAAACTGGGGCGTGTTGAACGCATTGAGCGCTTCGGCGCGGAACTGGGCCTTGATGCGTTCGGTGACCGAGAAGGTTTTGAACAGGCTCATGTTCCATTCCGAAATGCCAGGGCCGCGCAGGCCAATGGTGCGGGAGAGATTGCCAAACTGGTATTTGGGCACTTCCGTGAACGCGGCGCGATTGATGTAACCGTCGATGCGGCTCATGAGCCCACCGCCGATGGAGGGAGACACACCGGTTGCGTTCGGGCGCTGGCCGCCGCCACCGAAGGCCGCGTTGTTATTCGACGACTGTGTAATCGCCAGCGGATAGCCGGTCTGGTACGTCACGATGCCATTGACCGCCCAGCCGCCAACGATGAGGTCCGCCGCGACATTGTTGCCCGCCCACTTCCTGCCTTTGCCAAACGGCATTTCGTAGGTGAAGGCGCTGGAGAACCGATGGGGAGAGTGAACGCTGGAAAGCGAGTATTCGGCGCCAAGGTCGTAGACATTCTGGATGGCCCCCAGCCCGTTGAAGAAGGTGCCGGCGCCGCCGATGGTGGCATCGAGATTCCGGGACCAGGTCCAGTTGGCCAACAGGCTGAGCCCGTTCGCCATCCGTTTCTGCACCTTGGCGCCGAAGGAGTCATAGAGCGAGCGGTTGTAATCGCTGTTGGAGAGCGTGACGTTCCCGAACTGATTGAACGGGCGCAGAAACTGTTCCCGCGTCATGGTGCGGCCGCCAATGAAACCGGGCCCGCCGGCGACGTAGTAGGGGTTGGCGACACTGGCGTTGAGGGCGGCGGAGCCTTCGGCGAAGTACTTCGGATCCAACTGATTGATGTTCAGTCCGCCGGCGCCAAGAACCAGATCGTAGGAACGGCTGCCCACGTAGCCGGCCGCGAGCGCGAGACCCCAGGGCAGTTGGCGCTGGATGTCGAAACTGAACTGATGAATCCGCGGAGCGCGGTGATTCTGGTCTATGAACCCGACAGCCTGGCCAATGCCGGCCAATAAGCCATTCGCGTTTCCGACAGGCGTGAGAACTCCATTCGGGAACGGATTGGAGAGGGACCCGGCCGGGGTGAAGCCGCCGTCAACGGAGGAGAGATAAGCCGTCGTCTGCGAGTAGCCCAGCGTATTCTGAAACCCATACGGGATGGGAGCCCAAAACATGCCGAAACCGCCGCGAATGGTGGTCTTGGAATTCAACTGGTAGGCGAATCCAGCGCGAGGCGCGAATTTGTTCTTGTTCAGGTTGCCGGTCATGGTGCGGCCACCGTCCTTGCCCGCGTAGAGCAACCCGCCTTTCGGCGTGAATCCGGAGACGGGAGAGGTAACAGTGATGGGGCTGTTGATGGTTTGACTGAAGCCAGTGATCAGCGTGTTGTCCGCCGCCTTCAGACCGGTTTCGTACTCGTAGCGAAGACCGAAGTTGAGCGTCAACTTGCTGTTGAAACGGAAGTCGTCGTGGAAATAGAAGCCGTAATAATCCACGAACTGAAACATCTTGGTGGCCTGCAGGAACGTACCGGAATTGGGGAAGCCGAGCAGGAGGCTGGCCAGATCGCTGCCGCTGCCGGCGGTGGCGCGAAGCGGCGTTTCCCGGGTGAAAATGTCGGTGAAGCCGAAATTACCGGCCGGGTCGCCGTACTCCACGCCATCGATGTGCAGGCGGCGATAGTCGCTGCCCATTTTCAGGCTGTGGCGCCCAATGAACTTGGACACCGACCCTAACAGATTTTTGGAGTGGAAGACCTGGGCGTTGTTGTTGGTGGTTCCCAGGCCCGAGAAGTTTTGCATTCCAATGAGCGGGAAAGTCGTGGTCTGAATTTTCGACGCATAGGCGGGCGAAAAGCCGAGCGTAGTGACATCGAAGCCGGCGGAACGGGTGGAATTGAGATTCGGGAAACGATTGAATCCGTAGCGGACGGTGACGACGGTGGTGGCATTTGGGGTCAGGATGCTCGAAACAGCGGTGGCGTCCACTTTGCGAGCGAGCAGCCACTGGCCCGGGCTGGCCGTCGTACCCATCCACCATTCCCCTGGTTCGCGGGAGCCATAGTGCAGATAGCTTGCGGAGGCGCGCCACCAGTTGGTGACTTGATGGTCGAGTTTCGCGGTGAACTGATCGGCGCGGTCGTATTGGCTGGAGGCGGCGGAGTAGTTATTCGTGCCGAATCCCGCGCGTTCCCGCGTGGGCGCCGGATAGTTGCGGGCGATGTTGGCGCCAATGGGGTTGAGCCGCGAGCCTGGAATCACGTTGCCCGCAAACGGAGAGCGCGCGCCGCTGGCCAGGGTGGTGAGCGGATCGTAGATCAACTGCACGGGGCCGGACGCGCCGGTCAAGAAGCTACGCGAGAAATCGCCGCGCGCTTCGAGCGCTGTGGGCACGGCGAGTTCGGTGGAGGTGGAAGAGGTTTGGCGGTAGGCCTCGCCGCTAAGCCAAAAGAAGGTCTTGTCCTTGCCCTTGTAGACCTTGGGAATCCAAATGGGTCCGCCGATGGAGGCGCCATAGTTGCGGAAGGGCTGAGCCGGAACGCCGCGACCGGCGCGGTTGTTGAAGAAATTGTTCGCCAGCCACTCCGTTTGCCGCATGTAGCCGAAGCCGGAGCCGTGCAGATCGTTGCTTCCGCTCTTCAAAAAAGTGTTGAACATCCCGCCGCCGGTACGGCCCATTTCAGCGTCGTAAGTATTGGCCTGAATCTTCACCTCCTGTACCGCTTCCAGGGTGGGAATGATGACGGCGCGATTGACGGAGTCGGTAATGGGAATGCCATCGAGCAAGTAGTTATTGCCGCGCACCGGTCCGCCGGCGAGCGAGATTTGCGAAGAGCCAGACTGGTCCTGCATCCGGTTAAAGCGCGGATTGCCGACGGCCACAACGTTTTGCGCCACCTTCGCCATCATGAAGGGGTTACGGCCGAGATTTGGAAGATCGATGAGCTTCTGCCGGTCGATGAGCTGGCCGGCAGAGGCGTTGGCGGTTTCAATGACCGGCACCTCTTCGGTGACCATCACGCTTTCGGTCACTTGCCCTACTTCCAACTTCATGTCGATGGTCAGGAACTGCTGCGTTCCAAGCGAGACGGCCCTGCGTTCAAACTTCTTGAAGCTGGGCAATTCCGCGGAGACGGTGTAGGTGGCCGGCACTACGCCATTGAAGACGTACTCTCCGGCCTCGTTGGTTAAAGTGGCGCGGCTGGCATTGGTGCCTTCATCGATCAGCGTGACTTTGGCGCTGGCCACAGCGCCGCCGCCCGCATCGGTTACCAGTCCGCGAATGCCGCCCTGAAACGACTGTCCAAGAAGAGAGGCGGCGAATAGCAATGAAAATCGTGTCCAACGAAACATTCCAGAAACCCCCGTGTGCCCGGACGCAGGAAAGCGCCCGGTTTCCCCAGAAGGAAATGGTGTTGATGGCTCTCGCAACGAGCCGGTTGGACTCTGCACTGGGAGTTAGAAAAGCAACTAGGCGGGCAAGCCGGACGAGAGGCGTTGCAGTCTACGGAGGAAAAACGCGGTCAGTGCGAGACGGTGAGAAACCGCGTTGTTTCTAGGACTGTAGCCGAAATTGCGTATCGGTGTCAACAGAAACGGACACGAAAATTCGCGGCGAATTAGCGGCTGAAGTCGGGCCTTCCCGCCAGCAGGCCCCGCTCGTGTTTGCCGAAATCCAATTTTTCCGCCACCAACTGCTGCGCGCTGAAGGCGTGCCTGGCCACACCGGTTTTTCCATGTTTAGTTGTATTGGCCAGCATGTGGTAGAGCTCATGGGCCACAACGCGCCCCAAGGCTCTGCCGAACAGCGCATCGGCTTTGCGGTAATCCGCGGGGCGGAACGCGGTCTTGATGGACTCCCGCACGCGATCGCATTTCACTTCGCCGAACGGGAGCACGTTGCCGTTGGCCGTGAAGGCCCAGGCGAACGGTCCCCGCTCGTCAAGCAACGCAGGCGTGGTATCCATTTCACACCGGCCTTTCATTCGAAAGACAACCAAGTCGGTAAATTCCTGGGCGGACGCCGCCGCCCGTTCGACGAACCGCACCCGCAGGCCAGCTTGGCGGGCGATCCGCTTCGATTCGGCCTCCATGGCCTGCCAGGCTTGCGGCGAAAACGTTTCATCGGCCTGCACGACGACAGCGATCTCCGGCGATACTCCGGAGTTGGCGGCGGACAAAGCGCACAGGGCAAGTGTGAAGATAGACAGGATCAGGCGAATCACGAACAGAGTTCTCCGCTGCCGCTATCATACACAATCGCCAGCCCGGTATAGGGCAACCCGAACTATCCGCGCAGCAACCCTTTCACGACATGCGCTTCTTCCACGCCTGTCAGACGCTGGTCCAGCCCCTGATACTTGTACGTGAAGCGCTTGTGGTCAATTCCGAGGTTGTGCAGAACGGTGGCCTGGAAATCGCGCACGTGCACGGGGTCGCGAACGATGTTGTAGCTAAACTCGTCGGTTTCTCCCCAGACAACACCCGGCTTGAATCCGCCGCCAGCGGCCCACAGCGAGAAGCACCGCGGATGATGGTCGCGCCCGTAGTTGGCGGGCGTCAGCTTCCCTTGCGAATAGATGGTGCGGCCGAACTCGCCGCCCCAGATCACAATGGTGTCGTCCAACATGCCGCGCTGCTTCAGGTCCTGCACCAGCCCGTAAAGTGCCTGGTCGACGTCCTTGCACTGGCTGGGCAGAATCTCCGGCAAATCGCCGTGAACATCCCAGCCGCGCATGTACAACTGCACGAAGCGCACGCCGCGTTCAGCCAGCCGCCGCGCCATCAGCGCGTTGTAGCTGAAGGTGCCGGGCTTGCGCGCCTCTTCTCCGTAGAGCTTGTAGGTACTCTCCGGCTCTTTGGAAAGGTCGGTGAGTTCCGGCACCGAGGACTGCATGCGAAACGCCATTTCGTACTGCTGAATGCGCGCCTGGGTTTCGGAGTCGCCCAGCTTGTCGAACGTCATCTGGTTCAGTTCGCCCAACCCGTCCAGCATGGTGCGGCGCGTCTTTGCGTCCACGCCCGCCGGGTTATTGATGTACAAGACGGGGTCGCCGCCGGAGCGTAAAGACACACCGGCATATTGCGCCGAAAGAAAACCTGCCGACCACAGCTTGGCCGAAATCGCCTGGACGTTCGCCTTCGGGTGGGAATGGTTCGCGTTTAGCACAACGAAGGTTGGCAGGTCCTTGTTCATCGTGCCCAGGCCATAGGCCATCCAGGCGCCAGTGCAGGGCTTGCCCGGAACCATCGATCCGGTTTGAATGAAGGTGATCGCGGGCTCGTGATTGATGGCCTCCGTGTGCATGGTGCGAATGATGGAAATGTCGTCGGCCATCTTCGCCGTCCAAGGGAGCAACTCGCTGACCCAGGCGCCGCTGGTTCCGTGCTGGGCGAACTTGAAAACCGTCGGGGCGATTGGGAAGCGAGTCTGGCCGGATGTCATCGTGGTAAGCCGCTGGCCGTTGCGAACCGATTCCGGCAGGTCTTTATCGAACCACTCCTTCATCTTCGGCTTCCAATCGAAGAGGTCCAATTGCGGCGGCGCGCCCACCATGTGGAGCCAGATCACCCGTTTGGCTTTGGGCGCGAAATGGGGCAGCCTGGCCGAGTCTTCCGCCCCGTGCAGGAGCGAGGCCAGCGCCGCGGCGCCAATGCCCTGCGCCCCGCGGCGCAGCAGTTGCCGCCTGGTTTCCATCCGCACGGATTCATCGATGGGATTCATCATTTGTTCAACGCCTCGTCGAGATTCAGAACCTGGCTTGCCACCATCGTCCACGCCGCCAACTCCTGGGGCGAAAGTTTCCGGTCGTACGGGGACTCACCGGTCGCGAGCAGCTTCTTCGCCTCCGCCGGCCGGGCATCGTAGTGCGCCAGGAAACGCTTGTAGGAGCGTTCGACAATCGCCTTCTCTCGCGCTTCCAGCGGGCGCGCCAACGCTTGTGTTGCCAGGTAGTCCACGCGGCCGTCGAAGCCGCTGTTCCCCTCCGTCATGGCGCGTTGCGCCAAGTGCCGCGCCGCCTCCACAAACTGCACATCATTCATCGTGATCAGCGCCTGGAGCGGAGTGTTCGTCCGTTCGCGCCGCACCGTGCAGGTCTCTCGGGTCGGGGCGTTGAAGATCTCCATTGACGCCGGCGGCGCGCTCCGCTTCCAGAACGTGTACATCGACCGGCGGTAGAGCTTGTCGCCGTGGTCCTGTTTGTAGAAGCGCGTGTTGGAGCCCACCATCGCCACCGTCTCCCACACTTTTTCCGGCTGGTATGGCCGCACGCTGGGTCCGCCAATGGTTGGCACTAACAGACCGCTTGCCGCCAGTGCGTAGTCGCGCACCATCTCGCCATCCATACGGAAGCGTGGCCCGCGGGAAAGCAGCGCGTTTTCCGGGTCTTTTCGCCGCTTTTCCTCTGTCGTGGCCGCCGCCTGCCGGTAGGCCGAGGACGTAACCAGCAGACGCACAAACTTTTTCACGTCCCAGCCGGACTCCCGAAACTCGACAGCCAGCCAGTCCAACAACTCCGGATGCGCTGGCGCCGTCCCCTGGGCGCCGAAGTCTTCGGCCGTTTTCACGATTCCCGCGCCGAAAATCTCCTGCCACATGCGGTTCACAGTCACCCGCGCGGTCAAAGGATTTTCGGGCGCCACCAGCCACTTGGCCAAGCCCAACCTGTTGCGCGGGTATTGCGTACCCAGCGTGCCCGCCGCCGCTGGCACCTCCGGCCGCACCTTGTCCCGAGGCTGATCGTACATCCCGCGGAACAGCACAAACGCCTCTGGATCTTTGTCCCGGATCTCATTCATCACGTGCGTCACCGGCGCCTGCCGCGCAATTCCGCGCTGCCCGGCAAGCGATTGCAGCCAAGCCTCCGAGAGTGTTGTCCAGGCTTTGTCGCCGCGGTACAAATAGATCATTTCCGCCGCCGAGCGCGCCAATCCCCGCGGCTCTTCCCGCGCGGCGATCGCCTGCCGCAACGGCGCCCAGCCGGCCAGAATCTCCACTTCGTCATCCCGCAGGGGGCGGTCCAAGACCTGCAAATCCTGCACGGCGCCGCCATCGAAGAAGCGCTTGTTCCCATCGCTGCCTAGCGTCAATGGCGCTTTAGATAGAGTTGATCCAGAGACCACGCCCAGGTTCGCGGTGGGGTTCGTTTCCGTCACGGCCACCTTGCCATCAACAAAAATCGACACGCCGCGATAGTCGCGCGAACCATCGGACACAATCGCCACATGGTGCCACGAACTCGCTTTCAGCCGTCCCGAAGGAATTACGCGAACCAACAGTTGATCGTCCTGCTTTCCGCCATTCATCACGAACCGGGGCCGCCGGTTATCGAAGTCAAAGGACCAGCCCCGGGTTATCCCTTCCTTCGTGTCCAGCCAGTCCAGCTTCGAAGCCACGGTGAAATTCGCTTCCTCCTTGGGCAGGTAGACCCAGGCCGCCAAGGTGAAGGGCTTCCCGCTATCCAGGTCCGCCTTCGCCTTCGGGATCGCCAGCGATTGCTTGGAGCCGAAGGCTAGCGCACGGGTCCCATTCACCGCGCCATCGACGGTCTTCGCACCACGTGGAGGCGTAACCGTAAACCGCGGGGAGTAGTCCCGAAACGGCTTTTTCACGGACTTGAATTTGCCCGCCAGAATCCACGCATTGATCGCAACGCGGGCACTGGCGCGATGGGCCTCCCGTGCCGCTCGCCGCTCCTTTTCTTCTTTCAGCAGCGACTGCCACCGCGCCCGCTGCTCTTCCCCAGGCACCAGCATGACCGGGGGCGTGTCGTGGATGTTGCCATCCATCGGCTTTTGCGTTGTGTTGCGGAAGAACGCGGCCATCTGGTAGAACTCGCGCTGGGTGATGGGATCGAACTTGTGATCGTGGCAGGTGGCGCATCCGATGGTGAGGCCCATCCAAACCGCGCCGGTCGTATCCACGCGGTCTTTGGCGTAGATCGCGGCCACTTCTTCTTCAATCGAGCCGCCCTCGTTCGTCGTTATATTGCAACGATGAAAGCCGGTGGCAATCTGCTGCTCCAGCGTGGGATTCGGCAACAGGTCGCCGGCCAACTGCTCCAACGTGAACTGGTCGAACGGCATGTTCTTGTTGAACGCGGCAATCACCCAATCGCGATATGGCCACATCTCGCGATAGTTGTCCACGTGAATGCCGTGCGTATCGGCGTATCGCGCGGCATCCAGCCAGTACCGGCCGCGGTGTTCCCCGTACTGTGGCTTGGCCATAAGCCGGTCCACCAAGCGCTCGTAGGCATCGCTGGCCGAGTCGTTCACAAACGCGTCGACCTCCGCGGGCGTAGGCGGCAGCCCGGTTAAATCCAGGGAAAGACGCCTCGCCAGCGTTCGTTTGTCTGCTTCCGGCGCAGGCGTCAAGCCTTCGGCTTCCAGCCGGGCCAATAGAAAGCGATCAATGGCATTTCTCGCCCAGGCAGCTTGGCGGACCTCCGGCAAGGCGGGCCGGCGGGGAGCCGAGAACGACCAATGTTCCTTGTACGTCGCCCCTTCTTCAATCCAGCGCCGCAGCAACTGCTTCTGCGCTTCATTCAGCGTTTTGTGGGATTGCGCGGGCGGCATTCGCAGCGCCGCGTTGGCGTGCGTCACACGCTTCCATAGCTTGCTTTCGTCCGGCTTGCCGGCAACGATGGCCGGGCCTGGCACATCCAACCGCAGGTTCGCCATGCGCGAACCTTTGTCCGGCCCGTGGCAGTGGTAACAGGCGTCGGAAAGGATGGGCCGCACCTCGCGCTGAAAATCCACGGGCTTCTGCTGCGCGCAGAGGGCCGCGCTCGCCACGAGCATCCAACATACATTACGCATAGAAATTTTCATGCCAACACATCGCGGATTACATGTCCGTGCACATCGGTCAATCGTCTTTGCAGCCCGTTGTGATACCAGCTTAATCGGGTATGGTCCAGCCCCAGCAGGTGGAGCAGGGTTGCGTGAAAGTCATAGAGAGTCACCGGACGTTCCACCGCTTTGTAGCCAAGTTCATCCGTGCGGCCATACGAAGAGCCCGGCTTCAAACCGGCGCCTGCCATGAACGACGTGAACCCCTCCGGGTTGTGGTCGCGCCCGCCTTCACCGATGCCTTCACTTATCGGCAGGCGGCCGAACTCGGTGGTCCAGACAACGACCGTATCGTTCAACAATCCGCACTGTTTGAGGTCCGCCAGCAACGCCGCGGTGGGCTTGTCCATCGACGCGGCGCAGCGCGAATGGTTCGCGCGCAGATCTTCATGTCCATCCCAATTGATGCGTGGCGCGCCGAAGTGTCCGCCATTGAAGAGTTGCACGCAACGCACGCCGCGCTCCACCAGGCGCCGCGCCAGCAGGCAGTTGTAGCCATAGGCCCGCGTTACCGGGTCGTTCAGTCCGTACATCTCTTTCGTCGCATCGGATTCGCCGGCGATGCCGGTCACCTCCGGCGCGCTCAGTTGCATGCGCGCCGCCATCTCGTAGGCACGAATACGCCCCGCCAAGGCATCGTCACCCGGGTGCGCGTCGAGATGTTCCTGGTTCAACTCCGAGAGCAGGTCATACGACGCCGCCTGCACGTGCGCCGCCACGGGTGCGCGTAAATCCGCGATGGGGTTCTTCTGGTCGCCGAACATCACCCCCTGGTGCTGCGCCGGCAGGAACCCATTGCCCCAGTTCGCGACTCCGCACGGCGGCAGACCGCGCGGGTCCGGCAGCACCACAAACGATGGCAGGTTCTGGTTCTCGCTGCCGAGCCCATAGCTTACCCACGAACCGACGGAGGGAAAGCCCTGAAAGATGTAGCCCGTCGACATCTGAAAGATCGCCGGACCATGCGCGTTACTGCGGGCCACCATCGAATGGAAGAACGTAATGTCATCGACACGTGTGGCCAGGTGTGGCAACAGATCGGAAACCCACTTCCCCGTCTGGCCGTGCTGCCGGAACTCCCAGGGTGATTTCATCACCGCGCCTGGTTTGCCGAAGAAGGGTGTGATGGTGTTTTCGCCCTTCGTCTGTTTGCCGTGGTGTTTCACCAGTTCGGGCTTGTAGTCGAAGGTGTCGATGTGGCTGATTCCGCCCGGCAGATAGATCAGGATGACGTTTTTCGCCTTCGGCGCGAAATGCGTTCCCGGTTTTCGCGGGGCGGCGTGCGCTTCCATTTGCGCCAGCGCCAGGCCCGCAAGCCCGCCGCCAACTTCCCACAGCATTTCCCGGCGTGTCGTTTTGCGTCTCATGGGGTGTAAAGAAACTCGTTGGTATTGAACAGCACGCGCGCATACGCGGCCAGCGAATGTTGACCAATGAAGGCCGCGCCCGCGCGGAGTTCTTTCTCCGAAGGCGCGCGCCCGAACAGCAGCGCATAGGCCCGGCTCACCTGCGCCGGCGCCTCGGCGCTCTCTTTCCGCAGACGCTCGGCCAGCCGTTCCGACTGGCGAAGGACAAACGGGTTGTTCAGGAGCGTCAGCGCTTGGACAGGCGTGTTGGAATTGCTGCGCTGGGGGGTGGCCACGGAGGGGTCTGGACAATCAAAACTATCCATGAATATGCGCCCGCCGCCGCGCACCACGAACCGGTACACCGCACGCCGCCACACCGGCGGACCATCGTTGTCCAGCGCATCGTAAATGTAGGAGCCGCCGCCGCCTTTCTTTTGCAGCAGGAAGCTTGGCCCGCCTCGCTCCAGATTCAGGCTGCCGGTCACCGCAAGCATCGAATCGCGCAGCATCTCAGCGTCCATACGGCGCAGCGGCATCCGCCAGAGCAGCCGGTTGCCGGCGTCCACGGCGAAGGCCTTTTCGTTCATCGCCGCCGATTGCTGATACGCCTGCGACATGACGATCTGCCGCTGCAGCCACTTTAGGCTCCAACCATTCTCCATGAACGAAACGGCCAGCCAATCCAGCAGTTCCGGATGCGAGGGCCGGTCTCCCATCAATCCAAAATCGCTTGGCGTGTTCACAATGCCATTGCCGAAGTGGTAAAACCAGACCCGATTCACGATCACGCGGGCTGTCAACGGGTTCCGGGCATCGGTGATCCAATCGGCCAGTGCTGTTCGCCTGGCGCCGTCGGGCGCGGAAGCGTCCAGCCCAAACGAGGCCGGGCGGTGCGTTAGCGCGGTGAGTGCCGAAGGAAACACCTCTTCTTTTACCTTCGCCACACTGCCGCGCTCCAATAAATACGCTGGTTCCACCGGATGCGGCTTGGCGGCGTAGACCAGGGCCGGAGCCGGAATCGCGTCCAGCTTTTTCTTCCACCCGTCCCGCTCCGCCAATAACGCCACGCGCCGCTCACGGTCACTCGCCGGCAGCGCCGCCACCATCTCCGCCTCGCTTACCGACGGCAGTTCCAGTTCATTCACACTGATGTGATCGAGCGAACTCGCCACGGCGCGCCAATTGGAGCCGTCGCTGGAAGCCTCCAGCGAGTAGACACGAATCTGCCCATCGCTCTTGCCCATCACGCGGTCCGTGGACCAGATAATTTCGCTGACCGTTCCCTGCCCCGCAATGGGAAGAATCACGGGCGCCGCCGCGGAGGCCTGGGCCGTTCCCGAGTAGTTCCGCACGGTGAGGCCCGCCGGCAGCAGTTCCAATTCATCAATGCGAGGCGCCTTGCCGTTGTGGCCTGAAATGACCAGGCGATAATGGGCCGCCGTAACCGGAGCGAACACATTCCGATTGAAGAACGGCGCCAGCGGCACGCGATACTTTTCCGATTTCCGCCGCTCATCCAACGACTGGTAGCGTTCGCGCATCATGCGTGTCCGCACCGGCGCTTCGATGCCATCAAGCGCCTTCTGCACTCGCGCCAGTTCGGCCTGCAACGGCTTCGCCGCCGCCTCATAGGCGCGCTTGTCTTCGCCGGTCACCACCTCCCGCGTGCCGAAACCAACACCGCCAAAGACCGCCGTCAGCGAGTAGTAGTCCTTCGTGGGAATCGGATCGAACTTGTGGTCGTGGCAACGCGCGCAGTTCACTGTCAGCGCCTGGAAGGAGTGGAACGTGGTGGTCACCATGTCGTCCAACTCATCCATGCGCGCGGTCTTCTTCATCAACGCGTCCTTGTTTAGTTCCGCGCTCACCGAATCCCAAGGTCCCGCCACCAGGAAGCCTGTCGCGGCCACGGATTGCGGATCGTTGGGCCGCAACAAATCGCCGGTGATTTGTTCCCGGACAAACTGCGTATAAGGCATGTCACGATTGAACGCGTCGATCACCCAATCCCGGTAGCGCCACGCATGGAAACGTTCAAAATTGTGTTCGCCGCCGTCGGTTTCGCCGAAGCGCACAACGTCGAGCCAGTAGCGGGCCCACCGCTCCCCATAGGCCGGCGACGCCAACAGCCTTTCCACATTTTCCGCGTAGGTTCGTTTGTAGTCTTCATCGGCCGGCGGCAGCCCGGTGAGCCCGAAGTACAACCGCCGCGTCAGATCGCGATCCGACGCCGGCGGGGAAAACCCCAGTCCTTTTGCCTGCAGTTTGGCCTGCAAATACGCGTCGATCGAGGGCAACGATCCTTTCGCTGGCGGCACAAACGCCCACCATGTTTTCCGTTTTGATACGGCGATGGAACCTGAGTAGGCAGCCCCGCCGCGAATCCAATCGCTCACCAGCGCGACTTCCTCCGCGCTCAGCCGAGGCCCGCCCATCGGCATCTTGCCCGAGGCGACATGCTGGTACAACCTGCTGGCTGCCGGGTCGCCTTTCACCACAACTCCGGCTTTCGCGAAAGCCTCCGCTGTGGTCATATCGAACCCGGCCGCGGTGCGCTCCCCGCCGTGGCAGCGCACGCACCTGGCCGTCAGCAGCGGGCGCACCTCCCGGTCGAAATCCGCGCCGTGCAGCGCCGCACCTACTCCAAGAACCGCCAAAAGTTTCAGGACTGGCACACAAATAGAATAATCGTTTTAATCTAACCCCGCGCCAGCCCCAGCGCCCGAATCCTCTTGTGCAGGCTGGTACGCTCCATCCCCAGCGCCCGCGCGGCGGCGGAGACGTTCCAACTGGCCTCATCGAGCGCCCGTGTAATGTGGTCGCGCTCCGCCGACCGGCGCGCCTCTTCCACCGAATTCGGCGCATCGGGATCCCGGCCCAGCCGCAACTCAATTGGCGCCGATTCTTTGTCCAGCGTGTCCCCTGGGCTCAGTATGGCCATTCGCTCCACCACATTTCGCAATTCGCGAGCGTTCCCCGGCCACGTATACTTTTCAAACAGGTCGAAAACCGCGTCATCGAACTGCTTCATCCGCACGTTGTTTCGCGCGCAGAACTCTTCCAGAAAATGCGCCGCCAGCACGCGCACATCCTGCGGCCGTTCCCGCAGGGCTGGAACCCGCAACGGCACCACCGCCAGCCGGTAGTACAGGTCCTCCCGAAAGCGGCCCGCCGCCACTTCCCCAGCCAGGTCCTTGTTAGTCGCCGACAACACGCGCACGCTGATCCGCACGGGTTGCTCCCCGCCAAGCCGGTGAAACTCGCCCTCCTGCAGAACGCGCAGCAACTTGGCCTGCGCCGCCTGCGGCAGGTCGCCCACTTCGTCCAGGAACAGCGTTCCGCCATCGGCCAGTTCAAACTTGCCGCGCCGCAATCCGGCGGCCCCGGTGAACGCGCCCTTCTCGTGCCCGAACAACTCGCTTTCCATGAGTTCGTTTGGAATCGCCGCGCAATTCACCTTGATGAACGGCCCCGCGGCGAATGGCGAAGCCCCATGGATATGCGCCGCCAGGAGTTCTTTCCCCGTTCCCGATTCGCCCATCAGCAACACGCGCACATCGCTATTGGCCGCCAGCGTCGCCTGCTCCACGGTGCGCTGAAACACGGGCGAAGCGCCCATCATCCGCGCCGTTCCCATCTGTTCTTTCAGTCGTTTGTTTTCTTCGCGCAGCACCATCTGGTCCAACGCATTTCGAACTGCCAGCAGGACCCGCTCCCGGTGCAGCGGCTTTTCCAGAAAATCGAACGCCCCGGCGTGGACCGCTTCCACGGCATCCGCAATGGTGCCGTGGCCGGAAATCATGACCACCGGCGCCGCCACATTCGCCGCGCGCAACTCCCGCAGCAGATCGAGCCCGGAGGCATCGGGCAGCCGCACGTCCAATAGGAACAGCGCCACCGATTCCCGGCCCGCCGCGCGCCGGTAATCGGAGGCGCTGGTGAAGGTGGTCACCACAAAACCCTCGCGCTCCAGAATCAGGCGCAGCGACAGGCCTATATTCGCTTCATCGTCAACGATCCAGATTTTTCTCATGTCCAGTTTCCGCCCCCGCCAAAGGAAGGATGACGACGAATGCCGCCCCGCCCAGTTCGCTTTCCCGATGCTCAATCTCGCCGCCGCACAATAGGACGCTGCGGCGAGCGATGGAGAGGCCCAGGCCCATTCCATTCTTCTTGAATGTGATGGACGGTTCAAATAGCGTGGATCGCGCCAATTCGCTGAGCCCGGGCCCGGAATCGGCCACCGCCAACCCGGTTCGCCCGCCTTCCACAAAGGTCCGCGCCGACACCTGCCCCTGGGCGCCCACGGCTTGCGCCGCATTTTCCAGCAGGTTCGTTAACACTCCTCGCAACAGGTCCGGGTCCGCTGTCGCCGTCGCGCCCTCGGCCAACCGCACCTCGTAGGCCACACCTGGATGAAGCGGCCGCAAAAACGCCACCCGCTCCTCCACCAGAGCGTTCAAATCCGTGTGCCGCAAATGCGCGGGAGGTTCCGCGGCGAACTCCGAGAACGCCTTCACACGCTTCTCCAGCGTCGTCACCTCATCGGCCACGATCTGCGACGCCTGCCGCAGGAAACCGGCGTCGACCGATCCATTGCGCGCCCCGATCTCTTCCATCGTCAAGCGAATCGGCGTAAGTGAGTTCTTCACTTCGTGCGCCATCTTTCGCGCCAGTGTCTGCCACGAAGCCACGCGAGTCAACTGCACCAACTCCTCGCGCGAAGCAGCCAACTGCGCGGCCGTGTCGTTGAAGGCCGCGATCGCCTGCCCCGCCTCGTCCGGGCCGCCGCCTTCCAGGCGAACGGTCATATCGCCGGAGGCCAGCGTTTTCAGGCCGCGGGTTAAATCCCGCATCGGCCGGCTCACGCGGACCGCGATCAGCACCAGAATCGTCAGCGCCACCAGATATACGCCGGCCGCGGTAGTGAGCAGCGCCAGCGTCAGCCCGCGACGCAGGTCCAGGCGTTTCGAATCCTCCACGACGGCGCGGGCGCGCGTAATCTGTTCCGTCAACCGGTCCAGGTTCACACCGCCAAGCTTCCGCTCGTAGACCCGCACACCCCCGTCGTCGCTCCGTACGAAATACTGCACCGTATCGGCGCGAGAGCCGAACCACTCCGCTTCTCCGCTTTCGGCGAATGCCGCGACAACTGGGTCCGATGCCACGTAGCGCTTGGGCCAAACTCGCCCCGCCTGCGCATCCGCTTTCAGCACCTCTCGCGCCATTTGGTACATCTCCAGACCAGTCGCTCGCAGCGACACCGACATCTCGTCCAGTTCCGCCGTCGTGGTCTGGCTGAGGCTGGTTTCAAACAGATGGGTGGTCACCCAAACCATCACCGCCATCGGCGCCAGCGTGGCGGCCAGGAAGACGACGATCAACTTGGTTCGCAGGCTCACGGTTGCAGTCTAGCGCTGTAGCTCGGCCGGACGAAACGGCCCGTGCTCCAGGCTCCAGCGTTCGGCTTCCCCGCGCTGCGCCCGCCCGAACCACTCCACCAGCCGCGTCAGCGTTACAGACGGGTCCAGGAGGAATCCGGCCGCGTCCCGAGGATCGTCGGCGCGCAACTCCGCCCGCACCCAATGCGAGGCATCCATCGTCAGCCCGTGCAGCGGCAGACTGGCGCGGTCGAACATCCACCGCTCCGCCGCGTCTCTGGACAAATGCGACGCCTGTTGCTTTGCCGCACCCAGGCGCACCACCGCGAACTTTTCTTCCCACAGATCGAAGCTCACCACGAACCGCTCCATCTCTCGCCGGGAAACGGTCCGGAACTGATCGGTGGATAACGACAACTGCAGCGAGAACACGAGCCCCGCACCATCCTGCAGCCGGCGCAACGTTCGCCCCTGCAAAAAATGCAAATTGGGCGCCGCTACCCGCAGCACCCCGTCGTCTTTTCGAATATTCAAAGCCGTCGGCGACCATCCGCGCACGAACGGGATCGCTACAAACAAAGCACCAAGAACCGCCGCGCGCAGGGAAATTTTCAAAATGTCGCCCCCGTCATTACCATCGGTTCCACACGCCCATCGCGCAGCGGAAACGCCATATAGAAGAAGAACCCGTCACGCGTTCGCAGCCCGCACCCCACCGATGTACGCGCCACCGCCGTTCCGCCCCGATTCCAAATCGATCCGGAATCCACAAACGCCGACGCTTCCAATTTTCCCTTCAAAGACCGGCCATACTCCACGCTCGACGCCACCAGACGCGTCCCGCCCAACGGCGCGATCTCAAACTTGTTCCACCCCCGCAGCAGCAGCGAATTCCCCGCCGCGAACCGTTCGGTAAACGGCGCTTCCCCGCGCAAGGCTCCGCCGGTCAGGTCCACCGTGAGCCTGGAAACTCCGCGCTGGTACTCCACGCCACCGCGCAACTCCTGACGCGCAAACGAATAGTCGCCGCCCACGCCGTTGGCCAGCGCGAATAGCCCGTTCCAAACTGTCCGGCCGTTCTCCACATCGCCTCTCACGCGCCGGTATCGCAGAGTATTTACCAGCGCATGGGAGGCAACATTGCGATTCGCCTCAGGGGACAAGAGCGCGAACCGCTGCAACCGCATGCCGACATCCACCGTCAGTTCTTCCCCGTCGCCACCGCGCCAAGGAACGAACGTAACAGTGGGTTGGAAACTGTCGACGTTGCGATATAGCTCATCCGTTCCCGCCGCCGAAAGCGTGCGGGAGTCGTACTGCGCGTGCGCAGTGGACACTGAAAACCCTGGCCGGATCCGGCCCTGAAACAAGCTCCGCGAATAGCCCGCCTTGGCGCCGCTGGAGCGTTCGGTGAATGTGTCTCCGTCGGCAAAAACACCCAGGTTCAGACGCTGGCGGTCCCGCTCCTCCACGGTCAGAACCAGGTCGCCCGTCCATCCTTGGCGGGTATGCCAAGCCAGCCGAGATTGAGCGGCGGAGACGTTTACACGCCGGCCCATAACGTCCAGTACGACGCGAACGCTTTCCGGCGACGTGCCCTTCAGCAACTTGGGCGACACCAGCCGTGCCTTCAGTTCATCGCGCACCCTTCCGGACAGCCGCGCGAATGCTTCCGGCGAAAATCG
The DNA here is from genome assembly GCA_016789905.1 of Bryobacterales bacterium. GTDB lineage: Bacteria > Acidobacteriota > Terriglobia > Bryobacterales > Bryobacteraceae. Next base: position 72,340 of record JAEUQC010000138.1, on the reverse strand, counting down.
TTGGCCCACATATCGCCCCAACTCCTCGCGCAGGCCCCGCGACAGCCTCGCCTCACTCGCGCCAGTGATTTCCACGCTCTCCACGGTGTAACGGGAGTTGACGTTCGTATCGTCACCGGGGTTCCAAGAGAATGCCCGCGCCGAAAACAATCCGAACAGGAACCCGGCCACGAAGACGGCGGCGACCATGCGGCCAAAAACTGTATTGCGTCGCATGACCAACTATATGCACATCCCATGCCAAACGCTAAATTGTTGATTCCAATAAGATCAGGGTCCGAACGACCTGTGCCAGCAAAGCACACCCAGGTAACTATCGCAGCACAAGTGCCTCGCGCTCGGCTTCGCGGTGCGCCTCCCGCGCCTTTCGGAAGCGGGCGAGAGCCGCCCGGCTTTCGGCCGCTCGTCCCGCCGCCGCCAACGCCTTGGAGAGCTGAAAATCGATCTGTGCCTCTTCCGGCCGCAGCGCCCGCGCCCGCTCCAGCGCCGCCACCGCCTCCGCGCCCTTCCCCATCTGCAGCAGCCCCCGCCCCAAGTAAAACTGCGAGCCCCAAAACGACGGCCGCGCCCGCATCGCGTTTCGCAGGTACGGCAGCCCATCGGCAGAGCGGTCCTGCTGCACCAGCAACGCCCCCAGAAAATAGTTCGCCTCCGCGTCGAGCGGCGTTTCCCGCACTGCTTCGCGGAGCTTCGCGCCGGCCTTTTCCGCATCCCGCAGCGATACGTACACTTTTCCAAGCTCCAACGCCAACCCTGGCAGCGATCCCTTCACCGCCAGGAAGCTTTCCAACGCTTCCTCAAACGAACCCGTTTCATAGGCGGCCTTCCCACGCAAGAAAGCCACCTGGTCCGCCCCCAAAGCACCATCCACCAACCGTGCAAACAAGGCCGCCGCCGCGTCCTTCCGCCCCAGTTTCAGCTCCGCCACCGCCGTCAAATAGATTACTCCGGGGGACGGCTCTACGCCACGCAGCACGTCCAAAGCCTTCGCCGCGTCGCCGCCATATAACACCGCGGAAGCAAACAGTTCCCGCCCCTGGGTGCTCATCACCGGCTCCAGCACGGTCCGCGCCTTGGCGTACTCTTCCAGACGCAGATACGCCAACCCCAGATTCGTCCGCAGTCCAGCATCTCCCGGTGCCAGCCGCAACGCCCGTTCCCAGGTCTGCGCCGCCTCTGCCGGCAGCCCTTGCCGTGAATACACAACACCCAGATTCCCCAACCCGCCCACATGTCGCGGCTGCGCGGCGACGAAGGCCGTGAACTGCCGTTCCGCCTCCGCCAGATCCCCGCGCTGCAAAGCAAGGGCCGCCTGTTCAAACCGCGCTTGCGGAGTCTGGCTCCACAAAGCGCCGCACAAACAGGCGGCCACAAGACGAACGAGCATCAGAACAATAGTTTAAGCGACAACTGGATCGAGCGCGGATCGCGCGTGTCGGTCACCTGCCCCGCCGATCCCCGCGTCGCTTCGTTCAACGGCTGGCCAGGGTTCGGCGCGTTGATGCCCGTGTTCACCCCGCCCCACTGCGTGTGGTTGAAGGAGTTGTAGGTCTCAAACCGGAATTGCAGGCCCACGCGCTCGGTGATCTTCGTGTTCTTGAAGAGCGAGAGATCCCACTGGTTCAGCCCTGGCAAGCGGAGCGTGTTCTTCCCCAGGTTGCCCAGCGTCCCTTCGGCCGGCCGGTTGAAAGCGAAGATATTGAAGTAGTTAAACCGGTCCTTCGTGGAAGGCTCAATCGTGCCGCCGTTATAATCGGCACGCACGCCGCCCCCCAGCGTCCCCGGATTGGCGTTCGACGTAATCGTGGCCGGATTTCCGGACCACATTCTGGCAATTCCGTTGAACTGCCAGCCGTTCAAGAGATGCTTCGCCAACGAGTTGCTCTTCACAAACTGAGGCAGTTCATAGACAAAGTCCATGGTCAGTACATGTTTGCGATCAAAGCTCAGCAGCCCGTACTCTCGTGCCCGGTCGAAGGAGTACCCAATCGCGTTACTGTCGTTGTCGGAATCGCCCATCGCCTTAGACCACGTGTAGTTCACATTGCCGGTAAACGACTTGGCGAACCGCCTGGAAACGCGCGCCTGCAATCCGTTGTAGTTGCTGCCCGCTCCGAACTCGTTCATGTTCACATTGGTGAACCCTTGGAATGGCCGCAACGCGTTCGTCAGGTTGTTCACGCCGGCCAACACGCCCGGACGCAGCGTTGTGCCCAATAGCAACTGGTTCAGGTCTCGCCGGTACAAAAGGTGACGTCCCATATTCCCGACGTAGGAGACATCCAGCGAAGCCTTCCGCCCCAGTTCCCGCTGCAGGCTCAACGACCACGAATAGACCGTGGGAATCTGCCCCGCGCCGTCCACCGCCGAAATTGCCACCGGGAACCGCAGTCCGCCCGTCACCACGGCCGGCGACAACGCATCCACCTTGCCAGCCGCGATCGTCGGGTTGTACAGCAGCGGCGGATTCCCCAGACCGTCGAAGTTAATCGTGTTCTGCCGGATGCGCTCATAGAAGACACCCCCGCCGGCGCGGATGGACATCTTTCCATTGCCCGACGGGTCCCATGCGATTCCAATTCGCGGCCCCCAGTTGTTGTACCGAGGCTGCAGGAATCCTTTCGGCACTCCGGGCTGGCCCTCTTCGATCAGACCATTGAACGGATTGCCGCCAATGATGCTGCCAAAACGCAACCCCGGCGTTGTATCCAGCCGCGCCGCCTGCGCTGCGTTGTACAGCCGCGGGTCAAAGTAGTTCTGCAGGTACTGGCCATGCGAGTAGGTCGGCCCGTAGAAGTGCCACCGCAACCCATACTCCAGCGTCAGTTTCCGCGAGAGCTTCCACGTATCCTGCGCATAGGCTTCCACGCCATAAAAGCGGAACGATCCGAAGAATCGCCCGTTGGACTGCGTGACCGACGTGTAGTTGCCCAGCAGCATATTCGCGAAGGTATTGCCGGTGTCGAGCGGGTTGTCCGTAGACGATCCGAAATTGAAGTTCGGCGATTCGGTCCACGAAGGCTGCTGTCCGTTGTCGTTCCGGTTCCAGAAGAAGCCCGTCTTCAATGTGTGGGAGCCCATCACCTTGGTGAAGTTGTCGGTGAAGGCGAAGGTTTTGCCTTCGCTCAGCCAGCCGCTCGAAAACGCGGCGAATCCACAGTTCCCAATCCCGCAATTGAAGCGCGGATACCGGTTGCGCAAGTTGGAACTCGGATACGGTTCCTGATAGGTGAAGCCCAGCGCCTTGGTGTCGTAATTGGACTGCGGTGTATCGCTGGTGATGTCCACGATTTGCGTCAGGTGATTGTAGGTGAAGACCGCCTCGTTGGTCGTTGTGGGCGACAGCACGTTAATCATGTTCCAACTCCAGGAGGAACCGGGCTTGGCGCGGAACTGCGGTGCCACCGGATACGGGGTGGACGCGAAGATGCCCAGCAGATTCGTTTCGTTCTGCGCATCGTCGGCCCAGCGGAAGAAGAAGTTCGCTTTCGGGCTGATCGCCCAGTCGTAACGCAATACCTTTGCGTCCTTGTTGAAACCGTAAGAATTCTGGAACGGCAGGCGCACTTGCTCCGGCGAATTCGGTGTCGGCGCCGCCGAGGCGCGGTTGGGCAGCGAAAGCAGCTTAATGAAGCCCCCGGCGTTGCGCGACCATTCCGCCTGCGGAATCTGGTTGTTGATGTACGGGTCGCCACCGATGATGCGCCCGCCCGGTCCGCGCACGAGCGATCCGGGCTTAAAGATCTGCCCATTGCGGAAATTCGTCGGCTGGTTGTTCGCGTCCAGAATAAACCCGGTCCGGTACAGGCCGCTCAGGTCGCCGGTCAGCGTAGCCGCACTGGGAATGTCGACAAAGGTTCCGCCCAGCGGCCGCACCGCGCGCGTGCCTTCATAGTTAAAGAAGAAGAACATCTTTTTGTCTTTTCGCGTGGACAAACCGGGCAGGAACTCAACGGGTCCCGAGAAATTTCCGCCGTACTGGTTAAACCGCAGTTTCGCCGTTTTGCCCGTTGTGTCAAACGGGAAACGGGCGTCCATCGCGTTATTCCGCATGAACTCATACAACGTTCCGTGGTACTGCGTTCCGCCGCTCTTCGTGTTGATGGAAATCATGACGCCCGGATTCCGGCCAAATTCGGCATTAAACGTCGACGTCTGCACTTTGAACTCGCTCACCGCGTCCAGCGAAATCTGCGTGTATTGCCCGTCGTTGGCGCCCACATCGGTGTTAATGGACCCGTCCAGGTACACGTTGTTCATCGATCCGCGTAAACCGTTTACGTTAAACGCGTCTGTATTGTTGAACGCCAGCCGGAAGTCTGATCGATCATTCGACACGATACCCGGCAGCGTCTTAATTAAGGATTGGAAATCCCGGCCATTCAAGGCCAACTGCGTGACTTGCCGGGCGTCAATTACAAAGGACTTTTGCGCCGTCGAAGTCTCGACCAACGGCACCGTCGCCTCTACCAATACCGAATCCGATGTCTGCCCAACCTGCATTGTGATAATTCCCAGGTTCAACGCCTGGTTCTGATCGACGACCAATTCGCGACGTTCCAATGCTTTGAAGCCGGCCACTTCCGCCTTTACGGTGTACCGTCCCGGCAGTAGCGGACGAAGCGCGAACGTTCCATCCATCGCGGTTGTGGTCTCACGGGCCACGATGCCCTTCCCTTCGTCGAATGCCACCACCTTCGCGTTGGGAATCGCCGCGTTCGATGGGTCAGTGAGCGTTCCTTGGATCGTACTGGTTTGTGCAAACAAACCGATTCCGAACAATCCGGCAAGCAACAATTGCCGCACGGCCGGCAGACAACGAGGTATGTGTCGAGACTGAGACATAATCTCTGGAGAATGCAAGGGATAGATGGAGGTACGCAAGCAACATAGGGTTAGCATATGTGTTAATCTTCTAAGCCATTGAAATTGCAGTCGTGTTAACTGATAGAATATGGCCGAGTGTGAATCAGGTTAACGCAAATGCGGAGCTCCTAAACGAAATCGATCACCTTCTGGGTTCGATTGTAGGCAAGAAAACCAATCAGGGCTTGATCCTTGCCTACTTGGCACAGATATACGTGCGAGGAGAAGAGGCCGCCAAAGAACATGCAATCGCTGTCGACGCGCTCGGTCGCGGTTCGGATTTCGATCCCAAACGTGAAGCGATTGTGCGCGTCGAGGTCCACAAGCTTAGGCGCACATTAAAGGCCTACTACACCGGGCCCGGCCGGAGTCGGCCCGTGCAGGTTGCACTCGGCCTGGGAAAGTATGCCCTGGTAGTCGACGCTAGCGGGGCGCCGCGTGCGGAGACGGCGGCCGCGGCCCCCGAGGAGAGCAAACTCGAAATCGTCGTTCCTCCTGTTGAACCGGCACCGTTGCCTCGCCCGCGCTGGTTGCTGGTGGTTGCCACGGCCGCCGTCGTGCTCCTCTTTGTTGGATATTTTGCCTGGAACCGCCAGCCTACTTCCCCGCCGGATCACCAGCCCAGCGTCGCAAACACACCCGCGAACACGGTTCGCATCCTTGCGGGTTCGCCGGATCGACGGTACGTCGATTCCCTTGGCCATGAATGGCTTGGCGACCGATACGTCAACGGCGGCCGGGCCGGGTCCAGTTCTGCCTGGATTCGAAACACCCCGGACCAGGGTCTGTACAAGGGGTACCGCGAAGGCGATTTTCTTTACGAGGTGCCTTTGGCTCCTGGCGATTACGAAGTCCGTATCCACTTCGCAGAAACCTTTTATGGTTACGACAATTTGAACGGAGGCGGTGAGGCCAGCCGCCTATTCCAGATTCACGTCAATGGCGTTCTCGCCGCCTCCGCGATGGACGTGATCCTCCATGCCGGCGGCGCCAATCTCGCGGCCGTCAAGGTGTTCCCTGGCCAGCGGCCGCAAGCAGATGGAAAACTGCGCATACGGTTCGAATCCAATTCCAATGAGAAGGCCTTCGTCAACGCCATCGAAATTGTCCCCGGCCTGAAGGATCGAATGCTGCCGTTCCGCATCGCCGCCGGCTCCACCGCTATCGCCGTCGACCCGAAAGGGCAGACATGGCTTCCGGACCGGTACGCCATCGGCGGGCGCATGACGGAGCGGCTGCGCCCCGTCCAGGCCGATATTCCCGAGCTATTCCGCTTCGAGCGCTTCGGCCGCTTTGAGTATGTGCTTCCCGCGGTCCCCGGCCATCAGTTCCAGTTGAAATTGTGGATGGCCGAGCAATACTTCGGAGTGCATACACCGGCTGGCGGAGCGCCGCGCCGCGTCTTCGACATTTTCCACAATGGCAACGCGCTGTTGCGCGACTTCTCCATTCTCGATGCCGCAGGCGGCCCGGCAAAAGGGGTGCAGCGCACGTTCCAGCACCTGTCGCCCGACGCCCAGGGCAACATCCGAATCCTCTTCACGCCAACGGCGAATTACGCCGCGCTAAACGCCATCGAACTCATCGACGAAGGCCCCGCCGGACGGTATCGCTAAAGATACTTCGCGAGCCAGCCCAGCACTTCCTGCATATGGAATCGGGCGTCTTCGCCCTTCAGCACCCAATGATTCGCGTCCGGAAACACAATCAATTTTGACGGCACGCGCTGCCGCTGCAATAACTTGTATATCTCCAGCGCCTGCGAAACCGGCACGCGGAAATCCCGCTCGCCGTGGGTCACCAGCATCGGCGTCTTGAAGTTCGCCGCGTATTGCGAGGGGCTTTGGTCCATCCACGGCCCTTTGCGCTCCCAGGGCGCGCCACCATTTCGTTTCTCCCAATAATACGCGCCATCCGTCGAACCCCACATGGACCAGTTATCGGTTAGCCCGGCGTGGTTCACCAGGCACTTGAACCGCGTCGAATTCCCTTCAAACCAATTCATCAAATAGCCGCCGTAGCTGCCCCCGGCCGCGGCTTGGCGTGTGCCGTCGATAAACGGGAAACGGCGGATGGCGTCATCGGCGGCCTGTTCAATTTCGCTGGCCGGTCCACGCAGAATGTCTTTGTGAATCGCGGCGGCGAACTCCTCGCCAAACCCGGTTGACCCCGTGTAATTCGTCATCAGGACCACATAGCCTGGGCTCGCCAGCAGATGATAGTTCCAGCGCACAAAGAACTGGTCTTTCGTCATATTGTGCGGCCCGCCGTGAGGAAACAGCAGCAGCGGATACTTCTTCGTCTCGTCAAAGTTCGGCGGGAACACCATCACCGAATGGATCTTCGCTCCGCTTTTGGCGGTCATCCAGACATGTCGCGGCGCCTGCCAGTCGATCTCCGCCAGCTTGTCTTTGTTGAACTCCGTCAAAAACTTGTGCGCCTTCCCGGCCACGTCAATTCGCACCGCGTCCTCCGGATGCGTCATCGATCCCCATAGCGCGATCAGCATCGTGGTCTTCGCCTTCGCCGGAATCGCCAGACCGGAGTAGACGCCTTCTTTCAAATCGGACTCGGCCGTCACCGCACCGCCGCCGGAGGGCATGGAGAACAACTGGTCGTGCCCGTGCTGCTCAGCCAGCATGTAGATGCGCGTGCTATCCACGGAAAACGCCACCGCGCCAACGCTGCGGTCCCACCCGTTGGTCAACACGCGCGGCGTTCCATGCGCCGGCCAGTCCACCTTCGCCAGCCGCGTCAGGCTGTACAGTTTTTCTTCCTCGCGTTCAGACCGGGCCAAATACAGGCCCTTCCCATCCGGGCGGAATCGCGGCGTGGAATAGCTCTCGGCGCCCTGCGTCAGCGCCACCGGCTCCCCGCCCGTGACGGCCACTTTGTAAACGTGCGTGGTCGTCGGTGCGTAGGCGGCGATGTTACTGTTCGCCGTCGCCGTGAACACCACCCACTGCCCGTCCGGACTCCACACCGGCTCCAGGTCTCCGCCGCCCAAACCTCTCGATCCATCAAACCCAGGCAAGGCCGCCAGTTGTGTTCCTGCCAGCAGGTCCTTTGCCTTGGCTTCTCCGATGCCCTGCACAAAGATATGCGGCCGCCGGTCGTCCAGCCAGTGGTCCCAGTTGCGCAACGGGAACGATTCGTACACCCGCGCGTTGTACTTGCGCGCCTTGCGTTCCGCGATGGCCTTCTTGTTCGCTTCGTCGTCGGCCGCGCCTGGATACACCTGGCTCTGGAACAGAATCGCCTTGCCGTCCGGCCGCCACTGCGGCCCGTCCGCTCCCGTTGCAAGGGTTGTCACTCGCATTGCTTCCCCGCCCGCCAGGGGCAGCACGTACACTTGCCCTTCTTCATCGCCCTCGCGCTTGGCCACGAAGGCAAGCCGCGTCGAATCCGGCGAAAACACCGCACCACTTTCCCCGGCCTTGGTCGAGGTAATCCGTCGCGGCGGCGCGCTTTCGTCCAGCGTCAACAGCCACAAGTCCGATGATTGATTCGCCCCGTCGTAGGCTGGCTCGGTCACCGATACCACGGCATACTTCCCGTCCGGACTCACCGCCGGCGCCCCTACGCGCTTCATCGTCCAAACGTCCTCATGCGTGATCGGACGCTTCGCCCATCCGGGCAGACACACCAGTAGCAGCAGCATTAGCAGGCGCATAACTAAAAGTATAAAGAGTCCGGCTCGCTTAACTGAGCACAGCCAGCGGAGAACCGGCTCCCTCCGTCTCAAACCTTCGCATCAGTTCCACGTTCGCCGTCGCCAGCGCCACATGCCAGCCGTCCAGTTCCGTGGCGAACCGGCGTTCCCGCGCCCATGCTTCGGCCTCGCCACACTGCCGCAACGGTTTGCTGGCCAGCGCCGCCGCCGCCTGCTCTTCCTCCGCCGCTGTGAACAGGGCACCGCCTTCCAGCCCCCGAGTGTCGTAAATCAGGTACCCATCCTCGCCTGCTGGAACCACCGCCAGCGCCGGTGGCGCTTCCCGTTCCGCCCAGGCCTTCTTCCACAGCGTCAACGCCTCCACCAGCCGGGCAAACAGTTCCGCATTGGCTAGTATGCCGCTGTCGTAGTCGCCCTTGAAATGGTACGCGATGCGCTCTACATCGGCTCCGTCCGGCAACACGGAATAGTAGCTGTCCATCGGCCGAATGCTCCGCACGCCATAACCGGCGTAGTTGAAGTGGTACGGGCTAAAGCGGTCGATGCTCAGCCGGCAAAGATCCGAGGGCGGCTGCAGGTGCCGCAGCAATGGCATCAGCCGCAGCGTCTCTTCGTACTCCGCCTCGCCGTCGCCGGGGAAGCCATAGAGCAGATTCCAGTTCGTTTCCAGGTCCGCCGTCCGCGCGTAGCGCAGCAGCGCCACATTCTTGTGCCCCGTCACGCCTTTGTCCATGCGTTTTAGGAGCGGGGTTGACAAACCCTCAATTCCGGGCTGCATCATGCCCACGCCCGCCTGGCGCAGCGCGTCCACCTGGTGCAGTTTCAGATTCGCCTTTTGCTCGTAGAACAGGTATAGCCCCGGCACTTCTTCGCCCAGCCGGGGGATCAACGATTGAAAGTAGTTCTGCGGCATGATGTTGTCCACCATGCATACGCGCCGCATGCCGTGACGCGCCGTCATCTCCCGCAACTCGCCAATTACTTTATCCGCCGATTTCTGCCGGAACGTCATCCCGCCGCCGTTCACGCCGCAGAATGTGCAGTGGTGTTTTTCGCCCCACCAGCAGCCGCGGCTGCTCTCATACGGCAGCCACGCCTCTTCCGCCGAAGCATACAAGCTGCCCGGCAGCATGCGGTCGCGCTGTTCAAAGTATTCCGTATAATCCGGCAGCGGCAACGCTTCCATCTCGCGGCACAGTCGCCCTTCGATGATCCTCCGCGCCGGCCGGCGGCCGGCGCCGATCTCCGCCAGAAACCAAGGAAAACTCTTTTCGCTCTCACCCTGGAAAATGTAGTCCGCCGCCACCGGCAGCGACGCGATCCCTTCGGCCATTTCCCCTTCGCAGTTCGCCCCGCCGACGATGCAGATTGTTTCCGGCGCCAGTTCCCGGATCCGGTTCAATAGTGCCACGCTCGCCGCTGTCTGTTCGAAGGTTGTCGACAATCCCACCACCGGAAATCCTAATCGCGCGATCGCTTCTCCAGCCTCCATGGCCCACGAATAGATGCGCTTCTCCAGAGCGTCCACCGCCTGCGGCGAAAAATCCAGCGGCCCGTCCGCCCCTTCCAGCAAGCCTTCAATCACCGGCTCATCCCGCCCCATGGCCGGAACGCCGTACGCCGCGCGCGCGAAGAATCGCTCCCCCAGCAGCGCCGATGTCGGCGCGTATGCAATGGCCTGATACTTCGTCTCGCCGATGACTCCGGCGAGCGCCAGGTTGGCATACAACACCCGCACGCGCTTCCCGCCCTGGGCCGCGCACGCCTGCAAAAGGTGGGCCGCCAACGACGGCCTGTCGAGCCCGGCGAACGGCGGGATGACCAACAACGCGTCTCCATTGCCAACTGCGTCTCGAAAGTGCTGCGTCATGGCGGCCTCCTCGCTTTAGAACCGGATTGTGATCGTGATACGGATCCCGATCTTCGGTTTGGCCGCCAGTTTGGAGAGCTTGCCCAGTTGCAGTTCAGAGACCTGCGCCTTAACGGCCTTCTCCATTTCGGGAGTTAACTCCACGCCTTCTCGTTTCATAAGTGCAACCGGATTCTTTAAGAATTCCGCCTGCAATGCGTCTTCACTATTCAGACGCGCTTCTAACTTCTTCAGAGCGCTGTCATCGCTTTTCGCCATGGTGCCTCCTACGGTTTCTAAATCTGAAGGTCTAATCCCTCCAGTTCATGAGCCACAGAATATGGCAACCCATCGGGAAACACAAGCCTAATTTTCGGAAGACGAACAGCGATACCTGTTTGCTAATCGCTTTGCCGGCCCTACATGGGCACCGGCGACCGTCTACACCGGAAGGTCAATCGAATCGGCGCGCCGATATGTTGATGTCGCCCCACTCCTCCATGGGAATGGGGTTTTGCGGATCGAGCGCATCGATTATCAGCCATCCGCGGGAATGGAACTCGAGCGCGACCGGATGGATAGTTCGCGGAGAACCTGCCTTGGAGCGGATGCGGACCATCGCCGAAGTGCGGACCGCGGCCGCGAGCGCCGGTACGCGCACGTCGGGCGCACTCCCGGGTTCCGCGGAAACCCGAAACCGGCACTGCGCTTCTTTTATTCGCTGACGGACGATCTCCGGCATGGACTCCACTAACTTGTCGCAGGCCAGCTGTGCCGCCTGCTCCATCCCAAGCGCCGCCATCATCGGCATGTTCACCACCAGCAATAAACCGAGCGCTTCCGCCTCCGCCGCGGAGAGGCCGACGAACCGCGAACGATAGTTGAAGCCGAGTTCCACACCGCCGGTGTTCCCGCGGCGCACCACAATGGGCAGTCCGGATTCGGTCAGTGCGTCCAGGTCCCGCATGACGGTACGCCGTGCCACTTCGAGTTCTTCGGCCAACTGCAACGTTGTCACGCGCCCGCGGTTCTGAAGGATGAGCAAAATGCGGAGAAGCCTGGAAGCACGCATAGAATGTTTTTTTGAATATGACTATAGATGTCATATTACCCGATCCTATAATGGACCCACGATGAGCACAGTAACCTATGGATCAGGCACGCCTGACGACCCTTGGAGGTTGAAGACGCCTCCGGAAACCTCGGAGTATCTTGCGTGGCGCGAGGAAGCCGGGAACGCATCCAAACTCGTGGTGCAAGTTGGCGGCACGCGGCTGGCTTACCAACTTCGCTGCATTGAGGATTTGCACGCCATGCTTGTCAAGCATAAAGAGTGGATGCCGCTGGGCACCGCGGACGAAGGCAAGCCGGTGACCCAAGGAACGGTGGAAGCCTGGGCGCGGGACGAGTCGAACCCCGTGGGCGGCTATTACGGGCTGAGAAAGGGCTACCGCGGCCGTTTCGCCAACTACGTTCCGCCGGTGCTGGAACTACTCGGACTGGTGGAACTGGAACACGCGGCGCGGAATAATCGAGTGCGCGCGATGAAGCGGTGATGGTGTTGGCGCGGTACGATGCGCGATCGATACTCCACGCCAGGTTCCGGCGCCATTGCAGGAGGCGAGTCAACGGGAGATGAAAAGAATCCATTGCCTCCCATCGCGCCCAACGCACATGCGAGCCAGAATTCAATCCTCACTCTGCTCATCGTCGCACTCCAGCCACGTGGAGTAAGAAATGACTTCTGCGCCCCCCAGCATTTCTATCAAATAGTCGGCATATTGATAGCGCGCGAAACCCATGGCCGCTCCGACGGAGAGTTCTTCGTCCGTCATTGCCAGAAGCGCCCAGGAATCGTCCGGGCGGGAGGTGATCACTTCGGCCACGCACTTGATCCACTCTCCAAACCCGGCCGGCCATGGTGACGCGGGCAAGGACGCGCGCGTTTCCAGTTCACAAATCATCTGAACCAGGTTTGCTTGCGTGGAGTTCCGTTCGACGCGCACTTCCCAAGGCGCCCGTGAAATCAACGGGTGTCTTTCGCGGCCGTCGAAGAAGAGCCCGTCCAACAATTTCTCCGGCGCGAGGGCGGCCCTCGTCAGGGGAGCGAGTTCGCTTTCGAAACGGAATAGCCAGCGTAGCAGCCGTAACTGCTCCATCCACTCAATTACTTGATCGCCGGCTTCGCTGGTCCAGCGGCCTGCGGGGAGTCCCGAAAGTTCGGCCTCGGCAGCTTCCAGCTTCGGCCACAACTCTCGATCTCGAAGCACTTGGTTCACACGCTGCCGCACGCCGCCGCTCGCGTCCGCCGGGCCGTCCGCATCCACAACTTCACAAATCCCTCGCGCCACCAGCGCACTGACGAGATACATTCGTTCGTCCAGGTATTCAAGCACACCAGGAGTGATGCTCCCTTCCTGAGATGGCGCGGCAGGCTCACCTCCCAGCAAGGGCCTCAGATCCCCATTCGCGGCGCGATTGAGACGACGCAGCACCAGATAGGCCACGAGGCCCAGCCCGAAAATGATGGAGTTGAAGACGAGTTGACCCAGTCGCTGCTCACGAGGCAGTATCAACCCGGTGGCAAGTAGCAGGTAGCAAGCAGACACAACCAATATGGCTGTCCCTTGAAACAACAGCGGCCATACCCGCCGGTCTTTGGTCACGCGCGAATAGGAGCGTATGTAGGTCCGCCAAAACACGCCCAGCCCGTCACGCACCATTGTCACAGTCTATATCTTCGCCCGTAGCGTTTCGACTGCCCCCTACCCCAACCGGACCGGGTTCACCAGCTTCCTTCTCAACTTCGCTCCCGCCTCAAAATCGGCCCGCAACTCGCCATCGCGCAGGTGCCCGCGCATGGCCTCCAACCGTTCAATCATCGCGCCCAACGCCGCGTCCACCGAACCCGCGTTGGTCGTCAAAATGTCGTTCCACATGTCGAACTGGCTTAGCGCCAGCCGCGTCATGTCAATCAACCCCGGCCCGCCGGCCCGCAACTGCTCGTCCCGCTCCAACCCCGCGCCCACCGTACAACCAAGCGCCGTCGCCACGAGTTGCGGCAAGTGCGAAGTCAGCGCCACGGTGCGGTCATGCTCCTCCGGCCCCAGCACCAGCACGTGTGCTCCAATCTTTCGCACCCAATCCACAAACGGATGCTCCAGCGCGCGCGTCAACACCCAGGTCCGCCCGCGGAACAATCCGCCGTCCGCGCTGGCGGCGCCGCGCGACTCTTTCCCCGCCATCGGATGCCCGCCCAGGAACTGCTCGGCAGGCAGAAAACGCGCCGCCGCCGCGCAGATCAGCGCCTTCGTGCTGCCCGCGTCCGTCACCAGTGTCGCCGGCCCCAGGTGCGGCGCCATCTCCTCCATCATCTGGACGATCCGCCCAATCGGCTGCGCCAGCAGGACAACGTCCGCCGTCGCCGCCGCTTCGGCCAGCGTCATCTCGCGGTCAATAATCCCGTGCGCCATGGCTTCAGCGATCGTTCGCGGTGAACTCACGCCGGTGATCTGCCCGGTGAACCCGGACTGCCGCAGCGCCAGCGCGAAGCTTCCGCCAATCAGGCCCACGCCCGCGATGGCTACCGTCTTCATCCCGCTATCTGCCGGCCCACCGCCGATGCGATTACCCGCAGTTGCCCCATCAGTTCCGCGAACTGCTCAGGAAACAGGCTCTGCGCCCCGTCGCTCAGCGCGTGGTCCGGGTCATGATGAACTTCGATAATCAATCCGTCCGCGCCCGCCGCCACCGATGCCCGCGCCATGGCCGGCACCAGCGTCCGTTTGCCCACGCCATGCGACGGATCGCCAATCACCGGCAGATGGGTCAGTTGCTTCAATACCGGAAACGCCGAAATGTCCATCGTGTTTCGAGTCGCGGTCTCAAATGTTCGAATCCCTCGCTCGCACAGAATCACGTCGTAGTTGCCGCCCGACATGATGTATTCGGCCGATAGCAGAAGCTCTTCAATCGTCGCCGCAATGCCGCGTTTTAGCAGCACCGGCTTTCGCGACAGTCCCAAATCACGAAGCAAATTGAAGTTCTGCATGTTGCGCGCGCCCACTTGCAATATGTCGGAGTACTCGCCCAACAGCGGAATCTGCGAGCGGTCCATCACTTCACTAACCACCAGCAAACCGTTCCGGTCCGCCGCCGCGCGCAGGATTCGCAGCCCCTCTTCGCCCATCCCCTGGAAGCTGTACGGAGACGAGCGCGGCTTAAACGCGCCGCCGCGGATTACCTTCGCCCCGGCCTTGGCCACCAGCGCCGCCGTCAGTTCAATCTGCTCTTCACTTTCCACACTGCACGGCCCGGCCATTACAATCACTTCCGGCCCGCCAATTTTGACGCTCCCGATTTCGATTACTGTTCCGTGCGGCCGGAAACGCTTGTTGGCCAGCTTGTACGGCGACACAATCCGGTGGCACTCCTGCACGCCGTCCAGCACTTCGAACTCCGCCGGATCGAACGTCTCCATCGGTCCCACGCCGCCCAGCACGGTGTGCGTCACGCCGGTCGAACGATGGACCGTGAAACCCATCATCACCAGCCGGTCGATTACATTCTGCACCTGGGTCTCAGGCGCCCCCTCTTGCATAACAACTAACATTCGCTACTTCGCCCCCATTCGCGTCCGCTGCAAAGTACGCATCTCATCAATGATGCGTTCAAAAATCCGCCGCACAGATTCGTGCGGAATCGGCCCGCCGTTGGCCGCCACGATGTTCGCGTACACCGCGTCCTCTCGCTTTGGTTCGTACACCGGCATGTCCATGCTGGCCTTCACGGCGCCAATCCGCTCCACCACGCGGCTGCGCTCGTTCAACAGCGCCACCATGCGCCGGTCGATTCCGTCGATCTCGTCCCGGCAGGCGCGCAGCGCCTCTTTGGCTTCGTCAACCGTCATCGCAATCTGCCCTGCAGTGCTCCCATTTTCAACTCGCGCGTCAACTCCAGCAACTTGTTCTCCATCTCCGGAGACCCCGCGTATTTTTCTATCACGCGGACGAACGCGCTGCCAACCACCACACCGTCGGCCAGCCGGCCTACCGCCTCCGCATCGGCCGCCTTGGCAATGCCGAAACCCACCGCCAGCGGCAACTCGGTGTGTGTGCGCATCGCCGTCACCAGGGGCAAGGCCTGCGCCGATAGCTGCTGCTGCTCTCCCGTCACACCGGTGCGGCTAACCAGATAAACAAAGCCCGATGAGTAACGGCCCACCAACGCCAGCCGCTCCGGGGTGCTCGTCGGCGCCGCCAGGAACACCGTGTCCAACCCCGCGTCGCGAATCGTCTTCACGTACGGTTCCGCTTCTTCCACACTTGCATCGGTCATCAGGACGCCGTCAACGCCCGCCGCCCTGGCGTCAGTCGCCAGCTTCGCAAAGCCATACCGCATCAGCGGGTTCAAATAGCTGAACAGCAAAATCGGGATCTCGGAGCGTTCCCGAATCTTCGCCGCGCAATCGAGCACGCCCCGCAGCGTGGCGCCATTGGCGATAGCCCGTTCCGCGCCGCGCATGATTACCGGCCCGTCGGCGATTGGATCGCTGAACGGCACGCCCAGTTCAATCACGTCGGCGCCCCCGCGCTCGAGCGCCTCCACCAGCCCGACAGTCGCCTCCAACGATGGATCGCCCGCCGTAATGTAGGCGACCAGCGCCGGCTCGTTCTTCGCGCGCAGTTCCGCAAACCGGCGGCCAATTCGAGTGTTACTCATCGAGGTCCTTCAAGTTCTCACGATATATGTCCATGTCTTTATCACCGCGGCCGGAGAGGTTCACCAGAAACACTTTGCCCTTTTCCGCCGGTGCACGCCGGATGGCTTCCGCCACCGCATGGGAGGATTCAAGCGCCGGAATAATCCCCTCGGTCCGCGACAACAGGCGCGCCGCGTCCAGCGCAGAGGCGTCCGAACAGTTCACATACGTCGCGCGGCCTTCATCGGCCAGATTCGCGTGTTCCGGGCCAATCATTGCGTAATCGAGTCCCGCCGAAACCGAATGGGTCAACGCAATCTGCCCATCGGCGTTCTGCAGCACGTAGCTATAGCAGCCCTGTAACACGCCCGGCGATCCGCCGGCGAACCGCGCCGCATGTTCCCCCAGCGTCAGGTTCCGGCCGCCCGCTTCCACGCCGACCAACTCCACACCGGTATCGCCAATGAACTCGTGGAACATCCCTATGGCGTTCGAACCGCCGCCCACACAAGCAAAGACCGTGTCCGGCAACTTGCCTTCCCGTTCCAGGAACTGCGCCCGCGCCTCTTTGCCGATTACGCTATGAAAATCGCGAACCATCATCGGATACGGATGCGAACCCAAAGCCGAACCAAGCAGGTAATGCGTGTTTTCCACATTGGTAACCCAGTCGCGCATCGCTTCGCTGATGGCGTCCTTCAACGTTCTCGACCCGTTGGTCACGCCCACCACCTTCGCGCCCAGCAACCGCATACGGAACACATTCAGCCGCTGGCGCCGCATGTCTTCTTCGCCCATATAGACGGTGCAGTCCATGCCAAACAACGCGCACACCGTAGCTGTCGCCACACCGTGCTGCCCCGCGCCTGTTTCGGCGATCACGCGCTGCTTGCCCATTCGCCGCGCCAGCAAGATCTGTCCCAGACAGTTGTTGATCTTGTGCGCGCCCGTGTGCAACAGGTCTTCCCGCTTGATGTAAATCCGCGCCCCGCCCAGGATTCCCGACAGCCGCTTGGCTTCCCACAGCGCCGTCGGCCGGCCCGCATAGTTCTTCATCAGGTCAGCCAACTCGGCATGGAATGCCGGGTCCTGCCTGGCCGCTTCGTAGGCCTTTTCCAGCTCTTCCAACGGTGCCATCAGCACCTCGGGCACAAACCGCCCGCCATAGCGCCCGAAGTGCCCGCCCTTATCCGGTTCTGATGTCGTGATCATACTGAGTGCGCCGCCGCGATAAATCGCGCCATGCGGCCATGGTCCTTCTTTCCAGGCGCGGATTCCAATCGCGAACACGCATCCACTCCCCATGGATGCGCCACCCCGATGGCCTGCCGCACATTACTTTCGTCCAGCCCGCCCGCCAGCAATATCTTTCCCGCGGCTCCGCGCGCCCGCGTCCAATCGAACGTGTGCCCGCTGCCGCCATACATCTCCGTCGGCGTGTCCAGCAAAAACGCCTCCGCCGGAAACTGCTCCAATTGATCCAGGCGGAAAGCATCGTTCACCCGGAACGCCTTCCAAACGCGCACGCCCGGCGGGACGCCATCCGCTCCTTCGTCGCCGTGCAACTGCGCCACGTCAAGCCCAGCTTGGCGAACAATTTCCGCCACCCGTGCCGGCGACTCGTTCACAAACACTCCAACCTTCAAGACACCCGCCGGAACCTGTGCCGTGATGACCGCCGTGTCCGCCGGGGATAGGTAGCGCGGGCTTTTCGCGTAGAAATTAAAGCCAAGCGCCCCGGCCCCGGCCGCAACCGCCGCCAGCGCGTCCTCGACGCTCGTGATGCCGCAAACCTTCACTACCGTCACGACCGCAACGCCTCCAGCGCGGCAGCCGGGTCCGGCGATTTCATCAAATGTTCCCCTACCAAGAACGCTTGGTACCCAGCCTCCCGTAGTACTCTTACGTCGTCGCCAGAGTGGATTCCGCTCTCGCTGACCGCCAGAATGCCCTTCGGAAAGCGTGCGGAAATGCGCAAAGAAGTGCCCAAATCGACCTTAAAAGTGCGCAAATCGCGGTTATTGACGCCTATTATTGACGCTCCAGATTCGAACGCTCGTTCGAATTCGGCGTCATCGTGGACTTCCACGAGCACGTCCAGCCCATAGCTTTCGGCCAATTCGCGGAGCCGCCGCATCTCACTCGTTTCCAGAATGGCCGCAATCAGCAGGATCGCGTCGGCGCCAAGTGCCGCCGATTCAATCACATGCAACGAATCGATGGTGAAGTCTTTGCGCAGGGCGGGCAGTGCCACCGCCGCTTTCGCCGCGTGCAGATCCGGCCAGCCGCCTTGAAAGAAGCGCTCGTCGGTGAGCACACTTAACGCGGAAGCGCCTCCCTTTTCATACACTTGCGCAATTCCCGCCGGGTTGAAAGAGGTGCTGAGCAGCCCTTTGGAGGGCGACGCTTTTTTGATTTCCGCAATGATCGCCCGGCCGGCAGAGGCCTCCAAAGACTTCCGGAACCCACGCCGGGTTCCGGCCGAAGCCTCCGCCCTCGCTTCGAGTTGGCGCAGATCTCCTTGCCGCTCAGCAAGTTCCAGGCGCTTGTGGGCGACGATCTTCGAGAGGATGTCGGGTACCGTTTGCAGCATTCCGAGGTAACCCCTATCCTATCATTTGGTTAGCGTTACCTGGACCTGCGCGCGCATGGAATTGAGCCATTCGCGGCTTTTGGCCGTGCGGAGGCGCTTGGTCAACTCCTCGCGCACCTTCTCGATTCCAGGCTCCTCCAAAGCGATTAACTTGAATAGATAGTAGCCGTTAGGGAGTTTCACAGGCGCGCTGACGCCGCCCGGCTCCATGCTCCAAATGGCTTGCTTGGCGGGGCCGGGGATGTCGTCGGTGATTTTCAACGGCCCGTAATCGCCGTTTTTGTCGCGGGAAACCGGGTCCTTTGAGTGCTGCTTCACCATTTCAATGAAATCGGCGCCGGCTTTGATTTTTTCGTGGACTTCCTTGGCGAGGGCCAGCGCGGCATCGTCGGAGGAGTCGGAGGGGAAGAAGACGATTTTGAGTTTGGCGAGCGAGACGTATTTTAGGTTGTCTTTATAGGCCTGGCGGACTTCGACGTCGCTGACTTGGGTGGTCTGCTCCTGGGACTGCATGAGGGCGCTAGACAGTGCTTGCAGGCGGGTGAGTTCGAGTTGTTGGCGAAAGGGCGCGGTCTGGTCGAGTTTTTGTTCCTCGGCGAGTTTGGTCATGCGGCGCATGAATCCAATGCCGCGAAGGAGTTCCTCGGGATTATCGCGAAGATTGGCGCGGAGTTTTTCATCCATGGCGCCAAGGTACTGTTCGATCTCTTTGGGCGTAACGGGCTGGCCTTCGAGCGAATTCTTCTTCACATTAACGGCCTGGCGGTGCTTCTCCACCCATTCGAGGTTTCGCTTCTGTTTGATTTCCGTGAAGATGGAATCCTTTACCTTGTCATAGGGGTCAACATTGACGCCGGTGCGCTGAAAAATGTAGTAGCCATTGGGCAGGCGGGTGGGGGTGCTAAAGGCGCCATCTTTCAAGCCGAACGCAACGTCTTTGACGACTTGGGGGACTTGATCGGCCATACGGACTTCGCCGTAATCGCCATCTTTTTCCCGGGACTCTTCGTGTTTAGAGAACTCCTTCACGGTGGCGACGAAGTCGGCGCCGGCGACGAGCTTCTTGTGGATCTCTTCCATCTTGCGTTTGGCCTGAAGTTCTTCGGTTTCGGTGGTGAAGGGAAGGTAGATGAGCTTCACTTTGACGCCCGAATACATATTTTTGTTGGCGGTGTAGTAGCCTTGTTGCTCGAAGGGAGTGACAACTTCTTCGACTTCATGCTGCTGGATAAGGGCGTTGGACAGTAGCTGAATGCGCGCCATTTCGAGTTGGAGCATGAGCGGGTTCCTGGACGGAAGGCCGCGCTTTTCGGCTTCGGCACCCATGCGACGGAGCCAGCCGACGTAGCGGAGCATCTCCGCCGCGTTGTTGCGAGCGGCCTCTTTGGCCTTCGGGTCCATGGCGATGATTAACTGTTGAAACTCTTCGGCCGTGATATCCTGACCATCCAGTTTGGCGACGATTTCGCGGGGACGGCTAGGGTCGATTTCAATCTGGCGGCCGTCCTGAATTCTGGTTGGTTGCGAGAAAAGCCCTTCCGCAAGTAAAATTGCGGCAATCAGTCGAATCATCATCTTTTCCAGTGTACTGAACCTCCTATACTTAGAGACGATCCTCAGGAGAAATCGTGACGCTACGGTCCGTGATTGTTACGCTCGTCTTTTCCCTGGCAACTTTGCCTCCCGCATTACAGGCCGCGCCGGAGAACCCGGAGGCTGTGCTGAGCAAGGCCTCGCGCAAACCGCCGCTGCACGGCTGGATTCAAGTACACCTGGAAGGGTCGCCAAGCGAGATTGGATATCAGCACGGCAATCTCCTCGCCAAGGAGATTGCGGAGGTTCAGAAAGTAATCGCGCTTGAACTCGAGCACGATACGAAGAAGGACTGGGAGTTTTTCCGGAAAGCGGCACAAGAGGTATTGTGGCCGAAAGTGGAAGCGGAGTACCGGGACGAACTGCAAGGAATTGTCGATGGCCTGGTCTCCCGAGGCGTAATGCTGGACATTTGGGACGTAGTGGCATTGAACTCGTTCCTGGAGTTGGGTCCGTACTATGTTCCGTACTGGGAGAAGAAGCAGCCGGATGCGGAACCGCATCGAAATGTTTCGGTGCCTGAACGGTGCAGTGCGTTCATCGCCACGGGGGGATACACGGCAGACGGCAAAATCGTAATGGGGCACAACAACTGGACGAGCTACCTGGAGGGGCAGAGGTGGAATATTTCGTTCGATATTGTGCCCGAACGGGGGAGCCGCATGCTGATGGACGGATTGCCGGGATTAATCCACAGCGGTGATGATTTCGGGATGAATTCGGCGGGCATGATGATTACGGAGACCACGATTTCGCAGTTCAGCGGATTCAATCCCGACGGAATACCGGAGTTCGTGCGAGCGCGAAAGGCGATGCAGTACGCCACTTCGATTGATGAGTTCGCGCAGATTATGATTGAGGGCAACAACGGGGGGTACGCCAACAACTGGCTTGTTGGGGACCGGAAAACGAACGAGATTGCAAGCCTGGAGTTGGGACTGAAGAACGTTACCCTGCGGCGAACAACAGACGGCTACTTTACGGGCGCGAATTTTCCGGTAAGTGAGAAACTGGCGGAAGAGGAGACGACGTTTCCGATGAAGGACCGCAGCATAAGCGCTAACGCGCGGCGAATCCGGTGGGAGCAATTGATGGCGGACTGGAAGGGGCGAATCGACATCAAAGCAGGCCAGCGATTCCTGGGAGACGCGGTGGATAGCTTCACGGGCAAGATCGACCCAAATGAACGAACGCTTTGCGGCCGGGTGGACCTATCGCCACGGGGCGTGGCGACGTGGGTTCGGCCATTTGGATTGGCTGGGGCGGTGCAAAACAAAGTGACTGATGCGGCGATGGCGGAGCATATGTCGTTTTCCGGTGCGATTGGACCGCAGTGCGGACCTCCGTTTCGGGCCGTGCGGCATTTGGCCAAGAATCCGGACTTTAGCTGGATGCGCCCGTATTTGCGGGATATGACGGCGCGCCAGTGGGTTACTCTGGGTACGGGCAAGTAGGGCAACGGGGAAGGCGCTACTTGCGGGACCGGTCTTCCCAGCGCAGGCCGGCATCGCAACTTGCGGCGCCGGAAGGCACAACCTGTAGCCCGCCGTTTTGCGGACCAGTACGAGAAGGGGGACACGCTAAAGCGGCGCCGCCGCGCCGGGGGCGCGGGTAGAACGGGGGCGCAATCTGTTGCGGGGGGGTGGATGCCGCGCGTCTTGGGACATGCTAAAGCACGTCCCGGCGGGGGTTTGTGTTCTATGTGGGGTTCCCGACGAGTCGCTTGTGCCGGGGTTACGGATGAGCGGCGCCGTCGCGCCGGGGGCGCGGGTAGAACCGGGGCGTAATCTGTTGCGGGCGTGGGGATGCCGCGTCTTGGGACATGCTAAAGCACGTCCCGGCGGGGTTCGTGTTGCATGTGGGGTTTCTCGACGAGTCGCTTGTGGCCGAGGTTACGGATGAGCGGCGCCGTCGCGCCGGGGGCGCGAGTAGAACCGGGGCGTAATCTGTTGCGGGGGTGGGGATGCCGCGCGTCTTGGGACATGCTAAAGCACGTCCCGGCGGGGGTTTGTGTTGCATTTGGGGTTTCCCGACGAGTCGCTTGTGGCCGGGGTTACGGATGAGCGGCGCCGTCGCGCCGGGGGCGCGGGTAGAACCGGGGCGTAATCTGTTGCGGGGGTTGGGGATGCCGCGTTACTTGCGGACGCGGCCTTCCCACCGCAGACCGGCACGCCATAGGCGCGGAGCACCGATGGCAGGGACGGGAGTGAATCCCGTATAGAACCGGCGGTCCAGTAGATTTTCCCAAGAGGCGATGGCGGAAACCTGATCCGTCAACCCGTGGCGCAAAGCCATTTGAACGGTGGCGTAGCCGGGAAGACGAAATGTGTTCAGTTCATCCTCGTATTGAGCGGAAAAGCTGCGCAAGCCGCCGCTCACCAGCGTCTTCCCTTTCGCCCACATTAGAATGGCATTGCCGGCGTGTTTGGGAACCTGCGGGATACGGAGACGGTTGGCGAACCGGCTTTCGCTATAAAGCCATGCCAGTTCGAGGCGAAGATCGCGCCAACGCTGATTCATACTCGCTTCCACGCCCCGCGTAAGCGCGGCGCCGGCGTTGCGTCGCTGCCGTTCAATGAGCGCCGGGGTAGAGAGCAAAGTCACGTTGGTCACCAGATCGGAAAGGGAGGTGCGGAAGAAAGTGACGCTCGCGCGGGTTGTTTCGCCGGTGTAGTCCAGGCCAAGCTCCGAACCGAATGCGAACTCCGGCTTTAACGCATCGTTGGCGCGTGTGACGGCATTGCCGGCGCGGAACTCGCGATACAACTCATTCAGCGTCGGCGCGCGGAAAGAGCGGTAGACGGTACCCCGCCCGCGCCACTGCTTCCGGCCGATGGCGAAGCCCGCACTGGGAGAAAAGAAAGCTCCCTGGGCGCCGGCAGCGTGTATTCGACCGCCGCCAAAGAGTTTGAGCGGGCCGGCCTTTACATCGCCCTGCAAGAAGGCGCCGCGCTGCCACTGGACACCGCCGCGATTGCTGAAACCTGTGGGGAAACTGGTCTCGATACTGTAGCCTTCGACGCGAGTGAAGTCGCCGCCAAATAGAGCGTTGGCGCCAGACCGGCGCAACCGGTAGAGCGCGGCGGCGCCAGTCACATCGGCGGGCACCTGCTGGCGCATAGTAAGCCGCTCGGTAAGACGGTTGGCGGCGATGGCGGAGAAACTGGCATGAAACTCCTCGCGCCCGTGCCAGGCGGTGAGGGAGAGATTGTCGTTGCCGATCTCGCGGAAGTACTGCCCGCTGAGGGTGCCAAGGCTGGTGGAGTTGCGTTGGAGAACCGTTCCGTTCGCGCGGTCTTCGGCGAGGGCATCGAACTTGAGGAAGAAGCGGTCCTTAGCGCCGAGGTAATCGAGGCGCATATCGCCAGCGACGAAATCGACACCGGCCTTAGTATCGGCGGAGCCACGGCGGCCGTCTTCAATGATGTAGTAGCCATCGGTGCGGAAGGCGCGGCCTTGGGTGCTGAAGGCCCAGCGGGGCCGGAGATGGCTGAAACCGCCGGAGAGCTGGTGCGTGTTTTTGTTTCCGCCTTCGTAGGCGCCGTGAACCCGCCAGGGTTCGGCGGGACGGGAGAAGAGCTGGATGGAACCGCCGATGGCGCGATCGCCAAAGACGCTGGTGGAGGCGCCGCGGGCGACTTCGACGCGATCAATATCTTCGGGCGAGAACCGGGTCCAATAAACCCAGCCGCCAAAGGGATCGTTGGCGGGTACGCCGTCCCAAAGAACCAGCGTGCGGGAGGCGCCGCTGGAGCCGAGGCCGCGAAGCGAGATGCCCTGCGTGGTGGGGTTGGCAACGACACTGGAGCTGCGGCGAAACAAGGTGAATCCGGGGATGGAACGGAGACGGTCATCGACGTTGACGCCGGGGTTGGCCTGTACCTGGAGTCTGTTGAGGACGGTGATGGAGGCGGGCGCTTCGGCGGCGATTTTTTCGTTGACGGTAATTTCCGTCCGCACGGGATCGAGTTTATCCGCGGCCTGCGCGAAGAGCAGCGCCGGGGAACAGGCCATCATTACGATTTTTACATTCATTCCGAAATCGAAGGGTATCACGAGCCAACCACGAGGCCGGCGCGCGCTGGGGCACGAGAGGGCTGGGAAGTGAGCAAGATGACGTAGCCTTCGCCCTCTGGAGGCATAAGCGTTTGCAATTCATCTTGCGCCGAAAGGAAGGCGATTTCAGCGACGGCGAGGTAACGGAGCACCACATATAAATCTCCGTCGCGGGGCACGTCGATCGTGCGCTGCTGGGTGCGGAGTGAGTATTGGACGCCGGCCGCGTCCAGACCGTCGCAGAGCCAGGCGGCGGTTTCGAGCGCGCTTTCGAGCCAGGGAAGGCCGGGATCACCGGCGAAGAGATCGATGACGATGTGGACGGTGACGGCGTCTTCGCGAGCGTTTTCGCGGACGTGGAGTTCGCCGTGGCGGGCGGAGGAACGCCAGTCAATGCTCCGCGCCGGATCGGAGGCGAGATAGGGGCGAAGGCGATAGAAATCGTCGCCGGCGCCGGCGCGGCGGGCTTGAAGATCGCCCTGCACCTGGGCGAGAAAATCCTGGGCGTAGGGTTTGGGTTCGAGAGCGGGGTAGACGAGAACGTCGGCATGGAGAGTGACGCGGGCGCGACGCTCGGCGAAGCCAAAGGGAAAGCGGGAGGAGAATTCGAGCGAGTTGTCGCGGAAGCGCCCGCGGCGGCTGAAGCGGACCGAGGCATATTCGGTGAGCGATTCGCCGCCGCCAATCATGGAGAAAAAGATCGGCTGGACGAGGCCGTCGGCATGGATGGACTGGAGGCGAGTGGCGAAGCTGGGCATCCAGGACTTTTCATTGCGGATGACCAGTTTGGCGGTGGCCTGCTCGCGGGCGAAGAGGTGTTCGGGGGGGTGGAACTCGACTTCAAGACCGGCGAGGGAGAGACGATTGACGAGCCCGGAAACGAGCAGGGTGGCCATGAGGGCGGAGGTGATGAGGAAGATGAGATTGTTCGCGGAAAGGAATGCGGCCGCGCCGGTAAGAAAGACTGCAAGCGTGAAGGCGAGCCCGGCCTTGGTGATCCGCTGATCGAGGCGTTTTCGCCAAGCCTCGCTCAGCCGTCGCCAAAGATTCCCCATATCGTTGACAATACAACGATGGGCACCGCTCCGGGACTTCGCCGCGCGCTACATTTGCGCCACCTCATTTTTATGGGGCTGATTATCATTCAACCAACGGCGCCGATGCCGCTGTTTGGCGTGGTAAGCAACAAGGCGGGCGGCCATGTGGTGTCGACGATTCTGGTGGCGATGGTGGGGATGCTGCTGACGGCGATCAGCTACGGGCGGATGGCGCGGCTGTACCCGAGCGCGGGGTCCGCCTACACGTACGTTGGCAAGGAGATTCATCCGCTGCTCGGGTTTCTGACAGGTTGGGGTTTGTTGCTGGATTACGTGATTAACCCGCTAATTTGCGTGATCTGGTGTTCAAAAGCGGCGGGGAACCTGCTGCCGGCGATTCCGTACATGGCATGGACCGTTTTCTTCGCGCTGCTGTTCACGTGGCTGAACCTGAGAAACATTCAGGCGGCGGCCTCGACGCACAGGTACCTGGCGATCGCGATGGGACTTGTGGTGGCGTGGATGCTGGCGGCGACGGCGAAGTTTTTGCAAACAAATCCAGCGGACCTGTGGAAGCCGTTCTATGATCCGGCGACGTTTTCGGTGGCGACGTTTTCATCGGGGACAGCGCTGGCGGTGCTGACCTACATTGGGTTCGACGCGATATCGACACTATCGGAGGAGACGGTGGACGCGGAGAATACGATACCGAAAGCGACGGTGTATGTGTGCCTGCTGATCGGGTTCCTGTCGGCGCTGGAGGTATATGCGGGGCAGTTGGTGTGGCCGCATGGGGAAGCGTTCCCGGACGTGGACACGGCCTACGTTCACATAGCGGGGAGGGCGGGCGGGATGTGGCTGTTTCACGCGGTCAACTTGACGCTGCTGATTGCGACGATTGGAAGCGGGAGCGGAGGGCAGATGGCGGGGGCGCGGCTACTGTTCGGCATGGGCCGGGACAATGTGCTGCCGCCGAAGTTTTTCGCCAAGATCGACGCGGTGCGGCAGGTGCCGGCGCTGAATGTGCTTTTGATTGGGGCGATCGCGCTGGTTGGGGCGATGACACTGACGTATGAACTGGGCGCGGAGCTGTTGAACTTTGGCGCGTTTATTGGATTCATCGGGGTGAATCTGGCGGCGTTTTTGCGGGGGTACCGGGACCGCAGCGCGGCCGCGCTGGCGCCGGCGGCGGGACTGTTGCTGTGCCTGTATATGTGGGCGAGCCTGAGTCCGAAATCGTTGCTGCTGGGGGCGTCGTGGGCGGCGATCGGGTTGGCGTATAAATTGGCTCGGAAGGGGTGACGGCGGGACGTGCTGGCGGCGGCGAGCGCGGCGCGCTATGCTCGACCGTATGAAACGAATCCTCTCCTTAGCCGTAGGCGCCGCGCTGCTTGCCGCAGCGGCGCTGGCCGGACCGATTGACGGCAAGTGGGTCTCCGAACGCAAGATGGAGCGCGATGGGCAATCGTTCACCATTGTGCAGACCTTTGAACTGAAAGCCGAAGGCGACAAGCTGACCGGAAAGTTTTTCTTGAAGTTCGGGGAAATGGAACCGCCGCCGGGCGAAATCAAGGACGGCAAACTGGACGGCAATAAATTCAGTTTCACGACGACAATGCAGACGCCGAACGGCGACATGAAAACCAGCTACAGCGGGACAGTGGACGGCGCGACGATGAAGGGCACGGCGGAGCGCGAAGGCGGACAGGCGCGCCCGTTCGAAGCCAAGAAGCAATAGGCATTTGACACCAGCGGGGCGGGAAGTTCGATACTGTTAGCCATGCGAACACTCCTACTTCTCGCGCTGCTGACGCCGGCCGCATTCGCCGGCTGGAAGCCGCTGTTCAACGGCAAAGATATGACCGGATGGAAGCAGGTGGGCTGGCCCGGCTTCACAACCGAAGACGGCATGTTGAAGACCGGCGGCGGGATGGGACTGTTGTACTTCGACCCGGCGGCGTTTGGCAATACGACGATCCGCATTGTGTTCAAGACGACAGGAGAGCGCGGGAATTCGGGCGTTGTGATCCGTATGCCGGAGAAGCCCAAAGACGCCTGGTACGGCGTGCACAACGGCTACGAGGTACAGATTGATGCCGGCGGCGACGAATGGCATTGCACTGGCGCGATCTATTCGATCAGCAAAGTGACGACGCGCAACCAGAAGCCGGCCGGGGAATGGAACACGCTGGAGATAGAACTGAAGGGCGCGACGACACGGGTGAAGCTGAACGGCAAACTGGTGAACGAGTACAAAGAGGGCCAGGCGGTGCCGGAGCGCAAGCAGTGGTACGAGCCGATTCGCGGACCGCGGGCGAACACAGGCTACATAGGCCTGCAGAACCACGACGCACAATCGATTGTGTACTTCAAAGAGATCAGTGTTAAGAACTAGCCTGTATTCGCGGCGGCAATGGATGGCGCTGGCGGCGGCGGCGCCGGCGACAAGAGTCCGGACACTTACGGCCGGACCGAAGCACCATTTCTTTGGCTATTACGGCGTATCGCCGTGGAACAGCGCCGGGGACAAAATGATCTGCCTGGAAACGGCATTTCAGAACCGGATGCCGAAGCCGAACGAAACGGCAACCATTGTGACGGTGGACCCGGCAAGCGGAGCGACGGCGGCGATTGCGGAGACGCGGGCATGGAACCTGCAGCAAGGCTGCATGTTGAACTGGGCGCCGCAGGAACGGGACACGATTCTGTTCAACGACGAGGCGGAGGGAGAGATCGTTTCCGTGGCACTGCACCTGGGGAGCGGGAAACGGCGCGTGTACGAACGGGCGATTGAAAGCGTGGCGCCGAACGGGCGTGCGGCAAGTTGCGTAACATATGGGCGGCTGGCACGGCTGCGGCCCGTGGTAGGCTACGCGGCGGCGCGCGATCCAAACCCGCACGAGAATCATCCGGCAAACGACGGAGTGCATATTCTGGACCTCCGGACGGGCAAGAGCCGGCTGGCCGTTTCAATCCGGCAGGTCTACGAGGCACTGGCGCCGCGGCACCCGGAGTTGCGTGACAAGGCGATGTTCATTCAGCACAGCGTGATCAATCCGGCGAGTGACCGGATGTTCTTTTTGGCACGCACCATTGAAAAGGGCGCGCTGACGTCGGCGATGTTCACGGCGGGCCTGCACGGCGAGGACCTGCGCGAAGTGGTGGCCTATGGGCGAGGTGTTTCCCACTTTGCCTGGCGCGGGGCGAACGAGATCATGGCGACGTTTCGGATAGACTCGACACCGCGCCATGTGCTGTTTCGGGATACGGCCAAGCCGGCGTACGAAACCGTTGGACGAGATTTCCTGGACGCCGACGGGCACTGCAGCTTTGGGCCGGACAAGACGCTGCTGCTGACGGACCGAAACGTTTCCGCGGCTGGCGCGAAGCGGCTGCTGCTGTACAACATGCGGAGCGGAGCGGGAAGACTGCTGGGCGAATTCCCGATGAAGACACCTGCGGGGGAGAACTACCTGGGCGGCGATTTGCGTTGCGATCTGCACCCGCGATGGAAGGCGAGCGGGGACCAGATCTGCTTTGACGCGCTGGACACGAGGGACTGGACACGGCAGTTGCACATTGCGACACTGTCCTAATGAAAACTCGACTGTGGGCTGGACGGGTACTGAGCGCGCTGCCAGTGCTGGTGCTGCTGATGAGCGCGACGATGAAGTTCGTGCGGCCCGCGGGCTTTGACGACGGACTGGCGCACATGGGCTTGCCGTTGGCGGTGGTGCCGGCGCTGGGTGTGCTGGAGATTCTGTGCACGGTGATCTATCTGGTGCCGCGCACGGCGGTGCTGGGGGCAATTCTATTGACCGGATATCTGGGCGGCGCGATTTCGATTCATGTGCGCGTTGGGGATCCGTTCGTGATTCAACCGCTGCTAGGGGCGATGCTGTGGGGCGGGCTGTATTTGCGCGATGCGCGGCTGCAAGCGCTGATTCCGCTGGTTCGAGACTAAGCAGTGAAGCGCCAGGAGTAGATGTCGGCGTCCTTGAGGGCGAAAAGCAACCGAACGGGTTTGCCGGCGAGTTGCGCGGTATCGCCGCGCCAGGGGACGCGGGCATTGAGGCGGTCGCCAATCAGTTCGCGACAGTCACCAAGACCGAAGCCGGGAATGGCGGTTTCATCGGCGTTCAAGACTTGCACGCGCACGCCGCCGGCGGCGCTGGAGGCATAGTTCAACTCCAGTTGCCTGCCGGAAAAGAGCAGCGGACGGGTGAGCAGTTCCCCGCCGCGCCAGCCGGCGTGGAGGCTGGAGAAACCGTCGGACCGGAGCGCGAAGCGCTGGAGATGAGCGGTGGGTTGGCCGTAGTGGCGATTGACGTAGAAGCTCATTTCGCCTTCCGCGGTTTCAACCACATTGAGCGCGGGATAATTGTCGCGGCTCACCCAATGGTGAAGGCCGAGGCCGGGGCGGAGGAACGATTCGCGGAAGTAGCGGGAAATGGTGTTACCGCCGCGGGTAGTGAGCAGAACGCTGTCGCTGGTGTCCTTGAAGTAATCCGGGTGGACTCCGGTTTGCCGGGCCTCATCGGCAGTGAGCACCTGACGGCCCGGATTGAAGCGCGCGGCGATGCCGACGTAGATATGCGGGGCGCGGTAGTAGGGGTGAAGCTGATTGGTGTAGAGATGATCGGCGGGGGCGCCGCCGAGATCGAGCGGCATGAACGGCGACCAATTGACGAAGTCGTCACTGGTGGCGCGGACGACGGAGCGGACCCGGTTGATGAACTGGCGCACGTAGGCGACATAACATCCTTCGCTTTCCGACCAAAAGGCGAGGTTCTGTGAATCGAACATCGGCAGTTTGGTGGCGGGCATGATGGGTTGCTCCCGGAGGGCGCGCCAAGCCACGCCGTCATCGGAGATCCATGCTTTTAGCCCGCTGCTGGCGATGCCGGAAATGGCTTTGTACCGGGCGCCGCCGCGCGGGTTGCGATCAACAAAGGGGCAGAAGTTGTGGGAGAAAGGCGCGAGACCCTGGAAGAGAATGTTGTTGGCCGGCTTGACGAAGTGAATGCCATCGGTGGATTCGGCATAGCAGGTGGCTTCCGACGGGCGGCCATCGCGGCCGGCTTCGGGCACGCCGCGGTAGTAAAGGCGGTATTTCGCGTCATCGTGGAGCACGGTGAAATACGCACTAAATGGGCCCTCGTGGGGGCGATCCATCTTCAAGACAACTTCTTTTTCGACCGGCACACCAAGGCGCAACTCCGCGCCACGCAGTTCTTCGATGAACGAATCGTCAACGAACAGTTCGCGTTTACTGCCCAGATTGGCGGGCTGTCCGAGCAGCGGAATTCCCCATAGCAGGTCCCGTCTTCTCATCGCGCCAATTCCCTTCGCATCCAGACGATGGCTTTCTTCAAGATGTCCTCCTTCGCAGCGGCCGATAGCTTCAGTAACTCCCGCGCCTCTTCGCGGAACAGCCCCTTACGGATTCCCTTGAGCGGCGCGACCAGAGCCGCGCGACGTTGATAGACCGCTTTTGCGCGCGTCCAGCCGGCCAGTTCCGCCACCCATTCGGGATGCGCAATCAGCATGAGTCCCATGAGATCGGCGCACAGCGCGTCGCAGTGCGCCCAATTGTGGACATACCTTCGCAGCCACTCCTGGAATAGCTGCCATTCGCCATAACCGCAGTTGCGGCGCATGCGGGCGAAGAGTTGGATGGCCACGGCGCCTTCTTCAAACTTGCCGCTCTCCCATAGAGCCGCAGTGAGTTCCACGCGCTGCTGGCCGGACCAGGCGGCGAATTCCGGGCCATGCAGTTTGGCGATGGAGCGGACATGCACGGTATAGGTACAGTAGGCGTCAATCGGTTCCTTGAAGAACCGCTGCATGATGGGAAGTTTCCAGGGCTCGGAGCGGGCGATGAGTTCGGCGCGAATGGCGCGATGCATTTCCGGCGGCGTCACGAGGCGGGCTCCAGCCGTTCAATGCGGACGCGCGCGATGCGATTGCGAGCCATTTCGACGACGGTGAACCGGCGGCCATCGTCTTCGAGAACGGCGCCTTCCTGCGGCAGGTCACCGAGCTTGGAGAGAATGTAGCCGGCCAATGTCTCAAAGCCACCATCGGCGGGAAGTTCGAGGCCATATTGGTGCGCGAGGTCGGGGATATTAATGGCGCCGTCGAGTTCAAAGGCGGTGGAGTTCCTGTCCTGTTTGGGGCGGGAGATGTCGTGTTCGTCTTCGATTTCGCCGAACACCTGTTCGAGTACATCTTCCAGCGTGACGACGCCCGTGGTGGAACCATGCTCATCGACGACCACAGCCATGTGCGTGTTATGTTCGCGGAAGACATCGATGAGGTCGCTGAGGCTGCGCGTTTCGGGCACAAAGATGGGAACGCGCATGATGTTTTTGAGTTGAAAACGAGTGACGCCGCCGCGCTGCATGAGCACTTGAATGAGGTCCTTCAGGTGGACGATGCCGACAATCTGATCGGGATTGTGTTCGTAGACGGGGAGGCGCGAAAACTGGTGCTCATTGAGGAGAATCAACAGTTGTTCGAGCGAAATATTGATGGGTACGGCGAGCATCTGGGTGCGCGGCACCATGATTTCGCGGGCGGCGTAATCCTGCAATTCAAGCAGACGATGGATGGCCAGTTGCTGGAACTTGGGAAGCTTTCCTTCTTCCTCAGAGAGCGACACGATGAACTTCAACTCTTCCACGGTGTGGCCGCCGCCCTCCCCTTCGCCCTTGAGACCGAGCTTGCGCGAGATGCGTTTTGAAGAACGTTCGATGATGGTGACGAGCGGGCCGGCGATGCGGCCAAAGACAAGCAGAATGGGCGCGACGAGAACGGCAAAGCGGTCCGAGGTTTCGATGGCGATGTTTTTCGGCACCACTTCCCCGATGACGACGTGCATATAGGTCATGAGGCCGAAGGATATGACGAGGGCGACGACAGGAATAATGTTGGCGGTCCAGGGGACGACGAGCGGCTGCATCCAGGAAAGCAGGAGTTGATGAATGGTTTCTTCGCCGGCCCAGCCGAGGCCGAGGGAGGCGAGGGTAACGCCGACCTGGACAACGGAGAGGAGGCGCTCCGGATTTTCGAGCAGTTGGAGGGCGGCCTTGGCGCCATGGTCGCCTTCGTCAGCGAGTTGCTGAATGCGGGACTTGCGAGCGCTGAGGAGCGAGGCTTCGGCAGCGGCGAAGAAGCCATTGGTGGCGACGATCAAACCGACGAGGAGGAATCGGTATCCGTAACTAGAGTCTGCCATGCTAATAAATGTGTTCGCGCGGAAGCTACTACAGTTTATCAACGTGTTGATTGGGGCCGCGATTGTGGCGGCGGCGGGCGCCGTGTATTGGTACGGGTGGCGGCCGCTGCCCCAGGAGAGCGGAACGATGAACGCCCCGACGGCGAAACCGGTGCGCGTGGAGCGGGACGGACTGGGCGTGCCGCATATCGTGGCCCAGACGGCCGACGACCTGTATTTCGCACAAGGCTTCGTAACGGCGCAGGATCGCTTCTGGCAGATGGAATCGTTCCGACGGCTGGCGGCGGGGGAGCTTGCCGAGGTGGCGGGACCAGCGGCACTGGAGAGCGACCGGGAGTTCCGGCGGCTGCGGATTTCGCGAATCGCCGAGCAGCGGGCAAAGAGTGTGGGAGGCGAAGACCTGGCGGTGCTATCGGCCTATGCGCGCGGCGTTAATTACTACCTGGAGACGCACGCGGACCGGCTGCCGGTGGAGTTCGCGATGCTTGGCTTCCGTCCGCGGATGTGGCGCATTGAAGACACGATGCTGGTGGGCCTGATGATGCAACAGACGCTCAGCAACACGTACAAACAGGATCTGGCGCGGGAAGCAATGTATGAGAAAGGCGACGCGGCGAAAGTGCAACAGTTGTTCCCGGACCGCACGGGCTCCGAACATCAGCCGGGTTCCAATGCATGGGCCGTGGCGGGCGCGCACACGCGGAGCGGGAAGGCGCTGCTGGCTAATGACATGCACTTGGGCTGGTCGTTGCCGGGCGTCTGGTACATGGCGCACCTGCGCGCGCCAGGCGTGAATGTGACGGGAGTGAGTGTTCCAGGCGTGCCCGCCATCGTGGCGGGCCGCAATGAACATATCGCATGGGGCATTACGAACCTGGGCTTCGATGTGCAGGACCTGTACCAGCCCACGAGCAATCAGGCGGTGCTGGAGCGAGACCGGATCGCAGTAAAGGGCACAAACGGCGAGCCATTCGAACAGTTCGTGAATGCGCACGGGGCGATGTTCAACGGACCGGGCGGGAAGCCGGTGGCGCTGCGGTGGGTGGCGGCGGAGAACGCGCCATTCCGCGTAGGGCTGATGAAGCTGAACCGGGCGCGGAACTGGACGGAATTCCGGGAAGCGTTGCGGGAGTTTCCGGGAGCCGCGTCGAACATCGCATATGCGGATAAAGAAGGAAACGTTGGGCTGCAGGTGACGGGGCCGCTGCCCATTCGCAAGGACTGCAATGGACAACGCGTGAGCACCGCGGGGCATTGCGAATGGCAGGGATTCATCCCGTTTGAAGAGCTGCCTTCGTTCTACAATCCGGCGCATGGGCGCATTGTGACGGCGAACCAGAATCCGTTTCCCGCGAACTATGCGTACACCGTGAGCGGCAACTTCGCGCCGCACTACCGGGCGAACCGGATTCTGGACGAATTGAAGAAGAAAGGGAAGTGGACGGCGGAAGAGACGCTGCAACTGCAGGCCGATGTGTATTCGCCGTTTTCGCATTTTCTGGCTGGGCAATTGACGGCGGCATGGGACAAGAAGAAGGCAACGAACCCGGCGCTGCGCGATGCGATTGCGCTGTTGCGCGAATGGAACGGAGAGATGCAGGCGGAGGCGGCGGCGCCGGTGATCGCGACCTATGCGGCGAACCACTTGCGGCGGGTGATTGCGACCAGAGCCTCCGGAACGGCGGCCGTGGAATGGGAGCCGTTCGTCTATTACGCGGTGATTGAGAACCTGCTGCGGACGAGGCCGGCCGGCTGGTTCGCCGATTGGGACCATGAATTGCTGCGGGCGTTGCAGGAGGGCGTGGAAGAGGGCGCGCGGCGGCAGGGCGACGATGTGCGGAAGTGGAAATGGGGAGAGTACAACAAGTTAGTGGTTGCTAGCCCAGTGCTCCGCAATCTGCCGTGGGTGGCCAGCTATTTCCAGATTGGGCCGGCGGGGATGAGCGGATCGTCAACGACGGTGAAACAGACTTCGGCGCGGGTGGGGCCATCGATGCGAATGGTTGTTGATTTTGGAGACGCGCAAGGGGGAGTGTTGAACCTGCCCATTGGGCAGAGCGGGCATCCGCTATCGCGCCATTTCAAGGATCAATGGGAGAACTATTCCAACGCAAAGAGTTACCCGCTGCACTTTCCGGCGGGGTGGACGGTGCAATCGACGCTGGAACTGACACCGGGGCGGCCGTGAAGAAACTGGTGATCTTCGCCGGGCCGCCGTGCACGGGAAAATCGGCGGTGGGCAGGGCGCTGGGCCATGCGCACCTGGAGATGGACGCGGCGCGGGTGAGCCTGATGCCGGCGTCGACGCACTCACGGGAAGACCGGGCCACTGCGTACCGCGCGGTGCTGTGGGCCGCAGGCCACCTGCTGCGCTATACCGATGTCGTGATCTGCAATGGCGGGTTTGGACATGCGGAGCAGCGGGAGGCGTATGAGGCGGTGGCGCGGGAGGCCGGGGCGGCGCTCTATGTCATCGAGTTCGCAGCGCCAGCGGAAATATTGGTCGAACGCAACCGGAAGCGGCGCGATCATCATCCGGGATTGGACCTGGACGACGCGCGGGTACGGGAGATAGTGAAGAACTATCCGTGGCGCGGAGACGGGTTAGTGGTGGATGCCACGCGGCCCGTCGCCGCTTGCGCAGAAGCGGTGGCCACGTATTTGAAGACAGCAGGGATGGTACCGGAATGAAACGAAGCATCTTGGTGATATGGGCGCTGGCGACGCTGGCGGTGGGCGGAACAGCGTGGTGGTACCTGTTTTCCGCGGGGACGGTGCCGGCAGGGCAGCGGCCGTTGGGAGACGCTGCCGTTTTTCGCGACGCATTTCAAAAAGGCGTGGGAAAGAACCGGATTGTGGCGGTGCTTTCTCCGGGCACGGCGGCGGATTTATTGATGGCGATGCAGGTGCAATCGCTGTTGACAGAGTATGAGAACGACGCGATGGACGCACATATTATCTGGCAGCCAGAGACGCGCAACGATTGGGCGCCAACGACGGATGCGATGGCGCGGGTGTGGGATTCGCGAGCGCGGCATTACTGGGACAAGGACCGGACGATGAGCGCGACGACCGGCGCGGGAAGGGCGTTTGTGTATGCTCGCGGAGCGGGACTGGACACGCCGGCGATCCGAGTAAACGAGTGGGAAGCGAGCCTGCCGAAGGTGCGTGAATTCCTGGGCACACCGAAGAAGATGCAGTAGTCCGATCAGCGCAGGATGCGGCGGAGAATGGCGCAAGCCTGGTCGATTTCCGGCCGGCCGGCGATGTAGGGCGGCAGCAGGCGGAGCACGTTGCCATGCGTGCAATTGATGACCAGACCGGCGTCGAGGGCCTTGCGGACATACGGTTCGCCGGGGGCATCGATCTCGATGCCGGCCATGAGGCCGCGGCCGCGCACTTCTTTTACGATGGGGCAGGCGAGTTCGCGGAGTTGGGCGTGGAGATAGAGTCCATTGTCGCGAATAGCCGGGAGGAGGCGATCAACTTCTTCCAGGAAGGCGAGGGCGACACGACACGTGAGGGGACCACCGCCAAAGGTGGTGCCATGCATGCCCTGGGAAATGGCCGCGCCCGCATCGGCGGAAAAAATGGTGGCTCCAAGAGGGAGACCGGCAGCGAGCGGTTTGGCGGTGACGATGATATCGGGGCGTCCGGCGCCTGGGTGTTGCTGCCAGGCGAAGCGGGCGCCGGTGCGACCCAGGCCGCATTGCGTTTCGTCGGCGATCCAGAGCGCATCATGGCGGGTGGCGGCAGAGCGAATCGCATGGAGAAAATCGGGCGTGAGCGGAAAGATGCCGCCCTCGCCCTGGATCGTTTCGGCGACGATGGCGATGAGGTCTTCGCCGCCGGCGTTGCGCAGCGCGTCCACGTCGTTGGCGGGGAGAAAAACGACATCGGGGACGAGGGGTTGAAACGGCTCCCGGTACTCCGGTTTGGACGTGACCGCGAGCGAGCCGGCGGTGCGGCCGTGGAATCCGTTGTGGAGCGCGATGATCCTGTGGCGGGTGCGTCCGGCGCGGTTCGCGCGGGCGCGGGCGGCCTTTAACGCGGCCTCCATGGCTTCTGAACCGCTGTTGCTGAGGAAGACGCGATTCAGGCCGCTCCATTCGCAGAGCTTGGCGGCGAGTGAGTCCTGATAGGGGTGGAGGTGGAGGTTCGAGGTGTGAATGCAGAGCGCTGCCTGCTGTTGGATTTCACGAACGACGCGCGGGTGGGAGTAGCCGAGAGCGTTAACGCCAATACCGGTGATGAAGTCAATATAGGCGCGGCCCGATTCGTCATAGACGAGGCAGCCCTGGCCGCGTTCGATGCTGAGTGGGCGATGCCCATATGTGGGAAGCAAGGCGGATTGGGTGGTCACGCCTTCCACTATGAAGGGAATTCACTGCCAACTCAAATGCTATTGTTGATGGCTATTGATATCCTCACGGTATGGATCTACAAGGCATCGAGTTGAGCCATCTGCGCTACTTTGTGGTGTTGGCTGAGGAGTTGCATTTCGGACGCGCGGCAGGGCGCCTGCACATGGCGCAGCCGCCGTTGACGCGGCAGATCCAGTTGCTGGAGCGGCGCCTGGAGTGTGTCCTGTTCGAGCGGAGCTCGCGATCAACGCGACTGAGCGCGGCAGGAGAGTTGTTGCTGCAAAGGGCGCGAGCGATATTGGCGGAGGCTGACAGTACGTTCCAGACACTGCGGAGCGCGGGGCGGGGCGAGGAGGGACACCTGGCGGTGGCGACGGCGCCGTCGCTAATGCTGGGCGCGCTGCCGCGTGTGATCCAGGCCTACCGGAGGCAGTACCCGCGCATTGCGTTCCGGTTGACGGAGATGGCATCGAGCGCGATATTGCAGGCATTGCGAGCCGGGTCCATCGATGTGGGATTTGTCCGCGGGCTGGACAAGGACCCGGAACTGGAGACGTACTTGCAGTGGCGGGAAGAGATGGTGGCGATTGTACCGAAGGATCATGCGTTGGCGAGGAAGACGCGGCTGAAGGCGGCGCAACTGCGCGGGGAGCCGTTTGTGTTTTTTCCCCGGGATCTGGGGCCGGCGTTTTATGACGAAGTGGCGGGGCTGTTGGGGAAGGCAGCATTCGACGGGATGGTGGCGCAGGAGGCGCGGCAGTGGTCGAGCATCGTGAGCCTGGTGAGCGCGGGAATGGGCATTTCGGTGGGTCCGCGGCCCGTAGCGTCGCTGCTGCCGGAGGCGGTGCGGTATGTTCCGCTGGAGAGGGCAACGACGACAGCGCGCGTGGCGGGAGGGAGGGGCGGCGGGGCGAATCCGGTGTTGGCGCGCTTCTTGGCGTTGGCGGACGAGATCTACCGTTCCGGCTCTATCTGAGCGCAAAGGCGGTTGAGAAGGCGGGTGCCAACGAGGTCGGCTCGATCGAGCAGCCATGCGGCGGCGGTGTCAGGATCGGCATCGTGGTCGAGTTGGACGGCGAGTGTTTGCTCGCCGGAACCAAGTGGTATGGGCGATGCAAAGGACGCGAGGCGGCTGAGGATTTCCAGGCGCGTACGATCCAATTGTCCGGCGTTTGCCTCGAGGAGATTGGCGGCATGGGCGACGGGTAACGAGTCAGCGTTAGCGCGAATGACGCGAGAGCGCACAAGCAACACACGCAGCTCGCGCAGCGCCAACTGTTCGGAGTGGAGCGCATCGTAGGCCACACGGTGGGGAGTGGACGGCGCCTGCCAGATGCGGGCAGCCACACAGGCAGCGGCGGAACGGAGTTCCGAAATGCAGTTGGACAATTCCGTGCGCGTCAAGGCAACCGACTCTCTGGCGTGCTGAAGGTCTGCACGGTCCAGCGCGAACGACGAGGGGACAATCTCCAGGCCTTGCTCCAAAAGAGCGAGGCCGGACTCCCGGTCGAGGAGTTTACCGACCAGTTGAGCGTAGTACCAATCGGCCGTGTCAGGATTGCCACCGCCGATTGCAGGACCGAACCAGCGGGAAGCGTAGGCGGCCTCCGGCAGAACCCTCTCTCGCGCACGAGCAAAAGCGGCTTCATCGTTGGCGGAAGCCGAAACCTCGGCTGCGGCAACACGTTTCGCGCTAACCGTTTCCTCCCCGATGGAAAGGGAGTAGTGGGCTTCGGTGATGGCGGCAGACAGTTCTTCGAATTCGCGGAAGAGCCGACGCGCCGGACCTTCCAGATTGAACACGGCGGGTGGATTCCACCGGCGGACGCTGGCGATCCTATCTGAAGGACTGGGGTGGGTAGCATAGCGATCCACGGTTTCGGCGAGAACCGATTCCGTGACGGAGGACCGGAGTGCGGAGTCCATTCCGGTCCAGTGGTGATGGACTAAGCACGGGAAGTTGTCAACAAGGCGACGCGACTGCCACTGTTCCTCGACCGCGGCCCAACTCTGATTGAGAGCAACGTTAAGAGCGGGGATGTCGAGAGTGGTTTGAGCGAAGGTATCCGCACCGACAATGGCAGCTTCGAAATGATCGGCATTGAACTCCATTTGCCGGCTGAATCCCCCACTGACTAGACCGCCAATTCGCAGCAAGAGGCGAAGCAACGCCCGGCTGGCCTCGACGGCAAACTCCGCGACAACCAGAACGGTCCGAACCCGCCAGCCTTCTGTGTCCTCGCGCCACTCGGC
This sequence comes from Bryobacterales bacterium, assembly GCA_016789905.1. GTDB lineage: Bacteria > Acidobacteriota > Terriglobia > Bryobacterales > Bryobacteraceae. The sequence goes on along the minus strand of JAEUQC010000138.1, from coordinate 33,115 downwards.
AAGCCGCACATCCCATCGGTCGCGTTCGAAGGCGACACGGGCGAACCAGTTGCGGATGCTCTGAATAACGAACCAGGAGCGGAGACCGGCAGTCTGGGAGAAGTGTCCAAACTCATGGGCGAGCACGCCAGTGAACTGGCGGAGAGAGAGACCGGTGACGAGGGGCAGCCCGATTGTCAGTTGGAGATCGTGGCGGAGAAAACTTCGCCATCCCCGGCGAAGGGATGCGCTTGCGTTTACATCGAGTGAAAGAGCGATGACGGTAGGTGGCCGAACGCTGAGGCAGGCGCATAGGGCGTCAACAAAGGCAAATAGCTCGGGCTGTTCCGCGCGAGTTACCACGGGAAGCGGTGGGGGAGGCAACGCCCGCATGAAAATCGGCTTGAACAGGAAGAAAGTGACAATAGATAGAATCACCGGGGGACCCAGCGCGAACAGGATGGACAACCAGTTAAGCCGAACAGTGGCGAAGATCGAAGGGATAGAAAGAATCCACCAAACAGTTGCCGCGGCGGAAGTAACCACGAGAGAAACATATATGGCCTGAAGCATGACCATTGCGGCCAACACCGCGACGAGGCCAATGCGGTAACTCCAGGAAGTGGGAACTGGTTGCAGTCGCGCTGGGAACGCGCGGGCAATCTCGTCCGTGGCGATTAGACTAGCCAGCATCGCCTGCCATTGTCGCATTGGTGAGATGCGAGTAAACTGCAAGTAAGCTCTTTGGAGGTCGCATATGTCCGCTGTCCGCATGTTGCCGCTGCTTTGTGTGTCCCTGTTTGCGCAGACGCCGTCGGCAAGCGTCGTTGGCCGCGTTTCCGATTCGGCGGGCGGGGTGGTACCGATGGCGCGGGTGAAGATCACCAACCTGGATACGAACCAGGCGCAGGAGGTGACGACGCGTGACACAGGAGACTTTACGGCGCCAAACCTGCCGGCCGGACGATATTCACTGGAGGCGCGCCAGGACGGCTTTCAACTGTACCGGCGGCCGGAGTTCTCGCTGGCGCTGGACCAAGTGTTACGGCTGGACATCACGCTGCAGGTGGGCGCGGTGACGGAGAGCGTAACCGTGGTGGATACGCCGCCGGTGCTGAACACCGAGAGCGGAGCGCGCGGCGATGTGACCACCAATGAAGAACTGCGGGAGATGCCGCTGGCGGGCCGCAACTTTTCCGACCTGGCGTACCTGACCGGCGGCGTGCAGGAGAAGGGCGAAGGCGCCGATGGCGGGTTCGCCATTAATGGAGCGCGCGCGGACAACACCGGGTATCTGATAGACGGAATGAACAACACGCAGAGGCGCAATACGGGAAGCATGGTGAGCCCGCCGCTGGAAGGCGTGCAGGAGTTCAAGATGATCACCAGCGGCTTTGCGGCCGAATATGGCCGCTACGCCGGGGGCGTATTGAGCGTGGTTTTGAAGAGCGGCGGCAACCGGCTGCGCGGGTCGTTGTACCAGTTCATGCGGAACGACGTGTTCGACGCGCGGAACTTCTTCGACGTGGACAAGAGCAAGCTGCGGCGACATCAGTTTGGCGCGACGGCTTCCGGGCCCGTTGTGATTCCGAAGCTCTACGACGGCAGAAATCGAACGTTTTTCCTGGGCAGTTGGGAGTCGTTACGACAGATCTCCGGGGCAACGCGGCGCGGGTTGGTGCCGTTGGATGGGATGATCAACGGCGACTTTAGCGGGGCGGTGGATGCAAATGGGCGGGCGCTGGCGATTACCGATCCGTTGAACCGGAACACTCCGTTTCCCGGCAAGCAGATTCCAGCGACGCGGTTTGACCCGGTTTCGTTGAAACTGGCGGCATACTACCCGAAAGCCAACCTTGCCAGCAGCGCGCTGAATTATCTGGTGCAAGGGAATCCGAACAGTAACTGGGACAACTACAGTGTGAAGATTGACCATGCATTCAGCCAGCGGGACCAGTTTAGCGCGCGGACATTGTGGCGCGGATCGGAATCGTTCGACCCGTTCACACGCTCGTTCATTCCGCAATTTGGGTCGTCGAACTCCCCGTTTGAACTGCTGACCGGACTGCGGTATACGCGAACACTGACGCCGTCGTTGATACTGGAGGCCAACGCGAGTTTCTCGCGCCGGACCAACAATCAGGGCTGGCCGATTACGGGCCGGGACTGGTCGGCAGAGGTGGGATTCACGGGCGGATTGAAGAACCCGGTGGCACTGGGCCTGCCGCAGATGGAACCGTCTGGCTACGTGATTCTGGGGCACGCCTACGACCTGCCGAAGATCTGGAGTTACAACAACTACCAGTACACGGGCAACGTGACCTGGATTCGCGGGAAGCACAATCTGAAGATGGGCGGGGATTTTCTGCGGTATCAGTATTTCAGCCGTGGCTTCGGCGATACGCGGGGGCGACTGACATTTTTGGGCCGGTTCACGCAGGAGCCGTTTGCGGACTTCCTGATGGGTTATGCCCAGTCGTCACGGCGGCAGATGGACGCGGCGGGGCCGTACCATCTGGTCTCCAACTATTCGGCGTTCGTGCAGGACGACTACAAGGTAACTTCGACGCTCACATTGAACATAGGCCTGCGGTATGAGCTGATGCTGCCGCCAAGGGAGAAGTTCGGGGCGTGGTCAAGCTTTATTCCAAGCCTGGGCAAGATCGCGATCGCTGGCCGCGGGATCATCTCCGATTTCGACGCGCGGATCAACGCTTCGGGCGTGGCGGAGAACGTGGTGATGGCATCGGCCGCAGGACTGCCGGAGACGCTGGTGCGGCCGGACCGCAACGACTTTGCGCCGCGCTTTGGCTTTGCGTGGCGGCCGCGCGGGGGAACAAAGTTCGTGCTGCGCGGCGGGTACGGGATCTTCTATGGCACCAGTTCGTTGTACCGTTTGGATGAGGCGAGCGACACGTATCCGTTCTCGATCAATGAGACCTATTCGGCGGTGACAACGAACCCGCTGGCGCTAACTGTTTCCAACGCGTTCCCGGAAGCACGGCGGCGCGTGGGCGGGATTACATCCACCAACGGGCAGGACGTGAACCAGCGCAGCCAGTATATACAGAGCTGGAACCTGACGACAGAGCGAGAAATCGGCAAGGGCTCGGTGCTGGAGATTGCTTATGCCGGATCAAAAGGCACGAACCTGCCGCGGCGGTTTGACCTGAACCAGCCGGACCGGCGGCTGGAAGTGAGACAGGCCGACGGCACGTTCCCTCGGCTATTTCCGCAGTTCCAGACGATCAACTACATCATCAACGGGTCGAACTCGATCTACAACTCCGCGGCGGTTACGGTGAAGCGGCGGTTCAGCAAGAAGCTGTTCGTGCGGGCCGCCTACACGTACGCCAAGTCGATTGACGAAAGTTCCAATACGGGCGGAACAATTGCGGCGGGCTTCCCTTCGGCACAGGATTCGCGCAACCTGCATGGGGAGCGCGGGCGGTCGGACTTCGACATTGGCCACTCGATGGTGGGCGCCTTCATTTGGGAGCCGTCGATGGGGAAGCACCTGCTGCTGCGGAAGTGGCAATTGGCCGGGACAACGCGGGCATATACGGGCGCGCCGTTTACGCCAAAGGTGGCCAACGTTTCGCTGGACTTGGGTGAAGCCGTTCGGCCCGACCGGATTGCATCGGGCAAGCTGGACACGCCGGGTGTGGACGGATGGTTCGACCGGGCGGCGTTCCCGCTGGTGGCGCGCGGTTCCTTTCGCTATGGCAGTTCTGGGCGCAATATTCTGGATGGTCCAGGCTTTTTCACTTTCGACCTAAGCCTGTCGCGGCGGTTCGCCATCACCGAGCATACGGCGATGCAGTTCCGTTGGGAGACGTTTAACCTGTCGAACCGTGCGAACTTCAACCTGCCGTTGACCCAGGTTGACGTACGCGGCGGCGCCACGATCAATACGGCGAAGGGCGCGCGCGTGCATCAACTGGGGTTACGGCTGGAGTTTTAGCTACTTGGTTGAGACAGAAGCGCGGGTGGCGCCGGTGGAGATACCGCCGTCGACGAGCAGCGTCTGTCCACTGACGTAACGGCTCTCTTCGGATGCCAGGAAGACGACAGCGCCATCGAGATCGTTCGGGGCGCCTGGGCGCTTGACCGGGATACGATCCTTCAGGTATTCGAGCCATTCCTGATTGTCGTAAAGGACCTTGTTCTGCTCCGTGCGGAACCAGCCGGGGGCGAGGCAATTAACGGTGATGCCAAAGCGGCCCCACTCATCGGCCAGGGCCATGGTGAGTTGCTTCACACCGCCGCGACTGGCGCAATAGGGCGCGATGCCTGCGTAGCCGAAGACGCTGGTGACCGAACCGATATTGACGATGCGGCCGTATTCGCGGGGGATCATGCGTTTGGCGATCTGCTGAGCGACGAAAAACGTGCCGCGCAGATTGGTTTCGAGGACGAGATTGTATTCGTCCCAACTGATGTCGACGGCGGGTTTGCGGACATTGCAGCCGGCGTTGTTGATGAGGATGTCGATTTTGCCATAGGCGGCTTCGGCTTCCTCGGCGAACTTCAAGATGCTGTCGTAGTTACGGACATCGAGTTCGACGGGGATGGCTTTGCGGCCGAGCGCTTCGATTTCCTTGACGAACTCTTTGCAATCGTCCTTCTTGCGGCTGGTGATGACAAGGTCAGCGCCGGACTTGGCGAGAGCGCGGCCGAAGTACTGGCCGAGTCCGCGGGAGGCGCCGGTGACGATGGCCACTTGGCCGGTCAGGTTGAAATAGGGGGTGGGGTTGCTCACGGGTTTACGATCACCTTCATCAGATTGGGTTCGTGGTTGTAGAGGCGGTTGAAGGCGCTGGGGGCGTCTTCGAGCGAGACGCGCTCGCTTATGATGGAGTCAACCTTGATTAGGCCTTTGACGAGCAGGTCAATGCAGGCCGGGTACTCGCCGTTGGAGCCGCAAGTGCCTTGGAGGCGGATCTCTCGGGTGACGACGGACTGGAGGTTCAGGTCGATTTTCGGGGTGATGTTGCCGATGAGGGTGACGGTGCCGCCCTTGCGAACGCAGGCGAGGGCGGTCTTGATGGGTTCGGTGGCTCCCACGGCCTCGAGAACAATGTCCGCCCCTTTGCCGCCAGTGCGTTTGAGGATCTCCGCGGCCGGGTCGCAGTTCTTGGGGTTGAAGCCTTCGGCGGCGCCGAGTTTGACGGCCATGGCGAGCTTGGAGTCGTCGAGATCGACGGCGTAGACGGTGGTGCAGCCGGCGTTCTTGGCAGCCTGGACGGTGAGGACGCCGATCATGCCGGCGCCGACGACGACGGCGGTATCGCCAAGATGGACGGGCGTGACTTCGACGGCGTGGACGGCCACGGAGACAGCTTCGATCAGAGCGGCATGTTCAAAGGAAAGCTCGTCGGGCAGCTTGTAGCAGATGTGCTGGGGCACGGCGACGAATTCGGCGAAGGCGCCATGGCGGCGGTAGTCGCCGCAGGAGACGCCCAAGACCATGCGGTTATCGCAGAGGTTCATGTGGCCCGAGCGGCAGAAGGAGCACTTGCCGCAAGAGATCATGGAGTCAAAAGTGATGCGGTCCCCGACCTGCCATTGGGTAACGGCGGAGCCTACCTTGGCGATGACGCCGGCGGCTTCGTGGCCCATGACGAGAGGCGGGATGCGTCGGCCGGTGGAGCCGTCGAGACCGTGGATGTCACTGCCGCAAATGCCGCAGGCGCGGACGCGGACGAGGAGATCTTCAGGCCCAAGTTCCGGTTCAGGAACGTCCGTTACCTGAAGCTTCATATATTCCGTTAGTAATAGCGCTTTCATTGCTGATTTCTACCGTATCGCAAAATGCGATAGGTTTGCTGTTATGGACAGAAGAGCATTCTTTATGGGAGCGTCGGGCGCCGCATTCGCAGCCGAAGGGGCAGTGCGGCTGGGAGTGATTGGCGCGGGCGGGCGCGGGACGTTTGTGATGGGGGAGTTCCAGAAGGACGCGGGCGTGCGGGTGGGTTCGATTTGCGATGTATATGAGCCAAACCTGGAGCGGGCGCTGGGAGCGGTGAAGAAGTCGCAGAACGAATCGGCAAAAGCGGTGCGGCGGTACCAGGATTTGTTGGCTGCCAAGTCGATTGACGCCGTTCTAATCGCCACGCCGGAGCACTGGCATCACCGGATGGTTTTGGACGCATTGGCGGCGGGGAAAGATGTGTATGTGGAGAAACCACTCTGCCAGACGCCGGAACAGGGCGTGGAACTGGTGGCGGCGGAGCGCGCTTCGAAGCAGATTGTGCAGGTTGGTATGCAGCGGCGATCGTATGACCTGTACCTGATGGGCCGGGAGATCGTGGCCGGTGGCACATTAGGGAACGTACGGATGGTGCGCGGCTGGTGGTTGAACAATCAACTGGGCGGAGGGCCGGGTGCGCCGCTAGAGGGCAAGCTGGATTGGGAACAGTGGCAAGGCCCGGCGGCGCGGCGGGAGTTGGACCCGGCGCGATTCCGGCATTGGCGGCTGTTTTCCGATTACGCGGGCGGAATTGTGGCGGACCAGGGCGCGCATGTGTTCGATGGGATTCATATGCTGATGAACGCGTCGTATCCGCTGTCGGTAACGGCGGCGGCCGGGCGGCCGCACCGGCCGCAAGTGGATACGGCCGACAGCGTGGTGGTGACGGCTGAGTATCCGGAGGACTTCGTTGGGGTGTTCACGATCAACTACGCGGCGATGAAATACGCATCCCGGAATGACCAGATGAACCATCTGGACGGTGACAAAGCCCGCATGGATATTGGGCGGGAGACGTGCCGCGTCCATATGGCGGGGAAGGAAGAAGAGGTAGCGCTGGAGCGGAAATCGGCACGCGGGTTTGGGTTCGCGACGGAGTTGCATGTGCGGAATTTTCTGCAATGCGTGCGGACGCGACAGCGGCCAACGGCGCCGATGGCGCTGGGCTTCCAGGCGTGCCTGGTGGTGCAGTTGGCGAACCTGTCGCTGAAGCAAGGGCGGCGGATGCGTTGGAACGCGGCGGCGCGGAAGGTGGAGTCATGACACGGAGATCGCTGCTGGCCGCACCGTTCGCCGCGGTGAAGCGGCCGAACTTTCTGGTGATCCTGACGGACCAGCAGACGCACAACGCTTGGAGCGGATGCGGGAACGCGTGGCTGAAGACGCCGGCGATGGACTCCATTGCGCGCCGGGGAATGGTGTTTACGAACGCAGTGTGCCCGTACCCGGTGTGTTCGCCCTCACGGTCAGCAATCTTTACCGGACGCATGCCGCATGAGACGCGGGTGATGGGGAATGGCGGGCCGATACCGGCGGGGATGGCGTCGATGGGCGAGATATTCCGCGCGGCAGGTTACAACACGGCGTATGGCGGGAAGTGGCATTTGCCGAAGTCGTTCGATGGGATGACGGGGTTTACGAAGATTATTGGCGGGTCAGCGCTGGGACGAGACATGGACGGCCCACTTTCGAATGCGTGCGCGGAGTGGCTGCGGCGTTCGCCGGGCGCGCCGTTCCTGCTGGTGGCTTCGTTCATGAATCCGCATGATATCTGCGATTGGATCCGGCAGCACAAAGGGACGCGGGAATTACCAGCAAGCGCGGCGATGCCGCCAGCGCCATTGAACATGGCCGTGGACCCGCTGGAACCGGAAGCCATTCAGTATCACCGGACGGCGGGTTACGACTTGATGTCCCAGGCGGTGGGGATTGCCAGCGAGTGGCGGCGGGACGACATGCGGCTCTATCTGCATGATTATTACCGGATGGTGGAGCAGGTGGATGGAGAGATAGGGAAAGTGCTGGCGGCGCTGCGGGAGACGGGGCAGGAGCGAGATACGGTGATCGTCTTTGCGAGCGATCATGGGGAGGGATTGGGGGCGCACCGGTGGGCGCAGAAGGCGTCGTTCTATGAAGAGTCGCTGCGGGTGCCGTTCTTTGTGGCGGGGCCGGGGGTGGCGGCGGGCGTGAACGGAGAGTTGACGACGCTGGCCGACATTGTGCCGACGATGTGCGGGCTGGCCGGGATTGCGGCGCCGGCGGACGTGCGCGGGGTAAATGTGTGCGAGGGATTCTCCCGGCCGTTTGTGACGAGCGAACTGCGGTATGGGGTGGCGGAGCGGGAGGGACGAATGCTGCGGACCAAGCGCTACAAGTACGTCCGGTTTAATTCCGGGGCGCGGCCGGAGCAGTTGTTCGACCTGGAGACTGATCCGGGGGAGACGTTCAATTTGGCCGGGCGGGGCGGAGGCATCCTGGAGGACCACAGGAGGTTGATGAACGAGTGGTTCTCGAAAACGGGGGATGGGTTTGGGCGGGGGTAGCTTGTCTTTGACACTACATTATTGGCCGTCGTCGCGAAGGTGGAGGTAGGCGACGTTAGAGCGGATGCCTTCGATTTCGAGTTGGACAGGGACGAAGCCGCGGTAGGGGAAGTCGGCGGGGATATCGAAAGTGCCGCCTTCGAAGATGCGGCCCTGGAGGCGTTGGCCGGCTAGCCAGACGGTGACGGGGCGCGTGTTGGTCAGGCCCGTGCCGTTGGTTGTCAGACTGACAGTGGCGGGTACCGGGATTGGGCGCTGGAGGCAGTTGTTCGGACCGGCACAGACGCCGAAGGTCATTGCTGTTGCGCCTGTTCGGTAAAAGCCCCACGCGGCGCGATTCGGATTAACGAAGATGCCCGGAGCGACGGGCCGGATGTCGAGAAGGATCGTCGAGGGGAAAGGGGAATCGACCCTGAGCTGGGCGGGGCCGATGGCGACATTGGAAGGGATGAAGAAGTTCATTTGCTGCTCGACGGCAAAGCGGCTTGCAAGCGCGTGGACAGTGCCGGCGGCATCGGTCAGGGTTACGGCGGGAGGAGGGGAGATCAGAGCGGCGAAGAAGACGGAAGCCCAGGAAGCGGGGGAAATCGAGCCCTGTTCGAAGCCGGCGCTGTTGACGACGCCACTGGGCAGCGGATGCTGCTCGCCGAGCAGGATGTGTGTGGGGCGGGAGAGGTTGCCGGCGCGATCGCCGCCGAGAAGGCAGAAGCGGATGAGTGAGGTTTTGTCGAAGGGGACACGGATGGGCACGCGGCGATAAATCTGGTAGCCATTGGGGTTGTCACAATCGGTGGCCGCGTCGGGACCATACTTGTAGCGGTAGTCGGAGAGATCAGGGACGTTGAAAATGAACTGGACGTTGTAGGCGGTGTCGTCAGCGCGGACGCGCCATTCGGGTTTCAGCGCGGGCGGGTTGGAGTCGATGGCGGTGTGGACGAAGGTGGCGTGACGGGCCTGCTGATTGGGCCCGAGGACGCAGAGGATGTAGCGGACGTCGATGGGCGGAACAGATTCGCGGATGAGTGGATCGGAAGTGGGGGCAGAGTAACCGGAATCGATGCGGCAATCGGTGCCGGCTTCAGGTCCGGTTTTGTAGCGGAATTCGGGGACACCGGAGACGGTGACGTTCCAGTTGGTTCCGGGGCGAACGCTGGTGGGAGGAGCACCAGAAAGGGTGGGCTGACGGCCGGGATCGAGGGGGCAGGCGGGGGCGTCGAGATCGAAGTGGCCGGCGGTGTTGAAGCAGTTCGCGACACCGGTGAGCGGGAGAGCGTAGGCGGTATCGAGGAGCATTTGGCCGGGGAGTTCACAGGGGCTATTGATGTAGCAGGGGATGTCGCCAGAGGAGTAGATTTGGCCTTGCGTTGATGTATTGATGATGGCGGTGACCTCGCCGGAACGGGCATCGAAGACCGGGGAGCCCGACGCACCGCCGAATATTCCGCCGCAGGACAGGCGGAGCGCATCGTGGAATTTCCAGGGGCCTTCGGCGAGTTGGGCGATGGCCTGAACCGGACAATCGGAACGGCGGAGCCAAGCCTCATCGGGAGGTACACCATTGACAGGAGCACCGATGGTGTACACGGCGTCCCCGCGGCGGGCTGGAATGGCACGGAGGCGGAGCGGTTGCACATCGAGCGTGCCCCAAGTGGCGTCGAGTTCGATGACGGCAAGATCGAGCCCTTTCAAAGTGGCGTACGGGATGGCCTTGACGGGAATGGACTGGCGGCGGGCGGGCGTATCGACAAAGTAGCGAGTAATGAACGCCGCGCCTTGCGGGACGCGCGAATCGAGGGCGACTTCGTTGCCGGAGGCGCCGAGAACACAATGGCCGTTGGTGAGGGCGTAGACGGGGGAGGTTGGGTTGGGCTGGATGAGAAAGGCTGTGCAGGCGCCGTTGATACGAAGCCGGCCGACGGCGGCAAATGCCTCGTGGCGGCCGTCCTGATTGAGGAGGAGACGAGTGGGAGTGGCGGCGAACAGGACCGGAAACAGAGCGCAAACGGCAAGGCACTTCATGGTGTGAGGTATAGCATGTTTTTTTCTGGAAGAGGCAGTAAATTTCACAGCACCTCTTGCATGTGGTGTTTTCCTATGTTACTCTGATCGAGTCTTATGATTCGCACGAACTGCACGACACATATAAACAAGCAGTTCGCGCGGCTGTTTTGCCTCGACACGAGAGGCAGTTCGCCGCGCGACTGACGCGGCACGAGTTTGCCCCGAACAGTGGGGCTCGCAAGCGTGTTTTCGATAGGCCGGACGCCCTGAGGCGGCAGTGTAACTACTGCGCGGCACAGGCTCACTGAGTTACTGTGTACCGGTGTTCGAAGCTATCGTTAACCGACCAACAATGAATAGCTCAAGGGTAGAGCACGGAACTTAGGATTCCGCAGTTGCAGGTTCGAATCCTGCTTCATGACCTACAGCCTGCAAAGCTGTCCAGGGCACACAGAGACCTTCTGGGCCGCCGCCATTCTGGGGCACGGCTCTGCGCCTGACTGAAACTGCCGCGCCGCGCTAGTCTGGCGTCGCGGCTACTGGCCACGGCCCGCCGTGACGGCGGAGATTGACGCGGACTGGAAGGTCTCGATTTAAGAAAAGAGAGGAGGCGAAAGAGATGATTTGGAAGCGGATTGTTGTCCGGGAAGCCGAGCGTGCGCTGGTGTTCGTCCGGGGCCGATTGGAGGATGTTTTAACGCCCGGCGTGCATCGCGTATGGACGCTGCGCCGGGACGTGGAGGTGGAGTTGCATGACACGCTGACGCCCATGCTGGTATCGGCGCACAAGACGATGCTGGCGCGGGCGGAGTGCGGACTGATTGACGCGAACTTCCTGCGGGTGCGGGTGGCCGAGGGCCAGGCGGCGATGCTGTTCGCCGACGAGGTGCTGTTCGGCGTGCTGGGTCCTGGAGAGACGGCGCTGATCTGGAAGGAACCCAAGGCGATCACCGTGCGGGAGTTCGACATGGTGGCCACGCCCGCGATTGATGCGGCGCTGGTGCCCGCCCTGGTTCGCCTGGGAGCGGCGGCAGCCCGTGTGCAGTTCGTCGCGGTGGGAGAGCAGATGGCTGGGCTGGTGTACGTGAATGGAAAGCTAGTGGAGCGCGTTGGCGCCGGGATGCATGCCTACTGGGCCATGCTGGGCGGCGTACGCGCGGACCTGGTGGACCTGCGGCGCCAGACGCTGGAAGTGAACGGGCAGGAGATCCTGACGAAGGACAAGGTGAGCCTGCGCGTGAACATTTCAGCGGAGTTCCGGGTGGTGGATCCTGAACTGGCGGCGCGGACGGTTCGCAATGCCGGGGAGACGCTGTACCGGATGCTGCAGTTGGCGGTGCGGCGAACGCTGGGAATGCGGACGCTGGACGAACTGCTGATGGAGAAGGTGGACATCGAACCCGCGGCTGCTGAAGCCATCTGCGCGCAGATGGCGGCGGTGGGTGTGGAGGCGGGTGCGATTGCGCTGAAGGACGTTGTGCTGCCTGGGGAGATCCGCGAGATTCTGAACCAGGTGGTGACGGCGGAGAAGAAGGCACAGGCGAACCTGATCCATCGCCGGGAGGAGACGGCGGCCACGCGGTCTCTGTTGAACACGGCGCGTTTGATGGAGGAATCGCCCATTTTGCTGCGGCTGAAGGAGCTGGAAACGCTCGAAAAGCTAACGGAAAAGGTGGGGTCCGTGACGGTGACCGGCGGCTTTGAAGGGATGCTGGAGAAGCTGCTGGCGCGTGGCGGGAAGTAAGGCGGCGGTTATGACGCGGCGACGCGCGGCAGCGTCATAACCCCGCACAAGCCGGGAGCGACATTTTCGGCGCGGATGAAGCCATGGTGGCGCTGGACGGCGCGGCGGGCGATGGCAAGGCCGAGACCAACGCCTCCTGCGGCCGATACACGGGCGCGGTGGGATTCGGCGCGGAAAAACGGATCGAAAATCTTGTCGAGCATTTCGGTGGAGACGCCGGGGCCGCGGTCGCGGATGGCGACTTCGGCGGTGACAGGGGTAGTGGTTACAGTGACATCGATTTGCTGTCCATCGGGGGAGTAGCGAATGGCGTTGCGGAGTACGTAATCCAGAGCGCGATGGAGGAGTTCGCGGTCCACGGTCAGGCGGAGCGCGGGCGGAGAGCGAAGGTCGATAGAGACGCGACGGGCGGCGGTGCGGTCCGGGTCGGTGCGGGCGACTTCAACGGCGAAGGTCGTGCGGGCCAATGGCGTTCGCAGTTCGTGGGAGATGTCCTGGAGAAGCCGGCGTTCGGCGGTGACAAGGGTATCGATGCGCTGGGCCATTTTGTCGAAAGCGCGAGCGAGGTTGCCGAGTTCATCGCCGCGGGTGGCGCCGGCACGGACGGAAAGATCGCCGGCGCCGAAACGCTCGACCACGGCGGCCAATTTGCGGAGCGGAGAAACCAGATAGAACGTAAAGAGATAGGCCATGAGCGAAACGGCGGCGAGGATCCAGAGAAACGCCTCGGCTGGCGAAGGGCGAGCGTCCCGGCCACCGAAAGAATGGACCCAACGGATGGAGCCATCGGAGGAAGGCGCCAAAAAAGCAAGTGCCGGCGGACCGCCGGAGGCCGCGGCGAGCAGCGCGGAGCGATCCTGACCGGTAAGAAGATCCTTGCCGTTCGCGTCGGTGACGTAGAAATCATCGCCGGTGCCCTGGTTGGCCTGGCGGATGAATTCGCCAAGGGCCTGCCTGCCCTCTGTGGTGTAGACGCGTTGCGCGAAATCGGCGAATACGCGGCTGGTTTGAAACGGGCCGAAGCGCGGCCGGAACAGGCGCGAGTGAACAAGCAGACCCGTCATCACCAACGCAACGGTGGCAATGGACCAGACCAGGACCTTGAAATAGAGTGACTTCATGAGGCTGAGAAGAGATAACCGTTGCCGCGCAACGGGCGAATGGCATGGCGACGCGCGCCGAGTTTCTTGCGCAGGTTGGAAACGTGGACATCGAGGCTGCGCTCATATGGCGTGGCCTCACGCTGGTAAAGCGACTGCGTGATCTGATCACGAGAGACTGGTTTACCGGCGTTCCGGAGCAGGACCTCCAGGATGTCGAACTCGGCGGCGGTAAGGTCAATGAGTTGCCCGCCGGACCACGCTTCGCGGGTGGCGGGGCAGAGCTTGACACCGCTGGCGGCGAGCACCGCGGCAGGACCGCCGGGACGGGCGCGGCGCAGGACGGCGCGAATGCGAGCGAGGAGTTCATCCGGGGCGAAGGGTTTCGGGAGATAGTCGTCCGCGCCGGACTCCAGGCCGTGGATACGGTCAGCGGCGGCGGTGCGGGCGGTGAGGCGGAGTTGGGCAAGGAGACTGAAGCGGTCGAAACCGGGGAGCATGACATCGAGGAGAACGAGGTCAAAGGGCGTGTGCAGGGCCAAGACCAAGCCGCCCGGGCCTGCGTGAACGGAGGTTACACGAACACCCTGGGCGGCGAAGCAGGTTTCCATGAGACGGCACAATTCTGTGTCGTCTTCAATGAGGAGCAGGTTCATTTCAGAAAGAGAAGGTCAATTGGAGGTCGATGCGGCGATTACCGGCGCCAGCGCTGCCTCCGCCTTGGCCGCGCCCGCCGCCGGGACCGCCGAAGCCGCCGTTGAGGGAGTTGGAAAGGCCAAAGAGGGGCGAAGTAAGGTTGCCGATGGGGGAGCCGTAGTTAACGTAGTTGAGCAGATTTCGGGCCGAGGCGGAAAACGTCAGCGAGTACTTCTTACCGGACGCGGCACCGCCAAACATACCGCCGCCGCCGCGCGGGCCGCCACCGCCCCTGGGCCCGCCTCCTCCGGGAGGCGGGCCGCCGCCGGCCATGGGACCACCGCCGGGAGGGCCCCCGGTGAAGGAACCGCGATCGGCGGACGGGTCGGGGCCGCGACTGGCTTCGCCGAAACCCCAGGTCTTGCTGAGCCGCAGATTGACGTTGAACGAATCCGGACCGTTGCCGAAGTTGCGGGGAACGATGGTTTCGCCCGGCAGCGGGTTCAAGTTGAAGGTGCCGTAGGCGGTGGTAACGATGTCCTTGCCAGTGGCGCCGGCGGCGGCGAAGGATGGGCGATCGTTAAAGATCGAATCGCCGTTGTTGTCGCGGCCGGTAGTGATATTGAACGGCGCACCGGTGGAGTACATGACGAAGGGGTTCAACGAGATGCCCCATTTGGCGCGGACGTTGCCACCCATCAGGATGCGATGGCGGATATCGAAGCTGGAGCGGCCGTACTCGGTAGATAGGTCGTAGGTGCTGGCGGGGAAGGTGTTGGCGCCGTCGGTATCGCCGTTGGCATGGCCGTAGGCGTAGAAGCCGAAGAGCATGATATTGGAGCGGAAGCGGGTGTTGAAATTGGTCATCAATTGCCGCTGGGTGAAAGCGCCGGAAGATTCGTAGTAGTAGACGTTGCCGATGTCGCCAAGGGGCTGGAAGGTTGTGCCGGGGAGCGGCGCGTTGAGGTTGCGCGCGCGGAGCGTGTGGAGCCCGCGAGTTTGGACGAAGCTCACGGACATGGTTGTCGATTTCGGTAACTGGCGATCAATGCCGATGACGGTCTGGACGACGTAGGGCGCCTGGAGGTCCTTGGCGATTTGCCGCGTCGTTAGCGCGGTTTGATACCCGGCGAGTGTGGCGGCGCCGGGTATATTGGGGAAGAAGTCCGGGCTAGGGACGAAGTACTGCAACTGGTTGGCGCCGTTGAAGCGGGTGGCCTGGAGAGTGAGGCTTTCCTGGAAGCGATCATAGAAAATGCCGCCGCCCAAGCGCATGACGGTTTTGGCCGCTTTGGCCTTGTTGCCATCGAGCCCCCAGGCGATGCTGGCGCGGGGCGCGAAGTTCATGTTGGAGGAGATGTTGGTCTGGTTTTCGTAGCGCAGACCGTAGTTGATGGTAAGGTTCGGGCGATAGCGCCAGGCGTCTTCAAAGAATACGCCGAAGTCGGTTTGGCTGACATTGGCCAGCGGGTTGCCGGAGGTGAGGTAGAACTGAGAGGCGCCGCCGCCAAGGGCGCGAATCTGCGAGGCGGAAAGCCCCAGGGCCTGGAACACAAGCGTGCGCCGGTAACGTTCGAGCGAAGTGATGACGGCCTGCGCGCCAGGAATGAGTTGATCGTTCGCGTCGAGGGCGGGGGCAACACCGCCGGTGAATGTGAAGCTTCCGCCGAATCCGTTCGGGTTGATGTCTTCGAGCGAACTGGAGCGAAGGCGTCCGCCGAATTTCCAGAGGTGCTTGCCCTTATTGATGGACGTGATATTGGTCCATTCGATGGAATTGCGCAGGGTGCGGGCGTCGCCGATCTGGGCGCCGCCGCCGGTGAAGGCGTCGAGTACAGTGATGGAAGGGATGGTGATGTCACCGAGTTGGCGCGTGTCACTGCGAAGGAACTGGAAGCGGGACTCGTTGATGGTGTTGGGGCTCAGGACGGCCGTTTCGGTGGCCTGGATGGAGTGGTCCTGATCCTGCGTGTTGTAGGCGCGGGAGGGCAGACTGAACTGGCCGATTCCCTGGTTTTCATTTTCCGATTTGGAGAAGCCGTAGCGGAAGACCAACGTGTTCTTGGCGTTCAACTGGTAATCAACGCGAGGGTTGAAGTTCCAGCGGCGCGTGGGTGTGACGATGGCCTGGCTGAAGGGCGTGGCGAGCAGGTTGGAATCGAGAATGGTGGCGTTGACGATGGCGTTTTCGTCGACGGCGCGGCGATCAAAGTCGAGGAAGAACGAAGACTTCTTTGAGAGGGGGCCGCCGAAATTGAGCCCGAGGCCGCGCGTCTGGTAGGGGGCGCGATTGGCCGCGAAGGGGTTGCGGGAGTTGAGGCTCTCATCGCCGAAGTTGAACATGGCGTTGCCACGGAAACGGTCGGATCCGGGCTTGGTGAAGACTTCGATGCGGCCGAAACCGAGGCGATCGTATTCAGCGGAGAAGGGGTTCATATTGACGCGGACTTCGCGGATGGAACTTTTCGGCGGAAGCTTGCCGCCGCTAAATCCATCGATGAAGATTTCGCCGCCGTTGGGACCGGCGGAGGGGCCGGCGAGCGCTTGGAGATCGGACTGGAGATCATCGGGATTGTCGGACAGGACGTTCAGATCTTCACCCTTGAGAACGATGGCGGCGACGGCGGAGTTGGGATCGGTGGTGACGGCTTCGGCATCGGTGACTTCGACGGTCTGCTTCTCCGTGGCGATGGCGAGGCGAATCTTGATGCCGTAGCCGGCGCTGGTGACGTTGATATTGCGGACTTGGAAGATGGAAAAGCCGGTGGCGGTGACGTGCAGGCTGTATTTGCCGGGAACAACGGCGCCGATGGTGAATTTACCGAACGAATCGGTGGCCGCTTGCGCGGAGAAACCAGCGGGGCCGGTGAGTTTGATCTGGGCGTTAGGAATGGTGGCGCCGGAAGGGTCGAGGACCTCGCCAGTGAACGTCTGGGCGAAAGCACCGGCGGATAAACACACAAATAGCGCAAGCACACGAAGCACTGTAGGCATGGGGATACTCTCTTGGGTTCGAGGGTTACTGTAAGCCGCCGTCCATGTTCCAGTTCGCGATCATTTGCGAAGCCTGTTGAGCGGGGGCGCGGAGCAAAAAGTCCAGACCGGCGACAAGGGAAAGGGCGACGGGTTTGGAGGCGGCTGACCGGCCGACGGTGAGCACAACGGCGTCACCGGATTGAAGATCGGAGAACTTGGCTGGGGGGAGGCGATCGAGGAGGATGGATGGATCGGGGCCGCCTACTCCCATTCCGGGCCCACGAGGACCGGCGCCTTGGGGACCATTAGGCGCCGGTCCTCGTGGACCAAACCCCGGAGAGCCGCCTCCAGGGCTCCCGGCGAGCCGCGTCATGCGCGCCTCCCGGGAAACTTGCACGGTGATGTTTTTCTTGGTTGACAGGTCGTAGACCGTTAGAGTTTGATTGGACGCGTCGAGCGATTTGATTTCGCCGCCGATGGTCGTGAAGCGGCCGAAGACAATTTCGGAGGCGTTGATCGATTTGGCTTCGGCATCGCGGGGGCCGAGAACTTTTAGCTGGTCGCCGGGCTGCAAATCGGCCAGTTGCGCAACGCGAGCTTTAGCGAATTGGGAGGAGTCATCGGCGTATTGATGAATGGACGTGACGGCGGCCGTATCGAGCGTCCAAACGGCGTTGCCCTTAGACTGGATGGTGAGCGGCGCGGTGGATTTCACGATGCCCGCGAGCGCGTTCGCCTTCCATTCTCTTTGACGGGCGGCATCGCGGGATTCGAGCGATTGCTTGGGAATGACAATGATCTGGGCGGCAAGAAGCGTCTTGGCGGCCGGGTCCTGCTGCCCGCGGGCGAGGACGCGGTCGCCCTTTGCGAGCGTGGTGATTTCGATGGGTTCTGCTTTGGTGAGATCGGTCTGGCCGGGAGCGATGCGCTGCAATTTGGCGTCGTTCAACACGCTCACGGCGTAGAGTTCGCCCTGGTCGGTTTGCAGGCTGAGCCGCCGGGCGGCCGGGTCGGCGACGGTGATGGCGCCGAGGACGCGGCCCTGAGCCCAAGCGCCGATGGATGCGATCGCGAGTATTGCTAATCTGCTCACAACAGACAAGACGACACGCTACAGGCAAATGGCACTATTTGGAGGGTAAAGAAGTGTAAAGGCGGCGTCCGCGCGTTTCCGGCAGGGCGAACACCAGCCACCCACCGGCCAGGAAGAACGCGGCGGTGAGTGTTAGCGCGGTACCCAGGCCGTGTTGATCGGCGAGCGCGCCAATGACCGCCGGGGCGAAGGCGCTCATGACGCGGCCGCCGTTGTAGCAGAGGCCCTGCGCCGTGGCGCGAACGGTGGAGGGATAGAGTTCGCTCAGGATGGCACCGAAGGCGCTATAGTAACCGTGGCCGAAAAAGCCAACGAGGGGGCCGAGCAGGAGCAGCGTTTGCGGGTCGCGCGCAGCACCGCCGTAGAGAATTGTCACAATGGCGGCGCCGGTCAAGAACAAGGCAAACGAGGGGCGTCGGCCGACTTTGTCGGAAAGGAGGCCGAAGAGCAGATAGCCCAACAGCGCGCCGATCTGCATGGGCGCGATCCATGCGGAACTTTTCACGATGCTGAGGCCGGCGCCTCCTTTGTCAACGGGCGTGGCCAGGTAGGCCGGCACCCAGGTGAAGAGGCCCCAATAGGCGAAGAGCACCAGGCTCGACATGGTGATGGCGATGAGCGTGTAGCGACGCAAAGGCGCGGTGAAGATCTGGCGGAAGCGTTCGCCTGCGGGAATCTTTTCCGATTCGATCCAGGTCCGCGGTTCGGGGACCGAGCGGCGAATCCACAAAACAAGCAAAGCGGGCAGTGCGCCGATGGCGAAAAGCGGACGCCAGCCATAGGCGGGAAGAATCCAGGCGGCTAGGCCGGCGGCGGCAAGATAGCCAATGGCCCAGCCGGATTGCGTGATGCCAATCGCCTTTCCTCGATGTTCGGCGGGCCAGGATTCAGCCACCAGAACCGTGCCGGCAGACCATTCGGCGCCCAGGCCCAGGCCCACCAGCGAGCGCCAGATCAACAGTTCGGTAAACGAATGCGACGTGGCGATCATGGCGGTGAATATGGAATAGGTGAGGATGGAGCCCATCAGCACGCGCGTGCGGCCGAAGCGGTCTGCCAGCACGCCGGCTAATGTGCCGCCGATAGCGGCGGCGGCGAGGGTCACCGTGGTCAGCGTGCCAGCCTGCGCGCCGGTGAGGCCGAACTCCTTCTGCATGGAAAGCAGCGCGAAGGAGTAGAGCATGACATCGAGCGCGTCCAGCATCCAGCCGAGCATGGCCGCAATCAGGGTTCGCCACTGCGCGGGCGTGATTTGGCTTGTAGCGAACAATGGTCGATTATACCGATACTGGTAGGAGTGCCGATAGACGTTGCTAATTGGTGGCAGTTTTTCGCAGTGGCGCTATCGTCGATCCTATTTCTGGTGGATCCGGTGGCAACAATCCCTGCGTTCCTGGTGATGACCGATGGTCACACACAGGAGCACAGGAAACGAATGGCGAAGCGCGCGGCGTGGACGTGCTTCTTCGTGCTGGGCGGGTTTGGATTGATCGGCGCGCAGGTGTTCAAGCTGCTGGGCATCACGATGCCCGCGTTTCGGATTGCGGGCGGACTGATTCTATTGCTGATCGGGATCGACATGGTGCAGGCCAAACGGCCCGGCACGAACGAAGCACCGGGCGAAGCCGAAGAAGGCGCGCACAAGGAAGACGTGGGCATTATTCCGCTCGGCATGCCGATGTTGGCCGGGCCTGGCGCCATTTCCACGGTCATGGTGCTGATCGGCCCGGCGCCGCAGTGGTGGCAGCTACTGCTGATTTTCTCCGCGCTGGGGGCGACGGCGGCCGCCTGCTACTGGGTGCTGAAGGCGGCGGACAACGTGCGCCGGTACATGGGAGAGACGGGCATACACATCATGACGCGGCTGATGGGAATGCTGTTAACGGCGCTGGCCGTTCAGTTCATCAGCGGCGGCCTGCTGGATTTGGGCTTCGGCGTGAAGCGTTAGGCCGCGTCGAAAACGGTGGCCAGCGCGTGGACGACCGAGGCGATACGAACGCAGCCGAGAATCACGTCCTCGCCAGTGCCTTTGTCGCGAACTACTTTTTCATGCGAATCGATGCAGACGCCACAGCCGTTGATGGCGCTAGCGGCAATGCAGAAAAGCTCGAAATCGACGGGCTCGATGCCGTGCGTGCGAATGACATTCATGCGCAGACGAGCAGGGATGGTTCCGTACTTCTTGTTTTCCGCCAGATGCTGAAATCGATAGTAGACGTTGTTCATCCCCATGATAGCGGCGGCGGCCTTGGCGGCTTCCAGCGCTTCGGGGGTCAAGTGTTGCGCGGCCGATTCGGTGATGGCGGCGAGCAGTTGCGGGTTGCGCGCCGTCACAGCGGAGGTGACGGCCGTGCCCCAAATCTGCTGTTTTGTCAGTTCGGGCTGCTGCAGAAGATTGCTGAGGTTCAGCTTCAGGTCCTTGGCGTAGGCCGGGACAGTATCGAGTAGTTGTTCCAGGTTCATTTTCGTTCTCAAACGGGAGCGAGCCGGTTGGCCCGCTCCCCAATGTAGGATCAGAGTTAGAGCGTGGCTTGGCCTTTTTCCCAGTTGCAGGGGCAGAGTTCGTCGGTCTGCAAAGCGTCGAGCACGCGAAGCACTTCCTGCGGATTGCGGCCAACCGAGAGGTCGTTCACGCTGACGAAACGGATCGTGCCTTCCGGGTCCACGATGTAGGTGGCGCGGAGATACATGCCGATGCCCTTGTGGAGCACGTCGAGCGCCTTGCCCAGTTCCTGCTTCTTGTCGGCGAGCATGGGGATGGGCAGGCCGCGCAGGTCGTCATGGTTATTGCGCCACGCCAAGTGGACGAATTCCGAATCGGTGGAACCGCCCAGAACCTGGGCGTCCCGCTCAGCGAAGTCCTTCGCCAACTTGCCAAATGCGGCGATTTCCGTGGGGCACACGAACGTGAAGTCCATGGGCCAGAAGAAGTAAACTTTCCACTTGCCGGGGTAGCTAGCGTCGGTAATGGTCTCGAACTCTTTACCCTTCTCCAGGCTCACTGTGGCCATGACGGAAAAGGCGGGGAATTTATCTCCAACTCCAAGCATGATGATTGCTGTCTCCTATGTGGTTTTTGAATGATTGCGGCGCGCTTTTGGCACGGCGCAGGCGGCGCAAAGGCCATGAGCTTCTACTACAAACCGCTCCAACTGAAAACCGCGCGGCGGGCCTTCCCGCAGGCGGACCCCTTCTACCTGATCGGCCGGCAAATCGAACATTCGCCGGCAGGAACGGCACACCAGGTGATGATGGGGAGAATTGTTCGCCTCCAGGCGGAGCGAGCCGTGGTGCAGGCTGACTTCGCCAATCAGGCCGTTATCGAGAAATGTCTTGATGTTGCGATAGACCGTGCCCAGAGAAACGCTGGGGATGTCTCGCTTGACGCGTTCGTAGAGCATTTCCGGGCTCGGGTGGTCCACCGCCTCCAGCAGCGCGCGATACATCACCTGGCGCTGGTGGGTGCAGGGCAGCCCGGCCTCGACGCAGCGGTCACGAAACCACTGCATTTTCCGCTCGACATCCATATCCGGTTGGATGCGGAACTGGCGAGCAGGATGCATACTTTTATTAGATGAGAATTATTCTCATCCGTCAATTCAGACCTTCACAACGCGGAAGAGCTTATCGAGCGTGCGCAAGGCTCGGTCCACTTCCTTCTCGGTGAGAATATAGGGCGGCAGGAATCGCAGAACGGTATCGTGGGTGGCGTTGAAGAGCAGGCCCTCTTCGATACCACGCATGACGTAGTTCTTCCCTGGACGGTCCAACTCCACACCGATCATAAGGCCCGCGCCACGCACTTCCTTAACGAAAGAGTGCTTTGCCTTCAGTCCTCGCAGGCCTTCACGGAAGTATTCACCGACGCGCGAAACCTGTTCCAACAGGCCGTTTTCCATAATGTCGATAAACTCAAGGGCCGCGCGGCAAGCGAGCGCGCCGCCGCCGAAGGTGCTGCCATGCATTCCGGGGCGAATGGAGGCCGCGGCGCGCTCATTGCACATCACGACGCCAAGGGGCAAGCCGCAGGCCAACGGCTTGGCGGTCACCATCACATCGGGATTTACATCGGGCGCGATCAACTGATGGCTGAACCAGGTGCCGGTACGGCCAACGCCGCATTGCGTAGCGTCGAAAACGAGCAGGGCGTTATGTTCATCGGCCAGCACGCGGGCGCGGCGCAGAAACTCGGGGTCCATCGGATAGATGCCGCCCTCACCCTGGATCCCTTCCAAAACGATAGCCGCAGTGTTTCCATTGACGGAGGCGTTCAGCGCCGCCGTGTCATTGGCGGGAATCCAACGGGGCCCGGCGAGCAGGGGTTCAAAATCCTTGCGGTACTTCGGTTGTCCCGTAATGGAAAGGGCGCCCAGGCTTCGGCCATGAAAAGAGTTGTCGAGCGCGACGATCTCCTGCTTCGTACTGGAGACCCCATTGCCATGCGAGCGGATCATCTTCATGGCGCCTTCCATGGCTTCGGTGCCGGAGTTACAGAAGAAGCTGCGCTGCAGGCCGCTGTGCTTGGCCAGTTTCTCGGCCAGTTTGCCCTGGTACTCGTGAAAGTAGAGGTTCGAACAGTGGATGAGCAGGCCCGCCTGTTCGCGGATCACACGCGTCAAACGCGGATGGGCGTGGCCCAGGGCATTCACGCCGATGCCGCTGATCAGATCCAGATAACGCTTGCCGTTGAAATCGTAGAGCCACGTTCCCTTCCCGCGGCGAATCGCCAACGGGTACCGCCCGTAGTTCTGCAACACGTACTGCTTCTCGAGCTCCATCACCTGCTGCGTGGAGGACAACTGCTCTATTTCAACGTCTGCCGTAGCCACTCGACCATCTTCTCCTTGTACTCTTGAAACGCCGGGTTCTTTTCCCAGGCGCCGATGCCGTGAGGCGCGCCCTCCACAGTGAAGACTTCGCACCGAACACCGGCCTCTTTCATCTTCGCGCACATCAGCGGCGATTGGTCGTAGGGGACTGCCTTGTCCTCGGTGCCGTGGATCATCAGGTAAGGCGGCATCTGCTTGTGGACGTAGGTGACCGGGGACGCCAGACGCTGCTTTTCCTCGGCCTCCGCGTTCGGCGTGGAGATAACAAGCAACTGTTCAATATTGCGGCCAATGGCGCCCATTTTTCGTGACCGGGCGTTGATGTCATGAACGCCATAGAACGAAACAACGGCGGCCACTTTCGTTTCGCCCCGCCCCCGCGCTCCCGCGTAGGAGACAAGATGCCCGCCCGCCGATTCCCCCATCAGCGCAATTCGCTTGGGGTCCACTTTGAACGCCTTCGCGTTCTTCTTCACCCACCGGATGGCCGCGTCCACGTCTTCGGCCATCGCCTCAAAGCGATGCGCCGGCGCCAATCGATAGTTGATGGAGAACCAGGCGAAGCCACCTCTCGAAAGGGGTTCAAACAGCGGCGGCACGTAGGTTGTTTTGGAACCGGCCTCCCAGCCGCCGCCGTGGACGATGATGACGGCAGGGAACGGCCCCTTGCCGTCTGGCACGAAAGCATCAAGAGTTAAAGAGACGCCACCAGGACTCGAAAACTCGATGTCCTTGCGGAGTTCGGCCACCAATGGGAGAGTTGAAACGAAAAGGGCGCTAATTAGCAGAACCGGTCGCACGAGCGCCTCCTTCCCCGCGCCGTTCCGGTTGCGGTTTCGGCAACGGTTTGCGCGGGAGCATTTCGTCGCGAGTGGCGGCATTGTAAACGAACGAGGCGAGAATGGCCGACGCCTGCATCAGGTCGCTCTTCGGCACATAGTCGTAAACGTCCATGTTGGAGTGGTGGGTGGTGGAAAAATACTCGAGCGGGTCTTGAATGAACTGGAATCCGGGCAGGCCGAGCGAGTTAAAAGAGACGTGATCGGTGGAACCGGTGTTGCGAATGGTGAGCGTTGTGGCGCCGTAGTCTTTGAACGGCGCAAGCCATGCTTCGAAGATCGGACGCAGCATGTCGTTGCCCTGCAGGTAGACGCCCCGGATTTTGCCGCCGCCGTTGTCCAGGTTAAAGTAGGCCTGCAATTTGGCGTGCTCCGGCTTGAGTTGCATGTTGGTAACGTCGCCGAAGTGGTCTTTTACGTAAGCTTTGCTGCCGAAAAGCCCCTGCTCTTCGCCGCTCCACAGGGCAAGGCGGATGGTGCGGTCCGTCTTCAGGTTTAGGGCCTTGATGATGCGTATGGCTTCAATCGCCACCGCGCAGCCGGCGGCATTATCGGTTGCACCCGTGGCGCCGTGCCAGGAGTCGAGATGGGCGCCGATCATCACCACCTCTTCCGGCCGTTTTGTACCCTTAATTTCGGCGATGACGTTGTAGGTGTCGGCACCTTTGTCGAAGAATTCGGTCTTCACATCGAATTGCACTTTGACGGGTACTTTCTTGTCCACTAGGCGCGCGATGCGGTTGTAGTGCTCAATGGTCAACGAGATCATCGGCGGCGGAATCGGAGCCTTCAGGTCCTGCGAACTCCCGCTGCCGGCGAAAACAGTTCCAGCCTCGCCGCGATAGCCCGGCATCAACACCCCGGCGACACCTTCGTCGACAAAGAACTGGTGGAGTTTGGCGCGGAAGGCGCGGATGGCGGCCATCGACATGGGGCGTCCGTCGGGGCCGGCGGGCAATTGGCGGCCTGGTCCGCCGGGAGTCAGTCCAAAGACGCCGGTCGGGCCAGGATCGGGAGCCATCGCTTCGGCGGCAAGATCGGCGTCCGCATAGCGGCGCCCGCGCGCGATGGTGTGCAGGCCGATGGAGCGTTCCGGTTCCATGATGAGCACTTTGCCCCTCAGCTTGCCTTTCCACTTCTCCAGGTCCGCTTCCACGCGGATCGACGCCAGGATGACTTCGCCCTGCACGGGCCCCTGCGTACCACCGGTCCAGGCATTGGGATAGCCGATGAGCGGGGAGTATGCTGGCTCGATTAGATGCGCGGAAAAGTTCGAATATGTCCAGCCCCGCCCGAACGGCCCCCATTTTTCGAACGAGACATCTTTAATGCCGAAGTCGTTCATGCTTTTCTTCACCCAGTTCGCGGCTCTATCGAATCCGGGCGAGTTGGTCAATCGGTGTCCGTTCACGTCGGTCAGCCAGAAAAGGTGATCCATGACCTTGGAGTTCTCCAAGGCCTCCTGCTTTATCTGATGGACTACGTAGAGGTTGGCTTTTTCTTGCGGGTATGCCAGAAGGCCAATAGTCAGTAGGAGCAGCGTGGTTCGCATAGAGATTTGCTTTCAAGATAGCAGGCTGATGCTTGCCCTCAGAACAAACTGAGGCAATCTTCCCGCCAATCCGGCCGATATAACCTCTAGAGCGGGTTTCAATTTGACCCGCGCATCACTGGAGCATTGCAACCATGCGTACGCCTCATGCGGGGAAGACCGAAGTTCCTCAACCGTTACTTCATCACTCAGCTGACACAGACCCCTCCGTCCGGGACGCCGCCATTGTCTCGGCCCTCACGCGCGTGCAGGGGCTGGTCGAATACGACGCCGAGGGGAAGGTGTTGGCCGCGAACGACAATTTTCTGCGGGTGTTTGGGTATACGCTGCAGGAAATCAGGGGCCGGCACCACAGCCTGTTTGTTGGGGAGGCCGAGAGCCGAACCACCGCGTACCGGAAGATGTGGGAACTCATCGAAAGCGGAGAGAGCCAGGCTGGGGAATTCAAGCGAGTCGGAAAAGCCGGAAACGTCATTTGGGTCAACGCGACCTATAACCCGATCCGTGACGAGAGTGGTAACGTGGTCCGAATCGTTAACTTCTGCCGGGATATCTCCGCGGGCAAACAAAGGTTCGCTGATCTCGTCGGCCAGTTGAACGCGATTTCGAAGTCACAGGCGGTTATCGAATTCAATCTTGACGGCACGGTCATAACGGCTAACGAGAACTTTCTGCGTGCGCTCGGCTATTCACTCATAGAGATTCAGGGCCAACACCACAGGATGTTCGTCGATGACGCCGAGCGAAACAGTGCAGGCTACGCCCAGTTTTGGGCAAGGCTGAACCATGGCGATTTCCAGGGGGGTGAATACAAGCGAATTGCGAAGGGGGGGAGAGAAGTTTGGATCCAGGCTACGTACAATCCCATCTTCGATCCCGATGGAAACCCGTTTAAGGTGGTCAAGTATGCCACCGACATAACGGAACAGAAACTCAGAACGGCGGACTTAGCTGGTCAAATGGCCGCGATTCAAAAGTCCTACGCCGTCATTGAATTCAAGACCGATGGAACCATACTCGGGGCGAACGACAAATTTTTGAAAATGATGGGGTACACCATCGCCGAAATTCGGGAAAAGCACCATAGCCTGTTCGTCGATGTGACAGAAAAGAAGGGGCCCGCTTATCGGGAATTCTGGACCGCGCTAAACCGTGGCGAAATCCAGGCGGCTGAATACAAGAGAATTGGCAAGGGAGGGCAGCCGATCTGGGTCCAGGCATCCTACAATCCGATCCTCGATGTGAATGGGAAACCCTGCAAAATCGTTCAGTTTGCCACCGATGTCACCGCCCAAGCCAAGGCGCGCATTGAAATGGCGGAAGTGGTTGAAACCCTTAACTACTCTTCCCGCAATCTAAACACGCTCAGCCAGCAGTTGGGCTCGAGTGCGGAGGAAACCTCATCTCAGGCGACACTCGTTTCCGCCGCCTCTGAACAAGTCAGCATGAGCGTTCAAACCGTGGCCTCGGGAACAGAAGAGATGACCGCCAGTATCCGCGAAATCGCTAAAAGCGCCAGCGAAGCCGCCAGCGTGTCAGAGGCCGCCGTTAAAGTGGCTGACGCCACGAACACGACAATCGCTAAACTCGGCGAGAGCAGCCTGGAAATAGGCAAGGTGATCAAGGTCATTACCTCAATCGCCCAACAAACCAACCTGCTGGCGCTTAACGCTACTATCGAGGCCGCCCGCGCCGGGGAGGCCGGCAAGGGTTTCGCCGTGGTTGCCAATGAAGTAAAGGAGTTGGCGAAAGCAACCGCGAAAGCAACCGAGGATATTGGTCAGAAAATCGAAGCCATCCAAAGCGATACGAAGGGCGCCGTATCGGCGATCAGCCAAATCACCGGGATCATTAATCAGATCAACGATATTTCCGGCGCAATCGCCGCCGCCGTTGAAGAACAGACGGCTACAACTACCGAGATGAGCCGAAATATCGCCGAAGCGGCCAGGGGAAGCGCGGAAATCGTCGCTAACATTGGCGGCGTGGCAACCGCAGCCTCGGAGACTTCGAAAGGAGCGGTGGACACGCAGGAAGCGGCGACAGAACTCTCCGTTCTTGCGGGCACGCTGCAACACATCTCGCGCGACCTCTAAGCAGCCACAGAGCTTGGGCCATCAGGCTAAACTGGTAGTCGCGTGCGGATCACCATTTCCAAGGAGAACTACCTGAAAGCCATTGCTGAGGCGCAGGCTGAAGGCGAATTGGTAATCGCCGCAACCCTTGCGCGGTGGCTGGACGTTTCGCCTCCAGCCGTCACCATGGCCACCAGGCGATTGAAACGGGACGGGCTGATCGAAGTCGCCAAGGATGGTCACATCACGCTCACCTCCTCAGGACGGGAAATCGCCGAACGTCTAATCCGGCGCCACTACCTCATTGAGCGGATGCTTACCGAGGTTTTTGGCATGGAGTGGTACAAAGTCCACGAAGAGGCAGAGCAGATGGAACACGCGGTCTCCGCGGATTTTGAGGCCCGGCTTGCTGAAAAGCTTGGAGACGAAAAAGCGTGTCCGCACGGGTTCGCGCTCGGTCTCGAGTCTAAGGAGGACCGTCACCGGCGCGGTCTGATCGCCATGCATGAACTGCCGGTGAAGCGCCTAGCGATTGTCGTCAGCGTCTTCGAACGGGATCGCGGGCTTCTGGAGTACTTGGATAGCCTTGGTATCAGGCCAGGGGCGATGTTCGAGATGCTAGCCCACAACGCCGATCAAACGTTGTCGCTACTCGTCAACGGACGCCATGTGCCATTGGGACATGGCGCCGCCGAAAAGGTGTGGATCACCGTTTTGCCGTCGCTGGAGTCGCCTTCGCCGCTGGGCGTGCCGCAGCCGGTGCGCCTTTAAGCAAGGCGTCCACATGCTTCGTCATCGCGGCATACTCGGCCGTTGGGCCGCCATTGGGATTGTCCTGCAGCAGTCCGCCAATGAACCGCTGCCGTATCATGCCATTCCGGTCGATAAACGCGAACGTCGGCACATAGAATGGCCGCATTACCGACAAACCGAAAAATCGGTACCCTTCCTGGCTCGCTACGGTTCCCATCGGATAGGTGGCACCGTACTTCTTGCGAAACTCCGGAAAGTCTTTCCTTTGGTTCTCGTCAGTTGAAACAGCTATCACCTGCACACCCTTTGCGCTGTAGGCGCGAAGCGTTTTTTCCAGAACCTCCGCCGATTTCTGGCAATGGGGGCACGTGGTGGAGAAAAATTCCAGCACCACAGGCTTGCCCTTAAACTGGCTCAGCTTTACGGTCTGTCCGTTCTCCATCTTCATTTCCAGTTCCGGAGCCGGTTGGTTCACATCCTCTGCCCAACCAAGCCCAAC
This sequence comes from Bryobacterales bacterium, assembly GCA_016789905.1. GTDB lineage: Bacteria > Acidobacteriota > Terriglobia > Bryobacterales > Bryobacteraceae. The sequence continues at coordinate 4,744 of JAEUQC010000138.1, read as the reverse complement.
GGTCAGAAACAGAATCGCTGTTAGTAGTCTCATGCAATGGCACCTGCCTGTATAGATTGAAAATAGGCGATGGTTGGTTTCAAACCATCTTCCAAATCCACTTCGGGTTCCCACCCCAGCAATCGCTTCGCTTTCGAAATGTCGGGACGCCGCCGCTTCGGGTCGTCCTGCGGTAGTGGTTCAAAAACAATCTCGGATTGCGTGCCGGTCATTCGCCGGATCACTTCGGCAAACTCAACCATGGTCCGCTCCACTGGATTTCCCAGATTCACTGGCATGCGTTCGTCAGATTGCGACAGCAGCAGCAGACCTCTCACAAGATCGCTGACATAGCAGAAACTTCGCGTCTGCTTGCCGTCGCCGTAGACCGTGATCGGGTTCCCGCGCAGCGCCTGATCCAGGAACTGCGGAACCACGCGCCCGTCGTTCAGCTTCATTCTGGGCCCATATGTATTGAAAATGCGGGCGATATTCGTGCGCACACCGTGCTTGCGATGATACGCCATGGTGATCGCCTCGGCAAAACGTTTGCTCTCGTCGTAGCACGATCGCGGGCCTACCGGATTCACATTTCCCCAATACGTCTCCACCTGTGGGTGCTCCAACGGATCGCCATAGCATTCCGATGTCGATGTCACCAGGTATCGCGCCGAGTTGGCGCGCGCCAATTCAAGCAGGTTGCGGCTTCCCAGCGACCCAACATCCAGCGTTTCCAGCGGATATTCATAATAGTCTTTCGGGCTTGCCGGCGAGGCGGCATGGATCACACAATCCACCTCGCCCAACCCGGGCAACGGCTGGCAGACGTCCGCCTCAATAAACTCAAAATCCCGGTTGCCGGTCAGATGAGCGATGTTTCGCGCATTACCGGTCAGGAAGTTGTCGATTCCCACAACCCGGTGCCCCTGACTCAGAATCAAATCGCACAAATGGGAAGGCACGAAGCCCGCGGCTCCGGAAATAACAAAGCGCACTAATTGTCCTCCAAAATCATAGTGTAGCGTGGTAGGGATGGTACGCTTGCATCCCGTCGAATCCCTGCTCTTCGTGCTCGTTCTGGCCGCGGCGCTCTTTGTCTTCCTGAAACGTGCCGGGAGGGTGGTTAAACTGGTGCGCGCCGCACGTCCGGACCCCGGGTTCTCTCTCTCTCCGTTGGGTCCGCGCCTTCGCGAGTTCTTCTGGGACGTCGTTTGCCAGGCCAAGGTGATCCGGGAACGCCCGCTTCCCGGCTTGGCGCATGCGTTCCTATTCTGGGGGTTCGGCGCTTTCGGTCTGGTTACCGTCAACCACTTTGCCATCGGCTTGGGATTCCCGCTCTTCTCCCTTCACGACGGCTGGTTCGGCCCAGCCTACGGACTGCTCGCTGCCTGCTTCGCGATCGCCGTCGCCGTATCCATCGCCGGCCTAGCCATCCGGCGCATGGTCATCCGCCCCCAATGGCTCGGCGAAGTCAGCTACGAAAGCGGGTTCATCGCGCTGCTCATACTCACGCTGATGGTCACCTACCTGCTCGACTACATCCCGCAGCCGACCGGCCTAGCCTACAACATCCTATGGTGGATTCACACTTTGGCGCTGCTGACGTTCCTCCCGCTCATCCCGCACACCAAGCATCTGCATCTGATGCTCAGCCCCCTCACCGTCTTCCTATCCCGGGGTAAATTCAGCGCCATCCCGCCCCTATCTGGAGACGAGGATTTCGGCCTGGTCGCGAGCAAAGATATCACACAGTTAATGGCGCTCCAGGCGTTTTCCTGCGTCGAGTGCGGCCGCTGCACCGAACATTGCCCCGCCAACGCTACCGGCAAATCGCTCAACCCCAAGGAAATCATTCTGGGCCTCCGTGCGCACATCAACGAGTTCGGCGTTTCCGGCGATCAGCCTTTGCTCGGCAAACATATCGCCCGCGAGGATGTTTTTCAATGCACTTCCTGTGGCGCCTGCGAAAGCCAGTGTCCGGTAGGAATTGAGCACCTGCCAATTCTAATCGGTCTGCGCCGTGGCGCTGTCAACACCGGGGCCTGGGAAGACGACTTTGGCGGAAAGCTGTTTCGAAATCTGGAGCGCTACGGCAATCCAATGGGTTTCTCCGCCGCGGAGCGGGACAAGTTCGTCAAGAAGCTCGAACTCCCGCTGTTTGACGGAACGCAGGAGTATGCGCTCTGGATGGGCTGCATGGGCAGTTACGATCCGCAAGGGCGGGAAATCGTCACCTCGCTCGTTAAAGTACTCCGCCATCACAACATTACCTTTGGCGTTCTGAAGAAGGAGCGCTGTTCCGGCGATTCCGCCCGGCGCCTGGGCAACGACCTGTTGTTCCAAACCCTGGCCGAACAGAACATTGCCGCCCTGGAAAAGGCGAAGAAGGTATTGAGCACGTGCCCACACTGTGTTCGTACCTTAGGGGAGGACTATCGCGAGTTCGGGGCCAGTATTCCTATCGAACACCACAGCACGTTGCTCGCCCGGCTGCCGGCGGGGGCAGCGGACGGCAAGCGAGTGGTTTTTCATGACCCTTGCTATCTGGGCCGCTATCAGGACAACTACGATGCGCCGCGCGCGGTCGCCGGGCAGGCGGGCAGACTGGTGGAGGCGCCCCGGCACGGGCAGCGAAGTTTCTGCTGCGGAGCGGGCGGGGGTCTGGTGTTTTTGGGGGAAGAGAAAGGAACGCGGATCAACCACGAAAGGGCGCGGGAACTCGCGGCGACCGGGGCGGACGTTGTCGCCGCGGCCTGCCCCTTCTGTAACACGATGTTCCGTGACGGCCTGGCGGCGGCGGAAAAGCCACCGCAACTATTGGATATCGCGCAAATCGCGGCGGCCCGGCTCCCTTAACCGGACAGGCTGTGGTATCCTACAATTTGGTCATCACTGACCGCCCTGAGTGGGCGCGTAGCTCAACTGGCAGAGCAACTGACTCTTAATCAGTAGGTTGAAGGTTCGATTCCTTCCGCGCTCACCACTCATACTGGAAGTTTGAACCCTTCCCGCCGGCGCGATCACAGCGAGAATCACGCGCGCGGTGCGCTATTGCTTCGACCAGCAATCGTCCGCGTTCGACGAACTCGCCTGGATCTAGCGGACGTTCCCGCCCGAACCATCCCCGGCATCGGTTTCGCGGAAGAACCCGGGAAGCCTAAACATCGAAACCCGAACAAGCCGTTGGTGCGGATGGGGAGACTTGAACTCCCACGCCCTTGCGGGCACTGGAACCTAAATCCCTGCATCAGCGGGCACTATCGGGTTGGCGCGGAATCGCTCGCCTGACCCATCCGATGGAACCCGGCCAAAGGAGGCGAGATTGGGGACATTGTCCCTATTTGGCTCGGTTCCCTACGGTGCGCCTTCCATTGCCGCTTGTACTCGTTCAGGGCCGCCCGCCTCGCCTCCGCCTTCTTCGCCACCATCGGCGCCCTCAGTATCGGCGCCACGTTACGTGGGAACAACCAGGAGTCGTAACCGAGATTCAGGCAGTGCCGACAGGAAACCCTCCCGTCAAAATACAGGACCCGCCGCCGGTGTCCACAGTCCGGACAGAGCAGCCAAGGAATCGGCGGCCCCCACTGCCTCCGCTGCATCTCCAGGCACACACTCGCCTCGACCGGCTCCCGCACCTCCACCGCCACCAGTTCCCCGCCCTCTGGCTTTCTGTCTAGCGCGCGCGCTACCCGCAACGCGGGCAGGCATGGAACCTCACTGACCGTCTTGCGTCGGCGGTACCCCTTCCATCTATTCGAACCAGTTCCGCCCATATCTCTACACCAGCCTTTCAGGCGGCCTTACCGCACCGGTGCACCCATCATCTTGAGCATGGCGTCCGGAATCGGCGTTTGCGGGAATGCTTGCGGCCTCTGCACGGCATTCGGATTCGGAACCACAGGGTAGATCTGGTTGCCCGTTCCGCTGTTCGCGTCCATTGCGCCAGTCATCCGCGTGACCGCCTCGATAGCTTGCGACGACGGGGCGTTGCCCGCGGGCTGGCCGGTGTTTACGCGCGGGTTCGAAAAGCTCAAAGGCGTGCCTGCAAACCAATTGACGACCGCATTTGAACCTGGAACGTATCTGGTTCCAGGGAAAACGGTTTTCGGCTGATTCACGTTGAGCCCGGTCCCCTGCGCCAAGATCGGTTGGAGCAACACCGCTTTTTGTTCGTCCGAGATATTGAGCTTCAGCACATCCATCACGTTCTGAATCATGCGGCCCTGGTTCTGCGCCGCGTTCTGATTCTTCGTCTCGGCCAAATTCCCCGCCGCCGTGTTGGCGTTTTGCTGCGACACCGCCAGATTTCCGCGAGAGACTGCCAACCCGCCCCGCGCCATTTCCTGTTCGAACAGCTTGCCCTTCACCTGGAACAAGCCCGTCGAGGTAACCGCGTCGCCGATGAGGTTCTGAACGAACCCCCAGTCGCCGGATGCAATGGCCATTGGATACCGAGACGCGACCGTCGTCAAGATCTGCTGCTGCCGTTCGTCCTGTGGCGCGTACATGTCCTGGAACTGCTTCAGGTTCTTTGCCGCCTGCTCCTTGAACTTGTCGGACTTCGGCAACGCCACCGACACCGGCTTCCCATTGTAGAGTTCGTTGACAGCGGTGTTGGCGTCCTTTGCAGACATGCCGGACTGAATCAGATTGGTAGCGGTTTCCGCCATCGCCCTATTCGTCTCGTCCAGCCCGAGGTTGTGCATGAGGAAGGCGTGCATGGGGATACTCCCACCCTTGGCGCCGTACGCCGCCGCCGTCCCGT
>JAEUQC010000076.1 GCA_016789905.1 Bryobacterales bacterium | reverse complement strand
ACGCATGAATCGGTTGATTCTGCATCGCGGACCGGACCAGGACGGATTTTTCGTCGAAGGCGGCTGCGCGATTGGCATGCGGCGGTTGAGCATTATCGACCTTGGCACAGGGAAGCAACCCATTGCCAATGAAGACGAGAGTCTGCAGGTGGTCTTCAACGGGGAGATCTACAACTATCACGAACTGCGAAGCTGGCTGGAAAGCCGCGGGCACCGCTTCCGGACCAATAGCGACACAGAAACGCTGGTTCACCTGCATGAAGAAGAAGGTGTGGAAGGCATCGCGCGGCTGCGGGGCATGTTCGCCTACGCCATCTATAACCGGCGCGACAAATCGCTGCTGCTGGCGCGCGACCGGTTCGGGAAAAAGCCGCTGTACTATGCGGAAAGGCCGGAGGGGATCTATTTCGGGAGCGAATTGAAATGCCTGCGGGAGGCCGGCGTTCCCGACGACGTAGACGATGAGGCGCTGCGGCAGTACTTTCAATTCCTGTATGTGCCCGATCCGCTGTCGCCGTTGAAAGCCGTGCGGAAGCTGCCGCCCGGCGGGTGGCTGCTCTATCGCGCTGATGGGACCTCGAAACAGGGCCGGTATTGGCGGTTTCCGGAGCCGGCGGCGGAAGCCCCGGCCGGGTTGACCGAAGCCGGCGCGCGGGACCGGGTGCGAGAGTTGTTCGACGAATCGGTACGGCTGCGGCTGGAAGCGGACGTTCCGCTGGGCGCGTTTCTCAGCGGCGGCATCGATTCAAGCTGTGTGGTGGCAAGCATGGCGCTCCAAACCAAGGCCCCGGTGAAGACATTCTCCATCGGCTTTGAGGAAGCCGACTATAACGAACTTCCGTATGCGCGAATGGTGGCCGAGCAGTACAAGACAGAGCACCACGAAATTGTCGTGAAGCCGGATTCGATCGCGCTGGTGGAACGGCTGGTGCGCCATTTCGACGAGCCTTTCGGCGACTCCAGCGCGATTCCGACATTTATCGTCAGCGAGTTCGCCGCGCGCCATGTGAAAGTGGCCTTGAGCGGAGATGGGGGCGATGAACTGTTTGCCGGCTATACGCGCTTCTTCGCCGCGCAACGGCAGCGGCGCTTCGACCAGTGGCCGCAGGCGATGCGCGCGGCGCTGGGCGCCGTGTCGGACCATTTGCCCTATTCGGCCCCAGGGAAACACTGGCTGCGCATGATCAGCCGCCCATCGCCGCTGGAACGCTATTTTGACAACAACACGGCGCCGTTTTTGATGCGCCAGCGGCTGCTGACGCCCAAATGGATGGCGCCGGCCGATGCCGCCTATCTGCGGCGCACCTTTGACGGCTACCTGCTGCCGGATTCGGCGGGCATAGAAGAGCAGGCACTCTACTGGGAAACGGCGGTGAACCTGCCCGGTGACATGCTGGTGAAGGTGGACCGGATGTCGATGGCCAATTCGCTGGAGGTGCGGAGTCCGTTGTTGGACCATGTGCTGGGTGAATACGCCGCGTCGCTGCCGACGGCCTGGAAGATGCCTGGCGGCCAGGGAAAGCGAATTCTGATCGACGCACTGGCCAACCGCTTGCCGCCAGCGCTGTTGACCAGGGAAAAGAAGGGCTTCGGTGTGCCGCTCAACCACTGGTTCCGCACCTCGCTGCGGGATTTCGTGCGGGACCACCTGACCAGTCAGCGATTCCGGCAGCGCGGCTTCACCGATCCGGCGTTCCTGGACGCGCTGCTGGCCGAACACCAGTCCGGCCGCCGCGATAACTCGTTCTGGCTCTGGTCGCTGCTCATGCTCGAACTGTGGTTCCGCTGGATGGAGGAAAAGCCCACCGGCCAGCCGCTGGCCGAGCCGTTGGGGGTTGCGTAAGCAGCATGGAGCGGTCTTTCTTCCGTAACGCCTTGTGGAACATCCTGGGCTTTTCGGTCAGCCTGGCGAGCGGGGTTCTGCTATCCCCCTACATCATTCGCAAGCTGGGCCCGGAAGGGTACGGAGTGTGGGCGCTCGCCTTTGCCCTGGTGGACTATCTGTGGCTGAGCGATATGGGATTCCGCTCGGCGGTATTAAAGTATTCGGCCCACTACATGGCGCGGCGGGAGGTGGACAAGATCAATGAGGTATTAAACACCGCGCTGGCCTGTTTCGCGCCCGTGGCGGTGCTGCTGCTGGCGGTGGTCGGGGTGGGAGCGTTTCAGGCGCCACTGTACTTCCGCATTCCGGCCGCCTACCAGGAGCCGTTTGGCGTGTTGCTGCTGGCGGTGGGCTGGAGCTGGGCCTTTGGGCTGATGAATAACGTTTTCCGTGCCGCGCTGGAAGGGTTTCAAGAGTATGGCGTTATCAGCCGGATCACCATCATCATGACGGCGATGCGGGCGGCGGCGGTGTTCCTGCTGGTCTATTCGGGCCACGGGTTGCGGGAGATGGGCTATGCGGTGGTGGCGGCGCAGGCCTTTGGCTATATCGCGACGTTTGTAGGCTTTCGGCGGGTGTTTCCGGAGTTCCGGCTATCGCCCGGATTGGTGAGCCGGCTGATGCTCAAGCAGATGGCCGGATATGGCGTGCATACGTTCGTGGCGACCATTGCGTCCCAGTTGCAGCAGCAGGGTCCGACGCTGCTGATTGGGCGCATGTTGTCAGTGGCGGCGGTGGGCTTTTATAGTCTGCCGATGCGGCTATTGAATGTGCTGATGGACGCGGTGCCGCAGGTGGGCATGGTGAGCAGCGCGCGGTCGGCGGAACTAAGCGCTCGCGGCGATTTCGCCGGCGTGGCACGCCTGGGGGCGCAGACAAACCGGTACTGTTTCCTGGTGTTCCTGTTCCCGCTGCTGTTTCTGTCGATCTACGCCGCGCCGCTATTCCGGTTGTGGGTGGGCCCGGCGTTCGCGGCCGAAAGCGCGCCGCTGATGATGGCGCTGGCGGCCGGGGCGGCGTTTGCCATTGCCGGCCAGCAGAACACAAGCGCGATCCTTTACGGCCTGGGCGCGCATCAGCACTTTGCCAAGGGCCTGCTGGTGGAAGCCATGGCCGGTCTGGCGCTGATGGCCGTGGCGATTCCGCACTACGGGCTGGCCGGGGTGGCGGTGGTGAGCGCGGTGATGATGATTGCGGTGCGCGGCATCCTGACGCCGTGGCTGATTTGCCGCCGGCTGGATATATCGTTTGTCGAATACATGGCCGGCATCTATAGCTGGCCGCTGGCGCTGGCGGTGCCAGTACTGGGGCTGGTGTGGGCGCTGGACGCGGCTGGAGTGGATGGTTCAAGCTGGAGTGAACTGATTGCGCTGGGCCTGGTGCTGGCCCCGGTTTACTACGGATTGGGATTCTTTACGGCGCTGCTGCCAGAGCATCGGCTGGCGGTGACCGAGTGGGCCGGCGCCCGGCTGCGCCGAGGGCGCGCCAGGGTGGGTACATGACGGCGGCGGGGCAGCGGAAAAAAATCCTGCTGCTGGTCCGCTTACTGGGACAGGGCGGCAGCGAACGGCAAACAGCCGTGACAGCGCTGGAATTGCGCAAGAACGGCTACGAAACCCATATCGGGTGCGTGGACCCGAACGGAATCCGCGCCCAGGAGTTGCGCGCCGCCGGAGTGCCCGTCTTCAGCCTGCCGATCCGCACGCTGGCGGCGGTGGAAACCATCCGGCAGGGGCTGGTGCTGCGGGACTATATCCGGCGCGAACGGATTGACCTGGTACACAGCTTCGACGTACCCATGAATATCTTCGGCGTCCCGTTCGCGGCGCTGGCGCGGCGGGCGGTGGTGCTCTCCAGCCAGCGGGCGCACCGGGAACTGACGCCCGGCCTGCATCACCGGCTGCTGCGGATCTCCGACCGAATGGTGGACGGCATTGTAGTGAACTGCGACTTCATGCGGCGCCATCTGATAGAAGACGAAGGCGTGCGCGCCGAGCGGATCCGGCTCTGCTACAACGGCATCGACTTGGCGCAGTTTCATCCTGGCGAACGGGAGCGGGCGCCGGAGTTTGGCGGCGCGCCACTGGTGATTGGTGTCGTATGCGGATTGCGTAAAGAAAAGGGGCTTTCCACGTTGGTTGAGGCCTTCGCCAGCGTGCGGATGGAACGTTCCGGCGTGAAGCTGGCGATTATCGGCAGCGGGGTTTGCCTGGAGGAATTGCAACAGCAGGCGGCCGCGCTGGGCGCGGGCAAAGATACGCTGTTTCTGCCGGAAACGCGCGATGTGCCGCGGTTGCTGCGGGGGATTGATATTTTCGTGCTGCCGTCGTTATCGGAGGCGCTCTCCAACTCGCTGATGGAGGCAATGGCGGCTGGCTGTTGCGCCGTGGCGTCGCGAGTGGGCGGGAATCCGGAGTTGATTCACCACGGCGAAACCGGGCTGTTGTTTGAGAAGGCCGACGCGGCGGAACTGGCCGCTGGCCTGCGCCGGGTGTTGCGCGACGACGCTTTCCGGCTGCGGCTGGCGACAGCCGGTGCCGCCCGTATGGCGGCGGATTTTACGGTGGAAGCGTCGGCACAAACGATGGCGGCGATTTACGAAGAGTTCCTGGCCGCGTCGAAGTGACCGGTATCGGGTAACTTGTATCCATCGAACAGCCGATGGATGATAAAAGGTCACATCATGGGATTCCTCGGTACGACGCTCGCCTATCGGTTTTTGAAACACTTTTATCCGGGTGGAACGGGTGTTCCGATGCCGCAGGACGACCCGTTCAAAACGCGGGGCGTCAGCAAACTAGCTACCTACTTCGGACCGGATGTTTTTGAGAAGCTGCGCGACAAGGTCGTAATCGATTTTGGGTGCGGGGTAGGAGACAATGCGCTGGAGTTGGCCGAACATGGTTGCCGGCATGTGATCGGATTGGATATTCAGGAAGAGCGGCTGGCCGCCGGGCGGGCGAAAGCGGCCGAAATGGGCCTGAGCGACCGGGTGCAGTTTGTCGCCAGGACAGACAAAAAAGCCGATGTGATTCTCACCACCGACGCCTTTGAGCATTTCGAAGACCCGGCGGAAATGTTGCGCATCATGCGTTCCCTGCTCCGCGACGACGGCCATATTCTGGTGGAATTTGGCTGCACCTGGTATCACCCCCTGGGCGGGCATCTGTTTTCGGTCTTCCCCTGGGC
>JAEUQC010000033.1 GCA_016789905.1 Bryobacterales bacterium | reverse complement strand
GACTGGATCTATCAGATCGTTCGCGACACCGGGCTGGACGGAAAGTCGCTGTACGTATTGGATAAGAAGGGTAACGTGCGGAAAGCCATGGCGATGGACGGGGGTGGGTCGTACAGTCCGGCTGTCGTGCGCGGGCGATTGCTGGCCGTGTCGAACAAGGGCACGCTGCACAGCTATCGTATTGATGCGGGCCCCCCACATTGGAGTTCGTGGCGCAATAGCGCTGATAGTAGCGGTTTTTTTGAATCGGCGAAGGCGCGACGCATTTCGATTGACCGCAACCCATCCCGGCCGGGAAAACAATGGACCGCCCAACATGGCACCAACACGCTACCGCCCCCTACGCCGCGGACACTCTTCGTCGAGCGGCCGGATGGCTCGACGTACTTCGCGATCAATAGCGGCAGCTTTCCGGCCATCGAGCCCGGCGACTACATGGTTCACGTCAATGGCGCCAACCCAGTACGCTATTCGCTCGGTGCCGAACCGTTCCCGCTACGGTTGCCGCGAGGCGAGTTTTTCGATGCCGTTCGCGCCCGCTTCCGCGCGGAATACGAGTTCGCACAACAACACCCAAGCATCGAGCGCTTCGACGCGCTACGCGAAAAGATTCGTGAGGCAAACGAACTGCTGGGACCGCAGTCCATTCCACCCGCCGCCGATGTGATGATCCGCCAATTGGAAAGCCCTTGGTCAAAGGAACGCGCCTTCCGCGAAGGGCTGCGCGTGAAGATGCTCGCCAATGAGTTTGAAAGCATCGCCTTCACGGTAACGAATCTGCGCCCATCGACAGCCCAGGTGCGTGTCGTGTGCGACGCGAAGTTTGTCGACATCCGCGAGGTGCCGCTGGTGCGGCCGGAATCAACTGGGCGACTGACCGAAGACGTGCTGCCCCGCCTGAATGAGGCGGGTATAATCACGCTCGCGGCAGGCGAGTCCCGAAAGCTCTGGGCGATCGTGAACAGCCGGAGCTTGGCGGCTGGGAAACACACAGCCACCGTCCGCGCCGGCGATACGCTATCGCTGGCGAAGCCGTTGGAGGTGCCGCTACATATCGAGGTAAGCAAGGCGCGGCTACCGGAGAGGCGCACTTATCAACAGTGCCATTGGCTCTATCTGGCGTCGATCGCCGACCCTGCCGCTCGCGAAGCAACGATCGTCGACGCGCTCGATCACGGCATGACCGTGTTCCCCATCCCGCCGATTCACTTCCCGCTGGAGGGCAAGCCCGATAGCGCGCTGCACGATTCGCTGGTGACGCGCCTGAAAGGCAAGGCCACCTTTCTGGTGACTGGGAGCGTCGGTGGCCCACTGGCCGCCAAGGACTACTCCGCCGCCATCCGCAAATATTCCGAACACATGCTCGCGCTCGGACTGGACTTCAAGGACTGGGCGTTCTACTACATGGACGAACCGGGCCTGATGGGCAAGGACGCCGCCTTCGACAAGTATGTGCAGGACATCACGCGCGTGAAGGAGGCCGACCCGCGCGTGCGCATCTATGCCAATCCGGCAGGCGGTGCGAAACCGGAGATGCTGGCGCCGTTGACGAACCTCATCGACATCTGGCAACCAGACCTGCACCTGGTTCGAGAGCACCCGGAAGCCTACAAGAAGATCTTCGAGCAGGGCACCTACTGGCACTATGAAGCCGGCGCCGACCAACGCAATCTGGATTCGCTCGGCTACTACCGCATGAAGCCCTGGGTGGCGTTCCAGATGGGCATGACCGGTGGTGGCTATTGGGTATATAGCTATAGTCCCTTCTGGTTTTTCGATCAATCTATGGGGACCGAATACGGCACGGTGTACCAAACGGCCAACGGGCCAGTGACCACAAAACGATGGGAAGCGTCGCGGGACGGCGCCGAAGATTTTGAGCTTCTCTGGCAGGTCCGCGAAAAGGCGCGCAGCCGGAACGACGCGGCGGCGCTGCGGCTGATCGACGAAGCCGTGGCCTTCGTCACCGCCGGCCAGGAAAACGTGAGTGACATCAGCCGGCAGGTGGAACCCTTCGCGCCGGACTATCAGCGCTGGATGCGGTATCGCGAAGAATTGATCGCCGCATGGGAACGGATGCTATGAACCTCTTGCTTGCGGCGGCGCTTGCGCTCGCCATCGATACAGACGGCACGCTGGTCATCAACGGCCAGCGCACATTCATCGTTGGGCTTTACGACTTTGCCAAGACAGCGAAACCATGGGCCGACGCCCACGCCGCCGGGTTCAACCTGGTCCACGTGAAGCCCTCCGTTTCCGATCTGCAACTAGCGAAAAAGCATGGCCTCTATGCCTGGACTGGCATCGGCACAGATCCCGCTGGTATCCGCAAAACCGTCACGGCGCTGCGCGAAGAGCCGGCATTAATTCTTTGGGAAACCGAAGACGAACCAACCTTCGTGTGGAAAAAGCCGCTTGCCATTCGAACTCCCGCAGAAAAGATCATCGCGGCCCGCAAACTGGCGCAATCACTCGACCCGAAGCGCCTCTTCTATCTCAACCACTCGCCCACGAATCTCGTCTCCACGCTGCGCGAGTACAACGAAGGAACCGACGCCATGGCCACCGATGTCTATCCGGTCATTCCGCGCGGCATCCGGAATCAATATGCGCTTTGGCCCGATGGACAACAAGGCGATCTGCTGAACGAGTCCATCAGCCAGGTGGGCCAATACGTGGACAAGATGCGTCAGGTGGCTGGGCCTTCCAAGCCCGTGTTCATGGTGCTGCAAGGGTTCGCCTGGGAGTCCATCCAGAAGCAGCCCGATCCGAAAATGATGCTCTATCCAACAAAGCAACAGGCGCGGTTCATGGCGTTGCAGGCCATCGTGCACGGCGCCAATGGCATCCTTTACTGGGGCTTGCATCTGGGCCCGGAAAACAACCCGGCGTGGCAAGCGGCGAAGGCGGTGGCTGAAGAGTTGAAGCCGCTCGCGGCGGAACTGGCGGCGCGGCCGTTGCCCGCAAACTTACCGCTGGTCTACCACGAAACCGGCCACAGCCTGGACCGCGGTATCGCCTACACACTGCGGCCGTCGCGCGATGGCGCGCTCTTGATCGCCGTCAATGAGGACAAGAATCCAGTGACCGTTTCGTTCGGAAAATCGTGCCTGGCTCCGCCACAGGTGACCTTCGCGCCCTTCGAAGCAAAGCTGTTCCGCTGTTCGCGCTAATGCACGGGCACCCACAAATGTGTGGTCGCGGCCGAGCCATTTTTCACCGTCACAATGTAGTTCCCCGCCTTCTTATAGGTGTGCGTGATGACGGCATATCCGTTCTTCGCCAACTTCACCGCATTGCCATCGGATTGCGTGGAACGGCGCGGCGAACCATCGCCGAAGTCCCACGTTTCCTCGCCGCTCGTCAGCCCAAACGTCCGCGCTTTGAACGTGATGGTTTGCCCGGCCTTCACCTCCAGCGACGGAAAGTAGGAGGCGTTGATCGTGACGGGATCTTCATCGCCGTAAACATTCACCGTGGCAAAGTCGTACGCAACGCGGCCTTTTGCGTCCTTCACCTCCAGCACTTCGCTGTACGTTCCCACCTTCGTGTAGCGCATGACAACGCGCGGAGTGGCCGCCGTTCGCCCATCGGATAGCTGCCAGCGAAACGAAGGCTTCCCTTCCCGCACCCACGAGCGCGCGCCGTCCAACGTCACCTCTTCGCCCACCCGCGCATAGCGATGCGGCCGCGCCATCGCCATCACATCCGGCTTGAAGTCGCGCCGATACGCCTCCCACAAAAACGCAAAACCTTCCTCCGTGCCCCATTCTCCCGACGGCTGCCGGCTCTTGATTTCAAAGTGCAGATGCGACCACCCGCCGCTGCCGCCCTCTTTCCCCAACAGCCCCAGCGGGTCACCGCGCTTCACATTCGCACCCAACTCTATCGACGAATCGAACGAATACAGATGGCTATAGCGGTAATACCAGCCGCGCGAATCGCGCAGATACAGCACGTCATAGCGCGGCGCCACCGGCGTTCCCGTCTTGTGCTCCGGCAACACTTCCTTCCCCAGCGAGACAACAACCCCATCCGTCGCCGCCACCACCTGCGCCATGGCCTCCGCCCCGCCCAGGTCCAAGCCGCTGTGATAGTAAACCTTCCGCCGCGAGGCCCGTTCACCGCGGTCCACATAGGTCGGTTCGTTCGACATCTGCGTGTGTGTCAGAAACCAACGCTGCTTCAGCGGATAGCCCATCTCCCCCGCCGTCATCCATTCCGACCCGGCCGGCCACAACCGAAGCCTGGCCGCCGCGCGCAAACCCCAGTGATCTTCGGAAGAGTTCTGCATATATGCGGCAGTCACTGGGCAGTCCACTTGCACGCGGCCCGCCGTCCGCGGCAACTCATAGTTTCCGCATCGCAGTTCCACCTTCACCCCATCCACCACGGCCACCACACGCGCCTCCCGCACCGCCTTCTGCAACCCATCGTGCGTAGCCTCGGCCGTCACCAGTTGCACCGGAACCTGCACCGCGTTCAGCAGCGTCACCGTTCGAGTCTCGCCCAGTTGCAAATCGGCGACGGTAAACGGAACGGCGGCGGCAAGAAGAAATAAGAATGGCACGCTCCGGATTTTATCAACGAGTTCTGATGAAATAGTTGCGTGATCCCGCGCACGACTCTCGCCATCCTCCTTGCCGGCCTGCCGGCGCTGTTCGCCGCCGACGCGAAGGGTATCGACTTCAACCGCGATATCAGGCCTATCCTTTCCGACAATTGCTTCGCTTGTCACGGTCCCGACGACACGACGCGTATGGCCGGCATCCGGCTCGATACGAAGGAGGGCGCGTTGGCCGCGTTGACACCCGGCAAGCCAGAGACCAGCCGCATCTACCTGCGCATTGCGCATGCGGACCCAAAACGCCGTATGCCGCCGCCCTCCACCGGCAGAACGTTAACGGCTCCCCAGATCGAACTGATCCAAAAATGGATCGCCGGCGGCGCCGATTGGAAGATGCACTGGTCTTACGAGAAGCCAGAAAGACTGCCCTTCCCTGTAACCAAAGACAAGAAGTGGGCTCGAAATGCCATCGATCATTTCGTGCTCGCGCGCCTGGAGCAGGAAAAACTCGCGCCCAGCCCCGAAGCCGACCGCATTACTCTTCTCCGCCGCGTGAGCTTTGACCTCACCGGCCTGCCGCCCACGCCCGCCGAAATCGATGCGTTCGTGAAGGACAAATCCGCCAATGCCTACGAAAAGCAGGTGGACCGTCTGCTCGCCTCTCCGCACTACGGCGAGCGCATGGCCATGCCTTGGCTTGATCAGGCCCGCTATGCCGACACCCACGGCTTCCACATCGACTCGCACCGCGACATGTGGCCGTGGCGCGACTGGGTCATCCGCGCCTTCAACAGCAACATGCCGTTCGATCGCTTCACTGTTGAACAACTCGCCGGCGACCTGTTGCCAAACGCGACTGTCGATCAGAAAATCGCCAGCGGCTTCAACCGCAATCACATGATCAACTACGAGGGCGGCGCAATTCCCGAAGAGTACCTGGTCGAATATGTGGCCGACCGCACGGAGACGACATCCACAGTCTGGATGGCGATGACCATGACCTGCGCCCGCTGCCACGATCACAAGTACGATCCGCTGAAGCAGAAGGACTACTACCGCATGTTCGCCTTCTTCAATGGCGTGAAGGAAAAAGGTCTCGACGGCCGCGACGGCAACGCCGATCCGTTCCTTCGCCTGCCGAGCGGCGAACAGCAAAAAGTGCTGGACGATCTCGTCGCCAGGATCAATTCGCGCGAAGCGGAACTATCCGACGAGAAAGTGAAGCCCGCCCAGCAACAATGGGAAAAGCAGCGGCTGGCGCTATTGGAGTACGCCGCGCCGGCCGGACTGCGGGAAGGCCTCTTGGCCCACTACGAAATGGACGGCACGGTCAACGATCATTCCGGCGCCTACCGCCACGCACAGGTGTTGCGCGGCGAACCGGCCAGCGTATTGACCAGCGTTGGCAAGGCGAGTTCGTTCAGCACGCCGTCCCATCTTTCGCTGGCCAAAGTGGACCTCGGACAAGAATTCACAATCGCGGCATGGCTGACGCAAGGCCACCATGAGCCGCAGACCGTGCTGCAACAACCAGGCCGCCTGAACGTTTGGTGGGATGCGTCTGAACCGCTGCCTCACCTGCGCCGGGGCGCGCACCTGCATGTGGAAACTCCCGGCATGCACCTGCGCACGCGGGACCGCCTGGTGCAGAACGATCAATACCACGTAGCGATCCTTCACTCGGCCGCCGGCGGGCTCGCCATTCGCGTCAACGGGCAGGCCGTGCCCGTCGTGCGCGAAGCGGAAACCAGCGTCACCAAAAGGGAAGCCGGCGCTCTTGCCATCGGGCAGGAAGACGATTCCGAAGAGCGCAACGGGTTCCGCGGCCGCATGGCGGATCTCCGCGTCTATCGCCGCGTTCTTACCGAAACCGAGTTGCGTTATCTCGCTGTGGAGCACCGGATCTCCCACATGTTGAGCGTGCCGGCGAAACAACGCCCCAAGGAACTGACCCAACGTCTGCGCGAGCACTATCTCACGCACGTTGCGCCATCCCAGACGCAGGCCGCCTGGGCCGACCTGCGCGCCCTGCGCGAACTCAAAGCACTGCTTGAGGATGCGATTCCCAACACCATGGTGATGTCGGAAATGGATACGCCGCGCGACTCGTTCGTACTCGCCCGCGGCGACTATCGCAACCATGGTGAGAAGGTCACGCCGAACGTTCCGGCGGTGTTGCCGCCGTTAGCCGCCAACGCCAAGCCCGATCGCCTCGCGCTGGCGCGATGGCTCGTCGATCCGTCCCATCCGCTCACCGCGCGCGTCGCCGTCAACCGTTACTGGCAAAACTACTTTGGCATTGGCATCGTCAAATCCAGTGAAAACTTTGGCACCCAGGGCGACCCTCCCAGCCACCCCGAACTGCTCAACTGGCTGGCTACTGAATTCCTCCGCACCAATTGGGATGTGAAGGCCATGCAGCGGCTCATCGTCACCTCCGCCACGTATCGTCAGTCTTCCAGGACCACGCCCGCTATCGTGGAACGTGACCCGGAGAACCGTCTGCTCTCCCACATGTCGCGCTTCCGCCTTCCCGCCGAAATTGTGCGCGACAACGCCCTGGCGGTCAGCGGTCTGCTGAACCGCAAGATCGGTGGGCAAAGCACGTATCCGTATCAGCCCTCCGGCATTTGGGAAGAGATATCCCGCGGCGAAATCTTCTCCGCGCAAGTCTACAAAGAAAGCCAGGGCGAGGACCTCTACCGCCGTGGCATGTACTGGTTCTGGAAACGCACCGCGCCGCCAACATCGTTATCCACCTTCGACGCGCCCGACCGCGAGAAATGCGTCGCCCGCCGTTCAGTTACGAACACGCCCCTCCAGGCGCTTGTGCTGCTGAATGATCCGGCCTATGTGGAAGCCGCGCGCGTCTTGGCGCAGAGTGTCTTAAGCGAAGCCGGCAGCGATACGGCAAAGCGCCTGGCTCTCGCTTTCCGCAAAGTGACGGGCCGCGCCCCCGAAGCGAACGAGATGAAGATTCTGACCGAGTTGGCAACCAAGCAAATGGCCCGCTACGCGCGAGACACGAAAGGCGCCGCCGCGCTCATCGCCATCGGCGCTTCCCCCGCGGACAAGCGCTTCCCCGCCCCGGAACTCGCGGCCTGGACCAACGTGGCCACAGTGCTCTTAAACATGGATGAGGCGATCACAAAGGAATAGTTATGAACTGGAAACGTGAAATGCAGTTGTTGGAAACCCGCCGCCAGTTCTTCGGAAAAGGCGCGCGCGGGTTGAGTGTCGCCGCGCTGGCGTCGTTGATGGGAACCGACGCCGCCGCCGCGCCGACGGGCGGCCTGACGGGCCTGCCCCACTTCGCCGCCAAGGCGAAGCGCGTTATCTGGCTGCACCAGTCGGGCGGCCCTTCTCAACTGGACCTGTTCGATTACAAGCCACAACTGAAGAAGTATCACGGCAGCGAGTTGCCCGGCTCCGTGCGCATGGGCCAACGCATCACCGGCATGACCTCCGGCCAGGCGTCCTTCCCCTGCGCCGCGTCCATGTTCAAGTTTGAACAAGTCGGCAAGGCCGGCATGTGGATGAGCGAGCTAATCCCACACCACAAGAAAATCGCCGACGACATCACGCTGGTCAAATCCGTTCACACCGACGCGATTAACCACGACCCAGCCATCACCTTCATCCAAAGCGGCAGCCAACAGCCTGGCCGCCCCAGCATCGGCTCCTGGGTCTCCTATGGCCTGGGCAGCGAAACGCAGGAATTGCCGGCCTTCGTTGTGCTGCTCTCGCAGCAGAATTCCATCAACGCCGATCAGCCACTCTTCTCTCGACTCTGGGGCGCGGGCTTCCTGCCTTCGCGTTACCAGGGCGTGCGCCTGCGCAGCGGCAAGGATCCCGTACTCTATCTCGCCGACCCGTCCGGCATTGACCGCGAAGGCCGCCGCGAAATGCTCGACGCGCTCCAGGCGCTCAACAAAATTCGCGAAGAAGCCTACCACGATCCCGAAATCGACACCCGCATCCAGCAATACGAAATGGCCTACAAGATGCAAACGTCGGTGCCGGAGTTGACCGATCTCTCCAAGGAACCGGCCAGCACCTTCGCCCTTTACGGCGAAGACGCCCGCAAGCCAGGCACCTATGCCGCCAACTGCCTGCTGGCCCGCCGCCTCGTCGAACGCGGCGTTCGCTTCGTGCAGCTCTATCACAAGGGCTGGGATCAACATAACAACCTGCCGCGCGACCTCGCCCTGCAATGCAAAGCGAGCGATCAAGGCGCGGCCGCGCTCGTCCAGGATTTGAAGCAGCGCGGCATGTTGGATGACACACTCGTCGTCTGGGGCGGCGAGTTCGGCCGCACCGTTTACTGCCAGGGCAAGCTCACAGAAACTGACTACGGCCGCGATCACCACCCACGCAATTTCGCCATGTGGATGGCCGGCGGGGGCCTGAAGCGCGGCTTCCAAATGGGCGAAACCGACGACTATTCCTACAACATCGTCAGCGACCCCGTCCACATTCACGACATCCAGGCAACGCTCCTGCACTGCCTCGGCGTGGACCACAAGCGGCTCACCTACAAGTTCCAGGGCCGCTGGTTCCGACTAACGGACGTGCACGGGAACGTCGTTAAGCCGCTTCTGGCGTAGCCGCTCTCCAAGGTCGTCGAAAAGCGAATAGGCCACCGGCGTAAGAATCAGAGTTAACAACAGCGACAGCGATTGTCCGCCGATCACAATGATCGCAATCGACCGCCGTTCTTCCGCGCCGGGACCAGTCCCCAGCGCCAGCGGCATCATGCCCGCCACCAGCGTCACCGTTGTCATCAGAATGGGCCGGAAACGGTCGCGGTTGGCTTGTAGAATCGCCTGCAATCGCGGCAGCCCTTCGCGCCGCAGATTATTCGTGTGGTCAATCTGCAGAATCGAATTCTTCTTCACCACACCGAACAGAACCAGAATCCCCAACGCCGAATATAAGTTCAACGTCTCGCTGAAAAACCAAAGCGACAGAAATCCGAACGGAACGGCGAGCGGCAGGCTCAGCAGAATCGTCACCGGATGCAACAGGCTTTCAAACTGCGACGCCAAAATCATGTACATGAACACCACCGACAGCGCGAACGCCAGCAGGAACTCCGTCAGTGTCCGCTCAAACTCACGGCCGCGCCCAATGATCGTGGTGCTGTACGCACTCGGCATTTGCAGTTCCTCGGCCGCTTCGAACATCTTCGGCAATCGATCGCCCAGTCCAAATCCCGGCGTAATGTTCGCGCGGATGCCCACCTGGCGTTGCCGGTCCAGCCCCTCAATTCGATAGGCCGACATCGCCTCCCGCAACTGCACAACATTATCGAGCCGCACCAGCCGGCTTCCCGTCCCCGGCACGTAGAGTTTGGATACGGTCGCCGGCGAGTTGCGATCCGTGTCCTTCAACCGCACCTCAACGTCGTACTCTTCTGCCACCTTATCATCGCGGAATCGCGACACCTCATCGTCACCGCCCACCATCAGCCGCAGAGAACTTGCGATGTCGGCCGCATCCACGCCCAGATCCGCCGCGCGTTCCCGGTCAATAAACACACGCAATTCCGGCTTGTTCACACGCAGTGTGGTATCGATATCCACCAGCCCCGGAATCGCCATCGCCTTCGTTCGCAACGCCTCGCCGTATTCATAGAGCTTCATCAGCTCAGGACCGCGAATCACGAAGTCGATATCGTACGGCGCCGATCCCTGATTCAACGACTGCACATTTCCCACCCGTCCGCGCAGATCGGTGAACTGCTTCATTTTCGCGCGCACCGCCTGCATCACATCACGCTGCGAATACACATCCTGCAGCGCCTCCATCGGCCTGCCCTGCCGCGTCTTTTCCCACAATCGCGTCAGCGAAAACACGCGGTTCTCCACATCCTCCAATCGCACATAAATCCGCGCGCTGTTCACGGCCTGCAGGTAGCCGGTGCCCACCAGGCAAACGACATGCTTCACCCCCGGCATCACGCGCAGCTCCTGGTACACCCGGTCCAGCACCGCTTCCATCGAAGATAAACTCGTCCCCTCCGGCGCGTTGATGCTCATCTCGAATTCGCTCTCGTCCACGTTCGTCGGCAAATACTCCTGCCGCACCATCCGGAAAAGCGGTACGGCGCTGACCATGGTTACAATACCCAATCCAGCGATCAACAACCGGTGATGCATTGACCACGCGAGCATTCGCATATACCCGCGTTCCATCCACTCATACAACCCGGCGCGAGACTCTTTGTGCCCCACATCGCCAGCCCGCAGCAGCCGCGAACACATCATCGGCGTCAGGCTGAAACTCACCACCAGCGACACCAGAATCGCCACCGTCGCCGTCACCCCAAACGAATATAGAAACCGTCCCGATATCGACGACATGAATGATACCGGCAGGAACACGACAATCAGGCTGAACGTCGTCGCCATCACCGCCAGGCCAATATCCCGCGTCGCCAGAATCGACGCCTGCCGCGGCTCCATCTTCTTCTCTTCGATAAACCGGAAGATGTTCTCCAACACCACAATCGCATCGTCGATCACCACGCCAACCATCAGCACCAGCGCCAGCATCGTGATGTTGTTCAGAGTGAAATTCATCGCGCGCATCACGCCAAACGTCGCGATAATCGATGCCGGAATCGCCACCGCTCCAATCACTGTCGCCCGCCAATCCCGCATGAACAACAGCACCACAAGAGACGCCAGAATCGAGCCCAAAATCAGGTGCAACTGCACCTCGTGAAACGCCGCGTTGATGTACAGCGATTGATCCTGCACCACCGCCAACTCCACGCCCGGCGGCAACAACTCCCGTACACGCCCCAGCCGCGCCTTGATATTCGTTACAACGTCTATCGTGTTCGCGCCCGATTGGCGCCGCACCTCCAGGGCCACCGCCGGCCGCCCGTCGTAGCGCGCTGTCGTTCGCTGCTCCTTGTGCCCGTCTTCGGCGTAGCCAATATCGCGAATGCGCACCGGTGTGTTGTTGATCGTCGCCACCACCAGGTCATTGAACTGCTTCGGATCAGGAAATCGTCCCAGTGTCCGCAACACCAGTTCGCGAGCGCCTTCATCCACGCGGCCGCCAGGAATGTCGGAATTCTGCCGGATCACCGAATCCCTCACGTGCAATATCGGAATCTTGTACGCCGCCAGCCGGTCGGCATCCACCCAAATATTCACTGCCCGCTTCTGCCCGCCCAGAACCTGCACCTGCCCCACGCCGCCAACCGATTCAATCGAATCCTTGATGCCCCGCTCGCCGATCTCATACAGTTCCCGGCCCGTCTTTTCGCCGTACAAAACCAGCGTCATAATCGGCGACGCATCCGCATCCAGCTTCTTAATCAACGGCGGTTTCGCGTCCCTCGGCAGTTGCGCGATGATCGACGCAATCGAATCGCGAATGTCCTGCGCCGCCACGTCGATATTGCGATTCAAGTTGAACGTGATCGTAACCACCGATAGCGATTCCGTCGACGTCGAGCGAATATTGTCGATTCCCTCCACCGTCGCCACGGCATCTTCCACAAATCGGGTAATCGCGCTCTCCATCTCTTCCGGCGACGCCCCTGGCAACACCGTCCGCACCGAAACGATCGGCAAATCCACATCGGGAAACCGATCCACACCCAACTTCGAATACGACACCGCGCCGATCACCACCAGCGCCAGAATCAGCATCACCGCGAACACCGGTCTGGCAACGCACACCTCCGCCAGTTTCTGCATCTAGCGCACCCGCACCTTCTGGCCCTTGGCCATGCGGTCATTTGCACTCGCCACAATCTGGTCTCCGCCGGCAAGCCCCTCCAGAATCTCCACGCGCCCTTCGCTCAGCCGCCGTCCGGTCTTCACCACGCGCTCTTCCAACGCTCCATTCTTCACCACAAATGCGCGATTCACGCCAGCAAACCCCACCACCGCGGTCTCCGGAACGCTCACGCCCATCGCCCCGCTGTTCACCACAATCGAGCCTTCCACAAACGACCCCGGCCGCAGCGTCCCGGCCGGATTCGGTATCTCGCCCTCAATCAACAATGATCGGTTCTGCACGTCGATCGCCGGGCTTAACCGCACCACACGCCCGGTGAAGCGTTCCGTCACGCCCTCCAGCCGTATCTCAATCGGCTGTCCTTGCCGGATGCGCGCTGCCTGCCGCTCCGGCACGCCCAGCCGCACGCGTAGCGGGTTCTGACGCACCAGCGTCACCACCGCCGCGTTCACCGGCAGAAACTCGCCCAGCGAAGCCTGCCGCCGCGTGATAGCGCCGGAAAACGGCGCGTGAATCGTCGTGTCCTCCAACTGCTGGCGCACCAGCGCCAGTTGCGCGCGCCGTTCGCTCAACTGCGATCGCAATTGCATCACCTCGCTGACCGCCGCCTGGTACCGCGCTTCAATACCTTGCGTCCGCACATTGGCCTTCTCGTATTCAATCCGCGAAACAACTCCGTCCTTCGCCAGCCGCGTCGTCGTCTCCAGAATGAATCGCGCCTCGCGCAGCGCCGCGTCAGCCTCTTTCACCACCGCCACTTGCTCCGGCGCCACGTCATCCGTCGTCTTGTTCAAAAGCCCCAGCCGCGCCCGAATCTGGTCCACCAGCGCCTGCGTTTGCTGCACGCGAAACTGGTAATCGTCCTTTTCTAACTCGGCCAGAACGTCTCCCTGCCGCACCACGCTGCCCAAATCGACGTTCAGTTTCACCACCCGGCCCGGCACCTTATTGGTGACGTTCGTCAACTCCTCCGCGAACAGTTCTCCGTTCGCGGTCACCACTTCGGGAATCGAAGTGGCCACCACCGGAATCACGTTCACCTCTACTGCCGCGGTCTCCTTCGCCGCTACTTTCTCGGCGGTGTAAGGACCGGTGCATCCGGTGAAAAAAAGGATGGGGACAAGACCAATAAGAAGCAGACGCATACAGCTCGTGGATGCATTCTCTCATAACCCTTGTATCCTGTTATGAATATGGCAAACGGGCAGGAGGACAAGCAGGAGATCACGCGCCTGCTGGATCGCTGGGTGGCCGGCGAACGCGCGGTGTTGCCTGAGTTGGCCCGCATCCTCTACCCGCAATGGAAACGCATGGCCCAGGCTTACTTCCGCCGGGAGCAAGCCGGACATGTCCTCCAGGCCACCGGCCTTGTCCACGAAGCATACATGGCGCTTGCGGATCTGCGCCCCCGCGGCTTCGAAAGCCGCCGCGAGTTTAACGCGCTCGTCGGCCGTTTGATGCGACAGATCCTGGTCGATCACGCCCGCCGTGTCCGCTCCGCCAAACGAGGCGGCGACGTGCCCCACACCACCGCCGACGCCGCCCTCGACGTCGCCTCCCTACGCGCCGAGGAATTCCTCGTTCTCGACGACGCCATTGGCCGCCTGGGCGAAATGAACGAACGCAAGGCCCAGGTCATCGAACTCCGCTACTTTGGCGGCTTCAGCCTGGAAGAGGTTGCCGATACGCTCGGCGTCTCCGTCGCCACCGTCTACCGCGAACAACGCATGGCGGAGGCGTGGCTTGGCCGCGCCATGGGCGCATGACACCCGACCAGTTCCGCCGCGTCGAAGAGCTCTTCGACGAAGTCGCCGCCCTCCCCGCCGGCCAACGCCCTGCAATCCTCGCACTTCACGATCCAGAGATCCGCGCCGAAGTGGAGAGCCTTCTCGCCGCCGACGACGACGCCGCCGGAAAACTCGCCGGCATCATCTCCGGCATCGCCAACGAAGATGGCTTGGAGGGCCGCCGCATTGGCCCGTATCGCGCGATTCGCGAGATCGGCCGCGGCGGCATGGGCGTCGTTTTTGAAGGCGCCCGCGAAGGCGATTTTTCTCAACGTGTCGCACTGAAACTCTCCACCCTCGCCGTCTATTCACCGGATTTCCTCGAACGCTTCCGCCAGGAGCGCCAGATCCTCGCCGGCCTCACCCACCCCTTCATCGCCCGCCTCATCGATGGCGGTTCCACTGCCGACGGTGTTCCCTTTATCGCCATGGAGTTCGTCGACGGAGTCTCCATTCGCGACTACGCCAAGCGCGAAAAACTCTCCCCCGATTCCTGTTGCCGTCTCTTCCTTAAGGTTTGCGAAGCCGTCGAATACGCCCATCAGAACCTCATCGTCCACCGCGACCTCAAACCCGCCAACGTTCTCATCAACGAACGCGGCGACCCCAAGCTCCTCGACTTCGGCGTCGCCAAACTTCTCGATGCCGGCCCTGGCATGACCGCCACCAGCCTCGGCCCCGCCACGCCCGAATACTCCGCCCCCGAACAGATTCTCGGCCACGCAATCACCACCCGCACCGACGTCTATCAACTCGGCCTTATCCTCTACGAAATCCTCGCCGGCCACCGCGCCCAGTCTGTTCCCGGCACCTCGCTCCGGGCCATTCAACGAACCGTCTGCGAACTGGAAATTGAGCCGCTCAGACTCGGCGGTGATCTGGCCACCATTGTTGCCACCGCCGTCCAGAAAGACCCCGCCCGGCGCTATCCCAGCGTCACCGCGTTCGCCGATGACATCCGCGCCTTTCTCGCCGGCCGCCCCATTGCAGCCCTCCGCGATAGCCGTTGGTATCGCGCCCGCAAGTTCGTGCGCCGAAACTGGCTAATGGTCGCCGCTGCCGCGCTCCTCTCGGTTACCCTCCTCGGCGGCATTGCCGCCACGCTCTACCAGGCTCGCCGCGCCGAACGCCGCTTCGCCCAGGTCCGCGGCATCGCCCGCGCCCTGCTCTACGACGTTCACGAATCCGTCCAGACTTTGCCCGCGTCTATCAACGCGCAGCAGGTCGTCGTCCGCACCGCGCTCCAATATCTTGACGGCCTCGCCACCGAGGTTGGCAACGACGCCGGCCTCCAACGCGAGGTCGCCGCCGGCTACTCTCGCATTGGCACCATCCAGGCGCGAATGGTTGGGCCCAGCCTGGACCAGCGCGATTCCGGCCTCGCCAGCTTTTCAAAGGCGGCCGGCATTCTGGCCCCGATGCAAAATGCGAATCCAGGCCAAATCGACGTCGCCGTCGAACTCGCCGACATCTACTCCACCATGGCCGAAATCGCCGCCCGAACCACCCGGACGGCCGAGGCAAGTAAGCTGGCCGAACAGGCCATCGCCGTCATGGAGGCAGTCGCCCTCAGGCATCCGGAGAACCCCTTCGTTCGCCGGCGTCTTGCCAAGGCGCTCGTAATGTACAACCGGGACATCGCCGGCAGAGAAAAACCAAAGCTCGATTTCGTCGTCCGCTCGGTGACAGAAATGGAAGCCGTTCTCGCCCTCATGCCGCAGGATCAGACGGTACGTGATGAACTCGCGCAGGCCTATCTCGCCGCCGGTACGGTCTGCTTCAACGGGAAGGACTCCGCCTCCGCCAGGAACTACTTCGAAAAGGCGGTCCTTTTCCGGGAGGACGGCGTGCGTGCCCAACCCGGAAATGCGGTGCTGCTTCGCGCTCTGATGTTGGCTTACGCCGCGCTCGGCGATGTGCATTGGGGTTTCCCGCATAGCCTCGGCAACAGGAAAGAGGCCATCGCCAGCTTTCAGAAAATGTTCGCCGCCGCCAGCAAGCAGCAGGCCATGGACCCTAATGGCCGCAGCGCTCGCCTCGACTACGCCTTCAGCCAGATGCGCTACGGAAGCGCCCTCCCTCCCGGCGACAAACAGGCGCTAGCCCTGCTCGGCGAATCGCTGACGACCTTGGAGGCCGTGGCCGGCATCGACGCTGGTAACGCCGGCCTCCGCAGGCAGATGATCGATCTTTGCATCCGCAAGGGCCAGCGCCACGCGGAACTTGGCCAATCCGGAGTAGCGATCGAGCACTTCAAGAAAGGCGCACACATCGCCGACGCGCTGGCCACTGCCGACTCGAAGAACCTCAGCGCCCGTACCTGGGGCCTGCGCGCCACATTTCACCTCGCGCAAGCCTACGAGAAATCATCGCGCCGCGCGCTCTCTGTCGCGCTGCTCCCCAAGGCCAGACAATTCCTCCAGGAAGCCCAAGCCCTCGACGCCGCCAGCGCCGCCCCGCTCGCGAATCAATTCGCTGAATGGGAACGCCGCCTGCGTTAGGCAGGAATGGCGGAGAGGGGGGGATTCGAACCCCCGGTACCGGTTTCCCAGTACGACGGTTTAGCAAACCGCTGCTTTCGACCACTCAGCCACCTCTCCGCGACAATTGAGTGGGTCACTTGCAAGGGTACCACATCACTTCTTTTCGAAGATAGCCATGTACTGGCTGCCCGGCAAAAAAGGCTTGTTCGATACGAGTTTGAACCCATTCGCCTCCACCTCTTTCACCACGCCCGCATCGTCCAGCCGCACGTGGCTGATTGCAAAATCCGGGTTCGCGTTCGACATCGCTCCCCGCCGCTTGTAGTAGTCGACAATCGCCAGCCGCCCGCCCGCGCGCAGCGCCGAACGAATCCCAGCCAGCATCGATTCCGGATAGTCAAAGTGGTGATACGCATCCAGCACCAGCGCCAGGTCAATCGAGTTCGCCTCCAGCTTCGGGGACTTCTCATCGCCCAGCACCATGAACGCATGGCCGCACTCGTTGTTATCGGCCCGTTCCCGCGCCTTGGCCAAAAAGTCGGGGAAAATGTCTTCGGCGTATACCGCCCCGCTTCCCGTCACCGCCAGGCAAAGGTGCGGCACCAAATAGCCCGGCCCGGTGCCAATATCGGCCACGCGCATCCCTTTTTTGATACCCAGCGCCGCTATCAGTTCTTTCGGTTTTTGTCGCGCGTCGCGGTGCTCGGCCGTCAGCGTTTCCACCATTCGCTGCCGCCCCTCGGTCGATTGATAGCTCTTATTCGCCTCCACCGCCGCCTGCCCGTAAGCGGAAAACACCGCCAGCATTCCAATCAGAATTTTCATAACGAAGTCTCCATTGGCAGCGCCAGCGTCGGCTCCGCCATAAAGTCCAATCGGTTCATCGCTTCCACTGCGTCTTGCACGCTCTTCTCCGTGGAAGGCTCCACCGTGATGACGAACGGCAGCGACTCTTTGTTGTCGCCCGGCAGTTGCAGCACCGCATCCAGGCTAATGTTCTTTTCCGCCAGAATCCCGGCCAGTGCCGCGATAATCCCCGGCCGGTCATGCACGCGGAACCGCAGATAATACGCCCGTTTCTGCACCAATACCGATACCGGACGGAACTCAGCCAACTGCTCATGCGCGAACGGCGATACGCGCTCCGGGCTCCCGGAACGGATCTCTCGCGCCACCCGCATCAGGTCGCTGACAACGGCCACACCCGTCGGTTCCGGCCCCGCCCCGCGTCCGTAGTAGAACGTGTCCTGCCCATACTTCCCGCGCGCCCAAATGGCGTTATAGGCGCCTTGCACCCCCGCCAGAATCGTCGCCTGCGGAATCAGCGCCGGACGCACAGAAAGTATGAGCCCCTCCGCCGTTTGCCGCGCCGCGCACACCAGCCGGATCGTATGTTTCAGCGTATGGGCATATTGGAAATCGATCGGCGTGATCCGCCGAATGCCCTGCGTAAAGATGTCGCCGGCCTGAATCTTTTGACCGAACGCCAGCGCCGACAAAATCGCCAGTTTCGATCGCGCGTCAAAGCCATCGACGTCCGCCGTCGGGTCCGCTTCCGCGTAGCCCAGCTTCTGCGCTTCTGCCAACACGTCTCCAAACGCCGCGCCGGATTTTTCCACCTCGGTCAGTATGTAGTTGCTAGTGCCGTTCAGAATTCCCAGCAACGCCACAATCCGGTCCCCCGAAATCCCTTCGCGCAGAACGGTGTGGATCGGAATTCCACCGGCGACGGATGCCTCCATCGCCAGATTCACACCCTTCTGAATGGCCTTCTCCCATAGCTCCGGTCCGCACAGCGCCATCAATTCTTTGTTCGCCGTCACCACGGATTTCCCGTTGTCCAGCGCTGTTTCCACAATTTCGCGCGCTACCGTTGTCCCGCCCACAAGCTCGGCCACAACGTCCACATCAGGGTGGTTTACCACCTCCCGCCAGTCAGTCGTCTGCAGCGCGCCCCGCAGCGGCTCCGGAATCTTTTTGCCTGCCACGCTGCGCGCGCACACAGCGGTCACGCGTAAAGAAAAGCCGAGTTTCCCGGCGATTTGCGCCCCATTTTCAGCCAAAATGGTCAACGTTCCCGAGCCCACATTGCCCAGGCCAATTATGCCAAGCCGTACTTCTGCCATAACCCGTTATGATAGCAGTCATGCTGCGGCGAACCCTGTCTTTGGCCTTCGGCGGCGCGCTTCTCTTGGCGCAACTCCCCCCTGTGGACGCGCAACACCCGGACTCCCCACACATCCTCCGCACACCGGACGGCCGCAACCGCACGGAGATGATCCTCAAAGCCGATCACGAGGCGTCCATGAAGGATATGGACTCGATCCGAAAATTGGCCGAGGAGGTGAAGATCGACATGGAGAAAAACGATCGCCACATCCTCTCCGTCGCCACGCTCAAAAAGCTCGAAGAGATCGAAAAACTGAGCAAGCGTATTCGCGGCCGGATGAAGCGTTTCTAGTCCTTCGGCGCCATCCGTTTCGGCAGCGTGATCTGCCCGCCGCCCTTCGCGAGCAGGTGGAGGCGGCGAAACCTCCACAGTAAAATACACTCGCCACATCCTCTCCGTCACCACGCTCAAGAATTCCTGAAGAGACCAAAATACTGAGCAAGCGCGGCCGGATGAAGCCTTTCTAGTCCTTCGGCGCCATCCGTTTCAGCAGCGTGATCTGCCCCGCATGATACACATCATGCATCGCCGCGCCCTGAATGGTCCGCGCCGCCTTCGCCGTGAAGTCGAGCGGCGGCAACTTCGCCACCGTCTCCCGCAACAACCTGTGTTCCCTGGCCAAGAGAGCCAAATCCGCCTTCCATGCCTCTTCCGTTTCCTCCTGCGGACGCAGGAAAAAATCCGATCCTTCCAGCGCGAACGAGCCCTTCTTCTCTCCGGTCAAACGCCGCCGCACCGTATACTTCCAGTACGCGGCGTGAACCGCCAATTCCCAAATGTTGTGCCGCGCCGCCGCCGGGCGCCATGCCGCCAGCCGCGGACTTACGCCCCGCAATGCGCCCCGCAGATTCGGCCCGTGCCAGGCCTGCTTGTCGAAGGCTTCGTCCAGCAAGCTCAGAAAATACTCACGCGCGGGGGTGGGCGTCGGCATACTCCTATGCTACGCTTCGAAATGCGGAGAGCATGTGGATACGCCTCCCGCGGAAAACCCAAAAATGAGCACCACTCGTTTGAAATCGCAATTGATGACGGCGAGCGAAATTGATCGCACGCTGGTGCGCTTGGCGCACGAGATCCTGGAAAAAACGAAGGACCACGATAGCCTGGCCTTCATCGGCATCCGCCGCCGGGGAATCCCCATGGCCACCCGCATGGCCGCCAAGATCAAGGACCTCGAAGGCCGCGACGTTCCCGTCGGCACCCTCGACATTAACCTCTACCGCGACGACCTCACCACCGTCGGCGACCGCCCCCAGTTGAATTCCACCGACATTCAGTTCGACGTCACCGGCAAGGACATCGTCCTCATGGACGACGTGCTCTACACCGGCCGCACCATCCGCGCCGCGCTCGACGCGCTGTTCGAACACGGCCGCCCGGCAAGGGTCCAACTGCTCGTGCTCATTGATCGCGGGTGGCGCGAACTCCCCATCGAGGCCCGCTATGTCGGCCGCAAGATTCAAACCTCGGCCAACGAAATCATTGAAGTGAAATTCCATGAAATCGACCAGACCGAAAAGGTGCTGCTGGTGGAGAAGGTAGAGGGCTGAGGCGCGAAATGGGCAGAGGCCTGCTTGGCATCGAAGGCTTGGACCGCGCGGAAATCGAATCTTTTCTCAACCGGGCCAAGGCGTTCCAGTCGCATGGCGGCAGCGACTTTAAGAAGCTCGACACACTCCGCGGCAAAATGCTCGTGAATCTCTTTTTTGAGAACTCCACGCGCACCCGGACCAGTTTTGAAATCGCCGCCAAACGGCTCGGCGCCGACACGATTTCCATCGCATCCTCTGGCTCCAGCGTCAGCAAAGGCGAGTCGCTTGTGGACACGCTGAACACCCTGGCCGCCATGCGCCCCCACGCTATCGTCATGCGCCACGCCTCCAGCGGCGCACCGCATTTTCTCGCCCGCTATCTCGATACGCCCATCATCAACGCCGGCGACGGCATGCATGAGCATCCCACGCAGGCGCTGCTCGATGCGCTCACCATCCTGGATCACAAGCCAGCGCTCGAAGACCTCCGCGTGGCAATCATCGGCGATATCATTCATAGCCGCGTCGCCCGGTCCAACGTGCACTTGCTATCCAAGTTCGGCGCACAGGTGGTCCTGTGCGGTCCGGCGCCCATGCTGCCGCCGACGCTCGCCAGACTCGCCCCCGGCGTGACTCTGACTCACGATATCCGCGAAGCCATCAACGGCGCCGACGTGATCATGATGCTTCGCGTTCAACTGGAGCGTCAGCACGAAACCCCTTTCCCGCCCGGCGATTATTTCCGTTTTTATGGTCTCCGCCCGGAGCATCTCACGCTCACCAAGGCCGATACCATCGTCATGCATCCCGGCCCGATTAATCGAGGGCACGAGATCTCCAGCGAGGTGGCGGATTCGCAGCGGTCGGTAATTTTGAACCAGGTGGAAAACGGCGTCGCCATCCGCATGGCCGTGTTGGAAAAGGTAATGGGAGCACAACCAGAGTGAGTCGCATTTGCATCAAGAACGGCCGGGTGATGGATCCGGCGAGCGGGTACGATCAAGTGGCTGACGTACTGGTGGAGGGTGGAAAGATCGCCGCCATCGGCAAGGATCTGGACGCGGCCGGAGCGGAGATATTCGATGCCACCGGCACGGTCGTCGCCCCCGGCTTTATTGACATGCACGTGCATCTCCGTGAGCCTGGGTTCGAGCATTCCGAGACGATCGAGACCGGCGGCCGCGCCGCCGCCGCCGGTGGATTCACCAGCGTTTGCTGCATGCCGAATACGAAGCCTGTCAACGATTCGGCCGTCGTAACGACCTACATACTCGAGCGAGCCCGGCGCTTCTCGCCCGTGAACGTCTACCCTATCGGGGCCATCACCAAAGGCAGCAATGGGGAGGAACTGGCCGCCATCGGGGCCATGAAGCAAGCGGGCATTGTGGCCATTTCCGATGACGGAAGGCCGGTAATGAACGCGCGCGTTATGCGCCGCGCCATGGAGAGCGCCAAGGTGCTAGGGCTTCCGGTGATCAATCATTGTGAGGATTTGAACCTCTCGGCCGGCGGCGACATGCACGAGGGTTTTGAAAGTGTGCGGATGGGTCTGCGCGGCATTCCGGCCTGCAGTGAGGATGTGATGGTGGCCCGCGACATTTTGCTGGCCGAAGTGACGGGGGCGAAGTATCACGTGGCCCACATTTCGGCGCGGCATTCGGTGGAGATGGTGCGTTTTGCCAAGGTGCGCGGACTCAACGTTACAACCGAGGTATGCCCGCATCACTTTACGCTGGCCGATAGCGATATCCTGCCGTTTGACAGTAACTACAAGATGAAGCCGCCCTTGCGGTCGTGTTTTGACGTGGAGGCGGTGACGGAGGGTTTGGCGAGCGGCGCGATTGAAGTCATCGCGACCGACCATGCGCCGCACCCGGGCTCGGAAAAGATGCAGGAGTTCGAGCGGTGTCCGTTTGGAATCACCGGACTGGAAACGGCCATTGGGCTTTCGCTGGAGCAGCTCGTGCACAAGGGCCGTGTGTCTTTGATGCGGATGATTGAGATGTTCACCGTCAATCCGGACAGAGTTCTGAGTCTCGGTAAGGGCAGATTGACAGTGGGCGGCGACGCCGACATCACGATTTTCGACACCGGGCGCCGTTGGGTCTTCGACCTGAACAAATCGCAGTCCAAGAGCCGCAACTCGCCATTCCACGGCCGGGAGTTCCGTGGCGGCCAGGTGGCGGCGATGGTGAACGGCGCCTTCGTCTGGCGGCTTTCCTAACCCGGGCGACCCGCGCGCCGCGTCAGAATGGCGGGCGCGTCTGCTCTTGCATCAACGCGTGACGTTCCAACCCTGGCGGCGCCCCCGGCCACATCCCGTCTCCAGCGCCACGTCAGCCCATCCCAATCCAGACCCGCACCAAAATACAGCGGCCGATCCACAACCCATCTCTCGCACCGATCTCCACACCTGCCTCCCGCGCCTCCTCAGCCCATTCCAATCCGGACACACACCAACACAAAGCGGCCGATCCACAACCCATCTCTCGCACCGATCTCCACGCCTGCCTCCCGCGCCTCCTCAGCCCATTCCAATCCGGACACACACCAACACAAAGCGGCCCATCCACAGCCCATCTCTCGCACCGATCCATGCGCCTGTCTCCCGCGCCAACTCTCCCTGGCACAATCCAGTCGGACACACAATTCACAGGCTCCTCCTGCTCAGCACCGCGGGCTTCGGCCACACCGTCTGCAACGGCCCGCAGGGCACGCTGTTGTTCCCTTTACGAGCGCCCGCCAATATTCGTCACGAGTCATTCCAGGCTGCTTCGAAGCACAAAAGGGAATGGCAGCCCCAACGTTTCTCGCCGCAAACAGCCGCCGCAATCAAGCCCACCTTTCATAAATCTCCGGCAACCATTGATTTCGAACTGGATACCATGGGAAAGAACGGGGCCGTTCCTTCGACCCGCGCTCATTCGCCAAGGGGACATACCATGCCAGGATCAGTGATCGACATCGAAGCCGATGGGCCGGACGGGCCGCATCGCATGAGCCGCGGACGGTTCGGCTGCGGCGGACTCATCGCCGGTCTATTCATTCTCTTGATCATCGCCAAGTCACTTGCTTCAACCATCATCGATTATCAGTGGTGGAACGAGGTCGGCCAACTTGAGACATGGTGGAAACAGCTATACGTCCATACCGCCCCGATGTTCTATGCAACAGCCTTTGGCTACGCCATTCTTTGGATCGTGCATGCCCGCGCAATGAAATCCGGTGGCGCGAGCCTCTCGCGCTTCCCATGGTATAGCCGCGTCTCCTCCCTCGCCATGCTCCCGGTCGCCTGGGTCCTCGCCGCTGCCCAATTCTCCTCCTGGGACGTCGCAACTTGGCTCGGCAGCCGCGGCATCGATACCGCTTCCAGTTGGCGAGACCCCATCTTCGGAAATTCCCTCGAATTTTATTTCTTCGAACTCCCCATCTATCGCGCCGTGGCTGGATACCTGTTCTTCCTGCTCGCCCTCTGCGCCATCGTCTATTGGCTCGTTGGCCGGTTATGGTCGCTGCGAAATCGGTTCACCGCGAACCAAATCATGATCGACTGGAACGATCTGACCGCCGGTGACCTGACCGGAGCCCGATTCCTGGGCGCTGCGGCCCTCGTCGCACTCGCCGCTCGAGAATGGCTCGGCCGTTATGGGACACTCTACGAACGGCACCCGTTCCTCACAGGCGCCGATTATATCGCCGTAAACCTGTCCATCCCCCTGACGATCACCTGGGCCGCTCTCATCGTCCTTGGCGCCGCCCTCTTCGCCGCCGGACGGGCCCGTCTTGCCCTCGGCATTCTTCTCTTCCTTCCAGTTCGGGCGCTCTTGCCCGGTGTCGTCAACTCCGTTCACGTCCGGCCCAACGAAATCACTCTCCAGAAACCCTACATTGAGCATCATATGCGCGCCACTCGCGAAGCCTATGGCCTCGGTGCCAGCCTCAAGGATTTTCAAGTGAAGGCGACGCCCAACGGAAAGATCGATGTCCCATCCAACCTGGCATCGCTGGAGAACATTCGCCTCTGGGACTGGCAGGCATTCCACGACACAGTAACCCAAATCCAGTCCCTTCGCCCGTACTCTTTCGTCGACACCGACATCGACCGGTATCGCATTGATGGCAAGCTCCGCCAGGTGCTGCTATCTCCTCGGGAACTCGACATTCAACAGATCGGCGAAGCGCGCAACCTGTGGCCGAATCGGCATGTCATCTATACCCATGGCTACGGAGTTGTTGCCGCCGACGCCAATCGCATTACCCCGGACGGACTCCCAAAACTCTTCGTTCAGGACGCTCCTCCCAAAATAACCGCCGCCGGCCTCAAATTGACCCGCCCGGAGATCTACTTCGGGGAGGTCGCCCACGAACCAGTCTTCGTCCGCACCACTCAGCCCGAGTTCAACTACCCCTCCGGCAGCGACACCATTCATAGCCAGTACGACGGCAGCGGCGGCTTTCCTATCCAGTCCCTCGCCATGCGCGCGGTAGCCGCCATAGCCTATGGGGACTGGAACATCATCCTCACCTCCTACCTTCAGGCCAACAGCCGCATGATGATCAGGCGACAGGTCAAAGAGCGTGTCGAGACGCTAGCGCCATTCCTTCACTGGGACACAGACCCCTACCTGGTGGTGAGCGAAGACGGCAAGCTTGTCTGGATGATCGACGGGTACACTACATCGAGCCGCCATCCCTACGCCGAGTCCATCCGTGTCGCCGAGACCGGCCGGATCAACTATGCCCGAAACGCAGTGAAAGCAACCGTCGACGCCTACTCGGGCGAGACCAAGCTCTACGTCTTCGAACCGAAAGACCCGCTCATTCGCGCCTACCAGGGAGTTTTTCCCCGGTTGTTGCTCGACAAATCGACGATGCCCCCGGACCTTCGGGCCCATGTTCGCTATCCGGAGTGGCTATTTCGAGTCCAGGCGGAAATCCTGCTTACCTACCACATGAACGCGCCAGATGCCTTCTACAACAAGGTGGATGTCTGGGATGTAGCCCGCCGTTCTGTCACCGGGAATGCCAGCGGGAAAGCCCCATTGGACCCGAACTATGTCGTCGCCGCTCTTCCCCGTGAAGCCGGTGGCGCAGGCGAGCCGGAATTCTTGCTTATGCTGCCTTTTACGCCGCGCGGAAAAGACAATCTCATCGGACTCCTTATGGCCCGCTGCGACGGGGAATCGCTTGGACAGATGGCCCTGATGGAATTGCCCAAAGAGGAACTCTTCTTCGGCCCTATGCAGATCGAAAGCCGTCTGAATCAGGACCAGACGATTTCAAAGGATTTGACACTTTGGAATCAGCAGGGATCCCAAGTCATCCATGGGCAAATGGTGGTGCTGCCCGTCGGCAACACGTTTGTCTTCGTGGAGCCGATCTACCTGCAGGCAGCACAAGCCAGGATGCCCCAATTGAAGAAGGTCGTCGTCGCGTACGGGAACGAAATCATCTACGCCGACACCTACGAGCAGGCCCTCGCGCAACTCGCCGGCGGACAGGCCGCGGCCCTGTCCAGAGATGCCAGGCCTGGGGAGCCCGCGCCGCCTCCGTCCGCCACCACGACGTCAAACAGTACCGACCGGATTAACAGCCTCCGGAACTCTTGGGAGCGGTACAGAAAAGCTGTCCAGCAGGGACAGTGGACCGAGGCAGGAAAGGCATTGGACGAACTCGACGCCGAACTGCGCAAGAAACCCTAGGCGTTCACCACACGGCGCGGCACAGACGAATCAGCCCCAGGCAGTTTGCGAGTCCGGCGAGTCTGATTCATTCGATCGCGTGCCGCCTGAACGGCCTCACCTAATGGCTCCGATTTCACGTCCACTGCTCCCCATTTGAAGCTTACGTTCGCCATTCCCAGATGGCGGAGTTGGAAGTCCCACAGCTTTTCTGAGATCATCCCTACGCGGCGCTGATTGAATCCAGCAACGTCGTGACTGTAAACGAAGACCCATTCATTTTCCAGGATTCGTGCTCCGAAATCCCCCTCTCTTACGAAGGATGCCATCAGTTTGTCGATCGCTGCGGCGTTGTCGCTGGCCGGCAAGGGGTTCTTTCGCTCAACCACCGAAACACCGTCGCTCGACTGGAGCGTGATCACAAACAGGATGCCTGTCATCGGGTTCGGGAGACTCAATAGCCGCATCCACGTCCCAACGTCATGGATTCCGGTGGGAAGGAGCAGGTCGGGAATCGCCGCGGCGGGAGCTACCGCCTCTGGCTCCGGTTGGCGCAGCGCAGTAATATCGATCGGTGCCGCAGCCGACGGAGGTACTGTGACCTCCGCGGCGACAGCCGGAGCATTCCAAACCGGAGGCGGTTCGCTCTCAATCGGCATCAGGCCAACGGGTTCGGCAAAAGAGTCAGCGAACACCGGCAAGGGCGCTTCCGCCAACGCAGGAAGTGGTTCCCAACTCATATCAGAATGGACTGGAAGCAGGTCTGGCAGGGAATCTCGTTCTTCGTCGTCCGCCCGCGCCGGTATCGCCCGAGAAAGAGATGGCTCTTCCGCTACAGCAAACTGGACTCTCGGCCGATCAATCGGCGGCATCACGGGCAAATAGTGTACGACCGGGGATACACCCATCCCGGCCAAATGCGAAGACCGGGGCGAGACCAAATATGGACTGAACTCGCACTCAGAGGGAAATGGAGTCTCTGGCTCTCGTGACGCTTCGGGTTCGGAATTCAGGACAAATGATAATGAGGGCAGCTCTGCCTGAATAGGATCGGCGGCGAGCGGATTGGGAGTAGCTAGCGTCCCAACGTAATTCACGGGAACCGGATCGGCCAGAGCTGGCACCTCCATTTCCCCAAACGGTTTCGATTCTATGTCGAAGTACAGTGCATACGGATGGGTTTCTGCTGGAACTTGCTCTTCCTGTGCGAGAAGCGGCAACGATTCCTCTCGTTCCCGCGGCGGATCGGCTATCGGAGAACCAAATTCGTGGCCTGTGACAGACGGTGTCGCCGCCAATAGCTCCTCTATAGCCTCGAGTTCGACGTCACCTTCCTCTGCGGCGACCATGGGTGGCGGGGCAGCGTTCATCTCGACCGTCGGCGAAACGGTTTCGTCTGCCGTCGACCATGCAGCCACCTCGCTCGACCGAGCGAAATCCAGCGCGGGCGGCGCCTCAATTCCAATCTCGCTCGCACGCGGTAGTGCAACTTCCTCATCCCCTGAGTCAACGGAAACACCAAACTCCGGCCATTCCGGCGCAGCTACGGGCGCGTCAAACAGCACACCCACAGGGGCAACGACTTCAGGTGTACCGGACGCCTCCAATTCGATCTCGTCCGATGCCGCCGCCACAACCACCGGCGGTCCGGCCATGTCCTCATCGCCTGAGGCAACGGAAACACCGAGTTCCGTCCATGCCGGCACAACCTCGGGCGCGTCAAACATCACACCCACAGGGGCAGCAACTTCAGGTGTACCGGACGCCTCCAATTCGATCTCGTCCAATGCCGTCGCCACAACCACCGGCGGTTCGGCCATGTCCTCATCGCCTGAGTCAACGGAAACACCAAACTCCGGCCATGTCGGCACAACCTCGGGCGAGTCAAACATCACACCCACAGGGGCAGCAACTTCAGGTGTACCGGACGCCTCCAATTCGATCTCGTCCAATGCCGCCGCCACAACCACCGGCGGTTCGGCCACGTCTTCATCGCCTGAGGCAACGGAAACACCGAGTTCCGTCCATGCCGGGACACTCTCGGGCGGCGTTAAAATCACGCTCGCAGGCGAAACGACTTCAGGTGCAGCGGGCGCCTCAAGTTCGATTTCATCCAATCCCGGCACCACAGCCATCAACGGCACGGCCAATTCGCTGCCGTTAGGCTCGACGGCGGGCATCTTACGTTCAACGTCAAACGCCTTCGCCTGAACCGGGACCGGCTCGGCCATCATTTCGGCGCGAAATGTCGTACCGATTCTGGCAGTTGGATTCACCGGCGACGCCGCCACCTCGGATTTCAGCTTGGCAGTCGGCAGCGCCGCTGGTTCGCGGGAAGCACTCGCCGCAATGACATCGTCTAGCAGTTGGCTGTGCCATTCAGACTGAATCGGCGGCACACTGGCTTTCGGCTGCTCCGCGATCCGTTGGATCTCTTCTTCCAATCGCAGGGAAGGAACAGTGAGCGGCCGAAGTATCGTGCCAGGAGCGGGCGCCAGCGGCTGACGTTCCAACTGTGCGACTCGTTCGATCTCCTTTTGCAGTCTCTCGGCCTCTTCGGGCTTCATCCGGGATTCTGCCACTACAGTCGCCGGTTCTGGGATCGGCCCCCGGAAATCCCCCGCGACCGGAGATACCCAGGCACTCGGCGGAGTCACCGCCGCTGGAGTAAGATCGGCGCGCATCTCCCGGCTACTTTGAGATTCAGGCAGCAACAGACGGGTATCCGAAATAGCCGGGCTGGATGCCGGTGCCGCTTCCATCGGCTCCGGAGTGATTCCCAAATCTTCTCGTACATCGGACGCGTGGGCGGCAGAAGCTTCCGCCTTACGCGCCACTCGCGCAATTACTTCTGGGCGGACCCAATCGGCATATTTGTCGCCGTTGGATTTTGAAGGCTTGTCTGCTCCGCGCACCGGTCGCTTCCGGCTTGACCTGCGCTGAGTCAACGGCGGTACATCGGCCGCCTCATAGGAGTCATCCTCACCACGGGACTGCATTTTCGCCGCTCTCGCTTCAGCCTTCGACAATGCCTCGGGCATCGCAAACGATTGCATTACTTCATGCGGCGCTACAGTTCTCCCGCCGCCGTTCGCACCAGACTCAGCTGAAGTCGCGGACCGGGCAACCGTATTCGCGCCTGGCACGAATTGCCCCAGGAAACCCGCTGGATCCAAGAGCAGACGTCGCTCCTGTTCCTCCTTCCGCACCCGGAGTTCAATGTTGTGCTCACGCAATTGCTCATTATTGCCCTTGAGGTAGTCGCAAACCAACGCCACAAACGCGCCACCAAGCACCACCGTAAGGCTAACGAAGATTTGGAGTTCCAACGATCCTAAGTCCATAGCTCCACATAGAATGTATCGGCGGGTATTCCACTGGAGAATAGGCTTGGACAGCCAAAATAATTAGGTACTTTGAACCCCACCAATCGTAGGTTCCTAAGTACCACCGTGGTACAGGGCCTTTTCGGCGCTTCGAATAGGGGGTTTGCAGTAGTCGGCGGCGCCGAAAACCTACGGAATCCCAATGCCCGGACGCTGCCCTAGAGTTCCACTTGTTCCCGGGCGCTTCCGGACGGGCCCCTCTTCCGTGACCGGCGACCGTCTCCCGCCCGGGGCACTGCTGAAGTCAACCTCAATTTCGGAAAACTCCACAGTTCGATCCAACACCATCTCAACAACCGTACCCCTGCCCAGCACCACATCCTGGCCCCGTGACAGCAGGACTCCAACCATTCCTGCCGCGGCACCCGCTGCGGCGCCAACGGCGCTGCCCATCCCAGGCCGGCCCGCCGCGCTGCCCGCGATTACGCCAACCGAAGTTCCGGCGCCCGCCGCCGTCGCCACTTTCACGGCATCCTGCCCCTTCGTGCCTTCTCCTTTGATTCGCCCCTCGCTACGGTCGAAGTC
Source organism: Bryobacterales bacterium (assembly GCA_016789905.1). GTDB lineage: Bacteria > Acidobacteriota > Terriglobia > Bryobacterales > Bryobacteraceae. The sequence continues at coordinate 30,003 of JAEUQC010000033.1, read as the reverse complement.
TTCGCTCGCCCGTCCGTCTAGTCCTCCCATGCGGGCACGAAAATCCCGCGTTACCCCGTTGGGAAGCGTCAGCGAATCGAATCGCACGTAGAGTTCCGACCGGCCCTTTATGCGCCCTGCACGCTTGGAAGAGGTAATCGTTCCAGCAACATACGAGCCAGGGGGGATCACCACACGGCCGTCAGCGAGAATCGGATAGGAGGTCTCCAGATAGATGCGATCCCCTTCGGCTGCATGTTTGGTAGACACGCTGTTGATCATTACCAAAGGTATCCTAGTACCCGCAGGAACGGCGTACTGACCGGTCGTAGCCGTCTGCGCGGCCAGCGCCATGCCGAAGACACCCAAAAACAGAAAATGAGATTGCATCGCCGGACTCCTCCCTCATTGTAAGGCTTTCCTATTTTGAACGCGCGGCAGCGCCCGAAGGTTGCGGGTCTCCGTCAAAAATGTCGCGAGAAATCAAGAAGATACCAGTGACAGCCAACGGCCAGACATGGAGCAACAGGCGGGGAAGCGAAGTCGTCAATTGCCAATCGAGATCGTTCGGCGCGGTAACGTACACCAGAAAATAGCCCGCCAGTTGAAGAGTCACCGCCACCAACGGCAGCAGCGCGGCGCCTGTCAGGGTCGCGCGGACGCGAACCAGAGCCAGCCAGGCGGAAAAGACGATCACCGGGGGCACTAGGACGTTCCCAAAGGTCAAAAACTCGCCAACGAAGGCCCAAAATGTCGCCCAATAGCGTCCAAAATCGACGATTCTGGCACCAAATAACCCCTTATTTGATGCATTTACGAGGTCATTCGGCGGCGCCATTCGGAATTTGAAGTGGCCAGCGACAGCGAGGACAACCAGAATTCCTGCCGCCAACGGAATGACTGTCCGGACGCGGCGGCCGATTTCGGCAACCCCTTTGATGGCCAAGAAGTGCGCCGCGCCGAGGCTGACACAGAACAGCAATCCTTCGTTCTTAGTCCACGCCGCCAGACCGGCGGCGAAGCCTGCCGCGAGGATCGGCCCGGGCCCCGCGGTCTCGACTTCCAAGCCGTAAACAAGGAAACATCCGGCGATGACGAAAAACGCCGCCAGCGGCACGTCGGCGTAGAGCGACGCGCTGACCCGAACCATGGCGGTCGCGGCCAGAATCGACAGAGCACCCAGCGCGGCCAGCGAAGGGCCGCGAAGCAGGCGTAGGGCGAAGAAGGGAACGGTGACGGCAGACAGAAGGAACAACAGATTGACAACGCCGGCGATGGCGGTGGACTCCCTTCCGCCAGCGTGCCATAACAACGCGATGGCGCCGGGAACCAGGAGCGGATAGTCCGGGTGGGCCCAATCGATGAGTGCGGAGAATGGGCTCCCAAACTCCTGGGCGCGGAAGAGAAACCTGGCGCGTAGATTCCAGATGGACCAGGCGTCCCATTCTCCGTGAGGAGCGGCGGCGTGCAGCATGAGGAACGTAAGGAGCGCCATCAGCGCCCCTGCTCCAAGCAAGCCCCACAGCCATAATGGAGCCGGCCGATGGTTCGGACCAATGTCCACCGTGGCATCGGCGCGAGACCATGCCGCGGCCCCGGTGCAGACAAGCGCCGCGATCACGGCAATATCGACAGCCAATACCGGAAGTTGCAGCACGATTCGAAACACAAAGTACAAACAACTACCGATACCGAGTCCGAATGCCGGAGCGGCGGCCAAACGAAGCGGGTCGGTCCCTGACCACCCGCGCGACGACGGCCAGATGGCCCGGAGCAGCAGGAACCCCAGCGCAATCAGAGTGACAAGCAAAAACCAGGAACCCATCTAGCCGCTACGCTTTCTGCCGCCGCGGCCGGGGCCCGCCATTGGCGCGAATGTCCGGTTTCGGCCAGCAAAGGAATTCGCTGGCGCCCGCAGTCGCGATTTGGGCTGGGTACGGACCTTTCCGGCAAGCCGACAAAGGCCGGAACGCGACGAAACCGGCAACTTGACCCCGGCGTGCCGCGCCGGGCAATCGGCCTCACCAGTGTTGCCCGCGTTGTTGCGCAGCGTATACAAACCCAGGTGTGTGCGATGGCGGCGCGCTGCGGGCTGGGATGGCGGCACGTCCGCCACTGGTGTGACGCGCATCGTTAGCGCACCTTCTCGTTTTCCAGAAGCGCGATGCCATTTCCGAACTCCCGCACCAGTTTGAAACCACGATCCCGAAGGCTCCCGGTGGTCACGGCCCGGTGAAAATTCCCGACGACAAAACGTTGCTCTGACGAACGAACAACCAGAACGGGAGCAAGCGCATACTGCGCCAAATGATATTCCGCCTGCGCATTCGTATCGCTCGCAGGCGTGTCGGCGTCTGTCATGTACCCGATCACTCCCTTGGCGGGCAACATGGCGCGCAGCGGAGCGAAACGAGCGTCAAAATCGGTGACACCGTCCGGTGAAGGCGCCGTTGGATAGAAATCTGCAATTTGAACGAAAAGGCGGCCCACCGAAAGCAAGGACACAGCGGCAACCGTGAGTATCGCACCCAGTATGCGCGGAGACATCATCAGACATTATTGTACCGATGCCAACGCGGGACGAACAGCTAAATACAGCCGCGGGGGACTCGTTTGGCCCGGCAGACGGAGGCGAATCTCGGGATTGGGCGCCGTGCCTTCCGGGAGACGGCAATTGATCTGGTACAGACCGGCAAAACCCGGTGTCAGGCCGGCATAAAGTATGTGGTCGTCGGGGATAGGCGCGTCATTCAGCAGGACGGCGAACTGCGCGCGGGCGGAGATGGATGCAGCCGATGCTGGAATCGAGAGTCCTGTAACGGCGGGCTGGGTGGCGCCGAGACCGGCGGCATAGATCACCAACACTTCGCCCGGGATTGCGGGCGCCTCCGGGGTGATCAGTGAACCGTCCGGCCGCGTGGCGATGACGGCGCTGGGCGTCATTTGAAACATCCCTGGCGACGACTCGGCAATATCGATAGGCACGTCCGGCCCGGTCTTCCCATTGGTGAGGACTCGAAGTTGGCGGCGGCCCGTGCGGATGTTGCCTGGGATCAGGAAATTGATCTGGCCAGGCGAGACGAAGAGAATCGGAACCGCGACGTTATCGATGGAGACAACTACGCCGGTGCCGATAAGAGTGGTGGGCAGTTGACCGTTGCGAACATCGTCGGGAGTGATGGCGCGGGAGACGAAGGACAGGTCCTTGCCGTATAGAGACACGAGTCCCAGCGGCGCCAGGGGGCCGGGCTCATTGGTGGCGGCGTTAACGATACTGGCTGCGTTGTAAACCGGCGTCTGCCGATTCGGTTCCGCGGCCTCTGCACAAAGGCAGAGCACCAGCGTCGCCGCGAGCCAGGCCACTACGGGCATATCTTACTCCTCGGATCTAACTAGATGCTACGCCTGTAAGGCGCGGGCGGGAAGATCAGAAAATAGTGAGAATACGAACGCATTACGGACAAGTCCCCACCGAGCGCGGAGTTCGTCGAGGGGGATGCCAAGGCCAAAAGCAGGAATCAACAAGACTTGGACACCAGCGGCGCGCTCAGGCGGCGGATTGCCGTTCGCGGGTGATAGTCATCATAAGGGAAGCAGAAGTTTACGGCTGTCGAGCGGGGCAGTTGATTGGCGGGCCCGGAGCGAAAAGCGGGCTTATTGGGCCCGAACAGAAAGGGTTGGAAATGCTTCAGGGACTTGGGCAGTCTGCTGGGGACGGCATCCAGAGGCGCGCATTGGCCAACGAGACGAGTAAGCCGGGAAGAGTTGATTGCGCAGGTGCTTACGTTGCAGCGGCAGATGGCATGGTTGCGTGAGGAGAATGCGCGGCTGAAGCGGTTCGGACGGCGGTAATCGGCGCCGTCTTCCAAAGAGAAGCCCGTGCCGAATTCGGAAAGGCCTGGCCGAAGGATGGGGCACGGACCCTTTGGCGGCGTATAACTCCGGCCGCGGAAGCTATGGCGACGGTGTATGCCCATTTTGCGGCGGCCCGTTGGCCACTGCCGGGGATGCGGAATGAAAGTGAGAGGAGCAGGGGTGGCGGCGCACGCCCTGCAGCATGGTGTGGGGGTGCCACAACGGAAGGTGCCGCGTGTATTGAGAGAACTGACCGGGGGTGACGACTACGCCGTCGCCGCTGGCGCAAAATGCGTTACGGCGGGCCAAAGGGAACTGGGCGTCAAGTACGAGCACTTGCGGGGAGCCTTCCGGGAGGTGCCGTCTGTACACACCGAGGACAACGGCTGGCGAGCCGGAGGGAAATCGGCCCTATAAATGCGGCGGCGACTTACAACATCCGCGGACAGCACCGGAACGAAGAGGTGCGGAAGATTCTCCCCAGCGATCCTGGCGGGGTGGGATCAGCAACCGGGAGAAGCGTTACGATGCCGCAGAGTTCGATGCGATCGAGCAGTATGGGTACCTGGGCCATATTCTGGGGAACATGACCGAGTTATTGGGACCAAGCAGAACCCGGCGCGGGAGTTTGGCGTCACGGCAAGAGTATCGTTTCAGGAAGGGATGGAACAGTGGCGAGCGGGGGACGGTCTGCTGCAGGCAGAATTCGCCGGGAAAGCGGACAAGTTGAAAGAGTTGGTGCGCCACCATCCGCGGGACCGAATGTTGGAGGATCAGGATAGTCGACGGTGCCTCAGCGGGTTCGGCAAACCTATGACGACGGGCGATTACTGCGCTTTCTGTCCGCTCTATTCGTCGAGCCGAGCGAATGATCCGGCCGACGGTGACTGCGCGGAAGGTGCCGGAGCGTTCCGAGAATCAGGACGGAGCCGATGCCTTCGCCGCCTTCACCAGCGTGGCCCAAACAGCTCTTTAGAACGGCGCACTTGCCGTCCGATCTCTGTTTGGCGCCTTCATTCCCAAGTCCACGGAACCGCTTCAGTGGGCAGCTAATCAATTGCGATTCTGTCTACTCGCTGTCGATGGTCCGCGGATGGACAATTCTTGGCGGCTGGACGAGGACGGAAACGTGTCTACCCTCCGGCCGCAGTCCGCGCTTTGCGGCCATGTCTTCTGGTTCGCAGTCGCCTCGGCGGCGGCCCGGGCCCTGCTGTGTTCGCAGTCCCTTCTGAAGGAGTCCGCATATCGGAGAATTGTGCGCGCGGACCTGCGTTCATCAGCGGCGCGCCTCCAGATTCTCGATCATCTGCGGAGGTCCGCACACGCTCCGTTCGATGGCCGCGTTCGTCCCGGCGTGGGGACCTCGCCGGCCGCAAGTACATTCGCCGCGCTGCGCCCAAACAGAAGAAAGGCGCCGGACCCTGCGGCCTGGCGCCTTTCCTAACGAACGGCTTCTGAAACCGGCTACTGCACCGGGATCACCGCGCCGGCGGCCGGCGTCGAAACGCCGCCCACCATAATGGAAATCGGCAGGTTACCCGTGGCAGCCGACTGCGGGATGCGGATGTTGAACTGCTGAAGGCCCGAAATGTTGCCCGGCGCGAGTCCAGCGTACAAAATATCCGCAGCAGGGAGAGCGGTGCCGCCAACAGTGATCGTGACCCGATCCCGCAAGGGGACCTGACCGGAAGCGATCTCGCCGGCCTGGTAGACGGGCTCGCCGAGACCGAAGCCGGTGCCGTAGAGAATCACCACATCGCCGCGACGGGCAGCCACGCCACCGGGAACGACGGCAGGATCGGCGATCGTTCTGAAATCGGAGGTCTGCGCGGCAATCGACCGGCCGCCAAAAGTGAAGAAGGCCGGCGCATGATTGTTTACCGTCACTGTGGCTACGTCGGACTTCACTTCATTCGGGCGGCCTGGATTCAGGATCACCGTCAACGGCACGGAACCCGCTGGGGTGCCGGCCGGAACCTGGAAGTTGATCTGGTCGGTTTGGACATACGTAATCGGCGCACGGCGTCCGCCAATTTCCACAGCGACACAGGCCAACTGCTGCGGGAAAGCGCCGTCGACAAAGTCACCGGTGCTGGCGGCGCGGGTTCGGCCAGCCACTTCAAAATCGAGCCCGAAAACGCTGGCCATCAGGTTGGGCGAAAGTTCGCGAGCGAACGAAGCAGCGTTGCCGACGGTGCGCAGGGTAGGTTTCCTGGTGAGGTTGCAGGCGCCCTCGGCCTTTAGTGTGATAGAGGTCGTGTAAATGCGGTCATTGGCGTTAGTGTTGGTATTGTCCGCGGCATTACCGGCGGCAAAAAACGTGATGTCTCCAACCTCATTAGCGGGCGGAGTCCAATCGAATTCCCATTCCACTCCGGCACGGGTGCCAGCGCGAGTGGAGGCCTGCGTATGCTCGGCGAACTGCGGTTCTGGCTCCCCAGCGCAGGGAGGCAAGGCGATGGTTAGGCCGCAGCGAACCAGAATACTGTCGTTGCCAACAAGTGTTCCGGCGCCCTTGGTGGTGTCACTGGCCTGTCGCGAAGTGAATTGAAATCCCCATCGCTGCGCTTCGGGATGCTCAATTTTGATGCGGATCTTCTTTGTTACACCTGGTGTGTACGTGAGACGATCCACCAGAATCTGAAACCTGCCGGTGTTATCGGAGTTCGCCGGAGCGAAGGTCCGGTGACAAGCGGTGCAGTTGGCGCCGTTGTTGTCAGTGGGGACCCCCGCCACCGGACCGCGGGGCCCGGTGGAGAAAGCGAAAGCGGCGGGGGCCCCCAGGAGGGCGCCCGCGAAGAGAAGGCTAAAGATTCTGGTGGATATTGGCATAGGTCCTTTTTATCTTTGGACGGCGAGTACAACTCCCGTCTGGATGGAAACGCTGTTGATCTGCATTTCAATGGCATGCTCCCCGTTGGGTACATCGGGGATGGTGACATTGAACTGATAGAGGCCGGAACTGGAAAGCCCGGCGAAGGCGGGTGTTACTGTGGCGGAGCCGATGCGCATTTGGACGGAGTCCACGAGTGGCGCGGCGCCATTGAAGATCTTCCCTGGCGCGACGGCCGGGTTTGTTGGACCGAAGCCGGTACCAAAGAACAGCACTACGTCGCCTGGTTTGGCGGGAACGGTGGTCACGCCTTGGAATAGGGCGGCCGGACCGATGAACACGCCGTCAGCGCGAACCGCCGCCGGGTACTTCTTCGGGGCTTGCGTGAACAGGAAGAGACCGGGAAGCTCCTTGGCGGCAGTGACGGAAACCGGCGCGGATTCGCCTTCTGCCGTTTTCACGACGACTTGCACTGGACCCGTCTTCCCCGCCAGGTCGGGCGCCTGCACGTTGATCTGCCCAGGGGAAATAAAGTAGATAGACGCGGGCTTTCCATCAATCGTGACGCTCACGCCGTCCAGAGACGTGGGGAAGTTGCCTGCGGCGTCAATGGCGCCGGTCCAGTCCTTAGTAGCTGGGGCCAGGTTTGTTCCAAAGATCGTGGTCCACGAACCGCTCACAACGCCGGAAGCAAAGGACGCCCCATTGGTGACGCCGCCTGTGGGGGTAATGGCGGGCGCGTTGGAGGACGCGGTTTTCGGCGTAAGCGTGAAGTTGGCAGTGTAGATCTTGTCGCCCGAGTTTCGACCGTCCCCATTGGCGGCATTGCCCGCCACATAAAAGCGCACATTTCCCGCAGTAGCAGCGGCGGGCGGGGTCCAATCGAATTCGATGGTGTTGGCGGTGGCCGGGCGGCCATGTTCAATGAATTCCAGCGGGGCACCGGTGGCGCAGTTGCCCGAACCGGTGCGTTCGCGCCCGTCCTGGCATAGGATCAACTGACCGGTGCCAACGACGTCGAAGCGCCCGGCCTGTCCATTGGTCTCACTGCTCGCCAGACGCGCGGAAACCTGGTAGCCGTAGGCACGCGCAGTGGAATCGGTGATCACCACCTTAATCCGCTGCTTCTGGCCCGGCGTGTAAGTCAGGCCGTCAGGGAACTGGAGTTCCACTTTGCCGCCGCCGGCGTTGAGTGCCGTACCGGTATGACAACCGGCCTGGGCGCAGGAGAGCGCAGAGCCGCCCGGGCCGCCTTCGGAACGAGGATCCGGTCCCGAACTGAACGCCCAAACGAGCATTGGCAACGACACCAGAAGTGTAATTGCGCGTCCCCTACTGTTAAAGAATGGTAGCTTTTTCATCCGATAGCTAACCCGAATTGTATTCAGCATACTCGATACCCCGTGAATGTAATTATTACCAGAACAAGAGTTCACAACTGTTCCCCTTTTCTAACCTACACCTAACAGTGGTGCCTAGGGGAGAACGTGCATTCCCGCCAATGCCTTCCGGGTTACCGTACTGAGGGGAAGGGCCGGGAGCTGTTCCAGGGGCGTCCACTGGAGGAGGGACTGCACCTGGCCCGCCCGCGCACTAACCACATGGAAGTCGTAGATGTGATTGGTGATAGCGTGCGAGAACTTGTGGAGAAGTTTAGCAGATTTCGCTTCTGGCAGTTGATGCGGTTCGGGAAGTTCCCAAAATCCCCCCAGCATAGTGGCGTCTTGCGCACGCTGCCAGAGAAGAATATTTCCGTTCCGTATGGCCACCAGAAGCGTCCGCCCGACACGGCGGATCTCGGCCCTACGCAACTTTATAGGCAATTCACGTTCCAAACCGGATTTCCGCGCTAAACAGTACTTACTTACCGGGCAGATTTTACACTTTGGATCGCGCGGAATACAGACTGTGGCGCCTAACTCCATAACCGCCTGGTTGTGACGGGCGGGGGAGGCGGAGTCGAGTAACATTTGTGCAGATTCCTGCATACGTTCACGCGTCCGGCTGGAGAGGATGTCCGCGTCATCGGCCGTTAGCCGGCAGATTACTCGCATGACATTGCCATCTAGCACCGCCTTCGGGATGCCGAAACAGATGCTGGCGATGGCCGCGGCGGTGTAAGGACCAATGCCGGGAAGGGCGAGAATTCCCTCATAGGATTGGGGAAAGGCGCCGAGGCGGGTAACGGTCTGCGCGGCGGCGCGCACGTTGCGGGCACGAGAGTAATAGCCAAGCCCGGCCCACGCCGACAGCAGCGCGTCATCATCGGCGGCGGCCAGGGTGGCGGCATCAGGAAAGCGCGCCAAGAACCGTTCGTAGTAAGGGATGACGGCGGCGACGCGGGTCTGCTGGAGCATGATCTCTGAGATCCAGACACGATAAGGGTCGAGGGTCCGGCGCCAGGGAAGGTCGCGGGCGCAGGCATCGTACCAGGCGCCAAGGGCACGTCGAAATGCCCGCAGACGGGCCGGCGTGAACTCCCTCATATAATTGGAATGGGCCTGCACATTGGAAGACTCCATTTTCATTCGCGGCGCGCGGATGCACAACCTGAAAAACGTTTCTCTCTCGCTGCCTCACAACCAATTGACAGTTGTGACGGGTGTATCGGGATCAGGAAAATCGTCGCTCGTGTTCGACACGGTTTACGCGGAGGGGCAGCGGCGGTACGTGGAGTCGTTGTCGGCCTATGCGCGGCAGTTCCTGGACCGGATGGAGAAACCAGACGTTGAGGAAATTCTGGGGCTGGCGCCGCCTATCGCCATCCGGCAGAAAAACACAACGCGAAACCCGCGGTCCACCGTGGCGACTTCCACGGAAACCTACGACTTTCTGCGGCTGCTGTTCGCCCGCGCGGGCACAACGCACTGCGCCCAATGCGGGGACGTTGTGCGCAAAGATACGGTGGACATAGTGGCGGAGACGATGGCGGCGGAGGCGGCGGGCTCCCGCTGGTACGCGCTGTTTCCGGTGCATCCTTCCGGCAAAGACGCCGGGCAGTTGCGGGACCATCTGTTCGAACTGCGGCGAAAGGGTTTCAACCGGCTGTACCAGGGCGGACAGGTATTCGAGTTTTCGACGCCCGAATCCCTGTTGGACATCGATTTCTCCAAACCGCTGTTCGTGCTGGCGGACCGGGTGGCCATCACGACTTCGGACGAACTGCGTTCGCGGCTGGCCGATACGGTGGAAACCTGCTATCGCGAGTCGGGCGAGGTGCTATTTGAACAGGCCGGCGTGCCCGAGCCGCCGCTGCGGAAGTTCAACGAAAAGTTCGCGTGCAAGAAATGCAACCTGGAATATCAAACCCCAGAGCCGCAGCTTTTCAGCTTCAATAATCCAGTGGGGGCATGCCCGCGATGCCAAGGGTTTGGCAACGTAATCGACTACGACATGAGCCTGGCTATTCCGGACGCGTCGCTATCGATTGCGACGGGCGCGGTGCAGCCCTGGACGAAGCCGGCCTATCACGGGTGGCAGGGAAAGTTCACTAAGCTGTACGGGAAGACCGTGCGCTGCGACGTGCCGGTGGCCGAGTTGACCAAGGCCGAACGGAACCTGCTGTCCAACTACATTCGCAACGTGTTCTTCGCGGAGGTCGAAGAGAAAAAGTACAAAGTGCAGGTGCGGGTGTTCCTGAGCCGCTACCGGGGCTATTCGGAATGTACGGAGTGCCAAGGTTCGCGGCTTCGAAAGGAGGCGTTGAACGTGCGGGTGAGCGGGCTCACGATGGCCGAACTGGTCCGCATGAATATCGCCGAAGCGTACGCCTTCTTTCAAAATTTGGAACTGGGCGCGGAGCAGCAGGCGATCGCGGGCAAGGTGCTGGTGGAGATCCGGCAGCGACTGCAATTCCTGAACGATGTGGGGTTGCAGTACCTGACGCTGGATCGCATGTCGGCAACGCTGTCAGGCGGCGAGGCGCAGCGGATTCAGTTGGCTACCTGTCTGGGTTCGCGGCTGGTGGGCGCCTGCTACGTATTGGACGAGCCATCGATCGGGCTACACAGCCGGGATACGGCGCGGCTAGTGAAAATTCTGCATGAACTGCGTGACCTGGGCAACACGATTCTCACCGTGGAGCACGACCCGGACGTGATGCGGGCGGCGAATCACATTGTGGACCTGGGCCCGGGCGCGGGCGAAAATGGCGGGGCGGTGGTGTTTCAGGGCAACTACACGCAACTGCTGGAGCCGGCGAATACCTCGCTCACCGGGCGTTACTTGCGGAATGAGATGAGCACGTCCGTAAAAGTGGCGCGGCGGCCGGTGGTGGCGAAGAAGACGATCCGGCTGGCGGGGGCGCGGGCGAACAACTTGAAGAACGTGGACGTAACCATACCGCTGCATATGCTGGTGGCGGTGACGGGCGTATCGGGATCGGGCAAATCGAGCCTGGTGCATGAGGTGATTTACCGGGCCTTGGAGCGGGAGTTGTCGCGCGAAGGCCGGCCAGTGAGCGACGAAGGCGACGCGCCGGGGGCGGAACGGCAGACGTGGAAGACAATTGAACGGGCGCACCTGCTGAAGGAAGTGGTGCTGGTGGACCAGAGCCCGATCGGGCGGACGCCGCGATCGAATCCAGTCACCTATGTGAAGGCGTTCGACACGATTCGCGACCTGTTTGCCTCCACCGTGGAGGCGGACCGGCGCGGCTATACGCCGGGGCACTTTTCGTTCAACATTCCTGGCGGACGGTGCGAAACGTGCCAGGGAGACGGAACGGTGACGGTGGAGATGCAGTTCCTGGCCGATGTGGAGTTAATTTGCGAGGACTGCAAGGGAACGCGGTTCAAACAGTCGATTCTGGATATTCGATACAAGGGCCTGAACGTGAATCAGGTGCTGCAACTGACGGTGGCGGAGGCGCTGCGCTTCTTCCACGAGACGCCAAAGCTGGTGAACAAGCTGAAGGTGCTGCAGGATGTGGGCCTGGGGTATTTGCGGCTGGGCCAATCGGCCACCACGCTATCGGGCGGGGAGGCGCAGCGTGTGAAACTGGCGTCGCATCTGGCGCAATCGTCATCGGCCGGAACGCTGTTCCTGTTTGATGAACCGACAACGGGACTGCACTTCGACGATATACGGAAACTGCTGGACGCCTTCCAACGTCTGATTCACAACGGCGGCTCCATATTAACCATCGAACACAATCTGGAAGTGATCCGCGCGGCGGACTGGGTGATCGACCTGGGGCCGGAGGGCGGCGGCGGCGGCGGGCGCATTGTGGGCGCGGGCACGCCGGAGCAGATTGCGGAGTTGGAGGAGTCGTATACGGGGCGGTATTTGCGGGAGTTGATGGGGGGTTAGGCAGGAATGTGCCGGTCAATATCGCGGCTGCCGTGGATGATGTGCAGGATCAGCACTTCCTGGTCTTCAATGGGTTAGATGACGAGATAATCGCCGACTGGAATCCGCCGCAGACCGAGGCGAAGCCCCTGGTCCCAAGTTCGGCCGATGCGTGGATGGCTGGAGACAAGCAAGAACATGGCGGTCAAGGCATCGATCTGAGCGTCCGCGGTTTCGATGCTCGAGCTTTCGCGCGCCACGTAAAGCCAGATGTCATCGAGATCTCGCTGTGCTTCGGGCAGCAGCCGGTAGTGCATCTACTTTTGGCCCACGGACGCCGCAAGCCGTTGGCGGCCACGCTCCTTGATCTCCGCGGCCAACCGTTCCGATTCGGCCTGGCTCGAAATCACCGTTCCTTCCCCACGCGCGTAGGATGCTTCAGCAAGATCGATCGCGGCGAGAATCTCAACCCGTCGCCGTTCCCGCTCCTCCCAAAGGGACAGGGCCTCCCGCACCGCATCGGCTTCTTCGCGATAGCGACCGCTTTCAACGCCGAGGCGGACAAACGTCTGTTGATCGTCGGTGAGTTCCACCTCCATAGCCAAGTGCTCCTGGATTCAGATTACACCGTTGGGCCGTTGCGCCGATATATACCTGGCTTAGACTAAAGGCGTATGGTGCCCCTACTACTTCTCGCGTTCTGGCTACAGGCCGCTGACCCGGCGGCGGACGGCATGAAGGCGCTGGAAGGGCAGCAGTATGAAGAGGCCGCGAAGCTGTTCGCCGCCGCCGTGGCCAAGGACAAGGAAGACATTTCGGCGCAGTTTCACCTAGGCCTTTCGTTGAGCCTGCTGAACCGCGATGCGGAGGCTATCGAGGCCTACAGGAAGGTATTGGCAGCGAAACCGGGCCTGTTTGAGGCTCAACTGAACGTGGGCGTGCTGCATCTGCGGCAGAAGGAGTTCGGTGAGGCCTCCGCGCTGCTGGACGATGCCCGCAAACAGAAACCGGCGGAGTACCGGCCGAACTACTATCTGGGCGAAGCACTGCTGGGACTGGGCAAGCTGGAAGAAGCGGAGGCGCCGCTGCGCGCCGCGCTGGCGATTGACGCCAAACGGCCGGAGGCCATGCTGGGACTGGGGCGGGCGCTGGCCCGCCAGGGGCGCGTGAAGGAAAGTGCGACGTGGTTTGAAAGCGCGGTGCAGGCCGATGCCTCCTATCGCGACGCGCTGCTGGAACTGGCCTCCTATCACGAGCAGGCAAAGAATCGCGACGCGGCCATTGCGATCTACAAGCAGTTCCCGGACAACCCCGGCGCGCGAGAACGGATGGGCGTGCTGCTGCTGGAAGGCGGGCAGGCGGCGGACGCGGTGGCCGAATTGGAAAACGCGGTGAAAACATCTCCTACGGCGGCGAACCGGTTCGCGCTGGCAACGGCGTATTTGAAATCGAAACAGAACGACAAGGCGCTGCCGCTCATCGCGGCGGCAGTACGGCAGGAACCGGGGAATGTGGAGCTGCGGCTGACGCTGGGAAGGCTGTTGCGGGAAGCGAAAAACCTGCCGGGCGCGGCGCAGGAGTTCTACAACGCGGCGCAGGCGGACCCGAAGGCGCTGGCGGCGTGGCGGGAACTTGCATCGACTTTGTTCTTGCTAGGAAACTATCAGGGCACGCTGACGGCGTTTGACAAACTGCGGGCGCAGGGCGAAGAGCCCCCCGCGCAGTGGTACCTGCGGGCGCTATGCTACGACCGGATGCAACTGTACAAAGAGGCGTTGCCGGCCTATGAGAAATTTCTTGCGCTAAGCGATGGAAAAAGTCCGGAAGAGGAGTTCAAGGCGCGGCAGCGGATTCGAGTGGTGAAGAAAGTGCTGGACAAAAAATGACACGTTTCGGGTGGCTGCTGCTTTTGGCCGGCGGACTGTTCGGCGCGGATCTGACGGCCGTGAAAGCGGAGCCGAATCTGGAAAAACGTTCGGAAAAAGCGCTGGTGTACGCGGGTGAGGTGCTGACGGCGATGCGTGCCTCGCTGGACACGAACGACGTAAAGAAGATCAAAGATGAACTGCGGGAGTTCCAGGCGGCGGTGGATTTGTCGGTGGATTCGCTGGAGGCTACGGGCAAGAACGCAAGGCGGAGCCCGAAGTATTTCAAGCGGGCGGAACTGCGGCTGCGGGAGTTGTTGCGGCGGCTGGAGACATTCAAACGGGACATGAGTTTTGACGACCGTCCGGTGCTGGACGACGTGCTGGCGCATGTGGAAAAGAAGATTGACGAACTGGTGGACGCCACCTTGCGAGGGAAGTGATGAAGGCATTGCTGATCGTAACGGCGCTGGCGCTGGCGGCGCAGGACAAGGATTTCCTGACAGGCGACGAAGTGGATCAGGTACGCCTGGTGCAGGAGCGCAATGAGCGTTTGCAACTCTACATGCACTTCGCCAAACAGCGCGTGGACCAGGTGGAGAGCCTGTTGAAACGCGAAAAGGCCGGACGAAGCCTGATGATTCACGACCTGCTGGAGCAGTACACGAAGATCATTGAAGCGGCCGATGTGGTGACCGACGACGCGCTGAAACGTAAGGTGGACGTAGCTCTGGGCGTAAAGGCGCTGGCGGAGGCGGAGAAGGGCTTGCTGGCTCGGCTGGAAAAAGTGCGCGATGCGAGTCCGAAGGACATTGCGCGGTATGAACTGGCGTTGGAAACGGCGATTGAGACCACGAAGGATTCGTTCGAACTGGCCCAGGAAGACCTGGCCGGGCGCGGCCAACAGGTGATCGACCGCGACGCGAGAGAGAAGAAGGAGCGCGACGCGCTGTTGTCCACCAAGGAGCAAAGCGAGAAAAAGGTGGCCGAGAAGAAAGAGGCCGAAGCGCAGAGCAAGCGCAAAGCGCCCACTCTGCGCAAGAAGGGCGAAGTGGCGCCGCCTAAGTAAGCACCTCCCGGTAAGCCTCTTCTTCAAAACCAATCATCAGGCGCTTGCCAACGAAGAACGCCGGCGCGCGCAGATTGCCGCTGGGGCCGATGATGAGCGCGGCGATAGCCTCGTCGGCGGCGCCTTCCGGCTTCAGCCGCTTCACTGTTTTGCCTTTTGCGGAGATAATCTCACTGGCAGTGCGGGCCAATTGCAATGCTTCGTCGCGGCCGATGGTGGCTTTCTTGGCGTCAACGCGCGTGGCGACAGCGACTTTGTTTTTCGCAAGAAACTCTTGCGTGCGTCCGCAGGTGATTCAACCTTGGCGGTGGTAGGACCAGGAAATAGACTTCATTTCCTGAAGCTAGCACGGTATCCTTAGGGTTTCATGGATAGTGCCGCCGCAGTCCTCCGCAAGACGCCGCTAAACGCGGTGCATCGCGCCTCTGGCGCGAAGATGGTTGATTTCGGGGGCTGGGATATGCCGGTGCAGTATACCGGAATCCTGGACGAACACGCCACGGTGCGGAACAATGTGGGACTGTTCGATGTTTCGCACATGGGCGAAATCGAGGTACGCGGCCCGCAGGCATTGGCACTGGTGAATTGGGTATCGTGCAACGACGCGGCAAAGCTGCAAATCGGGCAGGCGCACTACAGCGGACTGATTCTGGAAGGGGGCGGGTTTGTGGATGACATCCTGGTTCACAAGTTCGCTGACGATCACTTCTTCCTGTGCGTAAACGCGTCCAACCAGGATAAGGATTTCGCCCACATCGTGGAGCAGAATCTATTTGACGCGACGGTGGAGAACATCGGGCCAACACTATCCCAAATCGCCGTGCAAGGGCCGCGCGCGGTGGAAACGCTGCAAAAATTGACGGCAACCGCGCTGGCGCCCATCAAGTATTACTGGTTCACAACGGGCGAGGTTTCCGGTGTTCCGGCCACGATTGCGCGCACGGGCTACACGGGCGAAGACGGGTTTGAAATCTATGTACCAAACAGCGAGGCGCCGCGTCTGTGGAACGAACTGCTGGCGGCAGGCGAGGAGTTCGGCATCAAGCCGGCCGGACTGGGCGCACGGAACACACTGCGGCTGGAAGCGGCGATGGCGCTGTACGGCCACGAGATCAACGATGAATTGAATCCCTTGGAAGCGGGGCTCAGTTGGATTGTCAAACTGAACAAGGGCGAGTTCCTGGGCAAAGCGAAACTGGAAGAGATCAAGGCCGCGGGTCTGAAACGGAAGTTGTGCGGGTTCAAGATGATGGGCCGCGGCATTGGCCGCGACGGGTATGAGATTCAAGTGGACGGCGCCAAGGCCGGATGGGTCACCTCCGGCGGGCCTGGGCCGACAGTGAACATGAACATCGGCATGTGCTACCTGCCGGTGGAGAAAGCCAACACGGGACAGCCGATTCAAGTTATGATTCGCAATCAGGCTGTGGACGCGGAAGTGATCGCAACGCCCTTCTATAAGCGAGCAAAATAATGTATCCGGAAAACTACAAGTACACCAAAGAACACGAATGGATCCTGGTTGAAGGCGACACGGGAACGATAGGCATTACGGATCATGCGCAGCATGAATTGGGCGACATTGTGTATGTCGACCTGCCCAAGGCGGGCGCGGCGGTGGAGGAGGGCAAGGCCTTTGGCTCGGTGGAATCGGTGAAGGCGGTTTCCGATATCTATTCGCCAGTGAACGGGGAAGTGATTGAATCAAACGGAGACCTGGCCGGCGCGCCGGAGAAACTGAACGCCGACCCGCACGGCGCGGCGTGGCTGGTAAAGGTGAAGCTGTCGGATCTGAGTCAGATCGGCGGGCTGATGTCAGCGGCCGATTACCAGGCGTACCTGGGCGAGTAAGCGTGTGGAAACGGCAGGCGGTCGTCGTCATTGCCTTCGTGCTGGCGCTGCGCTTGCCGTTTCTGACGCAGGCCATCCAGGGCGACGACATTTACTACCTGTTCGGCGCGCAACACGCGCAGATTGAGCCGCTCCACCCAAAGCACACTACCTATGCGTTTCAGGGCGACGTGGTCTCCATGCAGGGGCATCCGCACCCGCCGTTCAACGCGTGGTATCTCGGTGCGCTGCTGGCCGTTTTTCGCGAGGTGCATGAGGCGCCCTTCCATGCGGCCTACATTCCGTTCTCGTTAACGGCGGCGCTATCGGCGCTGGCAATCGCCCGGCGGTTCACGGAACGGGCGCTGCTGGCCACACTGCTGTTTTGCACCGTGCCGGCGTTTGTCGTGAACGGAACGTCGCTCGAAAGCGACCTGCCGCTGGTGGCGTTCTGGCTGCTGGCGACGGCGCTGTTTCTGGCGGAACGGATGGCGTTGGCGGCCCTGGCCATGGCCGGCGCGGCGATGTGCGGATACCAGAGCGTGGTACTGGTGCCGATACTTTTCCTGCTGCGCCGGCAGCCGCATTGGGTGCTGGCGGTGATTCCGGCGGTGCTGGGCGCGCATGAACTCTGGGAGCGGGCCACGGCCGGGGCCATGCCCACACAGGTATTGACGGGCTATTTCAGCACCTACGGGCTGCAACGGCTCGAGAACAAGTTGCGCAACGCCGCGGCGTTAACAGTGCATATGGCCTGGCTGGTGACGCCGTTCGCGGCTTTTTTCGCCTTCCGGCGCGAATGGATATGGGCGCTGGCGCCAACCGCAATGGCGGCATGGTTCGATCCGAACCCGTTGTGCTGGGCTTCGGTCTTCGCGGGGGTTCTGGTGTTGGCTGGCGTTCGCAAGCAAGGGTGGCTGGGGCAGTGGATCCTGCTCTTCTTCGCGGCGGCGCTGGTGCTGTTTTTCGCCGGGTCGGCGCGCTATTTGCTTCCGCTGGCGCTGCCGGTGTGCATTGTGTTGGCGGAACACGCGGGCTACTGGGCCGTGGCGGCAAACCTCGCCTTGGGTCTGCTGTTGGCCGTAGTGAACTATCAACACTGGGACGGCTACCGGCAGGTGGCCGCGTCAATGCCGGAGGACAAGCGCGTCTGGGTGAACGGCGAGTGGGGCCTGCGGTTCTACGTGGAAGCCCGCGGCGGGTTACCGCTGCTGCGCGGGCAGGCAGTGGCGCCCGGGGATTTTGTCGTCACCAGTCCGCTGGCCGATCCGGTGAAGTTCACCACCGGCGGCGGCGTGGCGGCGCCGGTGAGCGAGCACATCATCACCTCACGCATTCCGCTGCGGCTGATTGGCCTCGGCTCGCGCTCCGCATACTCAACCGCGGCGAATGGCTTACGCCCGTTCGATGTCACCAGCGCGCCGATCGATATTGTTCGTACCGTCTCCGTGATTGCCAGGAAGCCTGTGCTCTCCTATCTGCGCATGGGCTCGCCGGAGGCGACTTCGCAAATCGTTTCCGGCGTATACGACCTGGAGAACGAGCAGTGGCGATGGATGGATTCCCGCGCCGTGCTGCTGTTGAAGCGCCCCCGCGCGCCCGGGCCGGTTGAGGTGAAAATCTACCTGCCCGATCAGGCGCCCGGCCGAGGCATCACCCTTGCGGCCGACGGCCGGGAGTTGCTTTCGGTGACGCTCCCCGGCCCGGGCGCGCACACGCTGACAACGCTGCCACTGGCCGCCGAGGGCGACGATCTGCAACTCACCATCTCTATCGACAAGACCTTCCAGGCGCCGGGAGACAACCGCCGCCTGGGCCTGATTCTTGCCGCCGCCGGCTTTACTTCGAAATAGCCAAACGGCGCACGCGGTGCGCTTCACTGTCGCCGATATAGACAACGCCCTTCTTGTCCACGAACACGCCGTGCGGCCGCGCCATGGAACAATCGCGAGGCGAAGTCTCCGGGCCGTCGCCGCGTTTTCCGTTTCCGGCGGGAGTGCTGATCGTCCCGCTCTTTAGATCGATGCGGCGAATCGTGTGGCTCTCCGTATCGGCCAGGTAAACGCCGCCATCCTTCGACCAACTGATGCCCTTCGGCCCGTTCAACAACGCCTGCTTCGCCGGCCCGCCGTCGCCGGACCACCCCTTGGCGCCAGTGCCGGCGATGTGGTGCAGCGTCTTGGTTTTCCAATCGATCCGGTACACCATATTGCCTTCGCGCAGCGCCAGATAGAGATTGCCCTTCGGGTCCACATCGATCGCCCGCGGCCCATTGAGAGGCGTGCCGCTCAGGGAGGCGCCATCCGGAGTTGGCTTCTTCTCTCCCGTGCCAGCCCACGTGGAAATCGTGCCCGTCCGCATGTCCACACGGCGAATGCGGTGGTTGGCGATGTCACAAATCAGCAGCCCGCCCTCGGGGTCGAACTGAATGCTGTGCGGCTGGGATAGTTGCGCCTTCACGGCCGCACCTCCATCGCCGGAAAAGCCAGGCGCGCCCGTGCCGGCCACGGTGGTAATGATCTTCGTCTTGGCGTCCACGCGACGCACCACATGGTTCTTCATTTCCACGAAGAACATGTTGCCGGCCTTGTCGAAACGCACCTCATACGGCTGGTTGAGCGTCGCGTCCACAGCCGGGCCGCCATCGCCCGCGTAGCCCATTTTCGCGTTGCCCGCGACGGTGGTAAGTTGCTTGGTTCGCAGGTCCAGCCGCCGCACCACGTGGTTGTCGATGTCACAAATATAGAGCGCGCCGTCAGGCCCAATGGCAATCCCATACGGGTTATTCAACTGCCCGGCGGAGTAGCCAGGCTTCCCGTTTCCGGCGATGGTCTCAATCTTCCATTCCACCGGAAACGCGGCCACGGCGAGCAGCAACAAGACAAAGAATTTCATAATCGGATGCAGTCTAACACTAATCCGGATCCAGCCGCGGCGGCGGGGGGCGGAAGGGCACGTCCCAATGGCGAAGCCAGCGCCGCCACGCGGGCGCGGGCTGGGCGAAGCCCTCGGCCAGCCACAGGTCATAGGCGATGCGCCCCACCTGCACCAGCATGCGCCGGCCGTCGGGGTGAACGTTGAAGTAGTTCACCATTTCACCCGGCCGGGTCTGCAGGGCGATGGTCCGCAGCTTACGGCCAGTGGCTACGTCCCAACTGAATATTTCGCGCCGCTCTGCATCCAACTGGTAAAGAACGCGCCCATTTTCGGCGAAACGCACGCGGCCCGCCGGCAGCGGACCTGGTAACAGCAGCCGTTCCTCCTTGCCATCTTGCGACAGAAGATACAGTCCCTTTTCCGTCGGGTAGGTCACCCACCGGCCATCATCGGAACAGGCCACCTGGGTACCGCGGGTATCATGCACCGCCACCGGGTCACCGCCCAGCGTGGAGACTTTCATTAGCCGCCCCGGCTGGGTGAAGAACAGCGTCTCGCCGTCGGCGGACCAACAGACATCGCTCACCGGTGCCCGGACCTTGGCCACCGTCACATGCTGCCCGCCGCTCGAAGGTATGGTCTGCAACTCCTGCGCCAGCCAGTAGGCCAGCCGTCGCCCGTCTGGTGAGTAGGCAAGCGCCTGCGGAACCATCGGGCCGTCGGTGGCTTCGCGCAGCAGCACGGGCGCGTCGCCGTCGCTCGCCCGGGTCCAGATGGCCGGATTGCGGCCCGCCAGGCTGACGTAGGCGAACCGCTCCTCGGTGGGCGACCAAGTGGAATACAGTTCGCGGCTCGTGGTCGCCACCAGGGAGCGCAGCAGTTTTCCGTCAATGCTGTATTCGGCCACATCCCAATCGGCGAGGCCAGTCGAATAAACCAGTGTCTGGCCATCCGGGCGCATGGAGGCAGCGGCCAGTTGTGTTTCGCCGCGCAGCAACAGGCGTCGCGAAGGGCTCTCCGTGTCCACCAGATGAATAGCCTGATAGTTCTCCCGTTCCGGGGCAATCACCGCGTGGCGGCTATCCGGGAACCAATCGAACGCGATCCCCTTTGCCATCGGCGCCTTGTCCATCTCGCCTTCGGGATAGGAGACAATCCAGATTTCCTGCGCCACCGTACTCACCGCCAGCCTTTTCCCATCCGGCGAAAAACCGTACAGCGAAGCCGCGCGCTGCGGCAGTTTGAACTCCGGCAGTGGCTTCGGTTGGTCCCCCACCGGCGAACTGACGTACAACAGCGGCGCCTTCTCCGGCTCCCGCCGAATGAACACCAGGCTCTTGCCGTCCGCCGTAAACTGGGGCGACCCTCCGCCCGCGTGATCCAGCACCTTCCTCGGCGAACCGCCCGCCGCACTGACGCACCAGAACTCAAAATCGTGCTTGTAGCAGACCCGGTTACTATCGCGGCTCCAGACCGGCCGGCCCGTCGCACCCTCAGCCAGCAGCACCGGATTGGCGCTCTTCAGCGCGCGCACCCACAACTGGTTGCCGGCCTTCCAATAAGCAATCGATTCGCCGTCCGGCGAAAACGCCGGTGACGTTTCCGTCTCCGGGTCCGTGGCAAAGGGGATCAAATCCACCGGGTCCACCATCTGGGCACCGCGGGACAGCAGCGCAACGGCGAGCGCACCAGTGACCAACCCGGCGGCACCGGCCGCAAGCCATGGTCTTCGCGTGCGCGGTGCCGCCACGGTAGAAGCCTGCGCCGACAGATCCGTCAAATGCTCCCGCATATGCCGCAGATCGCGGTAAAGGTCCGTGGTCGAACCATAGCGCTGCGACGGCTCTTTTTCCAGGCACCGCTCCACAACCCATCGCAGCGGCGCCGGAATAGACGCGGGCAGTGGCGGCGCGTCTTCCGCGATGATGGCGGCAAGCGTTTGCGGAGTGCTGTCACGCTTAAACGGCTGCCTGCCGCATAGCATTTCGAACAGCAGGATGCCGAAGCTGAACTGGTCAGAACGCAGATCCACGGCCAGCCCCCGCGCCTGCTCCGGGCTCATGTAGTTGGCCGTTCCCAGTACCGTGCCCGGCTCGCTCAGATAGGTGTCGGTAGCGTTGTCGGCCTTCGTGCTTTGCGGCGCGACGGCACGCTTGGCCAGGCCGAAGTCCAGTATCTTGGCGCTGCCGTCGGCGGACACCATGACATTCTCCGGCTTCAAGTCGCGATGCGTGATTCCCACATGGTGCGCGGCCGCCATCCCCGCGGCGATCTGCGACCCAACCTCCAACGCGCGCCGCAGTGTTAACGGCCCTTTCCCCATCACCGCGCGCAGCGTCTCGCCCTCCACCAGTTCACTAACGATGAAAGGCACTCCGGCCTCGGCCCCAACGTCGAATACGGAAACGATGTTCGGGTGTTGCAGCGCGCTGGCCGCGCGGGCTTCCTGTTCAAACCGCAAACGCAGATCGTTCGCCGAACTCTCCGGTAGAATCTTCACCGCCACGGTACGCGACAATCGTTGATCCACCGCCCGCCACACCTGTCCCATGCCACCCGCGCCTAGCGGCGACACCAGCTTGTACGGTCCCAGCAGATCACCCGCGGATGGCATTTCAGTTTATGCTACCTTACCGGCGAGGATTTCCTGCGCCACTCGCGCGACTTCCGCCGGAGGGGCGAATGGCATCCAGCGAACATGCCGCCCGGCCGGGCACCAAATGGTCGGGTCTGTTGGCCCGAAGAGCGCCAGCACCGGCGTGCCCACCGCCGCGGCCAAATGCGTGATGCCGCTGTCGTTACCGATGTACAATTTCGCACCGGCGATCCATCGCGCCAACTCCGCCAGGTCTCCAAACCGGCTCGCCTCCGGCAGTTCTTCCTCCGGCCCGCAAGTCCACGCCACTCCGCCCAGCAGCCCAGCCAACTCGCGGAACGCTGATAGCGGCCAGTTCTTTTTCTCACTGCCAGAGAACGGGTGCAGGACGATGGATTCGTGCCGCGGCCCGGCTAGCGCTATCCGTGGAATGCCAACCGGTGGCGCCGTCGGCAACGCGGGATAGAAGTGGAAGGGAAGGTGCGCCACTGCGCTTCGGAACTCCTCCCGGTTCGAACCATACCAGGAGTGAATTTCGTCGAAGGACTGGAGCGCTTCCGGCGGCTCCATCCCCGGCAGGCCGGCCAGGTCCAGACGAGTATCGGCGAGCGCGCGCACGCGGTCGGCGAATTGTACCAGCGGAACAACGGGGCGCGAGATCCACACTTCGGTATAGGCGCCGCGCAGCGCCTCCATCTCCGGGAAGTGGCGAATGCAATCGCCAATCGCGCCGGGCCGGATCAGCAGCGTTCGCACAAGTTAGCGGAAATCCGCCGGCACTTTGATGTCGATGGTCTTCGGCGGCAAACACGCGTTGTGATTGCAGGCCTGGTAACGGAGCTTTCCCATCAATACGGTGAACCCGGCCACCTTCGGCTTCATCGTCGTGGTGATGGCGAAGTCGCCGGTGAATACACTCACCAACTTCTCCGAAAACGCGTATTTTTCCCGCTTCGGCTCAGGAAAATTGATACTCACGGTCTCCACGGTATTCGCGTCCCACGTCAGGCGCAGGGGAATCAGGTAGGCATCCTCCGGCTTGTTCGAATTCAGGTGGTAGCCGCCCTGCAATTGCAGGCTGGTTTTCAGTTGCACCGCTTCGCCCCGCTTGCCGGAAAGCGGGCCCGCCGGCGCCACTTTCAAAACGTCATTTTGCGCCGCCAGCGCCAGCGGAAACAGGCAGAACAGCAGCGGTGCGATCCGCCGCTTTGCCAAGCAGTTGGGCAATGTCATCTTGATAAACCTTCTTACTCACCAATCCAATGTGAACCGCCGCAATGCGGCCTTCCCGATCGATCAGGAACGACGTGGGCAACGATTCCACGCCGCCATATTTCTGCGCCGTCATGTCATCGCCAATCACCATGCGGTAGTTCACCTTGTTCGCCGTCACATACGGCTTCACGGCTTCCCAACCGTCCTCGTCCATCGATACGCCCAGCACCGCGAACCCCTTGTCCCGGTGGCTCTGTTCGAACTCAACAAACCACGGAATCTCAATCTTGCACGGTCCGCACCAAGTGGCCCAGAAGTTCAGCAGCACCACTTTCCCCTTGTAATCGGAGAGTTTCACAGCCTTTCCATCAGCATCTTTCAGGGTGAAGTCCGGCGCCGGCCGCCGCGCGGTCTCGGCTTTCACCGCCGCGCGAACGGAGTCGGACGCGCTGCCGCAACCCGCCAAAAATAAGGCGACGACAACGGCGGAAGTGGTGGCTAGGCGCAATCAGGGAACTCCTTTTCTCTCTCAGTATATCGATTGCCCTGGGGCCACTTGCGTTGCAACCAAATTCACGGCGCGGCCAGCGACCAGTAGGCCTGCCGCGCCGCCACCGCGCGCTTTCCCGGCTCTTTCAGTCGAACGGACACAGCGTGGAACCCCTCCGGCCCCGTCGCCGGAAAGCTCAACAGGTACTGCCCGTGCAGTTCCTCGCCAACGCGAGACACAATTTCCTCCAGCGAATGCAGCGTCGCGAACCCGATTTTCTTTCCGCCCGTGTGCGTGGCCAGCGCCTCCGCCGTGTTCACTTTGCCCAGCCGCACCAGTTCGCTCAAGCCGGCAACGATATCGTTTTCCCCGCCCGTCGGGCGCGGCCGGTCCGCCGCCCGCGTTGTCCATTGCGTCCGCGTCACCGAATAGGATGCCGCGTACACCTGAATGTTCATCCGCTGGAGTTCTTCCAACACAGCCTCCAGCGCAGTCTCGCTGCCTCGGTCCTTGGCCTCGCCAATTAGCAACAGCACGCGCCGTTCATTGCCGGGACGCGCCCGGAACATCTCCGCCGCTCGCGCCACCGCGTCAAGCATCACCGTCCGCCGCGTCCGCCGCGGCGCCAATTGGTTGAACGCCCGTCCGATCTCTCCGCCATCGCGCGTAAACTCCTGCGCCACCGCCACCTGTTCGTCCACCGCCAGTAGCGCGGCCGCGCCGCGCTCACCCGTAATCAGTGGCTGAATCATCGCTCCGATTTTCCGGATCTTCAACAGCGCCGCCGCCGATAGATCGTTCGTCTGCACCACGGCAACCAGCGCCACCGGCGCGTCAATCGTGTCCGAGGTGTCAAGCTGAACCTGCACCGCCTTGCCATTATCGGTCAATGCAAAATCCGCCGCGGTCAACCCGTCCACCAGTTTTCCGCGCCCGTCGGTCACCGTCACCGGCACCTGCACCACCGGCACCGTGGCGCGGAAAGTGGTCTCCTGCGCGCACACGGCGACGGCGATGCAAAAGTAGAAATACCGCACAACCAGCAGACGTTACAGCTCCACGCCAAGTTCCTGCCAAGTGACGACGCGCTGCTTCACCATCGCCTCATGACCCAAAATGGCCGTCAACGCCGCGGACGCGCCAATCGTAATGTCCGCCGGATTCTTCCCGTTCGCCCCGCCAACCAGGGCGAAAAACGCCGCCGTATGCGCGTGCGGTTCTTCCTTTACCTTCTCTGCCAGCGCCTTGATCTCAACGTTCTCCCCCTGCGCCGTATGCGGGTAAAAGTTGGTGGAGTACATCAGGTCCACACCGCCCTTTTCCCCGAAAATATAGACGAGTTGATTCCCGCCCGGCATCTGCCGCGGGTGAAACACATTTTGCGTAAACTCCATCTTCACGCCGCCGGGATATTCAAACACCATGCTCCCGTTGTCGAAGATCGTTCTGCCCTGCGGTTCGTTCTTGTACCGCATGTTGCCTCCAAATCCGCACGCGCGAACCGGGTGCGCGTTCATCACCCAGTTGCACAGATCCAGATTATGCACGGACTGCTCAATCAAGTACCCGCCGGATTTGGATACATCGAAGTACCAATCGCCCGAAGAGCCATCGTGCGGCAAATCGGCGCTGGCATGGCGCTGCGCCTTGATCATGTAGATCTGGCCCATCACGCCGCCGTGAATCTTGCCCACCGCCGTTCCCAGTTGCACCATGGAGCGAAGTTGCTGCCCGGACACAAAAACCTTCTTGCTCCGCTTGGCCGCGCGCACAACGCTTCGCACCTGCGCCGGCGTAATGCCCACGGGCTTTTCGCAGTAGACATGTTTCCCGGCCTCTAGCGCGGCCACGGCCATCTCCGCGTGAAGATGGGGCGGCGTGGCAACGTAGACCGCGTCCACATCTTTGCGCTCAATCACCTTTCGCCATTCCTTCGTCGTGAATGGGTTGTCCTTCGCGGCGGCGCTGGCGGCCTTGTCCAGACGGTCCGGCTTCAAATCGCAAACCGCTGTCACTTTCGCGTTCGGTTGTGCAATCACACCCTGCAGCAGATACGAGCCGCGATTCCCGGTGCCAATCACCGCGGTCCCCACTCGGTCGTTCGGCGCTTGCGCCAGCACTGCTTGCGCGGCGGTGGCGGAGGTAACAAGGAAATGTCTACGTTCCATGTCCCGTTTATAGCACCGCCGTTTACTGGTGTGAAGCCAACCGCCCCCTCTACACCTTTTCCGGCACCACGTACGGCTTCCGGTAGTTTCGCTTCAACATCTGGTTCGCCTCTGTATCGCCAACGAACTTCTCCGCCTTCGGATCAAACGTTAACTGGCGCCCCAACCGGTAGCTGATATTGCCCAAATGCGCCAGGCCCGAGGCCAAGTGCGCCGTCTCCACTGGCCCGTTCTGGTCCGATGTTTTGCGGCTCTGCACGGCTTTGATGAAATTGGCATAGTGGTCGCCGCCAGCCTTTCGCGCCGGGCCGGGTTCCTTTTTCTGGCCCATAAAGATGGCATAGCGGTCATAGTTGTAGACCACCAGATAACCCTCCGAGCCATAAAAAATATTGCCGACGGAGGCGCCATGCTCATCGTTCGTGCACCAGTGGCGAACTTCAAACTGAATCAGCTTCTGTTCGTCCGGATAATGGAACAGCGACGTTTGCACTTCCGGTGTTTCCTTGTCGTCGTCCCACAAAAACTTCCCGCCCATGGAAGTCACTTTCACCGGCAACGCATCCACGCCCAGGCCCCACATACACATGTCGGTCTCGTGGATGCCCTGGTTGCCCACATCGCCATTGCCATACTCCCAATGCCAGTGCCAGTTGTAGTGAACGTGCCGTTCGGAGTACGGCTTCTCCTGCGCCGGCCCTTGCCAGATGTCATAATTCAACTCCGCCGGCACCGCCGAAGGCTGCTTCTTCCCAATGCTCGGCCGCCAACGGTACACAAGGCCCCGCGACATATAGACCTTTCCAATCGCGCCCCCTCGCAAGTGCCGCACCGCCTCCTGCAGCGCTTCGCTGGACCGCAGCTGCACGCCGTGCTGCACAATCCGCTTGTATTTGTGCGCCGCCTCCACCATCTTCCGGCCTTCCCAAATGCTATGAGAACCGGGCTTCTCCACATAGACATCCTTCCCCGCCTGGCACGCCCAGATGGCCGCCAGCGAATGCCAGTGGTTCGGAGTCGCAATGGAAACCGCGTCGATGTCCTTCCGCTCCAGCACCTTCCGCAGGTCCTGTTCTATCGAAACCGTTCGATTGAACCGCGTCGCAAACGCCCCCGCCGTCTGCCGCGCCACGCGCAGGTCAGGGTCGCACAGGCACACCACTTCGGCCTCCGGCAAGTTTCCGAATCCGGCAATGTGGTCCTTGCCTCGGCCGTTCACTCCCAGCACCGCAATGCGGACTTTCGAATTGGCCAGAACTCGCTGTCGTGAAGCCGCCGCCGCCGCGCCGGCGGCAATGAAAAACGTTCTGCGAGAGGACATAGTTAGCGGCAGAATACCACAGGCACGCCTATTTCGCGCCCGTTGGCTGCGTTAGAAATTGCCATACGGATTGGCACGTCCGCCCATCGATCTGGTACCGCGGCATCATGTCGGAATAGCGCACGCCCGCGGGATCAACACCTCGCCGCAGCCCTTCGCAAAAGGTGCGCTCCGTATAGGCGCTCGATGGTCCGCCCCGCCGCTCGCGAACGGTCAACAGCGCTTCACGCGTCAACGCCGGCGCCACCGTTTTCCCTTCCGCCCCGCCCTCGGCGCGCGCCCCATGGCAGCCACTGCACCGGCTCGCTCTTGAATCCAGACGATCAGCACCCACCGTGCCAAGCACCCCGCCGCGCCCATCGTAAACCTCCCGGCCGGATGCGGCACCTAGCCGCGTGGACAGTTCCGGCGCCTCGCCTCCACTCATGCCAATCCGCAACTCGGCCGCCACTGAAGCCGCCGAAGGCATGTCGATCGTGCGAGCTGCGTAGCGTGCCGCGTCATCCACCAGAAACACCTGAAGCGTGTGCCCCGTCGGTGGTCCCGCCTCTTGTTTGAACACCTGCAACAGCCGCCGCAGGTCTGCTGGTTCCAGTCGCAGGCCTATCCATCGTTCGCTGGCTTGAAACTGCGCCAGCCAGCCCGCCATTCGCGCCGCCGTGTCCCTTTCCGGATTCACCGTAATCGACACCAATTGCCCCTGCGTCTGTCCGAGCGACTTGTCCACCTTTCGAAACAGACTGCCCAGAATCGGGCACGCCGTCGTGCAATCCACGAATACGAATTGAACGGCGCTTCGCCGTCCCTGGAGCACTTCGCGCAGCGCAACGCGCACGCCGTCGTGCCGCGTCGCGGTCATCTCGGGAATCGGTACAGGTTCCACTGGTCCAAAGCCGTGTTGGTCCTGGCCGCGCAGCGCCAGGCCGGCCAGGACCACACAGACTCTTGCCAAGTTTTGATTCATCGGTTACCGGGCATTAAACACAGTCAGCACTTCGCTCGCCGTAAGCGCCGAGTTAAACACGCGAACGTCGTCGAGTCTGGCGTCATTGCCATCCGAGCGCGCGCCGCCATATTTCGCGAACCCGAACGCCAGCGAGCCAGTGTTCGCAAAGCTGCCGCCAGGGGCGGGCACTTGCCCTTCCAGCCGCCCATTGACGTACATACGAACCTGTTTCGCCGCGGCGTCGTAGACGCCCGCGATGTGGTACCACTGGTTCGCGATCGGAATCGTTGTGCTGGCGGCGGCGTAGTCCTCCACCGCCGTGGAATCGCTCGGGTAGACATCCATTACAAAGCCTCCGTGGAGCCATCCGCCGAGTTGCAGGTAGAAGGTGGAGACGGTGTTGCCCGGCAGGCTCACGAAAGTTTGAGTGCCCGTAGTTTGGTTCAGCTTTACCCAGAGCGAAACGGTGTAGCTTCGTGTTGGATCGATGACGCCGCGTTGCGTCACAACTCCGCCATTCACCGGATTCAGTTGAATCGCCTGACCGATAGTTCCGGCTGCGAGATTGTACGTTCCGCTAACAACACCGTGATTGTTGTTGCCAGAAGAATCGGAGGTGAGCCCACCGGTCACCGCATCAAGCGGCCAGCGCCCAACAGCCACCGGCCCCGTCGGGGCGGCTGTCACCGTGATAGTGACTGGTGCTGTAGTGGCGGCCAGTGTGTTGCTGCCGATGGCTTTGGCGGTAAGGGTGTAGGAACCGGCCGCCACGTTCGTCCAAATAAAGGAGTACGGCGCCGTCGTGTCGGCGCCCAGCAGCGTAGCGCCGTTGTAGAACTCCACCTGTGCCACAGTCCCTTGGGTGGTTGTCGCATTGGCGTTGATGGTGAGCGTGGTTGGGGCGGCGAAAGTGGCACCGTTCACGGGCGCCGTTAGCAATACGGTCGGCGCGATTGGTGCGATTACATTGACGTTCACCGGCGCAGAAACGGTTGCAAGTCCATTGCTGCCCGTGGCCCGCGCGGTGATCGAATAGGTGCCCGCCGCGGCGTTCGTCCAGTTGAAACTAAACGGCGCTGTTGTATCGGCTCCGAGCAGCGTCCCGCCATTGAAGAACTCAACCTGCGAAATCGTTCCCTGCGTCGTCGTCGCCGTCGCCGCGATCGACACCGAGGCCGGAGCAACAAACGACGCTCCCGCCACCGGCGAAGTCAAAGCCACCACCGGCGCCGCCGGCGCCGTAACCGTCACGCTGACCGGCGCGGAAGTAGTCGTCAGTCCGTTACTCCCCGTAGCCTTCGCGGTAATGGAGTATGTACCCGCCGCAACATTCGCCCAGTTGAAAGCAAACGGTGCCGAAGAAGCAACACCCAACAGCGTCCCGCCATTGAAGAACTCAACCTGCGAGATCGTTCCCTGCGTCGTCGTAGCCGTTGCCGCGATCGACACCGAAGCCGGAGCAACAAACGACGCCCCCGCCACCGGCGAAGTCAAAGCCACCACCGGCGCCGCAGGCGCCGTAACCGTCACGCTGACCGGCGCGGAAGTAGTCGAAAGGCCATTGCTACCCGTCGCCCTCACCGTGATCGAATAAGTGCCCGCCGCAACACTCGCCCAGTTGAAAGCAAACGGTGCCGAAGGAGCAACACCCAACAACGTCCCGCCATTGA
>JAEUQC010000175.1 GCA_016789905.1 Bryobacterales bacterium | reverse complement strand
CCATTGAAGAGACTCATGACGCCAAGGGCGACGCCGCCAGTCATGACGGCGGCCGAGCCGGCGAGTTCCTTGACGAGTGGAGCCGACTCGCCGATGGCGGTGAGGCCAATGGAACTGCCGAGGAAGTAGACGAGCCAAAGGATCCAGAACTGCCAGGTTTTGAGCATTTCGGCAGTGGTGAAGTCCGTACGCACGCCAGGGGCGGCGACCGGGGCGGTCCAGCCGTCGGGCTTCCAGCCTGGGGGCGGCACCTTATAGAACTGTGCGCAGCCGATGACGAAGACGAAGAAGATGGCAGAGAGGATGAGAAAGGTGCGGGGGATGGTGATGGCGTATTGGGCGGGGTCCTTGCCGAGGAGCGATTCGAGCAATGGGGCGAAGACGAGAGATCCGATGCCGAAGCCCATGACGGCGAGGCCGACGACGAAGCCGCGTTTATCCGGGAACCATTTGACGCAGGTGGCAATGGGGGTGACGTAGGCGAAGCCGACGCCGAGGCCGGCGACGACGCCGTAGGCGATATTGAGGCCCATGGGAGTGTCGCCAATGAAGGCGGCAAGCAGGCAGCCGGCGCCGAGGAGAATGCCGCCGACGCTGCCGACGAGGCGCGGGCCCTTTTTGTCCTGCCAGAAGCCGGCGACGATCATGGCGAGAGTGAAGAAGAGAATCGACCAGCGATAGGGAGCGATGGATTCTGTTTTGGACCAGCCGTAGTGGGCTTCCAGGGGGCCGCGAAAAACGGACCAGGCGTAAATAATCCCCAGGCAAACCTGCATCAGTACCGCTGCGCTGGCGAGCGTCCAACGGTTTGTTGTCGAAGTCATGTACCCGGCAATTGTATGCTAAATACTCGCCTGGTTTCTTCCCGATGGACTCCACTCCGCACGAAATTGCTTGCCCGTCCTGCACCCGGCCCATGGCCGGCCGCTTTTGTGCGCATTGCGGCGAGGAGCGGGTGACGGACCACTCCTGGGCGATGTCACATTTTTTCCACGACGTGGTGCATGAGTTCGTCCATATCGATTCCAAGATCGCGGGTACATTCTGGACGCTGCTGCGCTATCCGGGATTGTTAACGGCGGACTACTGGCGCGGGAGGCGGACGGTTTGGATCCGGCCCTTGCGGCTGTTTATCGTGATTGCGGCGATTCACCTGCTGGCGGTATCGAACGTGCAGTTACGGTTAGAGATGTTCCAAGAGTTTGACTACAGCGGCGTGCTGACGCGCAATGTGGGGAAACTGGCAGCGGCGCACGGGATGGCCGCGGCAGATGTGGCGGCGGTGGTGAGCGCGCGGATGGGGCGAATCTTCGCCGTGGCGCAATATTTTTCCGTGGCGCTGTTTGCGCTGGCTCCGATGGTTTTATACCGGCGGCGCAGCCCGTGGTACGCGCAACATCTCATCTTTTCCCTCCACCTGTATTGCTTCTATTTCCTGTTCACCAGCTTGACGTTCCAATTGCTGCCCGTTGTCAGTTGGGTTCGCGCGCCACTGCTGCTGGTGACCGTGGGATACTTGTTTTTCATGCTTCGGCGGCTGTACGGTGAGCCTGCCGGCCCCGCGCTAGGGAAGGCGTTGCTGCTGCGAGTGGCGCATGTCGTGGCGGAGACCGCCGCGCTGGGCATCTCGCTGTCCGGCGCGTTATTTTGGACGCACTACTCGCTGCCCCGTTAGAATATTGTGGAGAAATTTTTATGCGCGCTCTTTACATCAGGAAGCCACTGGAAGCCGAGGTTGGGGAATTGGAGCCGCCGCAGGCAGGCGCGGGAGAGGTATTGTTGCGGGTGCGGTACGTGGGCATGTGCGGTTCTGACCTGAGCAGCTATCGCGGGAAGAATCCGCTGGTGTCGTATCCGCGCATACCTGGCCACGAGATCGCGGCGACGATTGAGCGGGTGGGCGACGGGGTGCCGGAACGGTTCCAGGCCGCGATGGCGGTGACGCTGTCGCCGTATTCCAGTTGCGGAACGTGCGCTTCGTGCCTGCGGAAGCGGCCGAACGCCTGCAAGAGCAACCAGACGCTGGGGGTGCAACGGGATGGGGCGCTGACGGATTGGATAGCGGTTCCGTTTGAAAAACTGATTGTGGCCGAGGGGCTGCAACTGCGGGACCTGAGCCTGGTGGAGCCGCTGACGGTGGGCTATCACGCGGCGCGGCGGGGCCGAGTGGCGCCCGGGGACCGGGTGATGGTGCTGGGGTGCGGGGCGGTGGGGCTGGGGGCGATTGCGGCATCGGCCTTTCACGGGGCAACGGTGACGGCGGTGGATGTGGACGACCGTAAGCTGGCGCTGGCGCAGCGGGCCGGGGCGCACGCGGCGATCAATTCGAAGACGCAGAACTTGACGGAGCGGATAAGTGCGTTGACCGATGGACTGGGGCCGGACGTGGTGATTGAGGCCATTGGCACGC
Organism: Bryobacterales bacterium; assembly: GCA_016789905.1. Lineage (GTDB taxonomy): Bacteria > Acidobacteriota > Terriglobia > Bryobacterales > Bryobacteraceae. The sequence goes on along the minus strand of JAEUQC010000175.1, from coordinate 3,720 downwards.
CGGAGACGTTCCGGCTGGCGGTGGAGGCCGTGGCGTTCACGGGGCGGGTCGTTTATATCGGCTACGCCAAAGACGAGGTGCGCTACGACAGCCGCCTGTTTGTACAGAAAGAGCTGGATATTCTGGGTTCGCGGAACGCGCTGCCGGAGGATTTTGAGGGTGTGATCCGGATGCTGAGCGAGACGGCGTTCCCGCTGGAGGAGATGGTGTCGAAAGTGGTAACGCTGGAGCAGGCGCCGCAGGCGCTGCAGGACTGGTACGCGGCGCCGGCGACGGTGAGCAAGATCCTCGTTGAGCTTTAAGTCATGGCGAGACTGATTGAGCTTGACTGGCCGGTGTATGGGCCGGAGGCGGAGCGGCCGGTGTTCCGGGCGGCGGATTTTGCGGCGCGAATTGAACAACTGCGGGCGCGGATGCGGGACGCGGCGTTCACGCACGCCGTTGTTTATGCGGACCGCGAGCACTTTGCAAACTTGGCGTGGCTGACGAATTTCGACCCTCGATTTGAAGAGGCGCTGCTGGTGGTGGGCGTGAGCGGGGAGCCGCTGCTGGTGACGGGCAATGAGTGCATGTCGTATTTGCCGATTAGCCCGCTGTGGGGGACTGGGCAACTGCGAGCGGAGCGGTACCAGCCGTTTTCGTTGCTGGACCAGCCGCGGGATGCGAGCCGTAGTTTGGCGGAGATATTGCGCGATGCGGGGATTGGCGCGGGGAGCCGCGTGGGCTGTGTGGGTTGGAAATACTATGGCGATCCGCAGGCGATGGATTTGCCGTCGTATGTGGTGGACACGCTGCGGACGCTGGCGGGGCGGGAGCGGGTGGCGGACGCGACGGAACTGCTGGTGCGGCTGCGGGGGAGCTGTACGGCGCGGGAGATCGCGTTTTTTGAGTACACGAACCACAAGGCCAGCGAGGCGATGCGGCGGATGCAGTTCGCGATGCGCGAGGGGATGACGGACCATGAGTTGATTGCGAGCGCGGGGTACGATGGGCTGCCGCTTTCTTGCCACATGACGTGCAAGACGGGGCCGAACCGGGTGAGCCTGGCGAGCGCGAGCGGGGAGACGATTCGGCGGGGGTATCCGTGGTCGGCCAATATTGCGTATTGGGGGGCGAATATCTGCCGGGCGGGATGGGTGGCGGAGTCCGCCGCGGAGTTGCCGGTGGCGGCGCGGGATTATGTAGATGCCTTTGCGGGGCCGTATATGGACACGATGGCGGAGTGGCTGGCCGCGTTGCGGATAGGCGCGGAGGGCGGGAGTCTGCATGAGCTGGTGCAGGCGCGTTTGCCGTTTGAGCGGTTTGGCATTTTCCTGAACGCGGGGCATTTGATTCACTTCGATGAGTGGCTGAGCTCGCCTGTTTATGCAGGTTCGGCGGAGCGAGTGGCATCGGGGATGGTGTTTCAGACGGACGTGATTCCATCGAGCAAAACGTATTTTTCGACGCGGATGGAAGACGGGTTGGCGATTGCGGATGAGCCGTTGCGGGCGGAGATCGCCAGCGAATATCCAGCGGCGTGGGGGCGGATTGAGGCGCGACGGAAGTTTGTGACGGAGACGCTGGGATTCGCGTTGCCGGAAGAACAGTTGCCGTTATCGAACACGTTTGGGCTGGTGGCGCCGTTTGTGCTGAACCCGCGGCTCGTGTTTGCGATACCGTAGAAACATGCTGATTCGCCCTGTTGCAATGGCCCTGTTGCTGGCCACCCTGTGCGTTGGCCAGACGAAAAAAAACTGGCTGCAACTGTTCAATGGAAAGAACCTGAAAGGGTGGTCACCGAAGATCACCGGGTATGCGTTGAACGAAAATTTCGGGAACACGTTTCGCGTGCGCGATGGGATGTTGCAGGTGCGCTACGACGGCTACGATGAGTTCAAAGAGCGGTTTGGGCATATTTTCTACAAGAATCCGTACTCGTATTATGTGATTGCGGCGGAGTACCGTTTTGTGGGCGACCAGGTGAAGGGCGGACCGGGCTGGGCGACGAAGAATAGCGGCATTATGGTGCATGGGCAGGACCCGGCGACGATGGGGAAAGACCAGGACTTCCCGATTTCGATTGAAGTGCAATTGCTGGGGGGGCTGGGCAAGGGGCCGCGGACGACGGCGAACCTGTGCACGCCGGGGACGAACGTGGTGCGCGATGGGAAGCTGTTCACGCCGCACTGCGTGACGTCGAAATCAAAGACCTACGATGGAGAGCAGTGGGTGCGGGTGGAGGTGAAGGTGCTGGGGGATGAGCGGGTGGAGCACATCATTGATGGAGAAGTGGTGCTGTCCTATGAGAAACCGCAGATTGGCGGCGGGTCGGTTTCGAAGTTTGACCCGGCGGTGAAGGTGGACGGGAAACTGTTGACGGGCGGGTCCATTTCATTGCAAAGCGAGAGCCATCCGGTGGACTTCCGGAAGGTGGAACTGCTGGACCTGGAGGGCTGCATGGACGCGAAGGCGAAGAACTTCAAACCGTATTTTGTGAAGGCCGCGAATGGGCGGTGTAAGTACTAGCGATTTTCCAAAGGACGGCGCCGGCGAGGACGGCAGCGGCGACGGAATAGACGGCGGCGTTCCAACCCCAGAGGCTGGCGATCCAGGGGAGCGAGAGCGGGGCAATGAATTGCGCGGCGCTGCCGACGCCATTGGCGAAGCCGTAGCCGGCGCCGGGGCTATCGGCTGACGCTGTTAGCACGGCCCACCAGTAGACGCCCTCGCAGGCGACGATGAGGCTGTAGCTGGCGGTGATGAGGGCGAGCGTGGGCAGGGGGCTGACGGCGAGCGTGGAGGCGGCCAACAGCGCGGCGCTTGCCATGAGAGCATAGAAGGCTGGGCGCAGGCGTCCGAAGCGCGGGGCGATGACATCGGAGAGCCAGCCGCCGAGGGGCATCATGAGGCCGCCGACGACTTGGAGGGCGGTGGCGAAAAGGGCGCTTTGTTCTTCGGGGAAGTGGCGAACTTCGCGGAAGTAGTAGAAGCTCCAGGTGTCGCCGAAGCTGTAGAAGTAGCCGATGCAGAAGCTTTGGAGGGCGAGCAGAAGGACTGGGAGGGTGAGGCGGAGGAATTGCGGGGGGCGAGAGTTGGCGGCGGGTTGAGGGCTGCGGACGCGCGCGGCCCAGAGGGCGAAGAAGAGGAGCGTGAGCGTGGCGACGGCGAGGAAGGCGCCGCGCCAGCCGTAGACGCGGCTGACGGCGAGGACAAAGAAGGGCGCGACGGCGGCGCCAATGTTGCTGCCGCTGCCGATCAGGCCCTGGACACTGGATAGCTGGGAGTTAGGAAAGGCGACGGCGGAGAGGTTGCCGCAGGCGGGATAGACAACGGCTGATGCCACGCCGAACAGGAGGCGGAGGACGAGGAAGCCGGCGAGGACAGAGACGGCCGCATTCGCAGCGAGGAGGGCGGCGGTGATGAGGCCGCAGATGGCGAGGACGCGGCCGGCGCCGAACCGATCGGCGAGCCAGCCGGAGGGCCACATCATGAGCCCGTAGCCGAGCCAGAAGGCGGAGAAGATCTGGCCGAGCTCGACTTCGCTGAAGTTGTACTGTTTGGCAATGTCGGGACCGGCGACGGCCATGGCGGTGCGGCCGATGTAGTTGACGGTGATCGCGCCGACCATCAGCCCGAGCAACTCTTTGCGCTGCATGAGTTCGCAGTGTAGCGTAAAGGCATGACGACGCGACGCTTCATGCTGCTGACCCCGCTGTCGCTGGCGGCGCAGACGCCGGG
>JAEUQC010000137.1 GCA_016789905.1 Bryobacterales bacterium | reverse complement strand
CTCTCGTCTTCATTGGCAATGGGTTGCTTCCCTGTGCCAAGGTCGATAATGCTCAACCGCCGCATGCCAATCGCGCAGCCGCCTTCGACGAAAAATCCGTCCTGGTCCGGTCCGCGATGCAGAATCAACCGATTCATGCGTTCGACCAATCCACGGGATGCCTCCCGGCCATTGAGGTAGAAACCGGCAATACCGCACATGAAGTTAGTTGAGAGTGTCCTTTCGAGGGGCGGCGCGCGCCCGCTCTTTCCATGCTAGCCGTCCGCGGCCAAGCGGTGCTCGCCATTTCTCGTATCGGCCGTTTCGACGGGAAGCAACAGGGTTGGGGAGTGGCTTCTATCCCGCCGCTAAAGATTTGGCCCGTTCCTGCCGTTCTTTCCCATAGGGGAGATGCGATTGTTCAAAAAACTCTCCGGCCTCTGGCAGGGCCGGCCGCCCGCACTGCTCTTCTGGGCGTTTGCCCTAATTTATGCTGCCGGCTCGTTCTGGGGCATGCCGTCGGCCATGACCCCGGCGCTGGATTCTATCTCCCCGCTGGGTCCCCTGGCCTTTGTCGCCAAATACCGGCAAGTCGATATCACTTACGTCTACCCGGCCGTGCACCAGATTCTGCAACTGGCTGTTTATGCCGCCGCCCTGCTGGGCGGGAAGCTCTTTGGCGCCGTGGGCGCCATCTCCGGCGCCTGGCCGTATGGTTTCCGCGATCCCTCGGGCATGTTCACGTTCCTGCTGCTGCTCTCCAACTGGATCGCCGCCGGCATGGGAGCCCTGCTGCTGCGCGCCCTGTGGCGCATGAGGCCCGATCCGGGCGCCTCGCAATGGTTCGCCGTGCCTCTCATTGGCCTCAGCGGCGTCTATGCCTATTACACGCGCACGGCCAATATGGATATTCCGTATCTGTTCTGGATGGTGCTGGCGTGGCATCAGATCTGGCGCCATCTCACCGAACCGGCCGCGGCCTCTGTCCGGCGGCTATTGCTGGCCGGGCTGTTTTCGGCGCTCTCGTTCGGTTCCAAGGATCAGGCATCCACTATCGTCTTCGGCTTCGGCGTACTGCTGTTGGTGTTTACCCCTGGCGGCGTGTCCGGGTGGCTTCCCCGGCTGCGTCAGGCCTCCGTTTTCTCCGCCGCCATGGCGGTCTGTTATGCCGTGTTCGCCATCGCGCCGCATCCGGCCCGCTGGTGGTATCACGTCCGTTTTGTCACGCAGAATCCGGCGGTGCATATCCTGCCGGAGACACCCGACGGCTGGTGGGGGCAAATCCTGCTGCTCGAACGCTGCTATCTTCGCCTGCATCACATTCTCACCTACGCCGGTCTGCCGCTGGCGGCCATTGGCGCGGTGGTGCTGTGGCGCCTGGGCCGCCGCCGCGAACTGGCGCTGTTGCTGGTCCCGGCATTGACGTACTATCTCTTTGTCGTTGCCCGGGTCCGCGCGCCGGAGGATCGCTACATGCTCCCGCTCGCCCTTCCGTTCGCCTTGCTGGCCGGTTCGGCCATTGGTGCGCTGGGCCGCTGGCACGCGGCGGGCAAGGCGCTGGGCGCCGGGGTTCTGGCGGCGCAGGTTGTCTTCAGCCTGCTGCCGGTCACCTACTGCCAGATGTTCGACACCAAGCGCGATCTGGCCCGCGCCATCGGCTCCATTGTCGCTCCGGGAACCGCGATTGCCGTTCACGATATGCAGACCATGCACTATCCGAACCGCGACGTATACGAGCGCTATCAGCTCATGCTCTGGCCCGGCCAGAGCATTGTGCCGCCCAGTTCCCATGTCGCCAACCTGTTGGGCGCTCCGGATCCAAACGTCCGTTACGTTCTGCGCGGCCAGCCCAGCCCTCCGCCGGAGGGAAACTGGACCTTTGCCGGCGCCTGGACATTCCCGGCCTGGATCAAGTCCCATGTGCACGTCGCCGCCGTGCATGAATACTATCTCTACCAGCGGCGGTAGCGGGGCCTGGCGCTGGTCATTCACGGATCCGGGAGCGTAGCCTGCGCCAGTTTGGACTTAACTGCCACTGGGGCGTCAACCGAGTGATACGGTACGTCGTCCCGATGGCCGCTAGAGTGTACCGCCAAGCCGCATGGCTTCCGTCAGCATCGCCGCGAGGTAGACGCAAAGGGCCGTGGCCGCGGCGATGTCGATACTATCAGACCTATATCAAACCGCTTCCGCACGAAGCATTGGAACGCGATCATCTCTTGTCGGAGAAACTACTGCGAACCCGCTGATCCCTTCAAGCCTTCGCCTTGTCGCCCCTCGCCTCCACATACGCCCACACCGTGTAGCAGCACAGGAACACCAGCATCCATTCAATCGGATACCGGTACCGGCTCATCACTTTCATGAAGTAGTAGACCACCGGAAACCCCAGCAGGCCGCACACAAAACACAGTCCCGGCCCCGGCCGGCGCCGCCACATTAGCCCCCCGCCCCACAGGCCCAGCGCTGTGAACGGGAAAATGTAGAAGTTCTTGTAGGCCGGAAATTTGCTCGGCAGAAACCAGAACAGCCACACCCGCTGCGCCGTTCGCCACAGAAACCCCTTTGGATCGGCCTGAATGTAGCCAACCCCTTCCTTCATCCGTTCGCGGTTGAAGGCCATTTCGCCTTTTTCCAGCACCTCCCGCGCCGCCGCTTCGCTCGTATACGGATGGCGTTGGTAGATGAAGGCGATGCCGGGGTGGTTCTCATCGTCTACCAACGACACGCCAGGAAACTGCGTCGTCGATAGCTCCAGGCCCAGGTTGCTGCGGATGTAGAACAACTGGCCGAAAACCACATAGTTGCGGATTGTCCACGGCGTCAATAGCAGCACCATCGCCGCCCCCGCCAGTGCCAGGTGCTTCCAGTCCGGCCCCGGCCCGCCCCGCAACCGTCGCCAGCCCAATCCCAGCATCATCAACCCAAACGGCAGCAGCAACGTCGGCAGAATCAGCATCGACGCCCCCCACCACGCGCCGCACGCCACACTGTTGCGCGCCGATGGCGATTCCATCCACCCCAGCGCCAGGATGATCGCCAGAATCCACGCCGTGCCCGCGATGGGCGCCTCGAAACCATTCAATTCCGTGATCAGCCGCACAGGAATCAACGCGCCCATCAGCCCCGCCACCCCGCCCACATACGCCGGAATGCCGCATCGCGCCGCCAGCCACGGCAGCAGCGTGTACTGCATGGATACAGCCACCGCAGAGATGAGCAACAACACCAGCCGCGCCCCCAGTCCGTAGCCAACCAGCTTGAACACCAGCGCCACCAGATAGGGGTAAAACGGCGCCGCCTGCGCCGTCGGGCCCGTCGGAATTTTATAGGGGTTGCCGAAGACGCCCGTCTCCGCCACACTCACCGCCACTTTTTCCACTTCCACAAAGTTCAGCGGCTGCTTATGCATCCCCATCCCGAAAATGGCCGCCAGCCGCACCGCCAGCGCCAGGGCGAAAATGATTAGTCCCATTTGCGCCGGTGACAGGCTCGTTAGTTTCTCACGCCACGACATCGTGTTATCGACTCCCATTCTTCCCACGGAACCCAACATGGAACAGCAACAACAGGCAGACCGCAAAACCGGCCGCCGTCAGCCCCAGCAAGCCCGGCAGATTGGCCGGCGCAAACGACAGCCGCACCGTATGCG
>JAEUQC010000147.1 GCA_016789905.1 Bryobacterales bacterium | reverse complement strand
TCTGCCAGGGGCGATGCAGATTGGCGTAGGCCAGCGTGGAGTGGCCGGGGGACTTCGTCATGCCGAGGTGCACGAGTTTGCCTTCGCTCCCCTTCAGACCTTCGTGGATTTCGCGGAGGCTTTGCGCCTGTCCGAGCTGGCAGAACAGCATCAACACGAACTGATCCCAACAACGCAGACCACGCGAATGCCGTTCGCCTCGGTGCCCGGCGACCACTCGTTCAAACAGCGGGCGCGGAACCTGCTGGAGAGTTTGACTGAAAATACTGGATACTCGTGTCAGGGCTTGGTCCTTGGTCTGGCGGATTTTGTTCTTGGCCGAACGTATCCTCCCCTATCAGGACCTTGCCGCTTTTTCGGTGAACGCTAATTTGGACAGGTCTGCAGCTATTGCCGGTGTAACAGTGCTCGTCGTTGCCCTTGACGTGAAAGGCCGGGACGCAGTTGCATTGCGCCATTACCTTTTGCGAGGTGAGCGCACCAACCAAGCAGGCGCAAATAAGTAGAGTTGCGGTTCCAGTTCGAGTCAACATGCAGACGCTCTGTCCCCGGCGAGTTCGTCAAGCACTTTCCGCATAATCATCGCATCTATTTGCTCGACACAGGCGCACAGGTCCCCCCCTGTGCCCGCAAGGCCGCCATAGCCCGCTACACCGAGGCGCGAATCGTCTTCTGAATCACCTTCGTACTCGGGCTCACATCCACCAGCAGCAACAGGTCCAAATCCCGGTCTTCCAAGCCAAATCCAGTCACCGGACGTTCAACACCGTTATCAAAAACGCCGAAATCCTCCCGCGACAACCCGGCCACTGGCTTCCCATCCGCCAATACTTCCACATCCACCACAACATGCTCCGCAGCCACACGAAACTGCGCCGCCACCGGCAGCACCGCCAACGACGCGAGCGGCGCGCCTGGCAAGCCTACACCCCAACCAATAACTTCCGCAGCATCGCCCGCCCCCGGTGCAGCCGCTGCTTCACGTTGTCCTCGCTAATGTCCAACAGCGCCGCCGTCTCCGCCGTCGACATCTCCTCAGCATCCCGCAACAACACCACCGCCCGGTACGTCTCCGGAATCGACCGCAACGCCCGTTCCAACTCCGCGTTCAGCTCCTTTCGGATCACCCGGTCATCCGCCGCCTCGCCGTGCGCCTCAATCGCCACGTCCTCTATCGGCACTTCGGCGGTCGGCGCGAACACCGAATGCCGCCGCTTCATCAGACAGCAGTTTCGCGCAATCCGAAACACCCAAGGCTTCACCTGTTCCGGCGACCGCAGTTGATCCCAGTTCTCAAATACCTTCAACAGCGTGTCCTGCGCCACTTCCTCGGCATCCTCGCGCTGCCCGCACATCAGCCACGTGTAGTTGAAGATCTTCCGCTGAAAACTCTCGACAAATGGCTGCATCGCCTCCTTGTCGCCCGCCATCAACTTCCGCGCCCACTCGACTTCGGGTGTGTCCACACCTCTATGCTACGACTTGCACCGCCCGAACCGAAAGTTCGATCTCTGGCGTCACCAGCATCGAGTTCTTTACCAGGCACTTCTCCGCCGAACGTCTTGCCCCCTCCAGGTGCCGCTCCTCTACCTCGCCCGGTATGTCGATCACAATCCGGAACTTCGCCAGACGTGGCGGATTCATCGCCTTCTCGGCTTCCACCGTCAACGTCATCCCGTCCGATGGCAGCTTCTGAATCCGCAGGTAATTCGCCGCATAATACATCGCGCAAGTGCCCAGCGAAACCAGCAAAAACTCCGGCGGCGTCATCCCCGAGTCTTCCCCGCCCCCGTCTATAGGCTGATCGCAGATCACCTTATGCCCGCGTGCCTCCGCCTCATATCGCATCCCGCTCTTATACGTGACTTTTACTTCCACAAAATGCCCTCCAAATTGCTCAGATGCACGCCAGGAAAAAAGGTGACAGCCGTCACCAAATTGAGCCAAATGCATCTTCGCCATTGGAATGCAGAAATATCTTATAGCGGTTCTGTCAACCCTGCCCATACCCGCTGCCGGCCTCTCCCTTGCCGACGCCGCCCGCATGGCCCTCAATGACAACCCCGCCATCACCGCAGCCAGGCAAATGGAGTCCGCCGCCGCCACGCGTCTTCGCCAAGTGGATACCGCCAAACTCCCCCGCGTCCAGTTCCAGGAAAGCATCCAGGGCGGAAACAACCCTGTGTATGTCTTCAGTTCCCTCCTCACCCAGCGCCAGTTCAGTCAGGCCAACTTCGCCGTCAATGCCCTTGTCCGCCCGGACCCGCTCCAGAACTTCCAATCCCAGCTCGGCGTTGAACAATCGGTCTATGACTTCGGCCGCACCGATGCCCGCCGCCGCGAGGCCGAGACAGGCCGCAGCCTAGCCGCCGAAGAGCGCCGCCGCCGCGAACTCGAAATCGTCACCCACACCGCCCGCGCCTACTACGGCGCCCTACTCGCGGAAGCCGCCAAAACCGCCGCCGAACAGGCCCTGAAGTCCGTCGAAGCCACTCGCGACCGCGCCATGGCCCTCCGAAGCGCCCAAATGGCTACCGACGCCGACGTGCTGGCCGTCGAGGTGCACCTTGCCACCGCCCGCGAAGAGATCATCCGCCGCGATCAACAAGCCGAGGTCGCTCGCGCCGCTCTGAATCACGCGCTCGGCCAGCCGCTCGACACCGTACAGACCCTGACCACTCCGCTCTCCGCCCCGCTCCCGGCCGAATCACCCGCCCTTGCCATCCAGCGCCCGGAAGTGAAGATGGCCGGTCTCCAGGAAGAACTCGCCAAGGCCCGCGCGGCCCAGGCCTCCGCCATGATGCGCCCCGAACTCGGCATCCGCTTCCAACTCGAAGCCGACCGCCAGAACTTCGTCACCAAAGGCGGCGCCAATTGGATCGCTATGGGCACGCTCCGGTGGAACCTCTTCGATGGGGGCATGGCCCGCCAGATGCGCGCCGAGGCCGGGCACGCCGCCACCGCCGCCGCCTCGGAGACACGCGCCGCCGCGAGTGCCGTCACCCTCCAGGTTCGCCAGGCCGAATCGGCCATCCGCGCCGCCGCCGCCCGCGAATCGGTCACCCAAGCCGCTATCGCCCAAGCCAAAGAGACCATCCGTATCCTGCGCAACCGCTATGGCGCCGGATTAGCCAACGTCACTGAAGTCCTTCGCGCCGAAGCCGCGATGCTCGAAGCCGAAACCCGCCGCCTCGCCGCCCTGCATGACCAGCGCATCGCCCGAATCGAACGCGAGGCCGCCGCCGGAACGCTTAATGGAGACTCGAATGTCCTTCGCTAAATATCTGCCCCTCGCCCCGCTCGCCTTCCTGGCCGCCTGCGGATCCAAACACGAGGTCCCGGCCGAACAGAAACTGCCACCCGCCATCCGCGCGGCCGCCGTGAACGTGGAGTCAGCGCGACTGCCCAGCGAGCGCATCCTCTCCGGTACCGTCACCGCCCGGTCCACCGGAACCGTCAGCGCCCGCCTCCCCGGACACATCCGCGAGATCCGCGTCCGCGAAGGCGATTCCGTCGCCGCGGGGCAGGTCATCGCCATCGTCGATTCCCGCGAAACCGAATCGGCCATCAAACAAGCCGAAGGCGGCCGTGACGAGGCCCGCGCCGCCCTCCCCGAAGTGGAGGCCGCCATCACCTCGGCCGCCGCCCAGGCCGATCTCGCCAAGGTCACCTTCCGCCGCATGTCGGACCTTCGCAACAGCAAGTCCATTACGGAACAGGAATTCGACGAAGCCCAGGCCCGCCTGCGTCTGGCCGAAAGCCAGGTGCAGATGGCCCAAGCAAAACGGACGCAGGTCCGAGAGAGGATCCGCCAGGCCGACGAGCACCTAAGTCGCGCCCAGCTCCAACAGACCTACGCCATTGTCACCGCCCCGTTCGCCGGCATCGTCCTCGAACGCAAGGCCGAGCCCGGTACCTTCGCCAGCCCTGGCATGCCCATCATCGTGCTGGAAAAGGCCGGCGACTATCGCCTGGAGGTGCCTGTCGAAGAGTCGCTGCTCACCGGCCTCAAGCCCGGCCGCGCCGTCACCGTGGAACTCGACGGCAAGCGCGAGTTGCCCATCAGTGAGATCCTGCCATCCCTCAACGCCCAGAGCCGCACGGCCACGGTGCGCATCAATCTCCCGGCACGCCCCGGCCTCCGCACGGGCATGTCGGGCACCATCCGCCTGAGCGGCGCAGAGCGCGACGCGCTGACGGTCCCCGCCGCCGCTATCCGCGCGAACGGCCAACTGAAGACGGTCTTCGTGATCGTGAACAACCGCGCCCGCGCGACCCTGGTCGCCACCGGTGACACGCGCGACGGCCGCGTCGAAATCGTCAGCGGCCTCGACGGCAAGGAGCGCATCATCGCCGCGCCCCCGGCCATACTCATCGATGGCACCCCCGTCGAGGTGGCCCAATGAGCGGCGAAACCTTCAAATCCCAAACTCCCGCCAGGACTTGCTGGTCCGTAACCCCGCCGCCCGGCCCACGCGGCACCCGACACGCACCAGGTGTCCCCGCTTTCCCGTACTTCGTAGCAAATCCGTACCCCACGGCAGGTTACAGGTTGCGCCATCCGGCGCCGCCGGTGGCCGGGCTCATCTATAACTCCGCCACAAACCGCTCGCCGGGGAAACCCCACATGCAACACAAATACCCCGCCGGGAATTGCTTCAGCATGTCCCAAGCCACGCGGAAGCCCGCCCAACAACCGACATGCAACACCGCCGCCCGCCGGGACACGCTCCAAAGCGCAGACCATTCCCCCGCATCGTCGCCGGTATTGAGGTCAACCAATGAGCAACGATAGACAACTGGGCATCGCCGGCCGCATGGCCGCCGCCTGGATCCACTCCAAACTCACCCCGCTCTTCATCATCGCCTCACTCGGCGCCGGCGCTTTCGCCGTCATGAAGCTCCCCCGCGAAGAAGAGCCCCAAATCATCGTCCCCATGGTCGATGTCTTCGTCGGCATGCCCGGCGCCACGCCCGCCGAGGTGGAGCAGCGCGTCACCAGCCCCATGGAAAAGCTGGTCTGGGAGATCCCCGGCGTCGAGTACATCTACTCCACCTCCCAGCCGGGCGGCTCTATGCTCATCGTCCGCTTCAAGGTTGGCGAGGACTACGAACGCTCCATCGTCAATCTAAACCAGAAGCTCCAAGCCAACTTCGACCGCATTCCGCCCGGCGCCACGCCCCCCATCGTCAAGCCTCGCGCCATTGACGACGTGCCCATCCTCGCCGTCACGGTCCACTCAGCTAAATACGACGACGCCGCGCTCCGCCAAATCGCCGCCCAGTTGCAGGACACCATCGCGCAGACCCCCGATGTCTCCGAAGTGAAGCTCCTCGGCGGCCGGCGGCGCGAACTCCGCGTAACCCTCGACGCCGCGCGCCTCTCCGCCCGCGGGCTCTCACCGCTCCAGGTGGAAGGCGCCCTGGCCCGCGCCAACCAGCGCATCCCCGCCGGCCGCGTCGTCGAAAACCGCCGCGAGATCCTGCTCGAAGCCGGCCGCTTCTTCCACTCCGCGGCCGATGCCCGTCGCATCGTCATCGCCAGTCCCGGTGGCAATCCGGTGTATCTGGAAGACGTCGCCACCGTTACCGACGAAGGCGCCGAAGCCACTCAGATTGTCCAGTACGCCGGCCGCAACCGCCAGTTCGAATCCGCCGTCACCCTCTCCGTCGCCAAGCGCAAGAGCACGAACGCGATCGAGGTGGCGAGCCAGGTGCTCCGCCGCATCGAGGGCATGAAGCCCACTCTTCTGCCCTCGGGCGTCGAGCTTTCCATCACCCGCCATTACGGCGAAACCGCCGCCGAAAAGTCCAATGAGCTGCTTTTCCACATGGCCATCGCCATCTTCTCGGTGACGCTGCTTATCGGAATCACACTCGGCATCCGCGAATCGGGCATCGTCTTCGTCGCCATCCCGGTCACGCTCGCCCTCACCCTCACGGTCTTCTACCTCTACGGCTACACGCTCAATCGCATCACCCTCTTCGCCCTGATCTTCTCCATCGGCATCCTGGTCGACGACGCCATCGTTATCGTCGAAAACGTCGTCCGCCACGCCCGCATGGAGGTCAATGCCGGCCGGTCCCTCACCGACATCACGATCGAGGCGGTCGATGAAGTCGGCAACCCCACCATTCTCGCCACGCTCACCGTCATCGCTGCGATCCTGCCGATGGCTTTCGTCGGCGGCCTCATGGGGCCTTATATGCGCCCCATCCCCGTTGGCGCCACGGCGGCCATGGTGTTCTCGCTACTGGTCGCGTTCCTCGTCACACCATGGGCCACCGTGCGGCTGCTGAAGACCGACGGCCACGGCCACTCGGACAAGGAAGACAAGCTCACGCTGCTCTACCGCCAGTGGATGGACAAGCTCATTCACCTCTCCTTCTTCCGCTGGTCGTTTCTGGCCGCGGTCGCGGTCATGCTGCTCGGCGCCTGCGGCCTGGTCTACATCAAGTTCGTTGAAGTGAAGATGCTCCCCTTCGATAACAAGAGCGAGTTCCAGGTGATCATCAACATGCCCGAAGGCACGGCGCTCGAAGACACCGCCCGCACGGCCCGCGCCCTGGCTGATGCGGCGCTTGAGCAGCCCGAGGTCACCGACATTCAGACCTACACCGGTACGGCATCGCCGTATAACTTCAACGGCCTTGTGCGCCACTACTTCCTGCGCTCCGGCCCCCACATGGCGGACCTCCAGATCAACCTGCTGAACAAACACGACCGCAAGACCGACAGCCATGCCATTGCCCGCCAGATGCGTCAGCGCCTGCTGCCCATCGCCAAGCAGTACAACGCCCGCATCCAGGTGGCGGAAGTGCCGCCGGGCCCACCGGTGCTCCAGACGCTGGTCGCCGAAGTCTACGGCCCCGATGCCGCCGGCCGCGACCGGATCGCCCGCGAGATCATGCGAATCTTTGAGAACACCAAGGGCGTCGTGGACGTTGACTGGTACGGCGAAGACGACCAACCGCGCCGCCGCTACCGCATCGATGAGAACAAGGCCGCCGCCAATGGCGTCACCGCCGAAATGCTGGCCCGGACGCTGGAGTTGGCCTCGGCCGGCCACACCGCCGGCCTGCTGCACGACTCCGATTCCCGGGAGGACATCCCGATCCAGTTACGGTTCGACCGCGCTGCGCGCGCCCGCCCGGAGACGTTCCTTTCGCTCCGCGTCAATGGCGTCGCGCTCAGTGAGATCGTCACCGTCGAAGAGGGCATCGCCGACAAGGCCATCTATCGCAAGAACCTCATGCCGGTGACCTACGTCACCGCCGATGTAGCCGGCGTCGTCGAAAGCCCCGTCTACGCCATCCTCGATCTCGGTCCGCAGATCGAGAAGATCAACACCGGGGGCGGCTACGCCATCGAGCAGTACACCGCCGCGCAGCCGGAAAGCGACCGCCGCTACGCCATGAAGTGGGACGGCGAATGGCACATCACCTATGAGGTGTTCCGCGACCTGGGCATTGCCTTCGCCGCCGTGCTGGTCCTCATCTACATCCTCGTCGTCGGCTGGTTTGAAAGCTTCCTGACGCCGCTATTGATCATGGCCGCCATTCCGTTCTCGCTCGTCGGCATCCTGCCGGCGCACGGGTTGCTCAGCGCCTTCTTCACGGCCACCAGCATGATCGGCTTCATCGCCGGCGCCGGGATCGTTGTCCGCAACTCCATCATCCTTGTCGACTTCATCGAATTGCGGCGGCGCGAAGGAATGCCGCTTGATCAGGCCGTCATCGACGCTGGCGCGGTTCGTTTCCGGCCCATGATGCTCACCGCCGCCGCCGTCGTCGCCGGCAGCCTGGTCATCCTGTTCGACCCCATTTTCCAAGGCCTGGCCATCTCGCTGATGGCCGGCGAAATCGCATCGCTGATGCTCTCTCGCGTCACGGTGCCCATCCTGTACTTCATTGCCAACCGCAGAGGAGACCTGAAACAATGACACTTGAACGCACCCTACGCCTTATAGCTGGCGTCGTTGTAATGGGCAGCGTTGCCCTCGGCTATTTCGTAGATCCCAACTGGTACTTCTTCACCGCCTTCGTCGGCCTGAACCTGTTCCAGTCCGCCTTCACCAATTGGTGTCCGATGATGACTGTCCTCAGAAAACTTGGCTACCGCTAGGAGAATGAATGGATTCCGCCCTCGGGCTACATAGACTGCACTTTGCGTTTACAATCACCTACCATTATCTGTTCCCGCAATTGACCATGGGCCTGGCGCTTCTGATCTTCATCATGAAGACGCAGGCCCTGCGCACCGGAAACCCGTTCTACGAGGACGCCGCGCGGTTCTGGATCAAGATCTTTGGCATCAACTTCGCGATGGGAGTTGTGACCGGCATCCCGATGGAGTTTCAGTTCGGCACCAATTGGTCGCGGTTCTCGAAGGCCGCCGGCGGCGTCATCGGCCAGACGCTGGCCATGGAGGGGATGTACTCGTTCTTCCTGGAATCGACGTTTCTGGGCATCCTGCTCTATGGGCGCGAGAAGGTGGGGCCGAAGATCCACTGGCTCGCCTCCCTCTGCGTCTTTCTCGGGTCCTGGTTGAGCGGCTTCTTCATCATCGCCACCGATGCCTGGATGCAGCATCCCGTTGGCCATCGCATTGGACCGAAGGGCGAGATCATTCTCGACAGCCTGGCGGCCTTCCTGCTGAACCCGTGGACCTACGTCCAGTACGCGCATAACATGACCGGTTCGGTGGTCACCGCCTCCGCCGCCATGTGCGCCGTAGGGGCGTTCTACGTGCTCTCAAACAAGCACGCCGATTACGGCCGCTTGTTCCTGCAAGTTGGCGTTCCGGCGTTCGCGGTCTCGGCTGTTATCGCCGCATTCCCCACTGGGGATTTGCAGGGCAAGATGGTAGCGGAGTATCAGCCGGTGACCCTGGCCGCTATGGAGGGACACTTCGACACCAAGTCCGGCGCCGGGCTGAACGTGATCGGCCAGCCCGACGTGGAGAACCAGCGGATCGACAACCCCATCACGCTGCCGCGGGTGCTGAGTTTCATCAGCTACGGGCGATGGAACGCGGAGGTGAAGGGCCTGAACGAAGTCCCACGCGACCAGTGGCCCGATAACATCCCGCTGCTCTACTACTCGTTCCACATCATGGTGGGCCTGGGGACGCTGTTCATTGGCCTGGGGCTGCTGGCGTTCCTGCTGTTGCGGCTGAAGCGGCTCTACACGTCGAAGCCTGTTCTGTGGGCGCTGCTGCTCTGCTTCCCGCTGCCCTACATCGCCAACACCGCAGGATGGATGACCGCCGAGCTTGGCCGGCAGCCATGGCTGATCTATGGCCTGATGCGAACGGCCGACGGCTATTCGACGCGCGTCTCCAGTGGCAATACGCTGTTCACTCTGCTGGGCTTTATGGGCCTATACGGCCTGCTGAGCATGCTGTTCTTCTTTCTGATTCAACGCGAGCTGGCCAAGGGCCCCGGGGAGGCGCACTGACATGGAAACCCTTTGGTTCTGGCTAGTGGCCATTCTCATTGCCGGTTACGTGCTGCTGGATGGGTTCGATTTGGGCGCGGGAGCTCTCCATTTGTTCCTCGCCAAGACGGAGGCGGAGCGGGACCAGATTCTGGACTCGATCGGGCCGTTTTGGGATGGCAATGAGGTTTGGCTACTGGCCGGCGGCGGGACGCTCTATTTCGCCTTTCCAACCCTCTACGCGAGTGCTTTTAGTGGTTTCTATTTGCCCTTAATGGTGGTGCTTTGGCTGCTGATTCTGCGCGGGATCGCGATTGAATGCCGCCACATGATGCACCATGCGCTGTGGACGCCGTTCTGGGACGTGGTGTTCTCCGGGGCGTCGGCGCTGCTGGCCATCTTTCTTGGAGCGGCGCTGGGCAACGTGGTTCGCGGCGTGCCGCTGGACGCGAATGGCGAGTTCTTCCTGCCCTTCTGGACCGACTTCCGGGTCTCCGGCGCACCGGGGATCCTGGATTGGTACACCGTGCTGGTGGCGGTTCTGGCGTTTGCGGCGCTGCTACAGCACGGCGCGCTGTGGGTGGCCTACCGGACGCATGAACCGATGGAAAGCCGGGCGCTGGCAGCGGCGCGGCGGCTTTGGTTCGTTTTGCTGGGTTTGACGGCGCTGGTGACGGTCGCGAGTGTTTCGGTGCGGCCGGGTTTGTTTTCGAATTTCGCCAGTAGCCCGGCCGGCGCGACGTTCCCGTTGCTGGCGCTGGGCGGACTGGCCGGCGCGTTCCACGCGACGCGGCCGCTGCACAAGTTCTATGGGTCATGCGCCTACATTCTGGGGATGCTGACGAGCGTGGTGTTCAGTGTCTACCCGAGTGTGCTGCCCGGCGTGGACGGGCCGGGATTAACCATCTATAACGCCTCAGCACCACTCTACGGCCTGCAAATCGGGCTAGTATGGTGGGTTCCGGGATTTCTTCTTGCTTGCGGCTATGCGGCGTTCTTGTACCGCCGGTTCGCTGGAAAAGTCGACAAACCGGCAGCAACTTGAAGATCGCACTGGGGTTTGAGACTGGTTATGAGTTTACGGGTAGTGGTGGCGGGGCTGTTCCTGGGGCTTGGCGCGTGGGGGCAGACGTGTAGTTCGGTGACGCTGAATAACACCGGCGCGTTTGCGGCGGCGACGGCTTCCAACGGCACGTTTACCATTACCGGGAATCCAACAAACTGCGCGAAGTCCGCGGCGAGCAACGTTCCGTGGATCACCATCAGCTTTGGCGGAGGAACGGCGAACCCATCTACAATCGGCTACTCGGTGCAGGCTAACCCATCGCCGAATCAACGCGTTGGCACGATAACCGTCAACAGTGGTTTAGCTACATTCACGGTGACGCAATCGGGCATAGCGTGCAGTTATAGCGTGACACCGGCGACGGCGACGGTGGGCGCGGATGGCGGCCCGGGCACAGCGACGGTGACGACGACAGCGGAATGCCCGTGGACGGCCACGTCGAATGTTACGTGGATTACGGTAAGCGGTACTGGTCAGGGAAATGGATCGCTGAGCTACAACGTGCAGCCGAATACGACGAAGGAGTCGCGGACGGGGACGATCACGGTTGGCAACGACACGCTGAACATCACGCAGCAGGCGGCGTGCAGCTTTACGCTTGCGCCGGCGTTCCAGCAGATCCGGTCGTCAGCGGAATCGGGCTCGATCACCGTAACGGCAAATGTTTCGAGTTGCGTGCGGAACGCGGTGAGCGATTCGAGTTGGCTGACGATTCCCGTCGGTTCTTCCGGGACCGGGAACGGGACCATCAGTTGGACGGCGGCGGCGAATAACACGGCAGGAGCGCGGACAGGGCGGATCACGGTGGGGGATGCGACGTTCACGGTGCAGCAGGAGGGCGGGAACTGTACATATACGTTGAGCCCTTCAAGCCAGCGGGTGACCTCGATAGGCGGAGCGGGGACCTTTACGGTGACGACGACGTGCCAATGGACAGCCGCGAGCACGGCGACGTGGTTAACCATTACGAGCGCGACGAGCGGGAGCGGAACGGGGACATTGAGCTTCCGGGCGGACGCGAACCCGTCGCCAATAGAGCGGACGGGGTCGATCACGATTGGCGGCACGGCGTTCCTGGTGACGCAGGATGGGGCGGCGTGCAGTTTGAACATTTCGGCGACGGCGCTGGACGTGCCGGCAACGGGCGGCGCGGGGAGCTTTGAGATTGATGTGGTGACGGGCTGTAACTGGACGGCGGTATCGAACGTGGGCTGGATCACCTTTACTTCCGCCGCGGCGGGAGGGGGGGACGCGACGCTGGCATTCGCGGTGGCAGCGAACACGACGCCGGGCGCGCGGACGGGCGTGATCACCGTTGGCAACCGGCAGTTCACGGTGACACAGGCGGGCGCCAACTGCGAGCTTTCCATCAGCCCGACGGCGAACGCGGGCGTGCCTTCGAACGCGTTCCAGGGTTCGATTGCGGTGACGTCGACATGCCAGTGGACGGCGCAATCGACGGTGCCGTGGGTGACGGTGACGGCGGGCGCGGCGGGCACGGGGAATGGACAAGTGGACTATTCAATACCGGCGAACCCTTCGGCGCAGAACCGGACGGGAGCGATCCGGATTGGGAATCTGACGTTCAACATCACGCAGACGGGCGGCGGGTGTACTGTGTCGCTGAGTCCGCAGCGGGCCACACTGGGCGGAGGCGCGGTTAGTGGGCGGTTTAATGTGAACGGGAGCCTGGGTTGCCAGTGGACACCGAGTTCGCCGGACTCTTGGATTTCGATTTCCGGGTTTTCAAGCATCAACGGAAGCGGAGCGGTGGACTTCACTTTGACGCCGAACTTCAGCGGGGCGGAACGGACGGGTTCCGTGCGGGTGACGGGAGATGTTTCGTTTACGGTGGTGCAGGGGCAGGCCAAGCCGACCATAGTGAGCGGCGGGATTCTGAATGCAGCGAGTTTCCGCGGGGGTGCGGTGGCGCCGGGTGAGATTGTGACGATCTACGGAACGCTGATGGGCCCGGCGGAGATTAAGACGCTGGAGTTGACTGGGGACGGGTTGGGAATCACCGACAACCTGAGCCGGACGCGGGTGCTGTTCGACGGGCAGGCGGCGCCGATGATCTACACGACCGAGAAGCAGCTTTCGGCGATTGTGCCGTATGAGGCGCAGGGGAAGACGTCGGCCAAGGTGCGGGTGGAGTATCAGGGCGCGGTGTCGGACGAAGTGGAGGTTTCGGTGGCGCCGACGGCGCCGGCGATATTCACGCAGACGGCGAGCGGCACCGGTCTAGGCGCGATATTGAACCAGGACAATTCGCTGAACGGGACAACGAACGGGGCGCAGCGGACCTCGATTATCCAGATCTTCGCGACCGGCGGCGGGCAGACGAATCCGCCGGGGCAGACGGGGCGGCTGACGGGCACGCCACTGCCACAGTTTCCAGCGGGCCGGGTGACGGTGCGGATCAACAACGTGGACGCGCCGGTGGTGTACGCGGGCGCGGCACCGGGTTTGATTCAAGGGCTAATCCAGATCAATGCACGGGTGCCGGCGACAGCGCCGATTGGGAATGCGGTGCCGATTGTAGTACGGATTGGGAATGTGGATAGCCCGGCTGGGGTGACGGTGGCAATCCGGCAGTAGGGTTGGGAAGGGCTAGGTATGGGAAAGCGACGGCGGAGCTTGACGCAGGGCGAACCGCGCGAGTGTAGCCGTTCGTAGGCTGCAGGCGAGGCTTCGGGGATGGAGAGCGATACCAGAACTTCTATCGCTCATGATGTGGAGCTGGCAACAATCTGACTGGCCGAATTTTCGGTGGAATGCCGAGCGCCTGCGCAAGGCGGAAGAGGAGTTCCTGCTGGGTAGCGGTATGTTTGCCGGCACAATCAAGCATCGGGGAGACGAAGACCGGGAGCAGTTGAAGATTCAGGCGATCAGCACGGAGGCGTTGACCACCTCAGAAATCGAAGGGGAGAATTTGGACCGTGCCAGTGTACAGTCCTCAATCCGCAGAGGGGTCGGCCTTGTCACCGATCATCGCCGCAATGATGGTAAGCCTGTAGCGGAGCTTCGCCGGTCCGATTTCCAATGACATGCGTTTCGCATGGCATACGATGCGTACCAACGGACGGCGAGACCTGAAGAACATTGGGCGGTATCGGACCGACGACGAACCGATGCAGGTGGTTTCAGGCAGACATCACGCGCCAAGGGTACATTTTGAAGCGCCGCCGTGAGAAAGGGTTCCCAAAGAGATGGCCCAGTTTGTGAAGCGCTTTAACCGCACAGCGCCAAATGGGCGTGATCCGTTGCCCGCACTCCCGCGGGCCGGGATCGCAGATCTATACTTCGAATCGATCCATCCGTTTGAAGACGGAAACGGCCGCCTGGGCCGTGCGATCTCGGAGAAGGGCTAACTTGGGCGGGGCCGGGTGCGGAGGGCTTTGCCTGTCAGGCTTTTGGGACGGTGTCGTCGTCGCGGTAGTGAACCCGGAGGCGTTCGAGTTCCGCCTTTAACGTCGCGGTGAGCGACGCGGAGCCAGCCGTATTGTAGAGGTTGTTGAGTTCGTTGGGATCGTTCGTCAGGTCGAACAGTTCCCAGACGTCGCCTTCAGCGTAGTAGTGGATGAGCTTGTGGGTAGCTGTCCGGACGCCGCGGTGGGGGCCGATGCGGTGTGGCGTGAAGAACTGGAACGAGGGATCGGCCATGGCTTCCCTGCCCTTGCCGGCGAGTTGCCAGGAATTTTCGTAGTAGGAGTAGTAAACGGTCTGGCGCCAGTCGGCGGGCGACGCGCCTTCGAGCACAGGGCGGAGGCTGCGACCCTGCATGGTGGCGGGCGCGGGGACGTTGGCGTAATCGAGCACCGTGGGGGCGATGTCGATGTTCATCGACATCGCCGCGGTGACCTGGGCTGGCTTGGCGCCGGGGGCGCGAACGATAAGCGGTACGCGGAGAGACGGCTCATACATGAAGCGCTTGTCGTACCAGCCGTGATCGCCGACGAAGAAGCCGTTGTCGGAGGTGTAGATGATGAGGGTTTCCCCGGTCAGGTGCTTCTCGTCGAGGTGGGCGAGCACTTTGCCTAGATTGTCGTCGACGGCAGCGATGGCGCCGTAGTAGTCCTTAACGAAACGCTGATAGAGCCAGCGCTTTTTTGCGGCTTTGTCGAGGTTGGGCGGAAGGTCTTTGTAGTCGCCGGCGATGGACACGTCGAACCGCATATCCTCCGCTTCACTGGCGACGCGGCGGGTTTTGTAATCGTCGTCGAACGTGGGCGGGAGGGGGATCTCCACATGGTCATAGAGATGGGCGAAACGGGGCGGCGGCAGGAAGGGGCGATGCGGGGCTTTGTGTTGATAGACGAGGCACCAGGGCTTTTCGGAGGGCTGGCGGAGGAACTCAAGCGCGAAGTCCGTGGTGATATCGGTGGCGTAGCCCCGGTATTTTTTACGCGTGCCGTTCTCGATGAACTCGGGATCGAAATAGAGGCCTTGGCCGGGGAGGATACGCCAGGTGTCGAAGCCGACAGGGTCATGGGAGAGATGCCATTTGCCGACGATGCCCGTGCGGTAGCCGGCGGTCTGGAGAGCCTGGGGATAGGTGACGAGAGACTTGTTGATATTCTCAACCTGCCCCTTCATTTCGGAGTTGCCGCGGATGCCGTGGAGGTGGGAGTAGCAGCCGGTGAGCACGGTGGCGCGGGAGGGAGCGCAAAGCGAGTTGGTTACGAAGGCGTTTTCAAAGCGGGTGCCTTCGCGGGCGAGGCGATCGATGTTGGGAGTTCTGACGAGTTTGTTGCCGTAGCAGCCGACGTGGGCGGCGGCATGATCGTCAGTCATGACGAACAGGATGTTGGGACGGCGCGCGGGGCGGGTGCAGGCGGCGGTGGCGGAGAGGGCTGTGAACAGGAATTCGCGGCGGCGCTGGCGCGTCATGCGAAGATCTCCCGCATGCGGCGGGCCACGATCTTTTCTTCGCCGGGATCGTTCATGAGGAAAGTGAACTCAATTCCCTTCCCGTAAGGCCCAGGGAGCGCGGCGATGCGGGGTTCACCTTCGCGGAGCTGTTCGATGACTTGAGTGGTGGTTCGGCGGCGGGCGGTTTCGTCCCAAGTGGCGATGACGCGATGGACGCGCCGGCCGCGTTCGAAGCGGGCCTTTTCAACTTTGAGGCCGGACTTCTGGAGTTCGCCCATGAGGTAGGCGGCCTGGCGTTCGTATTCGCGTTCGAGGGCAACGAAATCGAGCTTGGAGTACTTTTCGACGGCGGCGAGAAGGCCGATCATCTCCTCCTTGTTCACCTTCATGGCGCGGCCGTTGGAATCGGAATGGGGACTTGAATTGAGCCAGGCGGCGTGGAGGAGATCCTTACGGCCGGCGAGGATACCTGTGCTTTGCGGGCCGCGGATGTGCTTGCCGCCGGAGAAGGCGATGAGGTCGACGCCGGTGGCGGCAACGCGGGGAATGTTGTCCCAGGAAGGGAGGAGGTTGGCTGCGTCGATGAGGACGGGGACGCCGGCTTTTTTTGCGATGGCGACGCAATCGTTGAGGGGGACGGGCGTCTCCCAGGCCCAATCGCCGCGCGTGCCTCCGAGGAAGTAGATCATGGCGGTTTGCGGGCCGAGCGCGTTGATGAATGTGTCGCGGGAATCGACGTCGACGATCTTGACGCCGGCGCTACGGACGGAATGATCGTAACCGTTGCGGTGGGGCTTCTGGATGACGACTTCGGTTTTCATGCCGGAGAGATCGGGGAGGCGGCGGACCTTGGCCTGGTCGGAACCGGTGAGGCAGGCGTAGGTGCCAAGGGAGATGGCGCCGCAGGTGCCGGAGGTGACCAGGGCGGCTTCGGTGCCGCAGAGTTTGGCGAGGCGTGCGCCGACAGCGTCCTTGACCTCTTCGAGGACGGCGAAGTCGCGAGCGGCCTCGGCCATAATGGCTTGGATTTCCGGCCACATTTTGGCGGCACCGATGGTGGTGACGGGACCTTGAAAGTTCAGGACGGGCCGGATGCCGAGGTCCGCATAGACGCCGCGCGATTTGGGGGCGGCGGCGAGGCCCATGGCGGACATCACGGGAAAGAACCAGCGACGATTCAGCATGGGAATATCATAAGCCCGCGGGAAACAACAGCGGGGCGGCGCACCGTTTGGCGATTCGGGTTCGATTCGAGTTCACGCCATCTGTTGCCTCTAGTAGGCAGACGCATTTATGCGCTGACCGGCCGTTCACGAACTTACTAACGAAATCTACGATGAGCCGCCCCGTTTTTCCAAGGCTCGAAGTCACTGGTTGTTGCGATAGGCACCTCCTGTTAATGGCTGTGTCTCGAAGTTCTCCCGATTGAGAACCATCGCTTTTCTCTCTACTTCTACCCGCAGTGTGCACCTGTTTTTGCTGCCTGTCAAGGTGAAATAGAATAGCTTTGCATGGGCAAACTCTACCTAGTCCTCCTGATCGTAGCCGGCCTATGGGGGCAGCCGGCAGCACAGAAGAAAGCCGCGGCGGCGGCGCCGATTGTACCGAAGGCTGAAGAACTGCAACTGATCCGCGGGAAGGTGGAGGAGTTAGAGAATTTGCTGCGCGGGATAGCGGTGAAGAAAGCGGACGCGGACCTTTTGACAGACGTAGAAGTTTACGCGAAGGCGGGCCGGTTTTTACTTGAGTTTCCACAGACCTTTTTTACGCAGGCGGGCATAGACCAGGCGGTGGCGGTGCTGGAGGAGGGGTTGACGCGAGGGCGGCAACTGGAACGGGGCCAGGCGGCGTGGGCGAAAGGGAAAGGCCGGAAGATTCATGCCTACCGTTCGGCGCTGGATGGATCCGTACAGCCGTATGGAGTGACGATCCCGGAAGGCTATGACGGGACCAAACCAGCGCGGCTGTACGTGTGGCTGCATGGGCGGGACCAGACGCTGACGGAGGCGAGTTTCCTGACGAAGTTTCCGAAGCCGAACAAGGGGCTGACCTATGCGGCGGCGGATGTGGGACAGATTGTGCTGGATTGTTACGGCCGGTGGAACAACGCGAACCATTGGGCGGGGGAGGTGGATGTCTTTGAGGCGATCGCAGAGGTAAGCCGGCGGTACAAGATCGATAAGAACCGGATTATTCTGCGCGGGTTTTCGCTGGGAGGCGCGGGCGCGTGGCACATCGCGTTGCAGTATCCGGACCGGTTCGCGGCGGCGGAAATTGGCGCGGGGACATATCCGCGCAGGGCCTATTTGGACGGGTATCCGGAGTATCAGAAGCGGCCGTTGCGGATATGGGAGAACATTTTGGACTGGTCGTTGAACGCGTTCAATATTCCGATTGCGGCGCATGACGGCGATAGCGATAGCGGTGCGTCTGGGCTGCCGCCGGAGCCTGGAGTACCGCACAGAGGGCAGTTGGAATCGTCGTTGCGGGTGCGGGCGCAGTTGGCCAAAGAGGGATTCCCGGCTGAGGGCGTGCCGAATTATTTGCGGGCGAAGGGGACGCCGTCGATCTTTCTGATATCGGAGAACACGGGGCACAGCATCAGCCCGCTGGTGCGCGGGCAAGTGGACGAGTTCTTGAACGAGCACGGGGACCGGGGAATTGTGTCGCCGGACGAGGTGCGATTCGTGACGTTCACGACGCGGTATAACCGGGCGCATTGGGTAACGGTGGGTGCATTGGAACGGCACTATGAGCGAAGCGACGTGATGGCCAAGCGGGACGCGGCGCGGACGCGGGTGGAAGTGACGACGAAGAATGTGACGCATTTGACGCTGCGCGAGATGGAAAAGGTGCGGAGCCTGCGAGTGGATGGGCAACAGGTGGCGGTACGCCGAGGGAGTGAGGTGTGGCTGGAGCGGGAGGGCGGAAAATGGCGGGCGGGGAGTGCGAGTCCGCGTGGTTTGCGAAAGACGCATCGGCTGCAGGGGCCGATTGATGACGCGTTTTTGGATCCGTTCCTGCTGGTGCGGCCGACGGGAACGCCGTGGAACAAAGAGGCGCATGAACAGGCGCTGCGGATGCTGGCGCGATTTGACCGCGTTTATGCGCGTTACTACCGGGCGCATCCGCGGATAAAGGACGACAAGGACGTGACGGCGGAGGACCTGGCGAAATATAACGTCGCGCTGTTTGGGGATCCGGGGAGCAACCGATGGATCGCGCAGGTGCAGGAGAAATTGCCGATCCGGTGGAGCCGCGATTCGATTGGAGTGGGGGCGCAGACGTATTCAGCGGGAGAACACCTGCCGGCGCTGATTTATCCGAACCTTTTGCGGGCGGGGCGGTATGTGGTGGTGAACTCGGGATTGACGATCGACGAGCGGGAGTATCACAGCGACTACTCGATGCCGAAGTTAGGGGATTTGGCGATTTTGAAGGTGGAAGCTGGGGTGGAGACTCCCGGGGTGGTGTTTGCTACGTTGTTTGATGAGTATTGGCGGGTGCGGTAGGGGGGTACGCGTAGCAGAACCATGTCGTCTTCGGAGGCTCTCAGCATCGCGCGGTCCGCAAGTCCCTTCGTCCAAGGCTTGGCGTCGGGAGTTATTGAGACCGATGGCGACGCCTGCGGTGACTCGGCCGGCAGTCACGACGATTAATCCCGTATAGCAACTGCGACCGGTGCTGGCATTTCGGCACCTGTATGGAGCAAACTCTCTCTCCACTCGTCGCCAGTGTTGATGGGGTTTACGAAGAGACGGTCCGAGAGTAATTCAATTTCAGAGTTTTCTTCGACTGCGTTCAACCGAACCGAACCAACAGGCACTACCAATCCTTTGGTATTGAACGGAGCCCGGCGCCTAGAATTTGGTGCCGCCCGCTATTACGACTGAGAACAGCTAGAAGTCCCGACGCGTGGAGGACTACCTGGCAATCGCTTCATTGAGCGAGCCCTGGCGGTAGCCCTGGAGGTCGAGGGTTACGTAGTGGAAGCCAAGGGGTTTGAAGATGTCGACAAATTTCGAGGCCATGGCGGGGTCCAAGGCCTTGGGAAGTTCGTCAACGGCAATTTCAACGCGGACGAGGTCACCGTGGAAGCGGGTGCGGAACTGCCGGAAGCCGAGTGCCTTTAGCGCCTCTTCGCCATCCTCCACCGTTTTGACTCTTTCCTTCGTAACCTCGGTGCCGTAGGGGATGCGGGAACTGAGACAGGCGGCGGCGGGACGATCCCAGGTGGGGAGCCCGGCAAGGCGGCTGAGTTCGCGGATTTCGGCCTTGGTGAGTCCGGCGTCGACAAGGGGCGCCTTGACGTTGTGCGCCTTGGCAGCGCCCTGGCCGGGACGCCAGTCGCCGAGATCGTCCACGTTGACACCGTAGACAACATGGGCCACGCCGCGCTCGGCGCAGACTTTGTCGAGCCGGGAGAAGAGTTCATCCTTGCAGTGGAAACAACGGTTTTTGTCGTTCTTTACATAGTCGGGATTGTCGAATTCGAACGTTTCGATGTACTCGTGGCGGATTTGGAACTGGGCGGCGAATTGCTCGGCGTCGCGCTTGTGAGAGGCCGGGATAGAGGCCGAATCAGCGGTGATGGCGATGGCGTTGGGACCGAGCGCCTGGACGGCGGCCCAGGCGAGGTAGGCCGAATCCGTGCCGCCGGAATAGGCAACGAAGACCTGACCCATTTCCTTGAGGATGTCGAAGAGCGCCTGTTGTTTGCGGCGAAGGTCGGGTTCGCGGAGCGAGGGCGAAGCGGCGGGCGCAAGTTGGACGAGCGTGGCCATAGAAACGATTATACGGGGCGGCGGAGTTCGCCGTACGGTTCAGCGGCGGCATGGAGGGGAAGGCCGCAATGCGTGAAGAAGCCGTTGGCGGGGCTCTCGATGGAGAACATGTGGACGGAGAGCAGATCGGGATGGGCGAGGATGGCGGCAATGATTTGCTGAGAGAGGCCGCGGCCGCGATGGGATTCGAGGACGCAAGCGGCGGTGATATGAGCGGAGACGGCCTTATCGGTGATAACGCGGGCGAAGGCAGCGAGTTCGCCAGCCGGAGTGAGAGCGGCGAAGGGAAGCGAGTTGGCAAGGGCGCGGGGCAGAAGCGGGAGAGGAATGGCGTGACAGGTGTAGAGGCGAAGCAGGGCGGCGTGGAGTGCGTCGAGAGGGATTCGGGAAGCGTCGGTGGTGATTTCGTATCCAGTCATCCGGAACAGAATAGCGCGATGTAAATAATGGGCAAGCAGCGTACACCGGAGACGGCTTACACTAGTCGAAGAGAATTATGTCTTGCTTCCGCCGAGGGATCACCTCGCTACCCGTCCATGTTGCCATGATCGCCAGTCTTTACGGGCAAGCCGCGCCCCAGACACCGGCGCCGACGAAACCGGTTTTGACTGGTTCTCCAAACGTTTCCACCGATCTGAAACGACGTGCCTATGTGAAGCCGATTTCAGTGGGCATGACATTATCGGTGCTGGGACAGGTGCCGATGGTTCCGAAAGACTACGGCGAGGAACGGTCCGGGTACCTGGAAACGGCGACGACTGGCGTGGGCGGATACCGGATTGGGTGGGGCGGAAACGTGCAGGTGCGGCTGCCAAGCAAGTTCGCGGTGGTGGGGAGCGTGCTGCTGCATAAATCGGCACATGGGTCGACGATCGACACGTATGTGGGAACGGACAACCCGAACACGCCTTTGGATGACCGCATTCATACGACGTTCGAAGAGTCTTCCATTGTGAACTACTGGGACTACACAGTGATGCTGCGCCGCTACACGAAAGACCACTTTGCGGCCGGGCACCGGGCGTTTTATGGCGGCGGAGTGAACTTCCGGGATATCCGGAAGATTCGTACGGAGCGGGAAACAACGCTGGGCGCCGATACGGTTCCGGACACGAAACCGATTGTGCCGACGCGCGACATGGGGATTGGGATCACGGGCGCGGTGGGGGCGCAGTTCACCGACGATTTTGGTGTGAAACTGGTTCCGGAGTTCCGGTTCACGCGATGGATGCAGCCGAACTTCGACACGAAATCGCAGCTATCGCGGAAGAATCAGTTTGAAGCGGTGGTTTCGATCACTTTCTAAAGTTTACTGTTCTTAGCATTCGCGGGAGGCGGCGGGGCGCGTCTCACGATGCATGAAGCGAATGCTGCTGCTGGCGAGCGCTGGGCTGTTGGCGCAAGACGAGGTTGTTTTCCGGAGCGACACGACGCTGGTGCGCGTGGACGTTCAAGTGCTGGACCGGGACAACCGTGCGGTGGAGGGACTGGAAGCCGAAGCGTTCACACTGCGGGAGCAGGGACAAGTACGGGCGATCAAGAATTTCGTCCGCGAGGATGTGCCGATTGACCTGCTGTTTCTGATTGACGTGAGCGGCAGCATGCGTCCGCATGTGGAGCGGATGGCGGAGGCAGCGGAGCGATCCCTGCCCTCGCTGCGGAAGGAAGACCGGGTGGCGGTGATGGTGTTCGACCGGATGAGCCGGCTGCGGATGCCGTTCCGGGCGGGGCACAACGAGGCGCAACGGGAGTTTCAAAATCTGCTGCGAAGCGAATCGTTCAACGGTGGTACGGACATTACGCGGGCGCTGCTCGATGGGGCGCAGTTCATGAAGAAGCAGGCGCGAAAGGAGGCGCGCCGGGCGATCGTTTTATTGACCGACGACCAAACGGAATTCGCCGCCGATGAGGCACGTGTGGTGCGGGCACTGCAAGGCGCGGAGACGGTGATGAGCGTACTGCTTGTGCCGCCGATGGCGATATCGCGCGGCGGGATTCCTAGACGGAGTGGAGGATGGGGAGGCGTGGTGATCCATGGTCCGAATATTCCCGGTATGCCTCGCGGCGGCGGGCAGCGAGGACCGATGGGAGGCGGGGGAAGAACCAGTGCAGCGGGGAGCGCCGAGATTGCCGAGGAATCCGGCGGGGACGCGATGCAGGCGGATTCGGCGGCCGCGCTGGACACGACGCTGAACCGGCTGCGGCAGAGGTATGGACTGCACTTCAACTTGCCGGCGGGGGTGACGGCGGGCGACCGGCGGACGATTGAGATCGCGCTGGAAGAACGGGTGCGGACGCGGTATCCGGGAGCGACACTGCGCTACCGGCGGTACTATGTGGCGGCGATTACGGCGGGCAGCGGCGCGCCGGAGGAAGAGGTGCTGGAAACCGTGCCGATGCGGAAGGCCGAGCCGGTGATCACCAAGCGGCGGACCGTGGACGGGAGTTCATCCAAAGGGCCGGGAATTCTGGTTCACTAGGAGGGGTGACACCGATTGAAAAGGCGCCGGGGCTGGGACCGGCGATGGGCGCGGAACTGCGGCGGGTGGGGATTGCGACGCGAGAGGAGCTTCTGGAGATCGGCTGGCAGGAGGCGTGGGTGCGGTTGATTGAGAAGTACCCTGGGCGACTGAACCGGAACGCGGCGTATGGGCTGGCGGCTGCTGTATTGGACGTCGATTGGCGGCGGCTGCCGGCGGAAGTGAAGCAGGAAGTGCTGGTGATGGCACAACAGTTACGGCGGCATCTGCTACTGTAAATCCCATGCGTATATTCGTAGTGGCACTGACATTGGTGGCGGCATCGCTGCCGGGCTTTTCGCAATTGGCGAGCAAGAAGGCTTTGACGCTGGAGGCGGCGAAGAAGATAGCGGCAGCGGCCGAAGCCGAGGCGCGGAAGAACAATTGGAACGTGGTGATCTGCGTGGTGGACGACGGGGCGAACCTGCTGTACCTGCAGCGGATGGATGGGACGCAGATTGGTTCGGTGGACATTGCGCAGATGAAGGCGCGGACGGCGGTACGGATGAAGCGGCCGTCAAAGGTGCTGGAGGATGGCGTGTTGGGTGGCCGGACGGTGATGCTGAAACTGCCGGACGTGCTGCCGGTGGAAGGCGGGACGCCGCTGGTGGTGGACGGGCAGTTGATCGGCGCGATTGGCGTGAGCGGTGTGACGTCGGCGCAAGACGGCCAGATTGCCGGCGCGGGTGTGGCGGCGGCGGCGACGCTCAAGTAGTGTTTTAGGCCGGAACGACGCGGACCGCGACTTCGACGAGTTGGGCGCCGCCCCCGAGGGTGACGCCCTTAACCGGGGTGACGTCGGAATAATCGCGGCCCCAGGCGAGAGTGACGTGGCCGTCGGAAGGGACCATGTCGTTGGTGGGATCGAAATGCAGCCAGCCGGCGCCGGGGACGAAGGCGGCGACCCAGGCATGGGAGGCTTCGGCACCCTGGTAGTTAGCGCCGCTACGGAGGTATCCGCTGACATAACGGGCGGCGAGGCGGAGCGAGCGGAGAGCGCCGATCATGACGTGGGAAAAGTCCTGGCAGACGCCGCGGCGGTTTTCCAGCACTTCGGCGAGGGGCATATCGATGGACGTTGACTTGGGGGCGTATTCGAATTCGCGATGGATTTTGCGGGAGAGTTCTTCGAGGGCTTCCACGAGGGGGCGGCCGGGTTCGAAGACGGGTTTGGCGAAGGCGGCAAGATCGGGCGTGGCGGCGACGAAGGGGGAATCGTAGATGTATTCGGAGGCTTCCAGCGAGGCGTCTTCGGTGCCGGCGGAGAGGATATCGCGGGCCTCTTCCCAACGGACTGTGGGAAGGACGCCGACGCGGGCGGGTTCCACTTCGACGATGCTGGTGGCGGTGACGGTGAAGCGATCGTGGGGTTCGAAGATGGAAAAGGTGGTGACTTCGTTGCCGAACCAATCCCTGCGGGTGCGCCAGAGGGCGGGCTCCGGTTCCACCTGGACATCGAATTCGCGGACGTGCTGGCGGCCGTAATCGCGGGGAGTGAGGCGGAGTTCGTTGACGCTCTGGGCGACGGGCTCTTCGTAGATGTGGCGCGTGACGTGGGTGGCGCGGTAGGTCATGGGTTAGTCCGATGAACGGAGACGCGCGGTTTGGAGGTGGCTCAAATACTGCGCGGTGAGGGCTTGGGAGAGATCGAAGAGGTCGGTTTTGAGGCTGGCGAGGAGGTCACCGAGCGGGCCAAGATTGCCTTCGGCGTCGCGGCGGGTGAGGGGGGCGACTTCGGCGAGGCGGACGGCGGTGAGTGCTTTGAGCGCGAGGCGCTGTTCGATGGAGTGGCGGCCGATTTCGGCGTGTTCGGGGAGTTCGTCCACGTGATCGCGCAGGGCGGAAAGCTGCATGCCGACGGAGCGGGGGTTGGTTTCGTCGCAGAGGAGAAGATCGAGGACCAGATCGGCACGGAGCATGGTGAGGTTGCGGGTGCGGTAGGTGATGGTGCTGTCGGCGACGTGGAGGAGGAGTTGGAGATGGCCATCCGTTTCGGGCGGGGCCTCGACGATGCCGGCGCGAAGGAGATCGGTTATTTGCAGGGCGCGTTCGAGGCGGCGGCCAAGATCGAGAAAGCGGAAGCCGTGGCCGCGGGTCATGTTCTCCATGACGAGACCGGAGAAGGCGGCGAGAGTGACGACGACGCCATCGAGGAGTGTGATCTGGGCGGTGAGGCGCTGATCGGGATTGACGGGCGGGGTGCGGGCGAGATCGGCTTCGAGTTGTTGTAGAACGCGCCAGGTGTCGGAAGAAAGGCGCTCCTTGAGATTCCACGCGGAGCGGCGCATTTGCTTAAGATTCCAGCCGAGGCCGCCCATGCGAGCGGAATCGTAGATGAGGCCGGAGAGCAGTTTTTGCAGGTGCCAGCGCTGCTGGCCGAGCGGAAGTTCGGGGGCGTTTTCCGGAAGGAAGCGAAGGCCGGTGAGGAGTTGGACGACGGTTTCCATGGAGGCGGCGCGACCGAAATCCTCTTCGCCGGAAAGGGCGGGCAGGAGGGAACGAACCAGACGGACACCGCTATCGACGCGTTCCGCATAGCGGCCGAGCCAGAAGAGATTGTCGGCGACGCGGCTAGGCAAGCTGGTGCGGCCGGCGCGGACGAGGATGGACGGACGGACGGCGGGGGCGGGTTCTTCGTGATCTTCGAGGACCCAGGTATCTTTGCTGCCGGCGCCGAGTTGCATGGCGACGACGGAGGAGGATTCGCCGGCGACACGGGTGAGGCCGCCTGGCATGACGGCATAGCTCTGTCCATCGCGGGCGGCGAAGACGCGGAGGCCGGCGTGACGCGGGACGAGGCCCTTTTCGGTGCGAACGGGGACTGTAGAGAGGGCCACCATCTCCTGGGCGACGAAGAGTTCGGGCTGGGCTTCGATGCGCTGGATGAGGTTTTCGCGGGCGGCCTTGCTCATCTGCGCGGGGAATTCGGGATGAAGGCCGTATTTGCGGAAGGCAGGTTTGATGACGAGCTGATCGAGATGTTCGTAGACGTAGCGGCGGGGTTCGGGCTGGCCGCACCACCAGGTGGCGACGGAGGGGAGGAGGAGTTCTTCGCCGAGCAGAAGGCGGCAGAGACCGGGGAGAAAGGCCATGAGGCCAGGCGTTTCGAGGACGCCGGAGCCGATGGCGTTATCAACCGCGACAGCACCGTTGCGAACGGCCTGCATGAGGCCGGGGACGCCAAGGAGCGAATCGCCGCGGAGTTCGAGGGGATCGCAGAAGGCGTCGTCCATGCGGCGGAGAATGACGTCGACGGGTTCGAGGCCGGAAAGGGTTTTGAGGAAGACACGGCTATCGCGAACGGTTAAATCCGCGCCTTCGACGAGGGGAAAACCCCAGTGGCCGGCAAGGAAGGAGTGTTCAAAATACGTTTCGTTGTGGGGGCCGGGGGTGAGGAGAACGACGCGGGGCGAATCGCGACGGCTGGGGGCGAGGGCGAGGAGGGAGTTGCGCTTGGTGTCGAAGAAACGGGTGAGCGCGCGGACGTGGCATTGATTGAAAACGCCGGGGAGGATGCGCGCGCTGACGAGGCGATTTTCAAGGGCGTAACCGATGCCGGAGGGGGCCTGGGTGCGGTCGCCGAGGGCCCACCAGCGGCCATCCGGGGAGCGGGCGAGATCGACGGCGTAGGTTTGAAGGGGGACACCGCCGACGGGGGAGAGGCCGTAACAACTGCGTTGGAAATGGGGGTTGGCGAAGACGAGGGCGGCGGGGAGATGACGGTCCTTGACGAGCCGCTGCGCGCCGTAGAGGTCGTGCAGCATGGCGTTGAGGAGGGTGGCGCGCTGGGCGACGGCGCGTTCAATGGCGGTCCATTCGGCGGGAGGAACGACGAGGGGAATGGGGTCCATGGGCCAGGGGCGTTCCTTGCCGGCGGGGTCTCCGCCGACGTTGTAGGTAACGCCATTGGCCTGGATGAGTTGCTGGCCGACGTGCCAACTGCGGGTGAACTGGGCAAAGCCCATGCGGCCGACGGCGGTGGCGAGTCCGCGCCAGTGGCGGCGCGGGAAGCCGGACGGGTGGAGGGCTTCATCCCAATGACCGGGCACCGGACGGTAGCGGAATTCTTCCCACTTCGACCGAGGCGCGACCGGCTTGGATTTGTTCACCAACCTCCCCCAAAAGACATTTTTCTGGCCATGGCCGCGGCCGTTGGGCGGCGCAGATCCAAGGTGGCGGGGAACTCCGGGTTATCCTCTACCGGCGGAACCGGCATGGGGCCCGGGGTGTGCCCGAACGGCACGAATCGAGCCATGCGGCGGGACTCGGCCTCATTTGAGTTTACCGCGAAGGTCTCGTAGTTCCGGCCGCCGGGGTGGCCGGCATAGTACGTACAGCCGCCGACGGAGCGGCCGGCGGCGAGATCGAGCAGATCGAAGACGAGGGGGGTGTGGACGGGAATGGTGGGGTGGAGACAGCGCGGGGGCTGCCAGGCGCGGAAGCGGACGCCGCAGACAAATTCGCCGTGGACGCCGGTGGGCTGCAAGGGCAGGCGGCGGCCGTTGCAGGTGACGATGCGGCGTTCGTTAGTGAGGCCGCGGACGCGGACCTGCATGCGTTCGACGGAGGAATCGACGAAACGGGTGGTGCCGCCGCCGCCGGGTTCTTCGCCGAGGACGTACCAGGGCTCGATGGCTTGGCGGAGTTCGATTTCAACGCCATCGTAATTGACGCGGCCGTAGACGGGGAAGCGGAACTCGACGTGGGGCCCGAACCATTCGGCCTGAAGCGGGTAGCCGGCGCGCTGGAGGGCATCGATGACCCAATCGAAATCGCGTTCGACGTAGAAGGGGAGCAGATAGCGATCGTGGAGGCGGGTGCCCCAACGGATGGGCTGGGCGGTGAAGGGTTCGCGCCAGAACCAGGCGACAAGAGCGCGGACGAGGAGTTGCTGGGCGAGACTCATGCGCGCGTGGGGCGGCATTTCGAAAGCCCGGAGTTCGAGGAGGCCGAGGCGGCCGGTGGAGCTATCGGGCGAGTAGAGTTTATCGATGCAGAACTCAGCGCGATGGGTGTTGCCGGTGATATCGACCAGCAAATTGCGGAAGATGCGATCGACAAGCCAGGGGGGGCATTGGGAGTTTCGATCGATGAGCGAGAAGGCGACTTCGAGTTCGTAGACGGAATCGGCGCGGGCCTCATCGACGCGCGGCGCCTGGGAAGTGGGCCCGATGAAGACGCCGGAGAAGAGGTAACTGAGGGAGGGGTGATTAAGCCAGAAGCCAAGGAGGGAGCGGAGAAGATCGGGCCGGCGGAGGAAGGGGCTGTCAGCGGCGGTGGGGCCACCGAGGACAAGATGGTTGCCGCCGCCGGTGCCGGTGTGGCGGCCATCGAGCATGAACTTTTCCGTGCCGAGGCGGGAGAGGCGGGCTTCGCCGTAGAGGATGTTGGTTTTGTCGACGAGTTCGCGCCAGGAGGAGGAAGGGTCTGTATTGACTTCAATGACGCCGGGATCGGGAGTTACTTTGATATTACGGAGACGGGGATCGGAGGGAGGCGTGTAGCCTTCCAGGAGGACCGGCATCTTAAGGCCGGCGGCGGTATCTTCAATGGCGGCAACTAACTCAACATATTCGTCAGCGGAAGAGACGGGCGGGAGGAAGACGAAGAGCTTTCCGGCGCGGGGCTCAACGGTGAGGGCGGTGCGGACAACAGGGGTTCCGGGCGGGAAAGACGGGGGCGGATCGGACGCCTTTTGCATTTGCGGACGGGCGTCGCCAAGGCGGGCGGCGTCGATCTGGCGTTTGGGAACGGGGAGCGGATTGGCGGGGGCAAGCGGGTCAATGGTCCAGATTTGCTGGACTTCGGAGGCCGGTTGCCAGGGAAGTCGCTGCAGCGGGAGGCGGTAGCCGACGGGCGAATCGCCGGGCATGAGGAATAGATGCCGGGCGCGAAGCATCCAGAGGCCGCTTTGCCATTCGGGTCCGTTCTTCCCCCAGCCGCGCTGGAGCGGAAGCACGTAGCCGACAGGTTGGCCAAGGCCGCGCTCAAAAACGCGGCGGAGCCGTTCGCGCTCCTCGGGGTCGTCGAGTTTGTTATTGAGGGGATCGACGTTAATGGGTAAGTCGCGCTCTTTGTTGATGTAAGTGATGGGGTCTTCGTAAGCGGTAACTAAGAATTCCGGGCCGATGGCGAGGCGGCGGGCGAGAGCGACGGCGAAACGTTCCGCCTCCGCGGCGCCGTAGCCGTAATCCATGTGGGGTTCGGCAACGAGTTTCGCGTCGTGCCAAAGGGGGCGGCCATCGGTGCGCCAGTAACAGGCGTAAGCCCAGCGGGGGAGTTGTTCCCCGGGATACCACTTCCCTTGCCCGAAGTGCAGCAGCCCGCCTGGGGCGAAACGATCCCGAAGCCGGCCGAGGAGTTCGCTGGCCATGCGTTGCTTATTGGGGCCGTGGGCCGCGGTGTTCCATTCTTCTCCATCCATATCGTCAATGGAGACGAACGTGGGTTCGCCGCCCATGGTGAGGCGGACGTCGCCCGAGAGGAGTTCGCCGTCGATTGCATCGCCGAGAGAAAGAATGGCTTCCCACTGATTATCGGTGTAGGGCTTGGTAACGCGGGGGTCCTCATGGATGCGGGTGACCCACATTTCGTGGTGGAACTCGACTTCGCAAGGACTGACCATGCCGGTGACGGGGGCAGCGCCCTGCGGATCGGGAGTGGCGGCGAGAGGGATGTGGCCTTCGCCGGCAAAGAGGCCGGAAGTGGGGTCGAGCCCGATCCAGCCGGCGCCGGGCAGGTAGACTTCGGCCCAGGCGTGGAGATCAGTAAAGTCCTCGGCGGCGCCGGAGGGGCCGTCGAGCGATTTCACATCTGGCTTCAGTTGGATGAGATAGCCGGAGACGAAGCGGGCGGCAAGGCCAAGCCGGCGGAGGATTTGAACGAGAAGCCAGGAGGAATCACGACAGGAGCCGCTGCGGGATTCGAGTGTTTCCTCAGGCGTTTGAACGCCGGGTTCCAGGCGGATGAGATAGCGGATATCCTGTTGGAGCCGCATATTGAGATCGACCAGGAAGTTGACTGATTGCTTGGTTTCGCGTGAGATTCCGGCGAGGTATTTTTCCAGATGAGGCCCAAGCGGGAGGGTCTCCATGAAGGGGCGGAGTTCGCTCTGCTCCCAGGTTTCGTAGGAGAAGGGGAACGTTTCGGCATAGGGTTCGAGGAAGAAATCGAAGGGATTGATGACGGCCATTTCGGCCACCAGATCGACTTCGAGGGAGAGCTCGCGCGTAGGGTCGGGGAAGACGAATCGGGCGAGGTAGTTGCTTTGCGGGTCCTGCTGCCAGTTGATGAACTGCTTGGCAGGTTCGACCTTGAGCGAATAGCTGACGATGGCGGTGCGACTGTGGGGCGCGGGCCGGAGGCGCACGATTTGAGGCCCGAGGGAGACGAGCCGGTCGTACTTGTAGACAGTTTTATGGTGCAGCGCGACGCGGATACCCATCAGTCTCCGCCCACGGCTTGCGTCTGCGATTGCATCTGGGTGCGGAGAGCGAAGAAGTCGCGCTGCAGCCCGGCGCCAACGGCGTTGAGGCGGAGTTGGAGATTGTCGAGGAACTCATGGAGTCCGGAGAGGATCATTTGGTCTACGTCCATTTCGTCGAGTTCCCGCCGAAGTTCGCCGAGTTGACGGGCGGATTGGCTTTCCACGCCGCCGCGAATGACATCGAGCGAATCGACGGCACGGGCGATGGAGTGGCGGATGGAGCGCGGGAAATCCGGATCGAGCACAAGGAAGCTGACGACTTCGCGGGGGGAGACTTTGCCGCGAGACTGCCGATACATTTCAAAGCCGCTGACGGATTTAAGGACGGCGGACCAGAGCAGGTCGTCATAGGGTGTGCCGACACCGGCGTCGCGCGGGAGAAGCATGAAATACTTCACGTCGAGAAGCCGGGAGGTTTTGTCGGCGCGCTCCATCTGACGGCCGAGGCGAACGAAGTGCCAGGGTTCGTTGTGACTCATGGTGGCGTCGGTGATGCCCTGGAACATGTGGCCATTGAGACGAAGATCGCGGAAGACTTCTGGGGAGAGTTCTTCGGGCGGCTTGGCGTATTGCTGGAGTGTTTTGAGATAGACGCCGTTGACGTGTTCCCACATTTCCGAGGAGATGGTTTCC
Source organism: Bryobacterales bacterium (assembly GCA_016789905.1). Lineage (GTDB taxonomy): Bacteria > Acidobacteriota > Terriglobia > Bryobacterales > Bryobacteraceae. The sequence goes on along the minus strand of JAEUQC010000147.1, from coordinate 138,540 downwards.
CGGACGGAGCGGGCGTTTTCGCGCGCGGCGAAAAGGCAAGAGGTGATGGAGTTGGCGTAGTCGCGATCCTGGGCGAGGAAGGCGATGACGGATTCCTGGGTGGCCTCGCCGTACTTTTTGCGGAAGGCCGGGGCTTCGCCACAGGTGTCGATGACGGGTTGCCATTGGTTGCCATCAAGAGGGAGATCGAGTTGGAGATGGAGGTTTACTTCGAGGAGGCGAGCGACATTTTCGGCGCGCTCCATGTAACGGGCCATCCAGTAAAGCGAGTCCGCGACGCGGCTTAAGAGGGGTTTGGTTTCGACGGACATGTCAGGCTCCAACCTCCGCGGCGAGTACCCACGTATCTTTACTGCCGCCTCCCTGGGAAGAGTTGACGACGAGCGAACCTTTGCGGAGGGCGACGCGAGTGAGCCCGCCAGGCAGGACCTGGATTCCATTCTTCCCGTAGAGCACGTAGGGGCGAAGGTCGACGTGGCGGCCTTCGAGCCGGTCTCCGATAAGGGTGGGGACGCGAGAAAGGGCGAGAGTGGGCTGAGCGATGTAGTTGCGAGGGTTGTCGACGATGCGCTGAGCAAAATCGTCCTGCTGTTCTTTCGTTGAGTGCGGCCCGACCAACATGCCGTAGCCACCGGCCTCGTTGGCAGCCTTGACGACGAGCTTGTCCAGATTGGCAAGGACATGCTGCCGATCGGCATCGCGCCAGCAGAGATAAGTTTCGACGTTGGGTATGATGGCGTCGCCGCCCTCGTAGTAGCGAATCATGTCTGGGACGTAGGAGTAGATAACCTTGTCGTCAGCGACGCCATTGCCGGGGGCGTTGGCGAGGGTGACGTTGCCCTGGCGATAGGCGTCGACGATGCCGCGAACGCCGAGAAGAGAATCGGCCCGGAAGACGGCGGGGTCGAGGAAGTCATCATCTATGCGGCGGTAGATGACATCGACGCGGCGGGGCCCTTTGGTGGTCTGCATCCAGACGATGCCGTCCTCAACGATGAGATCGCTGCCCTGGACAAGCGGGATGCCCATTTTCTGGGCGAGGAAGCTGTGTTCGAAGTAGGCCGAATTGTACATTCCCGGAGTGAGCAGGACGACGAGCGGCGTATCTTCACAATGGGCGGGAGCGAGGGATTCGAGCGTATCGAGGAGGTTGCCGGGGTAATCGTCAACGGGGCGGACGCGAAGGCCTTCAAAGACTTCGGGAAAAGTCCGCTTCATGAGATCGCGGTTTTCGAGGACGTAGGAAACGCCGGAGGGAACGCGGAGATTGTCTTCGAGAACGTAGATTTCGCCATCGCCGTGGCGAATGAGGTCTGTACCGGTGATGTGGCACCAGACACCGCCAGGAGGATTGATGCCGTGAATCTGCGGCCGATAGGAAGCGGCGGAGCGGATAACTTCGGCGGGGATGACCTTGTCCTTCAGGATCCTCTGCCCGTGGTAGATGTCATCGATGAAGGCATTGAGCGCACGGATGCGCTGCTTCAGTCCGCGTTCAATACGATCCCATTCGTTGGCGGGAACGATGCGGGGAATGAGGTCGAAGGGGAAGATGCGTTCCGTGCCCGCGGCCTCGCCGTAGACGTTGAACGTGATACCCATTTGGAGGAGCATACGATCAGCGGCGCGCTGGCTGCGCTGCAGGTGACCATCCTGGAGGGACTGAAGCGTTTCGAGAAGCAGTTTGGCTTCCGGACGGACTGAGCCGTCAGCTTGAAACATCTCGTCGTGAAAGGAATCGTTCTGGTAGGTGTCAAATAGCACGTCGCACCTCGCTCCAACCGCAGATCATGGCAGAAACCTCAGGGCAGAACGGTCTATCGTGGACCTCGCTTTTTTAACACTACTAGAGAGCGGGCGCACTGTCCAATCGATAAATCTTATGACCCGCCCCTCCGTATAATGGATGCTCAATGAATCGTCGAACGATGTTAGGGATGTTGGCAGCGACGGCAAAGGGCGCGGGCGTGCCTGTGATACGGGATATCGGGGTGATAGAGACGGCGCCGGCGGGACTTCGGCTGACGGTCGTAAAAGTGGTGACGGACCAGGCGGGGCTGTATGGGTATGGATGCGGGACGTTTACGCAGCGGGCCGAGTTGGTGGGCGTAGCGGTAGAGAAGTATTTGAAACCGTTGCTGCTGGGCAAGGCGGTGGGCCCGGTGGAAGACACGTGGCAGGCGGCTTACAACAGTTCCTATTGGCGGAACGATCCGGTGCTGAACAATGCAATGAGCGGCGTGGACCAAGCGCTGTGGGATATACAAGGGCGGATGGCGGGGCGGCCGGTGTATCAACTGCTGGGCGGGAAGGTGCGGGAGGCGGCGGAGTGCTACGCCCATGCGGGCGGGGACGAGACTGCGCAAGTGGTGGAGAGCGCGAAGGCGCTGCAGAGGCAGGGGTTCCGGCACATACGGGTGCAGGTGGGCGTGCCAAACCAAGCGGCGTATAGCTCGGGCGGAGGGAGAAGTTACGGCGGGGGGAAGGCTCCGGCGGTGGCGGGGCGGGCAACGACCGGCGCGCTGCATGACGGGCCGATGTTTGAGCCGGCGGCGTACATCAGGCGAACATTGCGAATGCTGGAAAAGGTGCGGGAGGAGTTGGGCGATGAGGTGGAGTTGCTGCATGACACGCATGAGCGAATCTCACCGACGCAGGCGCTGCGGTTTGCGAAAGACGTGGAGCGATTCCGGCTGTTCTTCCTAGAAGACGTGGTGGCGCCGGAGGATTTGGGGTGGTACCGGCCTATTCGGAGACAGACGACGACGCCACTGGCGATGGGGGAGTTGTTCAACAATCCGCAGGAGTGGGAGTGGCTGGTCCGTGAACGGTTGATCGACTATTTGCGGATCCATATGTCGCAGGCGGGCGGGCTGACGCCTTGCCGCAAGATAGCGGCGTTCACGGAGGCGTTTGGAGTGAAGACAGCGTGGCACGGGCCGGGGGATGTATCGCCGATTGGTCACGCGGCGAACCTGGCGCTGGACCTGGCTTGCCCGAACTTTGGGATTCGGGAACTGGTGATGTTTAACGAACAGGTTCAGGAGGTGTTTCCGGGGGCGCCGGTATCGAAGGACGGATACCTGTGGGCGAACGAGGCGCCGGGATGGGGGATTGAGGTGGATGAAAAGGCAGCGGCGAAGTATCCGTTCGGACACACGGAAGTGGGAGAGAGAAAGCGGCTGACCGGGGGATGGGGCGTGGTACGGCGAAGGGACGGAACGGTGATTAAACAGTGAGCGGCAAGTAGGACATCGCGCCACAGGTGCGTCACCAACTGGAACATGGATCGGTATGGCAGGACCGGGATTCGCTGGACAACTACGACGGTTTGGTGCGGGAGATTCAAGCGTCGCCGGAGGAACGCGGAGAGTTCGCGGAGGCGGTGGCGGCGTTGACAGAAGCGGGTGGAGATATCGGGGCAGCGCGGCGGCGAGGGATTCTGGAAGAGAACCTGTCGCTGTTCCGCGGGGTGAGGAGCGCAGTGGGAAGCGGTTGGCCGGCCCTGGAAAGCGCGGTGCGGCGGTTCACCGAACGGTGATGTAGACGCTGTTAGCCGGTCGTCCGTCGACGGTAAGGATGATTTCGACTTCTCCACTGCCGCGGAGTTGCGCGGGAAGTTCGACGTTGACCTGATCGAGCCCTGGGAAACTGGGTTGCGCGCCGGCATAGAGCACGGGCGAGGCGATGCTATTGATGGTGACTGTGGTCTGCTTTTGGAAGCGGAGGCCGGTGGCGTAGAGGGTGAGATAGACCGGCGCGGCGGGGCTGAGTTCGATGGGCGCAGGGACGCAAACAGCGGCGCAATCAAAGACGGGAACGGGAATTTGCAGGCCATTTTGCACGCGGATGGCGGTGGCGGCGGCGAGGCGCGGGGTGAGGGTGAAGAGAAACGGGGCGGTGGGCTGGACGGTGAAGCTGGCGGTTTTGTTGGCATCGAGGGTGACGATGGCACGGCCCGGAGGGACGCCCGGCGGGACAAGGAAGTTGTACTGGGCGGGGGAAGAAAAGATGACGGGAAGCGGGAAGGTGGCGCCGTTAGCGGCGGTGAGTTGGAGCGGAGCGTTGCGGGGGAGGCCGGCGCCGTAGAGGGAAGATATTGAGTCCGGAGCGACGGCGGAGGGAAGTTGGAAATCGGCGATCACGCCGTAATAGCGGGCCATCCAATAGGGCAGGATGTAATCGACACCGGCGTTGCCGATGGTACCGGTGAAGCCGCCGAAGAGTTGGAAGGGGCTGCGCTGCCAAAGGAAATCGGTGGGCGTGCGCTGGTCCACGGGAATGGGATCGCAGGCCTGATCGCCACAGGTGCGGACCTTGCCACGAAGATCGACAAAGAAGTCGCGTCGGGGACGTTTGAGCCAGAGATCGAGGAGTTCGCGGGTTTCGGCGTCGCGACGGGAATCCGGACCGAAGAGAGCCGCGTCGATCATGTTGAAGAAAGCGTTCTGGTGGCCGGCGGTGTAATTGCGGGCAATGGCGTAGGTGCGCTCGTAGGCGGCTTTGGCCGGGGTTTCTTCGCCATGGATGAGATGGAAGAAAGTGATGTAGATGAGGTTGAACTTGAAGTAGGAACTGGTAGAGAGCGAATCAAAGAGTACGGGAAGATTGATGCCGGAGATCAGGCGCTCACGCTGGGTTTCATAAATGGCGTTGAAGCGGGCGGGATTGACACGGCGGGCGACCTGGAGAATGGCGAGTCGCTGATCGGGGCGGAGAGAGAAGTTGGGCGCCGGGGCGGCCCAGTTGTTGTCGAGCAGAAAGGAGACCAGACGAGTGACGATATCGACGATGGCGGGTTGTGGCGGAAGCAGGTCATGGGCGACGCCGAGGCCATAGATTACGCCGCAGTATTGATCGCGGGAGAGGTTGCCGATCCAGGTGTAGCCGGCGGCGGCGTTGGTGAAAACCCCGTTGGAGGCCTCCTCACTATGGATGCCGGCGGCGAAGGGAGAGCCGATGGCGATGCGGCAGCGGGCGAGGAGATTGGACCCGGTGACATCGACTAGGCCTTTGATGCCATTGATGGCTTTGCGTGCGTTGTTGAGAGCTTCGGGCGAGTTGGTGACCCGGTAACGGTAGGACTCGGCGGCGAGGTAGTGGCCAGTCCAGATGGCGGAATCGCCGCACCGGGTGTAGCCGGTGATTTGATCACTGGAGGCGGAGGCGTAGAAGGGATCGAGGATGGTTCCAAAGGGCAGATGGCGGGATTGGATGTTGGCGGAGATGGCGAGCGCGTCGGGTTCGGCGGCGGCAGTTGGAAGCACGGCGAGGATTAACAGAACGGCCAACCAATGCATACGAATCGATGATATCGTGGCGGCATGAAAACGCTTCTGGCGGGACTGTTACTTGTTGTTGGAATGCCGGTGAGGGCTCAAGTGGAGCAGGGCGTGATGCTCGGCACAGTCACAGACCAATCGGCGGCGCGCGTGGCCGGGGCGACGGTGACGATGACAAACCTGGGAACGAATACGTCGCAAGTGACACGGACAGATGGGATGGGCAATTACCGGTCGGTGCCATTACGTACGGGCGCCTACAGTTTGAGCGTGGAAGCGCCCGGTTTCCGGAAACTGTTGCGGCGCGGGATCACGCTCAAGATCCAAGACGAACTTCGGATCGACCTGATACTGGAACTGGGGGCAACGACCGACCAGATTACGGTGAGTGCGGACGCGGCACTGCTACAGACAACCGAGGCGTCGCGGGGACAAGTGATCGAGAACAAGAAGATCGTTGATTTGCCGCTGAACGGACGCGACTATTTGCAACTGGCGCTGCTGACCGCTGGCACGAACGTTCCCCCGCCGGGATCGCGCTTCCAGGGGTTCAGTTCCGGTGGTTTTCGAGTGAGCCACAACAACTATTTGTTGGATGGCATGGACAACAACTCCAATCAACATGCCGCGCAGGGGCGATCGCCACAGGTGATTTCGCCGTCGGTGGACGCGGTGCAGGAGTTCAAAGTGCAGACGACGAATTATTCGGCAGAGTTCGGAAGAAACGTCGGGGGAGTGGTGAATGTGGTGATCAAATCCGGCGGGAATGAGATCCACGGCGGGGCATTTGCGTTTGTGAGGAACGAGGCATTCAATGCCCGGAATTTCTTTCAAGCGGCGGGCACGAAGATTCCGGTGTTCCGGCGAAATCAGTTCGGGGGATTCATTGGCGGGCCGATTGTGAAAAACCGGACCTTCTATTTTGTGGACTACGAAGGAACCAAGGAGTATACGGCCGACACGGCACAATCGACGGTGCCAACGGATGCGGAGCGGCGCGGCGATTTTTCTAGCTCCTTTTTCAACAATCAACCCACGCAAATATTCGATCCGGCCACCTATAACACCACGACGAGGGCCAGGCTTCCATTTGCGAACCGGATGATTCCGGCGAGCCGGATTGATCCAGTGGCCGCGAAGGTTGGCGGGTTCAGCGTGGCACCGAACCGAAGCAGCATCATCAACAACTACTTCTCCAATCCCCGGTCGAACGCAAATACGCACAAGGGCGACCTGCGGATTGACCACACGATTAATACAGCGAACACGGTGTACTTCCGCTATAGCAAGCAGGACTATTTTCTGCAGCCGGAATCGAACCTCCCTGCCCCTGCCTTTGGCGGCGGCGACCCGGCTTTCAACCGAAACGAGCCCCAATCGTTCGTCTTCAGCCATGGACACATCTTTACACCGAACCTGTTCAACACGCTGAAGGCATCGTACAACCGGCTGCTGACCAACCGCGGGTCGCCGCTGGACCGCAACATGAACAGCGAGATCGGCCTGCGCGGCGCAAACACGGAACTGGCGGGGTTCGCGCTGTTCTCAATTAACGGCTATTCGCCACTGGGGCCGCCGGCGAACAATCCCCAATTCTCAGATTCGCAGACGCGGCAACTGACCAACGACCTGTTGTGGACACGCGGGAAGCACACGGTAAAAATGGGCGGGAACCTGATGTTCATCCAATCGCCACATTTGCAGGCGTTTCAATCCAACGGCACGTTTACATTTAATGGAAATTTCACGAGGCAGAGTTCGAACAATACGTTCGGCAACTCCTATGCGGACTTCCTGCTGGGCATTCCGTTCAATTCGCAGCTTTCGACGGTGGCGCAGGGAAACCAGCGACGGCGGATTCACGGCGTCTACATCCAGGACGATGTGAAGTGGACGAATAAGCTGACGGTGAATATCGGGCTGCGATATGAATACGTGGGCCCGTGGTTTGAGAAGTATAACCGTTACTCCAACTACGACATTGATGAGAACCGGACGCGGCCGCAGTTGCGATTGGCCAAGGATGGCAACATCGCCGACCGGTCAACGCTGCGCCCGGACTACACGAACTTTGCACCGCGAATCGGATTCGCTTACCGGATGGATACGCGGACGGTGATTCGCTCCGGCTATGGGATTTACTACGGGGGCGTGGATCATATCGGCGACCGGTACCTGCACGCATCGGCGCCGTTCTTCTTCCAGTCTGGATTCAACACGGACTCGATTACTCCAACGCTGCTGCTGCGTGACGGATTTCCGGCGGGCGCGACGTCATCGGGCGTATCGAATCTACAGACCATTTCGCAAGACCGAACGAACCGGACGCCGTATTCGCAGCAATGGAATTTCACAATACAGCGGGAGTTGGGCGCGGACCTGGCGCTGGAGTTGGGATATGCGGGAACCAAGGGAAACCGGCTGCTGCAACGGTTTGATTCGAATGCGCCGGACCCCGGCCCTGGGAACATCAACACGCGCCGCCCGGTAACGACGCTGGCGGTGCCAGGACTGAGCTACGTGGTGCCATCGCTGGCCGATACGTTTCGGCGGGAATTCAGCGCGAACTCAAACTACAACGCGTTCCAGATCAAAGTAGAGAAGCGAATGTCGAAAGGGTTGAGTGTTTTGGGGTCCTATGTATTTTCCAAGACCATCTCCGACGCGCGGGGCGGCGCCGACGCGGGCGGGACGGCACCGAACGCGGTGCAGGATTTTAAGAATTTGCGGGCGGAGAAATCGCTGGCGGATGAACACTTCCCGCACCGTTTTGTTATGAGTTCGAATTACGATTTGCCATGGGGAAAGGGCCGCGCCCTGGGCGGGACGATGCCGAAGTGGGCGGATCTATTATTTGGGCAGTGGGCGGTGGGCGGGATACTGACATTTAACTCCGGAAGACTGGTGAACATTGGAGTGCAAGGCGACCCGCCCAACGTGGGAACGGGTGCGGCGCCAAGGCCCAACGTGGTGCCAGGGCAACAGCCGAATTTGCCCGCGGACCAACGGACACTTGCGCGATGGTTCAACACCGACGCATTTGTGAGGCAACCCGCATTCACGTTTGGCAACGCGGGAAGGAATCTGGTGACAGCGCCGAGACTCCGCAATCTGGACCTGGCGATGTACAAAATATTTCGCGTGGATGAGAACCGGTATTTCCAACTGCGCGGTGAGTTTTTCAACGCGAGCAATACGCCGTTTTTTGGCGCTCCAGGCGGGCAGTTGGGGCTGGCGGCGTTCGGGTTGATTAACGGAGCCGCGGACGCGCGAATTGTGCAGGTGGCGGCGAAGTTCTATTTTTAGATAGAGCTTTGCAATATGATTCCTTCCATTGGTCCCATTCTTGCGCTGTTGGCGGCGGCCAGTTTAGCGGCGCAGAACCCGCTGGCAACATTAGCCGACCCGTTTAGCGGCACGTACCAGAACGAACAGTTGAAACTGGAGTTGAAGCGGAGCGGCACGGAGTATACGGGCTTGATTCTGCTGAGCGGGCAGAGCCTGCCAGTGAAGGCGAAAGCATCTGCGGGCAAACTGGCAGGATCGTTCGTGGTGCAAGGGCAGAGCTATGCATTTTCCGCGACGCGGAACGGAACCCAACTGACACTGACAACAGACGGGACGACGCATGTGCTGGAGAAGGCATCCGCGACGGTTTCGGCGGCGCCGGCGGCGACACCCGCGGTAGTGGGTGAATGGCAAAGCCAGACGGGCGTGGTGCGGGTGAATGCAGATGGAACGGCGACCATAGGGGACAAGACGCACCGGTGGACGATGGAGGGCAATGTGATCACGTTCGCGGGTAACGGAGAAGCGATTCGGGTGCCATTTGAAATGGCGGGAAATACGTGGACGTGGAAGTTTCCGGACGGGCAACTGGTGATGACGCGGATGGCGCCGGGCGCCGCCGCGTCCGCGGTTGCGCCCGCGGCGAACAAGGGGGTTGTAGGTTCGTGGCAAGGGCCGAACGGCGCGGTGCAGATCAACCCGGACGGGACGGCGACCGTGGCGGGCGTGCCTTACCGGTATTCGCAATCGGGCAACCAACTGACGCTGGCGGGACCGGACGGGACATTCGTGGCGGCGGTGCAGCAGGCCGGGGATTCGATGACGTGGATGATTAACGGAAAGACGTTGCAGTTCCAGCGGGCGGCGGCCACATGGGCATTGAGCGGCGGGAGCGGTAAGGGCGGCGTGCTGCCGGAGTTGATTGGGAAGTGGTGTGAGTCCGCGTACTTGAACAACAGCGCGGGAACGTACGGGCGCAGCGCGTGTTTCACGCTGCTGGCCGATGGGAGCTACCAGTACGCGAGTGAAGGTGGCGCGACCGGGCAGACGGCGGGCGGGGCGTACGGAACCGCGAGCGATGGGAATGACAGCGGCACGTGGACGGCAACGGAGAATTCGATCACAGCGACATCGCGCAAAACCGGCGTTCGCACGTTCCGCCTGGAAAAGCGGAACCATGCGAAAACCGGTGATCCGATGCTGGTGCTGGATGGAACTGAATTCACCACGGCGTACCAGAAGGCGCCGTGGCGATAGTTGACTAGAACGAAATCCGCATACCGACCTGGACGCGGCGAGCGTCGAGCGAATTGGTGATGCGGCCGAAGTTGGCGTTGACGTTCACCCCGCTAGCGTTGGGGGTGAAGGTAGTGTTGGGCGTGCCATAGTTGACCTTGTTGAACGCGTTAAAGAATTCACCGCGCGCTTCCAGTTTGGCTCGCTCGCCGAGGGCGAATGTCTTGAACATAGACAGGCTGATGTCGGTGAGCCCGGGGCCACGAGTGGCGGGGAGTGTGCGGGGCGCGTTGCCGATGGTGAAGTTCGCCGGGTTGCGGAAGGCATCGGTGTCGAACCAGCGAACTGGGGTGCGCTCGCCGGAGGGAAGAGTCGGGTCGCGAAGGACATCGGGAAAGTTGATGCCGGTGAAGTTGTTGGACCCTCGAACGGCGAGGGGCAGGCCGGACTGGAACGAACCGATTCCGTTCAACTGCCAGCCGCCAAGCACACCGTTTGCGATGGCGTGGGAGTTGGAGAGGAATTTCCGCCCTTTGCCGACGGGAATTTCATAGACGCTGGAGACGACCAGGCGGCTGGAAACGTCGTCCTGATCGATGCTGCGATCGAGGCGCCGGTTGAAGCGGCCAAGGCGGTATTCGCCGGTGCAGGCATCGCCGGAGCCGCCGCCGCCGATTGCGGAGCACTCCGTGATTAGTTTGGCTTTGGTGTAGTTGATGAGCATCGACAGGCCGGCGGAGAAGCGTTTTTCGGCCGAAACCTGAAGAGAGTGATAACTGGAAGCGAGGTTCGAACTGGCCCAGGTGGTGACCTGCAGATAGTCCGGGAACGGGCGGAGCAATTGGCTGCGGGCGACCGTGCGGCCGGAGAGCGCGCCAGTGGAAATCTGGCCAAAGTAGGGGTTGGGCAACTGATCCTGCAGCGTGAGGCCGAGCGAGAAGTATTGCGGATCCATCTGGTTCAGGTCGTAGTTTCCTCCGAAAAGCTTAGTGCCTTTGCTGCCGACATAGGCGGCCTGCACCGTCCAACCGCCGAACACAGCGCGTTGGATGGCGAAGTTCCACTGTTGCATATACCCGGTGGGGGTATTACGATTCTGGCTGCGGACATTTTGGCCGCGGAAGGCGGAGGGGCCGCCGGCAACGCCGAGAGGTTGGAGAATTGCCGCCGGACCATCGGAAAACTTGAAGGCGCGGACGGGGCCGCCACCGGCGGGAACGAACTGGGTATCGACCGAGAAGCCGAGCGCGTTCTGGTTGTCGGGGACGATGACGCTGCTTTCGATGGGCAGATAGATGAGGCCATAGCCGCCGCGGACAGCGGTTTTGCCATTGGAACCGGGCGCCCATGCGAAGCCGATGCGAGGCCCGAAGTTGTTCTTGTCCACGTCAATGTAGGAAGACGGAACGCCGTTAACGCCGGAATAGATGAGCGTTCCGGGCAGGTTGGTCTGCGGGTTTGGCGTGAAGGCTTCAAAGTTGGAGTGGCGGTTGTGGAGTTCGGTCATGCCGAAACTGGCGTCCCAACGGAGGCCGAGATTGAGCGTAAGGCGCGAGGTGACTTTCCAATCGTCCTGGAAGTAGATGGCTAACGGAGTGGCGCGGGACTGGAAGAACGGACGGAAGCCGTGGGAACCGCTGGACACTTCGCCCAGCAGGAAGGTAGCCAGGCCGTAACCGTTTCCGGCCGGAGAGAGCGGATTGCCGGTGAGGGCTTGGGTGAACGAGAAGTTGCCGGAGGGGTTGACACGATTGATGAAGCTGTTGCGCCAGTCGCGGATATCGACACCAGCTTTGAAGGAGTGCTTGCCGCGGATGATGGAGAGCTGGTCGACAATCTGGCCGATGTTCTGTGCGCGAAGACCGCCGGAGAAGCTGGGATTGCCGATGGTGAGCAGTCCCGCAATCTGGACCGGGGGGAACGTGTCCTGCGGAATGATGGAGGGGTAGCCCAACTGTTTGGGCCAATCCTTATCGAAGCTCGGGTGCAAGAACGGCAGGTACTGGCGAGTGATGCCGAAGCGAACATCGTTGACAATTGTTGGCGAAATTGTTTTTGTCCAGGCGAAGACGGCGTTGTGATTGTCGCGCTGGTCGTTGCGGGCGGCGGGGTCGGCGGCGCCGAGGCCCCAGCCGGCATTCAGCAGGTCGTTCCAGGTGAAAGAGTAGCGGAAGAAGACGCTGTCGGTATCGGTGATGCGGTGATCGATGCGGGAGGTGGAAACGGTCTGGTTGGACACCGAGCCGACGAGGGAGACGAAGTTATTGGCATTGGTATTGGTGTCGGTGGGAGTAGCGTTCGGCAGCGGCATGAAGGGGAGAACTCTAGTTGCCAGTGCGTCAAAGCGGGCGCGCGGCACAAGGTTGCCGGGAAATAGCGTGCGGACGAAGCCGCTGCCGGCGGGATTGGGAGCGGTGGTGGCGGGATCGTAAATGGGAATTACCTGGCCGCGGGCGTCGCGGGTGTTGCTGAAATCTCCGCCGCGTTCCCGTTCCGTGGCAACGGTGCCGATGCGCGGGGCGCCTGTGGACCGCCACTTCCATTGTTCCCAGCCGGCATAGAAGAACGTGCGATTCTTGCCGTTATAGATTTTCGGAATCAGCACCGGACCGCCGAGCGTGCCGCCGTACTGGTTGTAGCGGAGCACCTGTTTGATGCGGCCGGTGCGGGGGTCTGGCTGGGTGGAGAAGGCGTTACGGGCATCGAGCGAATCGTTGCGGAGGAACTCATAGAGTGAGCCGTGGAACTGGTTGCCGCCGGACTTGGTGACCGCGTTGATGACACCACCGGCAGTCTGGCCGTATTCGGCTTTCAGCGCGTTCGTATCGACGCGGAATTCCTGAACAGAATCGGCCATGGGGACCACGGAGATTTCGTTGTGAACGGCAGCGGTGTTGGAAACGCCATCGAGGAAAAACTGGTTGCCATAGGCGGGGCCGCCGTTGATGCGCATTTGCGAGAAGGTCTGGTTGTTAACCTCGGCGAAACCGTCGGTGGCGTTGGAACGGGGGACGACGCCGGCGACGACCTTGACGAGATTGAACACGTGGCGGCCGTTGAGCGGGAGATCCTCAATGCGGCGCTGTTCGACGACGGTGCCGAGCGAGGAATCTTCGGTTTGAATGCGTGGAATCTCGGCTTTGATCTCGACGGACTCGCTGACGCTGCCGAGTTCGAAGACGATGTCGACACGGAGGCGCTGGGCGACTTCGACATTGACGCCGGTGCGGGTGACCTGCTTGAAACCGGTGCCGGAGGCGTGGACGGTGAACTGGCCGATGGGTACGTTGGGAATGACGTAGGTGCCGGAATCGTTGGAAACCGCCTTATAGGGAAGGCTGGTGGCTACAGCGGTGGCCGTCACCTCCACATTGGGGACGGGGGCGCCGGCGGGATCGGTGATGGTGCCGGTTATGGTGCCCAAGGCGGTTTGGGCGGAGAGAGGCGCGAAGAGGCAAAGAACGAGTGCGAGAAGGCGCAACATGGGAAAGACTCCTAGTTCCCTTAGTTTACAGGCATTCGGCGCGGGTTGACGAAGAGCCAGAGCACGGCGGCGGCGAGAGTGGTGCCGACGCTGAGATAAAGCAGCAGGTTCCAATCGTGATATTGATCGAGCACGAAGCCCATGAGCGCGGGAGAAGCGAAGCCGGCACAATTGGAAGCGGCATTCATGAGTCCGGCAACGGCGCCGCCGGAGGGGCCGCCGATGTCAGTAGCGGAGGACCAGGCGGCACCCAAGTAGAGATCCACAGCGCCGGCGGCGCAGCCCATTAGGAGGGCGGCGGAGCCTGCCTGCGGCAGCCAGATGCCGGCCGACATAAGGAGCGCGCCGGTGGTGAGCGAGAAGCAGCCAACGATGGTGCGCGCCGTGCGGTCATTCGAGCGGCGGCCGATCCAATCGGTGAGTACGCCGCCGGCCCAATTGGCGCCGACGCCGAGCAACAGCGGCAGGCTGGCATAAAAGCTCGATTCGGTGAGCGACATGCCGCGATGTTCGCGCAGATAGGTGGGAAACCAGGTGATATAAAACTGCCACATGAAAGTGGAGCCGAAAGCAGCCAGCAGCAGGCACCATAGGCGACGGGAACGGAGGAGTTGGCTCCAGGGAACCTTGGTTTTGGCGGCGGCGGTGGTGTGGGCACCGATGTGCGCGAGTTCGGCGGGCGAGACGGACGAGTGGTCGCGGGGACTGTTGCGATACCAGGCAAACCAGGCGGCGGACCAGAGCAGGCCGAAGGCGCCGAAGACGACGAAGGGCGTGCGCCAACCGTAGTGAAGCAGCAGATAACCGGCGATGGGCGGCGTGAGCGCACCGCCCAGGCGGCCGCCGCCGAGGAAGGCGCCAAAGGCGGTGGCCCGTTCATTCACGGGCACCCAACGGCTGAAGGCGGAGGCGACGGAGGGAGAGAAGGCCGCCTCCAATCCGCCGAAGACAAAGCGGATGACGAGGAGCGAAGTGAAGTTCCAGGCCGAGGCGGTTAACGCTGTGAACACCGACCAACCGGCGATGGCGAAAGAGACGATGCCGCGCGAGCCGAAGCGATCCGCAGCGATGCCCCAGGGCGTTTGTCCGAGGAAATACGAGAGGCTGAAAATGCTGAAGACGAGCCCCATCTGCGTTTGGGAAAAATCAAAGGCCTTGCGCATTTCCGGCCCGGCGACGGCAATGCAGACGCGGTCTGTATAGCAGACCATGTTGATGAAGAGCGCGAGCAGAACGATGGAGAAGCGAACGGGCATGGGCTAGAGGCCTTCCGGGCGCGGCGTGTCGCGATCCAACGGATAGATGGGGCGCGGGACACGATGCCACCGCAGGCGGCTGAAATTGGCGGTGCTGACGCCGGGCGTATCGACTACGAAGATGGCCTTGGCGATGGGCTCATAGGCGGCGCGGAAGCCGTTGGGGGATTTGACGACGACGATTTGACAGTAGTTCGGTTCGATGCCGTGGCTGCGGAAGAGTTCGGGATCGACGGTCATCGACGAGCGTTCGGCGATGAGGATTTGCACGTGGCCGGCTTCCAGGACAACAGAGCGGCCCATGCAGGTGGTGATGCCAGTGTTGTAGCCGCGGGCGCGGGCGATCCAGCGGCCGTCGGAGATGAGCTTGACGATGCCGGTGACTTTAACGGGCTTGGAGTGTGCCTTGTCAAAGGCGCCGCCGATGCGGAGGGTGACTTTGGCGGCGATGCCGGCGGTGATGGAGGCGGCGACGGCGGCGGGGTCGACCAGGAAGATGGCGGCCGGGCCGGTGAGCTTGGCTTTGATGAGATGCTTCAAGACTCCGGTGGAATCGCCGGGCGAGCCGGAACCGGTGCTATCGGAAGATTCAGAGAGAACAACGGGGCCGGAGTCCAGTTGCAGGGCTTGGGCGATGGCTTCGGGGACGGGCGTGAGTTCGGCTTCGTAGTCCGTTTTGGTATCCCAGAGGCGGCGAGCAAGGGTATCGGCCTGGCGCTGGGCGGCCTTGGCGTTGTTGTTGGTGACGGCAACCACGGCGCAACCCATTTCGCCGATATCCATCCAGGGCTGGACAGGAAAGATGGACACCGCCTCGGCGCGGCCGGAGCGCTCCCATTGTTGGGCGGCGGCGAAGAGCTTGTGCATCGGACCACTGGAGGTTTGCGACTTTTCCGCCTGAATGATGAGCGGCAATTTTCGGAGCGCCATGGTGGGCCGCGCTTCGCCGCTACAGATGCGCAACAGCAGGCGGGCGGCTTTCTGGCCGGTTTCAAACATGTCGATGTGCGGATAGGTGTGGTAGCCCACGATGGCATTGGCGAGCGCAACCATGCGGCGGGTGATGTTGGCGTGAAGATCGAGCGTTAGAACGATGGGCTTACCAGGACCCAGCACTTTGCGGGCGCGTTCCAGAATATGACCCTCCACGTCGTCTTCGCCCTCAGCGGTCTGCGCGCCGTGCATAGCCAAAAGCAGCGCGTCTGGCTTGGCGCGGCGGAGGCTGGTTTCAAACTCGTTTGCGAGGCGTTCAAAATCGGCCCGGACGAGGCGATTGGCGGTGATGGCCCAGGCGGCGCAGACGGGACGGATTTCGGCGCCGGCTTCGCGCAGGATGCTAATGAAACCGCCCATTTCGGTGAGATTACCGTCATGGCGGCGCAGTGCGGCGCTGCCAAAAACAGGCGTGAAGTCTTCATAGCGGGTGGCGACCGGGGAGAACGTGTTGCTCTCCTGCAGGATGGATGCAATGGCGATGTTCACAAAGCTGACCAGATAACAATATACTGTTCGCATGAAGACTTCCCGACGCCGCCTTCTACAGGCCAGTGCTCTTGCGCCCGCAGCAGTTGCCGCCGCACCTGCGGTGGCGCGAACGGCAACGTCGCCCTCGTCGCTTTATAGCAGCCTGGGGATCAAGCCAGTGATTAACGGCGTGGGCGTGGTGACGGTGCTGGGCGGGTCGTTGATGCCGCCGGAAGTGATCGCGGCGATGGAGGAAGCGGGGCGGTATTTCATTCCGCTGCCGGAGTTGCAGAAGAAGGTTGGCGCGCGGCTGGCCGAGTTGTTACAGGCACCAGCGGCGATGGTGACGTGTGGCGCGGCGTCGGCGATCAGCGTTGGCACGGCGGCATGTTTATCGCAGGGGGACCCGGCGAAGCTGCGGCAACTGCCGGGGCGCGAGGGGATCAAATATGAAGTGATTCAGCAGAAGTCGCACCGCTCCGGATACGAACATCAGATGGAGATGGCCGGGGCGAAGGTGATTGCGGTGGAGACGCGCGAGGAACTGCTGAACGCGATCAACGAGCGGACGGGGATGCTGTTCTTCCTGAACAAGGGCGAACCGCATGGGAAGATCTCCGGCGAAGAGTTCATCAAAATCGGCAAGGAAAAGGGCATTCCGACAATGAACGATTGCGCCTCCGACGCGGTGCCGAAGGAGAATCTTTGGAAGTACACGAAGATGGGATACGACCTGGTAATCTTCTCCGGCGGCAAGGCGCTGCGGGGGCCGCAAGCGAGTGGACTGCTGTTGGGGCGGAAAGATTTGATTGAAGCGGCGCTGCCGGCGATGAGCCCGTATGGCGGCATTGGACGCGGGATGAAGGTGGGCAAGGAAGAGATGTGCGGGCTGCTGGCGGCGGTGGAACGCTATCTGAAAGTGGACCACGACGCGGAATGGAAAATCCTTGAGGGCCGCGTGGCGTCCATTCGCGCCGCGCTGCAGAAGACGAAAGGCGTGGAGACGGCGCAGTATATTCAGCCGATTCAGAACCAGGTGCCGCATGTGACGGTGAAATGGGACGAAGCGGCGCGCAACCTGACTTCGCAACAGGTAACCGAGAAACTGCTGGCAAGCGATCCGCCCATCCACGTGCAGCGCCCCGGCAAAGGGGAGCTGCTGATATCGGTGTGGATGATGCGCGGCAACGAACATGAGATCGTTGGGCGGCGGCTGAAAGAGATCTTCTCCGCTTAGGCGAGCGTGCCGCGCGGGGTGATGACCTCGGCATTCAGATAGGGACGGAGCGCATCCGGCACGACAACGGACCCGTCCTTTTGCTGGTAGTTTTCAACGATGGCGACCCAGGTGCGGCCGACGGCGAGCCCGCTGCCATTGAGCGTGTGGGCGGGCTCCGCCTTGCCCTTGGCGGATTTGCAGCGGATGGCGGCGCGGCGGGCCTGGAAGGCTTCGAAGTTCGAGCAACTGGAAATCTCTTTGTAGGCGTTCTGGCCGGGGAGCCAGACTTCCAGATCGTAGGTTTTGGCCGAGGAAAAGCCCATGTCGCCGGTGCAGAGCAACATGCGGCGGAAGGGAAGGCCCAGGCGGTCCAGGATGTTTTCGGCGTGGCTGGTGAGCAGTTCCAACTGTTCGTGACTCTGCTCGGGCCGGCAGAACTTGACGAGTTCCACCTTTTGAAATTGGTGCTGGCGGATGATACCGCGCACGTCGCGTCCATAGGCGCCGGCCTCACTGCGGAAGCAGGACGTGAAGGCGCAATAGCTGATGGGAAGCAGGTCGGCGTCGAGCGTTTCGTCCCGATGGAGGTTGGTGACGGGGACCTCCGCGGTGGGAGCGAGATAGTAGTCAGTTCCTTCGAGCTTGAAGAGATCGGCTGCGAACTTGGGGAGTTGGCCGGTTCCGTAGAGGCTGGCGCTATTGACGACGACTGGCGGGAAGACTTCGGTGTAGCCGTGCTCGCGGGTGTGGGTGTCGAGCATGAAATTGATGAGGGCGCGTTCCAGCTTGGCGCCCAAGCCCACGTAGACGGCAAAGCGCGCGCCGGTGATTTTGGCGGCACGTTCGAAATCGAGAATGCCAAGGGCGGGGCCGATGTCCCAATGGTTTTGCGGAGGGAAGTCGAAAACGGGCGGGGTGCCGTGTTTGTGTACTTCTACGTTGGCGTCAGCGTCGTCTCCGGTGGGAACGCTTTCGTGGGGGATATTGGGGACGCCGGCAAGGGTCTCGTAGAAGCGATCATCGACGGCCTTAACGTTGTCTTCCAGCGCCTTAATACGATCACCGATGGCGCGGACCTTAGCCTGCTGTTCGGTTGTGTCGGCACCGGCCTTTTTGAGTTTGGCGATTTCGTTCGATTCAGAATTGCGCTGGGCCTTGAGGGTCTCCGACTCAGTGAGGGCGGCGCGCCGTTCCTGGTCCAACGCCCGGTAGGAAGCCACATCGAGCGAATAACCGCGCGTGGCCAGACGCGCGGCAATGGCGTCCAGATTGCCGCGAAAGTATGATAGTTCGTGCACCCTCCCATGCTATCGAAAAAACGTGTTTCCATCCTCGCCACCTGCCTGCTGGCGATTCTGTCCGGGTCGTGCAGCCGCCAACAGGCGAATGTGGATCAGCCGCCGAAATCCCCACAGGAATCGCTGGCCGCCATTCAACTTTCCGAGGATTTCCAGGTCGACCTCTTCGCAACCGAACCGCAAGTGGTGGACCCGGTGGACATGGCGTGGGATGAGAACGGCAAGCTTTACGTGGCTGAAATGCTGGACTATCCCGACGACCCGCCGCCGGGCAAACCGGTGCGGAGCCGCATCCGCGTGCTGGAAGACAAGAACAACGACGGCGTGATCGATTCAAGCTACGTGTACGCCGATAAGCTCTTGCAGGTAAGCGGGCTGATGCCGTGGAAGGGCGGGCTGATTGTGGGCGCGGCGCCGGACATACTGTACCTGAAAGACGCCGATGGCGATGGGACGGCGGAGGTTCGCCAGGTGCTCTACACGGGCTTCCCGACGGTGAACCCGGAGGGGCGCATCACCAACTTCAAACTCGGCATCGACAACTGGATCTACGCGGCCAACAATGGCGCCGACGCTAAGGTGACCGTGCCGGGCAAGCCGGGCGAGCCGCTGCTATTGCGCGGCGCGGACATGCGGTTCAACCCGATCACCGGCGTGGCGGAGCGCGCCAGCGGTCCGGCGCAGTATGGGTTGACCATGGACGATTGGAACAACCGGTTCATCACGCAGAACACAGTGCATCTGCGCCATGCGCTGGTGCCGGCCGAATACCTGGGACGGTCACAGTATCTGGAGGTGGGTGCGGTTTCGCAGGACATTTCGCCGGACGCCAAAGGGCAGACGCCGATGTATCCGCTGACCAAGCCGCAGCAGTGGCGGGTGCAGCGCACGGCGCTGCGGCAGGAGCGTTACAAGGAAACGAACCCAGGCCGGGTGGAGCATTTGCAGGGGTATTTCACTGCCGCGTCGGGTTCGGTGATCTACAACGGGGACGCGTGGCCGGAGTCCTATTACGGCTCAATCTTCACGGGTGACGTGAGCGCGAATCTGGTGCGGCGCGAAACGCTGCAACCGAACGGGGTGACGTTTCTATCGAAGCCAGCGAAGGAAGGAACGGAGTTTCTGGCGTCGACCGATGTGTGGTTCCGGCCCTGCCATTTTGCCAATGCCCCGGACGGCAACTTCTACGTGATCGACATGTATCGCGAGTACATCGAGACTCCGGAATCGATTCCGGAAGAGATAAAGAAGGGCCTGAATTTCTGGAGCGGCGACGACAAGGGGCGCATTTTCCGGCTGAAAGCAAAGCAGCCACGGAAGCAGCGTCCGTTGACGGTGGCGCTGGGCAAGATGAGTTCAGCGGAACTTGTGAAACTGCTGGAAGAGACCAACGGGTGGCACCGGGAGACGGCGCACCGATTGTTGTTCGAGCGGCAGGATAAGAGTATCGCGCCGCTTTTGACGGCGATGGCCGCGGATTCGAAGATGCCGCAGGCGCGGCTGCGCGCGTTGTGGCTATTACAGGGCATGGGGGCACTGCAGGCGGCCGGCGTAGCCAAAGCGCTGAAAGATGCCGAGGCACCAATTCGTGAACACGCGGTGAAGTTGAGCGAAGCGTTTTTGAGCGGAACGCCGGCGCTGCGCGATGCGCTGTTCGGCGTGGCGACGGATCCGGCGCTGCGCGTGCGCTACCAGTTGGCATTCACGCTGGGCCATATCGATACGCCGGCGGCGCGAAATCTTTTAGGCAGGCTGATTGCCGAGCATGGTGAAGACAAGTGGTTCCGCGTGGCCGTATTGACATCGGTGGCCAACAAGCCGGCCGAGTTCTTGCGCGTGTTGCAGTCGCAGAAAAAGGGCTTGGAACACGCCGACTTCCTGCAGCAGTTGTCGCAGGTTATCGGCGCGCGCAAGGACAAGGCGGAGATTGAAACACTGCTGGAAGTGGCGAGCGGCCAGGCGCCGGCGTTCCTGGGGTTGGCACGCGGCATGAAGCTGGCCGGCGGCGCACGGTTGGCATCGCCGAAGGCCGAAGCGGTGTTCCGCCGCGTGCTGGCGGCGGGGGCGGAAAATGTACAGCAGGCGGCGTGGGTGGCGGCGCGGCAGTTTGATATGCCGGGCGTGTTTGCCAAAGCCTTGACCGACGCGGGCAACGAGGCGACGCCGGCGGCGGCGCGCGTGGCCGCCATTCGCGCGTTGGGCGGCGTGGACTCCGCAAAGTCACTGCCGGTTCTTGAAAAGATACTGACGGGCAATCCGCCGGCCGACGTTCAAGCGGCTGCGGTGGCGGCGATTGGAGAGACGGGTGACGCAAAGGCGCCGGCGATGATCCTGGCGGCATGGAAATCGCTGCGGGCCGATGCGCGGACGCGCGCGGTAGGCGCGCTGGTGGGCAGGAAAGAGTGGATTCCGAAGTTACTGGCCGCTGTGGAGAATAATCAGGTGGAGGCCGCGGGCGTGGACATGGCGGCGCAGGCCAGGCTGCTGGAAAATAGCGACTCCGAATTGGTGAAGAAGGCGAAGGTGCTGTTTACCAGCGGCTCGTCGGACCGGGCGAAGGTGATGGCCGATTACAAGGAAGCCACGACACTGGCCGGCGATCCGGCGCACGGCAAGGCGGTGTTCGAAGAGCACTGCTCACGTTGCCATATGCCGCGCAAACAAGGCGGGCGCGTTGGCCCGGACCTTTCGGGCGTCAACAACAAGACGAAGGAAGAGTTGTTAAAAGCGATTCTGGATCCATCGGCCGCCATTGAACCACGCTTCGTGAACTACATGGTGACGGCGAAAGATGGCCAGGTGTTCGACGGCGTGATTGCCAACGAAACACCGGCGGCGATTACACTGCGCGGCGGCACGGAGGAAGGCGACCAAACGATTCTTCGGCGCAACGTGGCCGAGGTGCGCGCGTCGGCGATTTCGCTCATGCCGGAGGGCCTGGAGAAAACCGTGAACAAGAAAGATATGGCGGATTTGATCAGCTATCTGCGCGCCGGACTCTAGCCGAGTTCGACGCGGTCCATGGCCATGAACTCTTTGATGTGCTCGTGTTGCGACTGATCCAGTTGCGACACGGGCCCAAAGTAGATCACTTCGCCTTTGTGCAGAATGACGACCTTGTCCGCCACTTTGCGCATCAGTTCCAGATCATGCGTAACGACAACGGAAGTGAGGCGCAGTTGTTGTTTCAGGCGGAGCATGAGGTTTCCCAGATGGTCGCTCATGATGGGATCGACCATGGTGGTGGGTTCGTCGTAGAGGATGCATTCGGGCTGCGCGGCCAGCGCGCGCGCGATGGCGACGGCGCGTTTGTAGCCAGTGGATAAATCCGTCGGATAGATGTCGCGGTATTCGCCGAGGTCCACCAGATCCAGCAACCCCTGCACGACATCTTCTTTATTTTGGACGTCGTAATCCTCGCGCAGTTCGAGCGAAAATTCGATATTCTCGCCGACCGTCATCGAATCGAACAGCGCCCCGGACTGAAAAACCATTGTGACCTTCTTGCGGATCCGGCGCAGTTCCGGTTCGTCGAAATCGGTGATGTCTTCGTGGGCGACGATGACACGGCCCTTATCCGGCTTCAGGAAGCCCATGATGTGGCCGAGGCTGACGCTTTTTCCCACGCCGGAACGGCCGATGACCGCGACCGTTTCTCCGGCATCGATAAAAAAATTTGAATCGACTAAAACGGGCTTGTCGAACGTCTTATACACATGCCGGAACTCGATGTAGTGCGGGAACTCCTGGACGGGGGGCATTCAGCTTCTCGCCGCCTTCCATTGTTCGGGCGTGTTGATGTTGGCCAGCAGATGCCCTGGGGCGGGAACGGTACGGATGGGAATGGTGCGAAGAGCGGACTTAACGCGCCGCCCGCCTCCGCCGAAGAAACGGCGAAGCCCAGGCAACGCGCTGGCATGATAGACACCGCAGAGCGGCTCCATGTTCCCGTCGGCGTGCAGCGGCACGACCGTCTCGGCGCCCAATTCGGCCTCGTGGAGCAACGAGCGAAGAAATTCTTCCTCGAGAAACGGCATGTCGACGGCGACGATCAGATTGAGCGAGGCGGCGCTGGAATCGAGGGCGGTCAAAATACCTCCAAGCGGGCCTTCTCCGGGCCAACGGTCTCCGAGTACCGGCAAGCCCAGTCCTTCGTAGCGTCCGGCGGGCGCAACGACTGTACAAGTACCGGCCACCGCGCGTACCAAACCGGCCATCCGCTCCACCCACGGCAACCCATCTTCGACGAGCAGGGCTTTGTCCCGGCCCATCCGGCGGCTCTGTCCGCCGGCGAGCACGAAGCCAGCCGCCGCACCCAATGCACTGCGCGACATGAGAGAATCATAGCATCGGCGCCGCGCCCCGATCGCCATCCCTTGAAGGTGTATAATCATTGCGACTGAAGATTGTTTTGAACAATTCGGCACATATTTGTTTTTTCGCGACGCTGCTCACGGCTGGAATGGCGTTGGCGGCGGATTCCGCTGTCGCGACGGCGGACGAAAAAGTGCGGATCGACGTGCGGGCCGACCGCCGTTCCGGGCGCCTGGTGCGGCGGGTAACGGTGGAGCCGGTGGTGATAGAGCCAAAGATCATTGGCGGGGGCGTAACGGACGCACCGAAGGCTCCCGTGGCATCGCTTCCGCTGGCGCGCAATCCGAAGATCAATGAGGCAGTGGAACAAGCGGCGCGACAGTACCACGTGGATCCGCTGCTGGTGCATGCGGTCATCCAGGTAGAGAGCGCGTACAATCCTTATGCAATCTCTCACGCGGGAGCGCAGGGGCTGATGCAGTTAATGCCGGCTACGGCGCGATCGTTGGGCGTGCGGAATTCTTTCGACGTGGAAGAGAATATTCGTGCCGGCGTGCGGCATCTGAAGGACCTGAAGGACACATACAAGGACGACCGGCTAGCGTTGGCGGCCTACAATGCGGGGGCGGGCGCGGTGGACAAATACAAATGGATTCCGCCCTATCCGGAGACGCAGGAGTACGTTTACAAGGTGGGCAAGAAGTATGGGGAAGCGCGGCGGGCGGCCGGGACGCAACAAGCGGCTGTGAAAGCGCCGGCGCCGGCGCCCGCGGTAAAGACTGAGGAGCCGGAAACCCGGCAAGTGGAAGCTTTCGTTGACGCCGAAGGGCGACTGCACATGCGGACAAAATAGATGTATCGTTTCTCACAATCAGGGGCATGGCCAGTGGCAGCGCTCCTGTTGTGTATCCCGGGCCCGCTTTGCGCCGAGACGCTGGAATTGAAAGAGGTTCGGCACTGGACGCAGGGCAGTGTGACGCGGGTTGCGGTAGAACTGAGCGGGAAACCGGAGGTTCGGCGGGACCGGCTATCGAAGCCGGAGCGGTACTTTTTTGACTTTCAGCAGACGGCACCCGCACGGCGCGGAATGCAGACCATCGCCGTGAATGATTCCATGGTTCGGCAAATTCGAATCGCGGAGCCGAAGCCGGGAATTGCGCGAGTGGTTTTGGACTTGGTTGGAGAGGCGGAGGTGGTGACCTCTGAACTGGCCAACCCGTACCGATTGATCATTGAAGTGCGACGGCCGGGAACGGCAGCCGTGGCGCCAATTCCGGAACCGGCTCCGACCCGTGCGGTAAGTAAGGCGGCGCGCCCATTTCCGCTGCCTGGCCGTTCCCTGCCTTCACCGAACGTACTTTCGGCGCCGCCGGCAGTGCAGGCGCCGGTTGGGAACCAGCGATTGTCGGCGCTGCCCAAACCGATCGGATTAACGCTGCCAACGTATTGGACTCGCTCAGCGGGACCGCGGGCGGCGGAAACGGCTCGCGTGGCTCCCCCCGTCGCCGCACCAACGCCGGCCAAGCCATCGCCCACGGCCCGGCGCAACCCGCCACAAGGGAATTCCATGACGCGCGCGCTGGGGCTTAAGATTCGCCGCGTTGTGCTGGACCCCGGCCATGGTGGACACGATCAGGGTTCGGCGGGGCCGACCGGATTGCTGGAAAAGGAACTGGTGTTGGACGTGGCGCTGCGGCTGGGAGAATTGATTACGAGTCAGTTAGGCAGTGAGGTGGTCTACACGCGAAGCGACGACCAGTTCGTGCCGCTGGAAGGCCGCACAAAGATTGCCAATGAAAGCCGCGCGGACCTTTTCGTTTCGATCCACGCCAACTCGTCCACCTATCGGTCCGTCTCCGGAGTGGAGACATATTTTCTGAGTTTCACCACGTCGAAGGAAGCGCTGGATATCGCGGCCCGAGAGAACGCCACCAGCCAGCGGAGTGTGTTCGAGCTGCGCGAATTGCTGCAGAAGATAGCGCTGCAAGAAAAAATCGAAGAGTCCCGGGAGTTCGCCGGAAGGGTGAATGCGGCGCTATATCGCGTGTGGGGCCCGGCTGGAAATACGCGAAACCGTGGCGTGAAGAAAGCGCCGTTTGTTGTACTGATCGGCGCGTCCATGCCGTCAATCCTTACCGAAATTGGGTTCCTTTCGAACCCTCGGGACGAAAAGGAAATGAAGAAACCGGAAACGCGGCAGAAGATCGCAGAGGCGCTGTATAAGGGGATCGCCCAATATGCAGATTCGCTGAGCAACTTCGCGGTGGCGCGGCGCGGCACAGACGAATAGACCGACTGGCTAAGCGGAAACGGCAACGACAACGCGGTTTCGACCTTGTTTCTTTGCTTCGTATAATGCGTCGTCGGCTGACTTAAGCAGGTCTGTTCCAGAAATGTCACGAGCGCCGTTGCGGCTGGCCACGCCGAAACTGGCAGTGATCGGGAAAACCGCATCCGCTGTTTCCACCGGAGCGGATTCAATTCTGGCCCGCAATTGTTCAGCGAACAGGTACAGATCCTCCGGCTTCCGCCTGGAAATAATTAAGAACTCTTCGCCGCCGTAACGGCCAATTACATCCCGGTCGGAGAGTAGTTCGCTCAACCGGGTGGCGGCAGCCACCAGTGCCGCGTCTCCGGCGGCGTGGCCGAAAGTATCATTAACCGCCTTAAATCTGTCTAAATCAAGCATGACGACGCCGAGCGGACCGGGACCGTCAACATACTCCTGCAGAATTTCGGTGATACGTCCGCGATTCGTCACTCCAGTCAGGGCGTCGTGCGTAGCCTGATAGCGCAGCGCCGCTTGCGCGCGCAGCAGTTCGTCCTGCAGGTCGATAATTCGACGGCCAGCGCGTAAACGCACGTTTAGTTCCTGTTGGTCGAAGGGCTTCACGACATAATCGTCGGCGCCAGCGGTCATGCCCTCAATCACATCTTCTTTTTGCGTCCGGGAGGTTAACAAAAGAATGTAGGTATAAGGCTCAATGCCTTTTTCTCGAACGTTCCGGCAAACTTCCGGCCCCGTCAAACCGGGCATCATCCAATCAAGAATAGCCATGCGAGGCGCGTCGGGTTGGCGCAGCACTTCCCACGCCTGGTTGCCATCGGAAGTAGTAATCACTTGATAGCCCCATTTCTTGACAATACTCTCCAAGAGATGCCGAGAAACGCTGCTATCGTCCGCGATCAATATCCTCATAAGTGGACCGTGAGAAGAATGCACTCTATACGCTCTATCGACCATTTTTCCGGAATTCTAATCCAAGATGCACATCGAATTGCCGCAAACGGTTAAAGTGATGCACATCACAGGTCTGGCAGGCCTCCTCCTCTAGCATACGTCCTGTTCATTACCCAATCCAACGGGATTTCTCTGCAATTTATTTATAGAACCACTTAAGGAAAAGTACTAGTTTCCATGCGATTCAGCGGTTCCATGGGAGGTGCCGGCGCCATTAGCCTTTTTCTCCAGATTCCCCCTACTCCCGTGTGTATAGGGCTATGATGAGAGAAGCATGCCCCAAATGGAAAATTCTGTTCTGGTCCCCATGGTGGTCGAGCAGACCTCGCGCGGTGAACGTGCCTACGATATCTACTCGCGCCTGCTCAAAGAAAACATCATCTTTCTCGGGACACCGATCGACGACCAGGTCGCAAACCTCATCATCGCCCAGATGCTATTCCTGGCGGCGGAGGATCCGGAGCGGGACATCTCGCTCTACATCAATTCGCCTGGTGGCTCTATCACCTCCGGCTTGGCGATTCTGGATACGATGAACCTCATCGAGCCCGACATCACCACGTATTGCGTAGGGCAGGCGGCATCGATGGCCGCAGTGCTGCTGGCCTGCGGCACGAAGGGCAAGCGGTTCAGCCTACCCAATTCGCGAATTCTGATCCACCAGCCCTCCATGAGCGGGTTGGCCGGCCAAGCGGCAGATATTGACATCTATGCGCGCGAAATTCTGCGTATGCGCGAGACGCTGAACAAGATTCTGGCCGATGCGTGCGGCCAGGATGTGGACAAGATCGCCCGCGACGTGGACCGCGACTACATCATGACGCCGGGCCAGGC
Source organism: Bryobacterales bacterium (assembly GCA_016789905.1). Taxonomy (GTDB): domain Bacteria; phylum Acidobacteriota; class Terriglobia; order Bryobacterales; family Bryobacteraceae. The sequence goes on along the minus strand of JAEUQC010000147.1, from coordinate 111,624 downwards.
GGTGGAATACGGGATGCTGGATCGTGTGATCACGTCCCGGGAAGCCGTGAAGCCATAGGTTGCTAACCCGCGCTCTAGGCCCAGGCCAGTTGATCGCCGCCGGGATCGGCTGTACCGTAGGAGGCGGGATATTTTTGACGACCGCCGCGATGGCGCGCCAGTACGGCGCGCCATCGCTTTTGGCGGGCTATATTGTGGCCGCGCTAGGGTGCGCGTTGACGGCGTTGTGCTATGCCGAATTTGCGGCGATGGAGCCGGGCTCCGGTTCGGCGTATCAATACGCGCAGGCCACCCTGGGCCGGTTTCCAGCTTGGATTATCGGGTGCGCGCTATTCCTGGAATATACGCTGGGCTCGGCGGCGGTGGCGGTGCTGTGGACCGGCAAGCCGGTATATGCCGCGGGCATGGCGCTGGCGGCGACAATGCTGCTGGTGCTCGGGATCCGCGTTTCGGCGGGAGTGAACACGGCGCTGGTCATTCTGAAGTGCGGTACGTTGCTTCTCTTCATCGCGTGGATTCTATATTGGGCCAAGGGCGCGCCAGCCGTGGCGCGATTGACCGGCCCGGCCGAAGCGTGGCGAACGGTGGCTGGGTTGGCGATTTTCAGCTATGTGGGATTTGAGTCGGTCTCCACGCTGGGGCTGGAGTGCCGGAATCCTCGGCGCGATTTGCCCATTGGCATTCTGGGATCGCTGGCGGTGACGACGGCGCTATATCTGGCCGTCATCGCGGTCTACTGTCTGGTGCCGGACCCGAAGGGGGACGGCCTGCTGGGCGCGGCGATGGCCACCGGCGGCGGCTCCGTCGCGCAACTCATCAACGTGTGCGTTTACCTGGGCCTGAGCACGGTGTTGCTCATCATGATGATGGGGCAGAGCCGGATCTTTTTCGCCATGGCGAGCGATGGACTGCTGCCGGCGGCGCTATTGCGAACGCAACGCCGGACGCAAGCACCGGTGGCCGCCATTTTGGCCACGGGGGTACTGGTGGCCGCCGCATGTTTGTTAATCGACGCGCAGAAGCTCTATGACATTGCCGTTGTCGCCACGCTATTCGCTTTCACCGTCGTGGCGGCGGCGCTGCCCATTCTGCGCCGCCGCGCACCGGGCCGGAAACGCCCGTTCGAAGTGCCGATGGTGTGGCTGACGGCTCCGGCGGCCGTCGCCGTCAACGGCGTGCTGATGAGCAAACTTGCCGCCGGGATCGCCTGGGAATTAGCGTTCTGCGCGGCGGCCGCATGTTTCCTCTGGCGCTTCGCGAAAAAAGGGATTACCGTATAGGCGGAGGGCAAACATGGCAACTCCACATGTCCTTCTGCAGGCGCCCCCGGAACTCACTGAGGGCCAATTGCGCCGCCTTGGCGAAGGGATCGGCAAGGTGGTGTATGCTTCCGAACATTGGGTGGTGAAGCGGCCGCGGTCGCCGACGGAAGTGGTTGCGCTGATACTGCTCTGGAAACTGCTGCCCCGCCGGTTTCTGCAACGGCCCTCGCGCCGTTTGCGGCTGCTGCGCATTTGCGTGCAAGGGGTGATGCGAGTGATTCCCAGCAGTATTTGGCTGAGCTCGCACGTGAAAGACGTGTGGCGGATTTACCGGACGCGGGACCGCCGGGGCGAGCGATTGAAACGTTTACACCTGGAGGGCACGCCGCTGGTGCCGGAGGTGATCTCGTTCCCGCCCATTGATGTGAAAGTGGGCGGCTGGCCTGGGTGGCTGACGGTGTCAGAAGCCACGGCGCGCGTGGAAGCCACACTGCACCAGCACCTGGCACGGCTTACCAAAGAAAAGCGCTTCGCCGAGGTGGAAGAGTGGCTTGACCGCTTTCTGGACCTGCGCCGTTCGGGCTGGCGGCGCGGCCTGTTTTCTCTCGACGCCCACCTGAAGAACTTCGGTGTAGCCGGAGACCGCATCGTGCTGCTGGACGCCGGCGGATTGACGGACCGCTGGCAGGAGGTGGAGGAACGGCTGGTGTTTGAAGAGGTGGTGGCGCAGCCGCACGTGCAGTTGGGACTTGGGCCGGTGCTGGCGGCGTGCCCGGAGGTGGCCGCCCGGTTCGACGCGCGGTGGAAGGAGATCGTGAATCTCGAATCGGTATTGCGTCACTGGCCTCGCGTTGAAGAAAGCACAAGCTCCATTTCCACGCCGTCTTCATCGGGGTCCAGATAGTTGTCCGGCAGTGTTTTCACAATGCGAAAGCCGAACGATTCGTTCAGCCGGATCATACGCGTGTTCCCCGCCCTTGTTTCGGTCAACACTTTGCGGTAGCCGCAGCGCCGCGCCAGGGCCACCTGCCAGGCTTTCATCACACGGCCTAACCCAATGCCCTGCCAGGCCGGCAGAATGCCTGAAGAGGTGATCCATAACTCGCCCTCTTCGCCTTCCTGCAGCGCGCAACAGCCCACACGCTTGCCATCGGCCAGCATCCAATACACCTCGCACTCCCGCCAGTAGGCCGAGGGAAACAGATCGCCCTGTGAGAAGACGCGCTTGTCGAAATCCCGCAGCCGCCGCATCTCCGCCGCCACATCCACGCGCCGAAACTCCAGTTCCATCTCTCCATGTTCTCGCGATACGCTTATGAATTCGCCATGAAAATCACGCGCATAGTCACCAAGGTGGTCCACGCCCGCATGAGGAACTGGATCTTTGTCAAAGTGGAAACAGACCAGCCGGGCCTGTACGGCTGGGGGGAAGCGACGCTTGAATGGAAGACGAAATCCGTGGTGGGCGCCGTGGAGGACCTGAGCGTACTGCTGATTGGCCAGGACCCGCGCCGCATTGAACATTTGTGGCAAATCATGCACCGCCAGTATTTCTGGCGCGGCGGCATCATCAACTACACGGCCATCAGCGGGATTGACCAGGCGTTATGGGATATCAAAGGCAAGGAGCTCAACCGGCCCGTCCACGAACTTCTCGGCGGCCCGGTGCGGGACCGCCTGCGATTTTATGATCATCTCGGCGGCGGGAAGATGGAAGACATCTACGGCACGCTTGCGCCCGCGGAGTTCGCCGAACGGGCGTTGCGAAGCATGGAGGAAGGATTCACGGCCATCAAGTGCATGCCGATTCCGGTGAGCGATCCGGTGGAATCGCCGGCCGTGTTGAAGCGCGCCGCGCAGTGTGTGGCGGCCATGCGCGACGCCTGCGGCGACGGGCTGGATATCATGTTGGACCTGCATGCCCGCACCACACCCGCCGCCGCCATCCAATTCGGCCGGTTGCTCACCGACTACAACCTGTACTGGTACGAAGAGCCGTGCTGGCCCGAATCGATCGACGGTTTGCAAGAGGTTGCACGCGCGCTTCCCTTCCCCATCGCCACCGGCGAACGGCTCACCGGCCGCTGGGAGTTCCGCGAACTGTTTGAAAAGCGCGCGTGCGCCATTGCCCAGCCGGATTGTTCGCACTGCGGCGGCATCAGCGAAGTGCGCCGCATAGCAGCCATGGCGGAGACCTATTCCATCGCGGTGGCCTGCCACAACCCGCAGGGTCCCATTTCCACCGCCGCCTGCACCCATGTTGCCTTCGCCACACCGAACTACCTGATTCAGGAAGTTGTGCGCAAGGACGTGCCGTGGCGCAAAGACGTTGTGGATGGGCAAATCCCGATTGAAAATGGGCACGCAATCCCACCCACGGCCCCGGGCCTGGGCATTGACATTAACGAAGCCGAAGCCGACAAACACCCGTGGCAGCCGGAGGTGACCATGGACGTCTTTCGCCGCGACGGTTCCGTGGCCGACTGGTAGCGCCTACCCGCGCCCGGCCAGCGGCATCTTGGTGGCCATGATGGTCATAGTGAGAATGTTGGCATCCAGCGGCAGGTTCGCCATGTGCAACACCGCGTCGGCTACATGCCGCACGTCCATACGCGGCTCCACCATCATTGTCCCATTCGCCTGTGGCACGCCCTGCTGCATGCGCTCGGTCATCTCCGTCGCGGCGTTGCCGATATCGATCTGGCCGCAGGCGATATCGAAAGGCCGCCCATCGAGCGCGATGGACTTCGTCAACCCGGTGATGGCGTGTTTGGTGGCGGTGTAGGGCGCCGAATTCGGACGCGGCGTTTGCGCTGAAATCGAGCCGTTATTGATGATCCGCCCGCCGCGCGGCGTCTGCGTTTTCATCTGCCGCATGGCCTCTTGCGCGCACAGAAACGCGCCGGTCAGGTTTACACCCACCACCGCCGACCACTGCGCGAACGTCACGTCTTCCATTGGCACGCCGGGCGCGCCCATGCCCGCGTTGTTAAACAAAACATCCACGCGGCCAAACAACGCCACGGTCTTTGCGAACAAAGCCTTCACCGCGTCCGGGTCACTCACATCGGTGGGCACAGCGACAATACCCGGGCCAAGCGCGGCCGTTTTTCCCAACTCCGCCGCCCGGCGTCCGGCGATGACAACGTTGTATCCACCCTCCCGCAGCCGCAGCGCCGCCGCGCGGCCAATGCCGCTGCCCGCACCCGTCACCACCGCCACTTTTCCATTGGTTTGCATCGTTCCAGAATAAGCGATTCGGTATATGCTGGGCTTGTGCGGACCATTCTTTTTGTCTCGTTCTGCCTGGCTGCCGCGGCCCAGGAACCGGTCAGTTTCAATCGCGACATCCGGCCCATCATGTCCGATACGTGCTTCAAATGCCACGGTCCGGATAAGTCGGGCCGCATGGCGAACCTGCGGCTGGACCTGCGGGAAGAAGCGCTGAAGCCCAACCGGCGGGGCCTTGCGCCCATCGTGCCCGGCGATCCGGAAAAGAGCCATATCGTGCAGCGCATCTACGCCACCGGCGGCCCGTTGATGCCTCCTGCAAGTTCGCATAAATCCCTCACGGCCGCGCAGAAAAACACAATCAAACGCTGGGTCGCCGAAGGCGCGAAATACGAAGGTCACTGGGCGTATGAACCGGTGCGTCGCCCTGCCGCCGGCGCAAGTATTGACTCGCTCATTCGCGCCCGCCTCGGCAGTATTCAGCCTGCGCCGGAGACAGACCGCCGCACACTGATCCGCCGCGCCGCGCTCGACCTCACCGGCATTCCCCCCACGCCGGAAGAGGTGGACGCCTTCGTCAACGACACCTCCGCCAATGCCTACGAACGGTTGATCGACAAACTGATGGCCTCCACCCGCTACGCCGAAAAGCAGGCCATGCACTGGCTGGACGCCGTGCGGTACGCCGACACGGCCGGATTCCACGGCGACAACCCCTTCCCCGCCTGGCCCTACCGCGATTACGTCCTCCGCTCCTTCCACCGTAACCAGCCCTTTGACCAGTTCACTCGCGAACAGCTTGCCGGGGACCTGCTGCCCAACGCCACGGTGGAACAGAAAACCGCATCAGCATTCAACCGGATTCTGCGCGTTTCGGCCGAAGGCGGCGTGCAGCCCAAGGAGTACCTGGCTAAGTATGGGGCTGATCGCGTTCGCACCACGGCCACCGTCTGGCTTGGCTCCACGCTCGGCTGCGCCGAATGTCACGACCATAAGTTCGACCCCTTCACGGCCAAAGACTTTTATTCGATGAAGGCGTTCTTCGCCGACATTAAAGAGACCGGACTGGTGGCCGACAAGGGCCCCAATGCGTGGGGTTCGCAGATGGACCTCGCGACGCCGGAACAGGCGGCGCGGCGCCGCCAGGCGCAGCAGGCCGTTGACGCAGCCGAACAGGCACTGGCCAAGGGCCGAACGCCAGAATTGGAAGCCGCGCTTATGGGCCGCCATACGAGCGGTGAGTTGAAATGGCTTTACCAGCGTCCGGTGGCAGCCAACGCCGGCAGCGCGACGTTGACCATCTATAACGACCAGGTTCCGCCCATGGCCAACACGCCGAAATCCACCAGCCCCGGCAACGGTCTGGTGATCGCCTCCGGGGAAAATCCGGAGACGGAAACCTACGCGATCACGCTCGCACCAGGGCCCGGCAAGTGGGCACAACTCGGCGTGCAAGCCGTGCAGGATGAGTCGCTGGCGGGCCTGGGCGTCGCCCGGGGCGCGGACCGCCTGATGATCTCAGAGGTGGAAGCCGAACTGTTGCCGGAGGGGCGGAAACTGCGATTCACGATGGCCGCGTCGAGCATCAAGCTCCAGAACCGCGACCAGAATCCGCTCAACGCGATCGATGGTGACCCGGCCACCGGTTGGGGCGGTTCGCCTTATCATGACGGCGTGCTGCCCTTCCTGGCGCTGCGTTTCTCCGAACCCGTCGCCACCACGGCCGGCTCTCGCATCCTCGTTCGCTTGCGGCACGAAACCGCCTTTCGCCGCGCCACCACGGGCCGCCTCCGGCTGGCGCTATCGCCCGGCTTGGCCATGCCCGCCGCGGACGCGACGAACAAGAAGCACGAGCCCGTCGACAAAGGTCTGTCGCCTTCCATACTCGCCGTGCTGAAGAAGCCCGCCGCTAAGCGCGAAGACGACGATAAGGCATTAATCGCTCGCGCGCTCGATTGGACCGACGGCGCACGGCAGAGTCTTGCCGTCGCCGCCGCCCGCGCCAGAGCCCATTTGGATGTTGTGGAAATAGCCATCCCGCGTGTAATGGTTACGGAGGCCACCGCGCCGGAGCCCACGCGCATTCTGGCGCGCGGCAATTTCATGGATGAGTCCAGCCCGATTGTGGAACCGGCCATCCCCGCGTTCCTCGGCAAGGTGGGCGATGGAGGCCGCGCCACGCGCCTCGACCTGGCCAACTGGCTCGTCTCCCGCGAAAACCCGCTCACCGCCCGCGCCTACGTCAACCGCCAGTGGCGTCTGTTCTTCGGCACGGGTCTTTCCAAAGTGCTGGAGGATCTCGGTTCGCAAGGCGAATGGCCCGTTCACGCCGATCTGCTCGATTTCCTAGCCTTCGAATTCATGGACAAGGGCTGGGATCGCAAACATATCACCAAGCTGATCGTGATGAGCCACGCCTACCGCCAAAGCTCGGCCGTCAGCGGCGATCAGGACCCCGACAATCGCCTTCTTTCCCGCCAGAATCGGCTCCGCGTGGATGCCGAAGTTGTTCGCGACATTGCGCTTCACACCGCCGGGCTGCTCACCGAACAGTTTGGCGGCCCCAGCGCCCGGCCGTATCAGCCCGACGGCTATCTGGCCGCGCTCAATTTTCCTAAGCGCGACTATGCCGCCAGCAAGGGCCCCGATCAGTACCGCCGCGGCCTTTACACCTTCTGGCAACGCACGTTTCTGCACCCCAGCATGTCCACCTTCGACGCGGCCAGCCGCGAGGAGTGCACCGTCAACCGCTCCCTTTCGAACACGCCGCTGCAGGCACTGGTGCTGTTGAATGATCCCACTTACGTGGAAGCCGCCCGCGTTTTTGCCCAGAACGCGCTCCGTTCCGCGGACGCGCCAACACCTGAAGGGCGTGTGGCCTGGGCCTTCCGCCGCGCCTTGGGCCGCGCGCCAACGGAAGAGGAGCGCGGCATTCTTGTCGGCCTTTACAAGAAAGGGTTGCGGCGCTTCGATGCCGACCCGGCCGCCGCACGCGCCTTCATCTCCTCTGGCGACGCGCCGGGGTTGCCCGGCGCCAACCCCGTCGAACTCGCCGCCGCCATGACAGTGACCCGCGCCATCCTCAACCTGCACGAAACGATCACCAGGAACTAGAACATGCAGACTCGCAGAGCTTTTCTCAATCGTTCGCTCGCCGGCGCGCTCGGCATGACGGCCGTCAACCAGTTGCTCGCAAAAGGAGTCATCTCGCCGCTCCACCACAAGCCCACGGCCAAACGCGTGATATTCCTCTATCAGGCCGGCGGCCCGTCGCATTTGGAGACGTTCGACTACAAGCCCCGGCTGAAGGAAATGCACCTGAAGCCAATGCCTGAGTCGTTCACCAAAGGCCAGCAAATCGCCCAACTCCAGGGCAAACCGCTCATCTGCTACGGCCCGCAGCTCAACTTCAAACGCTTTGGCAAATCCGGCCAGGAGATTTGCGACCTGTTCCCGCACATCGGCTCCGTGGCCGACGACATTTGCCTGGTGAAATCCATGTGGGGCGAACAGATTAACCACGACCCCGCCCACACGTTAATGAACACCGGCTCCATTTTGGCGGGCCGGCCCAGCATGGGCTCCTGGGTGCTCTATGGCCTCGGCGCGGAGACCGAGGATCTGCCCGGTTATGTGGTTCTCATGTCGGCCGGCCGCGGCGGCCAGATGCAGCCCATCGCCGCCCGCCAGTGGTCCGCCGGCATTTTGCCCAGCAAGCTGCAAGGCGTAAAGCTCAACTCCATTGGCGATCCGGTTCTCTACATCAAGAACCCGAACGGGCTCGACGCCGGGCTGCAGAAGGACTCCGTTGACGCCGTCGGCGCGCTGAACAAAGCGTCCTATAACGACCTGCGCGACCCCGAGATCTTAACGCGTGTCAGCCAATACGAAATGGCGTTTCGTATGCAGACCTCCGTGCCGGGTTTGATGGACATGTCCAATGAACCCGCCTCCGTGCTGGAGGCCTACGGCGCCACGCCGGGCGACGGTTCGTTCGCCTCCAACTGCCTGCTGGCGCGCCGCCTGGCCGAACGCGGCGTGCGTTTCATCCAGCTCTACCACCGCGACTGGGACCACCATGGCGGCGTAAAAAACAATGTCACGCTGAAGGCCGAAGAGGTCGACCGTCCGACCGCGGCATTGATCAACGATTTGAAGCAACGCGGCATGCTCGACGAAACGCTGGTCGTCTGGGGCGGCGAATTCGGGCGCACGCCGATGTCACAAGGCGGCGACGGACGTGACCATCACATCAAGGGCTTCAGCTACATGGTGGCCGGCGGCGGCATCAAAGGCGGCATCTCCTATGGCAATACCGACGAACTCGGTTACGCCGCCGTGGAAAAACCGGTCAGCGTTCACGATTTTCACGCCACCATGCTCCACGTGCTGGGCATCGATCATCTCCGGATGACGGTGAAGTTCCAGGGGCTGGACGCCCGGCTCACCGGCATCAGCGGTGAGGTGGTGAAGGACATATTGCGCTAGCGGATCGTTCCGCGGTCCCGGACGCTACTGCACGCGGCTCTGCACGGGCATTGCCGCGAACTCGTCGTCCATGGCCCGGGCCGGTGGTTTGCGCCGCAGGCCCTCCCGCGCAATCGCCAACGATCGCTCCGCCGAACGGATGGCGGCGTGGTAGGTGGATTCCGCCCCACGTATATCTTCCGCCTTTATTCCGGTGCGAACGAAGTGGTCAAAGAACCGTTCGTATCGCTCCAGCTTGAACCGCGCATGCACAATGGTGTCGCAGTCAAACTCTTCGCAGATATTGGCCGGTTGCCACTCTTCGCGCACCTGGCGGTTCAGTTGGTCGATGCGCTTCACTGTCTCGCCGGGCAGCAGCGTGATCGAGATATGGCCTATACGGACCGTTTTGGATTTCGGTGACCGGGCGGACATGGGGTAGCTCCTCTATTCTAATCGGTTTTCGGCGCCGATTTCTGTACCGCGTCCAGCCATGCCCGTAATTCCTTTTCCAACTCTTCCGCTACCGCCGGAAATTCCCGCCGCAAGTTCTTTTTCTCACCGGGGTCCTGCTCCAGATTCGCCAAAAAAACGGCGTCTTCACCCGTGATGGGTTTCCGGGATTCCGGCGTGCCGCTGGCTTCGTATCCATTCAGCGTCAGCTTCCACTGGCCTTTGCGAATCGCCAGTTGCGGCGCGTTGTGCCAGTGCAGCGCCGGCCGATTCACCACGTCCCCCTTCATGACGGAAGGCAGCAGGTTCACGCCGTCGAAGAACCCGGCCTGCGGCTCCGGCACGCCGGCCGCCGCCAGCAGGGTGGGAGCCAGGTCGTAGTGCGCCCCGATTTGCGACGTAACCCGGCCGGCCGGAATGCGACCCGGCCACGCCATCAGCGCCGGCACATGTGTGCCTCCATCAAACAGGCTGAACTTGAAGCCGCGGAAGCCCCGGTTGTGCCCTGCGGTCGCCGGCCGCCCCTCCAGCCCTGCTCGTGGCTCCGTGGTCGCTCCGTTGTCGCCGATGAACACCAGCACGGTGTCGTTGGTCAAACCCATCTCCCACAACTGCGCGCGGATTTCCCCCACGCCGTCATCCACCGCCGCGATCATCGCCGCGTAAATTCTCCGTTCCAAAGGTAAGTGCTGAAAGCGTTCCACATACTTCGGCGGCGCATGCATTGGATAATGCGGCGCGTTATAGGCAAGATACAGAAAAAACGGCCGCTTCCCGGAGTCGCGAATGAACTGCCTGGCTTCCGCCGTGATTCGCTCCGTCAGATACGCGCCGTCTTCAAAGATTTCGCGCCGGTCCCGGTACAGGTCGTGAAAATTCGGCACGCGCGGTTCACCCCAGTAATAACGGTGCGAGTAAAAATCCACGCATCCGGCGTGGAACCCATAAAACGTGTCGAAGCCGTGGTCCAGCGGACCGTTGGATTGCGCCGTGCCCAGGTGCCACTTGCCAATCGCCGCTGTCCGGTAGCCGTTGGGTTTTAACAACGCCGCCAGCGTTTTCTGGTTTGACGGCAGTTGCGGTCCATTCGACGGCACGCCGGCGCGAATCGGATGGCGCCCGGTTAGCACGCCCGCCCGCGACGGCGCGCACATGGCAGCGTTGGCGTACCACTGGTCGAACCGTACGCCATCGCGAGCAATCGAGTCCAGGTGCGGCGTCTTTATCTCCGCCGACCCATAGCAGCCAAGGTCGCCGGAGCCGTGGTCGTCCGTGCAGATAATAATTATGTTCGGACGCCGGCCCTGCGCCCACACGCCAGCCGCCGTCCCGGCCGCCAGGAACGCCCGGCGGTTTAACTTCGGTTTCATTCCGTCTATTCTATTTACATCCAGAGTAGTTGCGGAGAGGCGGCGAATGAAAGCGCGCGATGGCCGAACCTGATCGATGGAAAGCGCACCCGTGCCTGCTTAGCGCGCGGGTAATCGGGGATGGCAGTCTGGTCATCCTGCACGCCGACCCAGATTGCGAACCGCTATTGGGACTCCGCGCGAGTCAACTCGCAGTAGGAGCGATCCTCGATCACGATAGCGACCTGGCGAAGTTAACCTCCACGTCTTTGGCTCAAATGGGAATTATCCGGCGGAATAGGGGGCCCCGTTGGGTGGAAGCCTTCACCTGCCATCGTGAGGATGTGCGGCATGTCGTGCTCCACGATTTCACGGCCCGTCGCCTTTCCGAGATGATGCTGCACGGCATAACCCGCGCACACCACGATTTCGTCGCCGGCCGAGGTGCACGTCACGTCTTCACAACGCTACTCGATTTGTTGTTGACTCTCACGGACTCTTCCGCCGGCCGGATTGAAGACTGGTCCGGGCCGGAAACGGTGATTCAAGCCGCCAGCGGTGTCGTGTGCGCGCCGGCGTATTCGTTACGTCTCGGCTCCGGCGGCGTAGCCGTTGTCAGCGGACGTCCCGGCGGATACGCCGAACTGCGGCCTGAACATCTGGAACCATTCACGCATACCTGCGGCAACCTGATTGAGGCGGGCAGACAAGCACGCGAAAAAGAGTCGCTCGAAGAGCGCATGGCGCGGCTTTCCGAAGTTTCCGATGAATTCTTCTGCACGCTCGACCGCGGCGGCCGCATCCTGCAGTGCAACGCCGCTTTCCCAGCCGCCCTCGGTCTTTCGCGCGACGAACTAATGGCCGTGTCCCTATGGGACCTCTCAGAACCCGGCTCCAGCCAGGTTTGCCGCATCGCCGCCGCGCAACTGGAAAAGAAAGAGATTCTTCGCGGGGTGGAAATCGCTCTTCGTCATAAGGACGGCCACCCCCTCTGGACCTCCTGGAACGCCAAACGCGGCGGGGCCGGTGATGGACTCGCCTTCTTCGTCGGCCGGGATATCACCGCCGAACGCGAACGGACGGAGCGCATCCGGACCATGGCGGTGGTTTTGGAGCGGACCGATACGGCCGTTCTGCTCAGCGACCCTTCCCACCACGCGCTTTGGATTAATTCCGCTTTCGTCCGCATGACTGGTTACACGCTGGCGGAAATCCAACAGATGTCCCCCGGCCGGGTCCAACAGCAGGACCGCCTCGCGCTCGAAAGCGGCCAACCAGTCTTCGGAGAGGCCCATTCGCTCCGCAAGAACGGCCAACCATATTGGGTGCAGTATGAGATACGGCCCTTGCTCGGCCCCGGTAACGCGGTCACGCATTTCGTCCATCTGCAAAACGACATCACCGAGCGAAAGGAAACTGAATTGCGCTTGGCGGAAAAACGGGCGCTGCTCGAACGTACTGGACAGATCGCACGGATTGGCGGCTGGGAGTACGACGTAGCCAAGGGCGAATTCCGGCTGTCGCGCCAGTTCTATCAGATCTTCGAGATCAACGAGGAGGTCCCGTTCACCCGTGAATTCGCGCGGAATTGCTATCACCCCGACATGAGGGAACAAATTCGCAACTTGTTTGACCGCGCCATCGCTGAACATGTTCCCTACGATCTGGAAGCCCCGCTCGTCACACCCAAAGGCCGCTCCCTGCGCGTACGCGTTATCTGCACGCCGGAAGTCATCAACGGCCGTTGCGTGCGGCTTGTCGGCACCCTGCAGGACATTACCGAACGTTGGGAAGCCGAGGAACGCCTGCGCCTGGCGCTGAAAGCCGCCGGCCTTGCCACCTGGACCTGGGACCTTGTTCGCGGAGAAATCCTGTGGGATGACGCCATGTACGCGCTTCATCGCGTGCCCAAGGGCGGGCCCATGACGCCACAACGGTTCGGTGCCTGCATCCGGCCGAAAGACTATCGCCGCTTCTCTTCCCTCGCCCTGCGCGATTTCGGCGGCCAGGACGAGTTGCAGTTCGATTATGAGATCTGGACCGGCGGCGAAATCCGCTATTGCGAAGGGCGCGTACTGGTCCAGCGCGCACCGGACCGAACGGCGCGCAACATCATCGGCGCCTGTCGCGACACAACAACACGCTACCGAGCCGAACGCGCCGCCGCTGCACATCTCGCCGAACTCGAACAGGCCCGCATCGCACAAACGGCGCTCAATCTGGAACTGCAGGCAGCCAAAGAGCGCGCCGAAAAGGCGAACCGGATCAAGGGAGAATTTCTAGCCGTCATGAGCCATGAAATCCGTACCCCGCTCAACGGCATTCTTGGCATGGCGCGACTCCTCACCGATGCCACACTGGGAGAGGAAGAACGGGAAATGGCCGGTGCCGTCGTCCGCAGCGGAGAGGCGCTGCTCGGAATCATTAACGATATTCTGGATCTGTCCAAAATCGAGGCCGGCCGGCTGGAACTGGAGTCGTCCCCGTTTATGCTCCAGCAAGTCCTGGAGGATACAGTGGACCTGTTGCAGCCCCGCGCCGCGGAAAAGGGAATTCTGCTCGGCATCCTTACCTGCCCGGCCGTGCCTCACGAGGCCCGCGGCGACGCGGGGCGGCTTCGCCAAGTGCTCTTCAACCTTCTCGGAAACGCCATCAAGTTTACCGAATCTGGCACCGTTACCCTCACCGTCAATACCATCCGTCCCACAGAAATTCGATTTATCGTGCGCGACACCGGAATCGGCATCGATCCATCGCGCATTCCCGGCCTCTTTGAACGCTTCACGCAGGCCGATTCCTCTACATCCCGCCGCTTCGGCGGCACCGGTCTCGGCCTGGCCATTTGCAATGAATTGGTTGGGAAAATGGGAGGCCAATTGTTTTGCTCCAGCACTCCGGGCCGAGGCACAGCCTTCGCCTTCCATATCCCGCTGGAACCGCTCGGCACCGCGCCGCCCCTGGCTCTTCCCCGGCACTGCGCACTCAGAATGGAACCGGGCCCGTCCCGTTCGCTGATCCAGCATATGCTCGAAATGGCCCGCGTTGCCGTGCGCGAAGAGAGCGATACCGTCATCTTCGATGAGGCCAATTACGCGCCCGCGGCCACCGGTCGCGCCATTCTTATTACGCATGAGCGTATTGCCGGTGTCGTGAGCGTTGCCCCGCCATTGAAGTCCAGATTGCTCGCCGCCGCCTTGGCCGGCGAACCGGCCGAGACCGCACCCCACCGCCAGGCGCCCACCATAGAACGGCTGGAGGGTGTCCACGTACTGCTGGTGGAGGACAATCCAGTCAACCAGCGCGTCGCCCGGAAAATGCTGGAAAAGCTCGGCTGCGCCGTTTCGCTCGCTCAACACGGCGGCGAAGCTCTGGTCATGCTCGACACGCTCCGGGTTGACGCGGTGCTGATGGATTGTCAAATGCCCGAAGTCGATGGCTTCGAAGCCACACGGCGCCTGCGCCGTAACTCCGCCATCCCCCAGGTGCCGGTCATCGCTCTCACCGCAGCGGCCTATCCGGAGGACGTCAGCCGCTGCCGGGAAGCGGGCATGAACGACTATCTTTCCAAACCCGTCACCCTCGAATCCCTGGCGGGCACGCTGCGCAAATGGATTCCGAAACTGCCGCCGGACTAAGAACGCGGTTTCGCCCGCTACCCCGATTTGAGACAATAAGAGGTTCATGTTCCGTTTCGAAACTGCCGGCGAGTCGCACGGCGAATGTTTAGTGGCGACCCTGACCGGGCTTCCCTCCGGTGTTCCCATCTCGTTGGAGCGAATCAATCGCGAATTATGGCGCCGCCAGCAAGGCTTTGGCCGCGGCGGCCGAATGAAGATTGAAACCGACACGGTGGAAATCGTGGCCGGCGTCCGCCACTCCCAGTCCATCGGCGCTCCGATCGCGATGATCGTCCGCAACCGCGATTGGAAAAACTGGACCGAGCCGATGGCCGTGGAGGACTTTGCAGGCTCCGATGGCGTAAAGAAGAAAGTGCTTCGTCCACGTCCCGGCCATGCCGACCTCGCCGGGATGATCAAGTACAACTACCACGACGCGCGCTACATCCTGGAAAGGGCCAGCGCCCGCGAGACCACTTCGCGTGTTGCCGTTGGCGCAGTGGCCAAGGAACTCCTCCGCGAATTCGGGATTGAGATTCTGAGCCATGTCATTGCCGTCGGTCCGGAAAAACTCGGCCGCGAAGCCACTTGGGACGAGCTCGTCGCCCTGGCGCAAAAGGACGAAGTGCTGCTCGGTTGCGTGGACCCGGAAGCCGAACAGCGCATGAAGGCTGTTGTCGACGAAGCCTACCGAACCGGCGACACCGTGGGCGGCGTCTTTGAAGTGGTGGCGCATGGGCTGCCCATAGGACTCGGCTCCCACATCGCCTGGGACACCCGTCTGGATGGCAAACTCGCCCAGGCTATTGTCTCCATGCAAGCCGTAAAGGGCGTCGAAATCGGTTTTGCCGCCGAAGGCGCCGAAGCGTTTGGTTCCAAGGTGCAGGATACGATTCACTACAACAAAGAGCAGCGATCCTTCTACCGTGGCGCCAACCGCGCCGGTGGCTTGGAAGGCGGCATCACCAACGGCCAGGACTTGCTGGTCCGAGGGTTTTTGAAGCCGATTTCCACGCTTCGACGCCCGCTCGAATCGGTGGATATCGTCACGCGCGAAGCGGAAAAGGCGGCCTATGAGCGCTCCGACGTCGCCGTCGTCCCGGCAGCCGGCGTCATCGGCGAAGCCATGGTGGCCATTGTCCTCGCGCAGGTGTTTTTAGAAAAGTTCGGCGGCGATTCCATAGCCGAAACCCGCCGGAACTATGATGGGTATCAAGAGCAGGTACGAAACTTCTAATGGTATTGGGAATCAGGAAATACGGCGATCCGGTGCTGGAGACGCCATGTGAAAAGGTGGTCCAATTCGCTACCGCCGACTTGAAAAATCTGGTCTTCGACATGTTCGAGACCATGTACGCCAACAAGGGCGTCGGCCTGGCCGCGCCGCAGGTGGGCGTACTCCAACAGGTAACGGTAATCGACACCTCGGCCGGAGAAGATCCAGACGCCCGGCTGGTGCTGATCAACCCAGAGATCGTCGGGCTGGAGGGCCAGCAACTCGGCGAAGAGGGGTGCCTTTCCATTCCCGGTTTCCGCGAGGACGTACGGCGGGCCATGACCGCTCGTGTCAAGGCCTTCGATGTGGAGGGCAAGGAGTTCGAGGTGTCGGGCGAAGAACTGCTCGCCCGTGCCATGCAGCATGAGATCGATCACCTCCACGGTATCCTGTTCCTGAAACATCTCTCCCCGCTCAAGCGCGACTTGATTCGCCGCAAAATCTCCAAACTCGTCAAGGCCGGCGAGTGGTAGTCGTTTTCATGGGCACGCCGCAGTTCGCGGTGGATTCGCTCGATGCGCTCGTCGCCGCCGGCCATACGGTGGCGGCCGTTTACACACAACCGGACCGGCCCAAGGGGCGCGGGCAGGATCTGGGTGTTTCCCCGGTGAAACAGGCCGCGCTGCGGCACGGGTTGCCCGTTCTGCAACCCGAACGGATTCGCCGTCCGGAAGCCATCGCCGAACTTGCCGCGTTTGGAGCCAAGGCCATGGTGGTGGTTGGCTACGGGCAAATTCTGCCGCAGGCAATCATCGACCTCGCCCCGCTTGGCATCGTCAACGTACACGCCTCTCTGCTGCCTGCCTACCGCGGTGCTGCCCCCATTCAATGGGCTATTGCTAACGGCGAAACGGAAACCGGCGTGACGACCATGCGCATCGATGCCGGGCTCGACACCGGCGACATGCTGCGCAAAGCGGAAACCTCCATCGGACCGGACGAGACGGCACCCGAGCTTTCCGCCCGTCTGGCGGCCATGGGCGCCGAACTGCTGGTGGAAACTCTGGAGATGCTGGAACGCGGGCAGATCGTGCCCGAACCGCAGGACGATAGCGCTGCTTCGCTTGCACCGATTCTGAAGAAGGAGGACGGCGCAATCGATTGGAATCAGCCGGCGGCAGTCATCCACAATCGACTGCGCGGCTTCACCCCCTGGCCCGGCGCGACGACGCTGTTCCGGGGCGCGCCGCTGAAGATCACCGCCTCGGCGCTCTCTAGCGAAACCGGACTGGCTCCGGGAGAAATCGCCCTCCGCGCTCGCAAGCTTCTGGCTGGCTGCGGAGATGGGACCGCGCTAGAGCTTCTAGAGGTGCAGCCCGAAGGGCGGAAGCGAGTAAGTGGAGAAAGTTTCGCCAACGGCGCTCGTTTGTTGCAAAATGAAGTCCTGGGAAAATAACGTGAACTTACCGCTTGGGTTTCGCTACTCGGCCTTGTATGCCGGCATTCGTAAGGTGAAAAAGGACGATCTTTCGTTGATCGTCTCCGACGTGCCGGCGGCCGCGGCCGGTGTTTTTACGCAGAATAAGGCGATGGCGGCGCCAGTAATTCTGTCCAAAAAGAATCTGGAAACCTCCAACGGCGTGGCTCGTGCCATTCTCACCAACGCCGGAAACGCCAATTGCGCCACCCGCACCGGCATGAAGGTGGCCATCGAGACCACCAAGGCCATCGCCAAGGCTTTGAAAATTCCGGCCGCACAGGTGCTGCCCGCCTCAACGGGCGTTATCGGCGTCGAATTGGACGCTTCCAAAATTACCTCGCACGCCGCTTCGCTCGTCAGCGGCCTTTCCCCGGACCGTTTTGAAGATGCCGTTAGCGCCATCATGACCACCGATCTGGTGCCCAAGAAAGCCCACGCCTCGCTGGCCGTGAAAGGCGGCACAATTCACTTGGCCGGCATGACCAAAGGATCGGGCATGATTCAGCCGCTGATGGCCACCACGCTCGGCTATATTGTTACCGACGCCGCGTTGACGCCGGCCGAGTTACAACGCATGTTACGCAAGGCCGCGGACCGCAGCTACAACGCAATGTCTGTGGACGGCGACACGTCCACCAACGATTCGGTGTACCTGCTGGCCAACGGCGCCAGCGGATTGACCATGTCGGCCAGCGACAAGGCGCTATTCGCCGAAGCGCTGACGGTGCTGATGGAGGACCTGGCCAAGCAGATTGCCCGCGACGGCGAAGGCGCGAAGAAGTTGGTGACGATCGAAGTTGAAGGCACTCGCACCGACAAGCAGGCCATGCAGATCGCCCGCGTCATCGGGAATTCTCCGCTGGTGAAGACAGCTATCGCCGGCAGCGATCCCAACTGGGGCCGTATCATGATGGCCGCCGGTAACGCCGGTGTCCTTTTCGAATTGAAGAATGTGGATATCCGCATGCAGGGTTTGCTGGTTTGTAAGGGCGGGTTGGCCAGGGACTTCTCGGAGGAGGAGTTGACCAAACTTCTCGATCAGCCCGACTGCCATATCTCGTTCACCATCCGTGGCGACGGCAAGGGCAAGGCGCGCTTCTATACCTGCGACTTCACAGAGGGCTATATCCAGATCAACGGTAGCTACCGCACCTGAACCGCGCAAATTGCACCCGGCGGCCGCGTCACCGCATTTTGGGATTTGGCTATCCGCCTGCAGGGCCTGCTGGCTTGTAACCCGCCGCCAGAACCAGCGAGCGATCAACACGCACGGCTACGGGGACATCGCCTTGGCGTGGCCCCCTCTTCCCGTAATTTGCAGCACCCCCCAACACCACGGCGGGGCACAGATTTTGCCATCCGGCGCCGCCGGTGGCCGGCTGGTTTGTGAAGGCGGATTGACCAAACTTCTCGATCAGCCCGGCTGCCACATCTCGTTCCCCATCCGTGGCGGCGGCGAAAGCCAGGCTCGTTTCTCCACCTGCGACTTCACCAACGGCAGCATCCAAATCGACGGCCGGTACCGGACCTGAACCGTGCAAATTGCATCCGTCTTCCGCGCCGTAGCATCTAGAGAGGTGTAAGGTGATTTCCCAGGATTTCCCGCCGTTTTGGCATGTTAGCCTGAAGGGGTGGATTTCCCCGCGATTCGGACAGAAGGGCTAACGAAATCGTACCGGAGTGGCGATGAGATTCTTACGGTCTTTAACGAGTTGAATCTGACGGTGGCAAAAGGGGAACGCATTGCGCTAATCGGCGAATCCGGGACCGGGAAGTCTAGCCTTTTGCACTGTTTAGGCGGTCTGGACAGGCCCTCCAAGGGTAAGATATACTTCGGTCAGAACGACCTTCAGGCGCTTTCAGAGACTGGGCTGGCGGATTTTCGGAACCGTGAAATAGGCTTTGTTTGGCAAACCCATTATTTGCTTCCAGAGTTTACGGCGCAGGAAAACGTTATGATGCCGCTGCTGATTCGAGGGGTTTCCTACGACGAAGCGGCGCCGTTGGCACTAGCGAGGTTAGATGAAGTTGGACTACGAGCAAGGGCCCATCACCGGAGTGGCGAACTCTCCGGCGGCGAACAACAGCGGGTTGTGCTGGCGCGAGCGCTTGTTGGAAAGCCCAAATACCTGTTCGCCGATGAGCCCACCGGAAACCTCGATGAACGGACGGGCACAATGATTTCGAGTCTATTGACGGAGTTGCACCAAACGCATCAGCTCACGTCCATCTACGTCACGCACAATCGTGAATTTGCCCGGTCCTGTGACCGGGTTTTGCGTCTACAGCACGGAGGTCTGGCCGAAGTCACGGCCGGGGAGTAGCTATGTTTGAAAGATATACCGAAAAAGCCCGGCGGGTGATTTTCTTCGCTCGCTATGAAGCCTCCCAGTTTGGCAGCCCCTATATAGAAACGGAGCACCTGCTGCTCGGACTGTTGCGCGAAGACAAGGCCCTTGCCAACCGGTTTCTGCGATCCAACGCCGCCATTGAGTCCATTCGCAAGCAGATTGAGGCGCACACCACGATCCGCGAGAAGGTGTCCACGTCGGTCGATTTGCCATTGAGTCACGAGTGCAAACGCGTGCTCGCCTACGGCGCCGAAGAAGCGGAACGGCTGAACCATAAGCACATTGGCACCGAACATCTTATGCTCGGCCTGTTGCGCGAAGAAAAATGCTTCGCCGCCGAGATTCTGCATGAACGAGGGCTGCGGCTAAGCCAGGTTCGCGAGGAGATCGCCCGCAGTTCGTCGGAAAAGATCACCACGAACCGGCCGAAGGAATCTTCACTGCTGGCGGAGTTCTCCCGCGATCTGACGCAGGCCGCCATCGATGGCCAGCTCGATCCCCTCATCGGCCGCGACCATGAACTCGAACGGCTGGTGCAGATTCTGTGCCGCCGCACGAAGAACAACCCGGTGCTCATTGGCGAGCCCGGCGTCGGCAAGACCGCGATTGTGGAAGGATTGGCGCAGCGCATCTCCGATGGCGACGTGCCTTCGTTCCTTAGCGAGAAGCGCATCCTGGCGCTCGACCTGTCTCTGATTGTCGCCGGAACCAAGTATCGCGGGCAGTTCGAAGAGCGGCTGAAGACGATTATGAAGGAGCTGATGGAAAACCAGAACGCCATCATCTTCATCGACGAGTTACATACACTCGTAGGGGCCGGTTCGGCCGAAGGGTCGCTGGACGCCGCCAATATCCTGAAACCCGCGCTGAGCCGGGGCGAGATACAGTGTATCGGCGCCACCACGCCGGCAGAGTACCGGAAGTCGATCGAGAAGGACCGTTCTCTTGAACGCCGGTTCCAGGCCGTTAAGGTACCGCCGCCGAATGAGAGCGACGCGATTAAAATCATGTACGGCATCAAGGAGCGTTACGAGAAGTTCCATGCCGTCGCCTATACCGATGAGGCGATTGAGACCTCGGTGTTCGCCTCCAGCCGCTTCATTCCGGATCGGTTCCTGCCCGACAAGGCCATCGACCTGATTGACGAAGCAGGCGCGCGGGTCAAACTGAAGCAGACCACGCTGCCCGCCGACGTCAGCGAAATTCAGAAGCGCATCAAGTTCATCGTGCATCGCATGGAAAACGCCATCGCCAATCACGAATTCGAAAAGGCGCGGTTCTATTCCGACGAAGAGCGCAAGGAGCGCGAGAACCTGCGCGGATTGCGCGAGAAGTACAACTTGGACGATACTTCCACCGGTGTTGTTTCCAAGGACGATATTGAGGACGTAGTGGCCCGTTGGACCGGCGTTCCCATGACCGCCATCCGCGAAGAGGAAGTGGCCAAGCTGCTCCGTATTGAAGAGGAGCTGCACAAACGGATTGTCAGCCAGGAAAAGGCCATCAGCGCCCTGGCTCGCGCCATTCGGCGCTCGCGCGCGGGATTGAAATCGCCCAAGCGCCCGGCTGGGTCCTTCCTGTTCCTGGGCCCGACCGGTGTGGGCAAGACGGAAGTCGCGCGCGCGCTGGCTGATTTTCTTTTCGGCTCGGAGAAGTCGCTCATCCGCTTCGATATGTCGGAATACATGGAGAAGCACTCGGTCTCCAAGCTGATCGGTTCGCCTCCTGGGTACGTTGGCTATGAGGAAGGCGGCCAGTTGACCGAACGTGTTAAGCGCCAGCCCTACTCCATCATCCTGCTCGACGAAATCGAAAAGGCCCATCCGGATATCTACAACATTCTGTTGCAAGTGTTTGAAGACGGCCAATTGACCGACGGGCTTGGCAACACCGTCGATTTCAAGAACACGATGATCATCATGACGTCGAACCTTGGCGCGCGCTTCCTGGATAAGAAAGCCACGCTCGGTTTCGCCGCTCCCACCGCCGGGATGCCGCAAAAGGTGGAAGAGCAGGTCATGAATGAGGTGAAGAAGGCGTTCAACCCTGAATTCCTCAACCGCCTCGATGAAGTGATCCTGTTCACCTCGCTGGCCGACGAAGACCTGATGCAGATCATGTTCCTGCTGGTGGAACAAGTGAACGTGAACCTGGTGGCCAAGCAGATTAAGATCAAGCTGCTGCCCGACGCGGCGAAATACATTCTGGAGAAGACGCTCGTTGACCGCAGCTACGGCGCGCGGCCGCTACGCCGCGCCCTCCAGAAGTACATCGAAGATCCGCTCTCCGAAGCGCTGATTCAGGGTTCCCTGCCCCACCCGGCGGAATTCGAAGTCTACCTTGGTGATACCGGGATCTTCATCCGGCAGATGATCGCCGAGGAGGCCACCGTCGGCGCCGCCGCCGGACCGGCCCCCATCGTCGCAGAGCTTTACGCCTTCTAAAGAAATTGGTGCCAGGCACCAATTTCTGTTATTTCAGTTGCGAGAGGTCACGGATGGCGCCAGTGTCGGCGCTGGTGGTGAGTGCCGCGTAGGCCTTTAATGCCGCCGACACTTGGCGTTGCCGGTTTTTCGGCTTCCAGGCGTCGGCACCACGGGCTTCCATGGCCGCGCGTCTTGTGGTAATCGTTTCCTCTGGAATCGCTAAACGAATGGAGCGATTGGGGATATCGATCTCGATCGGATCTCCCTCTTCGACTAAGCCGATCGTTCCGCCCGCCGCGGCTTCCGGTGAAGCGTGGCCGATCGAAAGGCCCGACGAGCCGCCGCTGAAACGGCCGTCAGTAAATAATGCGCACTGCTTGCCGAGGCCGATAGATTTCAAGTACGACGTCGGATAGAGCATCTCCTGCATCCCAGGACCGCCCTTCGGCCCTTCATAGCGAACGATGACCACGTCGCCCGCGACGATTTGGCCAGACAGAATCCGTTCCACCGCCTCCTCCTGGCTTTCGCAAACCTTTGCGACGCCAGAGAATCTCAGGATGCTTTCGTCCACACCGGCGGTTTTCACGATGCAGCCGCGCTCCGCCAGATTGCCGAATAACACGGCCAACCCGCCGTCGTGCGAGTAGGCGTGGGCTTTGTCACGAATGCAGCCAGTGGCGCGGTCGGCGTCGAGTTCGGGATAGGAGCGATTCTGGCTGAATGCCTGTTGCGTCGGGACTCCGCCTGGAGCGGCACGGTAGAACTCTTTTGTTGTGTTATCAGCAGTTTGCGCGATGTCCCACTGGGCCAGCGCGGCGGCCATTGTGGGGGAGTGGACGGTGAGCGTATCGCGATGAAGTAGGCCGGCGCGGTCCAGTTCACCGAGGATGGCCATAACGCCGCCCGCGCGATGGACATCTTCCATGTGAAACTTGTTTGTTGCCGGCGCAACCTTGCACAAACAAGGGACTTGGCGCGACAGCCGGTCAATATCGGCCATGGTGAAATTGACCTCCGCCTCGCGGGCCGCGGCTAGCAGGTGCAACACGGTGTTGGTGGAGCCACCCATGGAGATATCCAGCGTCATAGCGTTTTCAAACGCCGCGAAGTTGGCGATCCGGCGCGGCAGGGCGGTTTCGTCGTCCTGTTCGTAGTAGCGCTTGGCGAGATCGACGGCGAGGCGGCCAGCGCGCAGGAAAAGGTCCTTGCGCCTGGCGTGGGTGGCGAGCAGCGAACCGTTGCCCGGGAGCGCCAAGCCGAGCGCTTCGGTCAAGCAATTCATAGAGTTAGCGGTGAACATGCCGGAACACGACCCGCACGTGGGGCAGGCCGAACGCTCCATTTCGGCAACGTCGGCGTCGGAGACGCGGCTATCGGCGGCTTCGATCATGGCGTCGACAAGATCGACAAAGCGCGTACCGCCCTGCCAGTTGACTTTTCCGGCCTCCATTGGACCACCGGACACGAAGACCGTTGGAATGTTTAACCTCAATGCCGCCATCAACATACCGGGGGTGATCTTGTCGCAGTTGGAGATACAGACAAGCGCGTCGGCGGTATGGGCGTTCACCATGTATTCGACCGAATCGGCGATCAATTCACGGCTGGGCAACGAGTAGAGCATGCCACCGTGGCCCATCGCGATACCGTCATCAACGGCGATGGTGTTGAACTCTTTGGCAACGCCGCCGTGGGCCTCAATCTCCCGGGCGACCATTTGGCCTAAGTCCTTTAGATGCACATGTCCAGGGACAAACTGGGTGAACGAATTGGCGATGGCGACGATGGGTTTCTCAAAGTCGCCATCCTTCATTCCAGTGGCCCGCCAGAGAGCGCGGGCACCGGCCATGTTACGGCCATGGGTGGATGTACGGGATCGGTAGGGAGGCATGAAACCTCCCATTTTACCGGATTCCTGATGGGCGCCGGCCTGGGTTAGGGGCGGATGACGAGGGTTAGAGCGGATTGGCTGGCTCGGCCGAGGGCTTCGATCCGGACCGCGTGATCGCCGGCGGGGAGGCCATCGGGGACCTGCAGGTTGACCTGGAGGAGGCCGGCAATGAGTCCAGGAGCCGCTCCAATGTACAAAATAGGTGCATTTTTACCCCCAATTTGCGCAAAAAACGGTGCATTTGGCACGCTAAAAGGTGCATTTGTCACCACTCCGTCGGCCGATTCTGGCGTTCCGGCGCCCTGGCCGGTGCCAAAAAGGACCACCACTGAACCCGCTGCGGCAGGGTTCGTTCGGGAGTTATAGGAGCCGTCCTGGTTCAGGGCCGCCGCCTGGCCGGCACCGGTGGAGTTGGCGGAGAAGAGCCCAGGAGCGGTTGGCGTAACGGCAACGGTGAGCGGCGCGGACCGGGTGCCGAGGTATTCGACGACGACCTGAGTTGTGGAGCGGCTGGCAAGGGCGAATGGCGCGACGGCGGAGGTCTGGCGGGAAGAGGCATAAAGGATGGGAGCGGGCACGCCGTCGAAAAGCACGCGGACGCCGGCGACCCGAGTGGAGAAAACACCGTTCTGGACGATCGGGCCAGCGAGCGTCTCCGGCCCAAGGCCAGCGCCGCCGAGCGTGACGATCAGGCCGGGACTTACGGAGGCGGCGTCATAGCTGGCGGCGTTGACGACGGCGGAGACGGAGACGGCCGGCGCATCACCGAAGCGGGAGATGAGGAGATCGCCCATGGGAAGGAAGTTGTCCGGGGCACCGAAGTAGGAACGCTGGTAGGCACCGGCAGTAGTGGCGATATCGGGTGATGACGTAGTGCCGGTGACGACCACGGCGCCGGAGGCATCAAGCCCGACGCCGGTGAGCCAATCACTATTGGCGCCGCCGAGGTAACTGGCGTAGAGAAGGCGAGCGCCAGTGGGGTCGATGTGGGCGTAGAAGCCGTCGCCGGTGGCGCGCGGATTGGCTGGGGTGGTGCTTTTCAACAGGTTTTGGGCGGCGTCGCTGGTTAAGGGGAAGTTTGTGGACAGGGTATGGCCGACAAGGTGAGCAGAGTTATCGGCGCCGAGGGCGATGCTGACGGCGCGGTCATCGAGCGCGCCGCCGAGGAGCGTGCTGTAGACAATGGCAGAGCCAGCGGGGTTAACCTTGGTGAGGAAGACATCGCCCGCGGGGAGATAGGGCTGGCCGCCGGCACCGGCCCAATTGCGTTGGAAGGCGCCGGCGGTGACGGGGAAGTCGAGCGAGAGCGTGTTGCCGGTTACATAGGCATTACCCTGCTGATCAACGGCGACGCCGAAGGCGGAATCATCGCGGCTGCCGCCGAGCAAAGTGCTATAGACCACCTGGGTGCCAAGCGGGTTTAGCTTGAGCAGAAAGGCGTCGCCAATGTTATAAAAATCAGGGCTGCCGCCCTGGCCGTTGTAAGTGCGGTCCAGAGCCGCGTCCGTGACCGGAAAGGTGTTTCCGGAATTAGTGACACCAGTAACATAGATGTTATCGGCGCTGTCGACTGCGACGCCGTGGGCGCTATCGTTGCCGTTGCCGCCGATGAAGGTGGAAAACACGAGGGCGGAGCCGCCGGGGTTCAATTTGGCCACGATGGCGTCGTAGCTAGGGTCGCCCTGGCCGAGGCGATAGCGCGATTGGGGAGCATCCGGGGTGGTGGGGAAATCGGTGGAGACGCTGGCGCCGATAACAACGGCGGAGCCAGCGCGATCAACGGCGATGGCGGTGCAGCCATCGCGGGAGGCGCCGCTAAGGAAGGTGGAGTAAACGAGAGAAGATCCAGCGGGATTCAGCTTGGCGACGAAGCAGTTGGCGAGGTCCTTATTCCCGGCGGGAGGCGCGGCTGGCTTGGTTTGAAAGGCACCTGGTGTGACGGGAAAGTCAGCACTATCGGTAACACCGGTGACATAGAGCGCGCCCGATGAATCGAGCGCGACGCCGGTGGCGAGTTCAGAGCCGACGCCACCGATGTAGGTGGAGTAGACCGGACGGGAGCCAGTGGCGTCCATTTTCGTGATGACGATGTTGGACTTGCTAAAGCCGAGGGGATTGAGCGCGGCGGCGCCGGGCGTAGAGGGGTACTCAGCGTCGGTGGAGGCGCCGGTGAGATAGACATTGCCCTGGGCATCGACGGCGGAGCGGCCGGCGAGTTCCCCGCCCCGCCTGCCGAGGTAGGTGATGTAGCGGATGACAGGGTCAATTGTAAGGGGTCTGGTGTGATCGTAATCACCAAGAATGAAGCGGATGGAGCCGTTGTCGAGCTTGTAAGCGGCTGGGACCGAGCGGTCGCCCTGGAAGGCCACCGGCGCGTCCCACCGAATCTTGAGGTCACCGGCATGGAGGAGAAGGCCATCGCCATCGGGGATGATATGGTCCACGCCTTCGAGCGCCCAGCGGATGCGGCTTGGGTCAGCGCCGGGCGCGAGGC
Source organism: Bryobacterales bacterium (assembly GCA_016789905.1). Taxonomy (GTDB): domain Bacteria; phylum Acidobacteriota; class Terriglobia; order Bryobacterales; family Bryobacteraceae. The sequence continues at coordinate 85,384 of JAEUQC010000147.1, read as the reverse complement.
GGAAGTCGTGTTCGAGTTTGCCTTCCCTGGAATAAAAGACCAGGTCGACGCCGGGATAGACACCGTTGAAACCGACTTCGTCATAGACGGGGATGTTATGGATCCAGTGATGGGGATTGTTGCCGAGAAGGTAGTGGGTTCGCTGGAAAGGGTCCCCGGAGGTGGCGGGCGCGCCAGGATTGGCGCCGTCCAGACGAAGGCGGATTTGGCGGGGACCGAGATCGAGGACGGTCTCCCGATTGTTCAGGAAGAGGAAGTATCCATCGCCACGGCCGAGGAAGGGATAGCGCGGGTCGCTTTGGCCGAGGTTGGCTTCGAGCAGCAGCCGGGCGCCGCCAGGGACGTAGGGGGCGGGGCCTGTGGCGGGCGAATGGGAGGAGAGTCCGGACCAGCAACCGATCCAAATATCTTTGAAATTCTGGTCCTCGCAGCCGAGGCCGGAGACGAGGATTCCGGCAACGAGGGCGAGGACGGAGGCGTGGTGGAAGTTGCGATTCATGAAGGTTGATTCCGTGGAGAGAGCACGAGGAGCCAGGCGAGGCCGGCGGCGAAGACGAGCGTTGCGCCTACAATGTCGACGGTGTGCAGCGCAAGGCGCAGCGGATGGATGAGGGCGCGGAGGGCGCCATAGGAACAGAGGAGAATTGCGGCGAAGGGCCATTGGCGATGGCGGGCGAGAAAGAATACGGCGGCGAGGATGGCGGCGTAGAGCATTTCGTACAGGGCGAGGTCGTGGCGGGGGCCGGTGGGGTAGTCAACGGCGAGCCAGCCAGTGTAGGGGAGGGCAGCCTGGTCGTGCGCGAGGAAGCAGCCGAGGCGGGCGAGGACCCAGGCGAAGGGAAAGGCCCAGGCGGCGGAGTTGAAAAGGGCGATACGGATGGGTTGACACGAGTGGCGAAGGTGGAGTGAAGCGGCGATGACGGCGCCAAACAGAGCGCCGAGTGTGGAGGCGCCGGCGGTGGGAATGATAAGCAGGACGGGGTGGTGTCGGAGGAGTTCGGGGCGGAGGAAGAGGTAGAGCCAGTGGCCACCGAAGGCGGCGCCGAAAACGAGGGCGGCGCTGAACCCGGGGGCGAGGTGACGTTGCGCGCCGGCGCTCCAGACCATGAGGAAATGACCCAGGAGAACGGCCGCGGCGATGCAGAGGGAATGGATGTTCACGCCGAAGAGCGGGGCAACCTCGACGTAGGGTATGCGGGCCATTGATAAGGAATGGCCCTGGGAGCCAAAACATTACATCGAGGTTTGACGGCAACCGATAGTGCGCCGCTTTCGGAAACCCGGACCCAGCATTAAATTGGTGCCAGGCACCAATTTAATGTTGGGGAGGCGGAGGGAGAGGTAAAGGCGGAAGGGCGGGGCAAGGTTAACGAAGGAAATGTAGGCAATTGCGAAGAATGGCCTCGGGAGCCAGACGATTACACCTAGAATTGGCAGCGGCGATTGTTCGCCGCGTTCGAAAGCCCTCCGCTAACATTAAATTGGTGCTTGGCACCAATTTAATGTTAGAAGGTGAGGCGGAGGGCGAATTGGATGTTGCGGGGGTCGTTGGCCTGGGCCGGGGTTACCGTGCCGAAGGCCGCGCCGCCAACAGTAAGGTTCGGGGCGCCGAACCAAGGAGTGTTGGTCAGATTGAACGACTCGGCACGGAATTCGACGTTCATGCGCTCCGTGACGATGAAACGCTTGAAAATGGACAGGTCCAGGTTCAAGGGGCGCAGGTCGCGGATGTTGGGAAATCGGGTCGATAGGGTGCGGAGTGTGAACGGGGGCTGCACCGTGAATGCAACCGGTTCAGAGGCACTGGCGCAGTTCTGACGAGCGCCGGTGAGGTTCACCGTGCAGGTATTGAACCAGCGGGCACGGGTTCGCTGGCTGTCTTCAATCTTAGGATCGAGACCAGTGGAGTAGACACCACCCGGCGCACCGATTGGAACGCCGGACTGAATGGTCATGATGCCGGACATCTGCCAGCCGCCCAGAACCTGGCGGCCAAGGCCGCGGCCGTTCTTGAAAAATGGCAGATCCCAACCACCGCTGAAAACCGCGCGCTGCGGCGCGTCCACGGCGGTGAGCACGCTGGCCAACTGGCCGAAGCTCTCCTGCGCATTGAGATACGCGACGGCCTCAATGGACTTGCCAAGGGTATAGCTCATGAGCATGTGGACACCGTTGCTCATACGCTTTTCAACGCGTAATTGAAGCGAGTTGTAGTTGGCCCAGCCGATGGTGCGCCGATCCTCGGTGATGCCGGCGAATTGCGGGAAGGGACGGAGTAATTGCTGGCGAGGAACGGTTGCGCCGTTGAAGGCGGAGCCTGGCAAGCGGCCGGCTAAGGGGTTAGGCACTTGGGTGAGCAGCGCGTTGCCTTGGGCCAGATCGGCGGCGGAAATTTCGTTGATGCCTTTGGCGGTTTGGAGCGAACGGGTGCGGGAACCGGAATACGAAGCGTCAACGAGGATGCGGCCGGGAAGTTCATGCTGAATTCCGGCGGAGAACTGGTGGACGAAGGGAATCTCGCGGTTTTGATAGCCGAAAGAGTAGCCCTGGCCGAGGAGTGTGCCGAGCCCTAGCGAACGGCCGACGGGGCTGAGGTAGCCGTCGGGGAAGGGGTTTCGAAGCGTATTGGCTGGGTTCAAGCCGCCATCGGTGGAGGTGACCATAGCGGTGGTGATGGCGAAGCCGTTGTTGAAGCCAGTATCGAAAGTCGGCAGGTAGGAGATGCCATAGCCGCCGCGGAAGACGGTCTTGGGGGCAAACTGGTAAGCGGCGCCGATGCGTGGCTGAAAGTTGTTCCTGTCGGCGGTGAAGGGAGTGCGGTTGGAGGAATCGGTGAAGAGCAGACCGCCCTTGAGGTTCATGCCGGGGACCTGCAGCGGGGAGGCCGCGGTGGCATCAAAGCCGCGGTTTTGCTGGTCAAAACGCTCGGTTTGAGGCGTTTCGTAATCCCAACGGAGGCCGAGGTTCATGGTGAGTTTGTTGCTGATTTTCCAATCGTCCTGAAAGAAGAGGACGTAGTAGCGATTGCCATAGGCGAGGGCCGGCTGGCGGACACCTTCGCCGGATTCGGCGGTGCCGAGAAGGAGCGAGGCGAAGGCGTTGCCGCTGGCGGCGTCGCCGCGAAGCGGGTCGCGCTGGGTAAAGTTACGCCGGAAATTGAAGCGGGCAAAGGAGGAGGTGGGCCGGTCCTGGTTGTTGAACATCTGGCGGCCCTCAAAGCCGAACTTAAAGGAGTGGTTGCGGTAAACCTTGGAGAGCGTTTCGGCGATTGACCAGGTATCGGAGAAGGTGAATTCGCTGCCGGTGGAGCGTTGGGGGCCGAAGGCGGTGTAGTCGGTGTAGTCGATACGAGGGAAGAATTTGCGAGGGAGGCCGCTGGTGGCAGAGGCTGGAAACCCGAGCGTTGCCGGATCGAAGCCCTCGCCGTATTGCTGGATGGCGAACTGGTGGCGAATGTAGCCCATGCGGAAGCTGGAGACGAGTGTGGGGCCGAGGGTGGAAGTGAGGTCGAAGTTGCCGCCCTGATTGATGCGCCAGTGTTGATACCAGGGCGAGGCGGCCTTTTCGAAACCGGCGAAAGAGTTGGTTTCGTGGCGATTGCCGCGGACGTAGCGAGAGAAGAAGCGGTGCTTGCTGGTGAGTTGCTGATCGATGCGGGTGGCGAACTGGTCGTATTCGTCGGAGACGCTATTGGGGCTGGAGATCATGTTGAAAAAGCCCTGCGCGTTGCCGGCCTGATTGGGCGTTGGGATGAACTTGAGGAGATTGGCGGCAACGGGATCAAAACGATTCGACGGGATGCGGTTGCCGGGGAACGGGGTGCGGGTGAAGTTGGCGCCTTCGGCCCGGGTGGTAGCTGGATCGTAGACGAGAATGGGCTGGCCGTTGGCCTGCACGGTGCGGGAGAAGTCGCCGCTGCGCTGTTCGAGCGTGGGGACGGTGTAGTTCTGGGGGAGCGGGATGGAGGACTTGATTTTTTCCCAGGAGAACATGAAGAACGTTTTGTCCTTGCCGTTGTAGATTTTGGGAAGAACAACGGGACCATGGAAGACGACGCCGGGCTGATTCCAGCGGAAGGCGCTGCGGCCGAGGCCGGCGGCATTGGTTTCAAAGGCGTTGGCGTTGAGTTTATCGTTGCGGAGGTAGTGGTAGAGAACACCGTGGAGATCGTTGGTGCCGGCCTTGAGGGAGACATTGACGACACCGCCGCCGGTGCGTCCGTATTGGGCGTCGTAGGTGTTGGTTTGGACTTTGAACTCTTCGGTAGCGTCAGGACTGGGGACGAAACTCAAGTTAGAGGGCGAGGTGGTTTCAGTATTGGTATCGGGTACACCATCGAGGAGAAATTCATTCGTGGTTTGGCGGCCGCCGTTGATGGAAAAGCTATCCATGCCGCCGTTGTCAAAAGGCCGATTCGAGCGGGAGCCGCGGGTGGGCGAGTATTGAACGCCGGTTGAAATGGCCGCAAGGAGGAAGGGATTGCGGCCAAGGAGGGGCAGGTCCTTGACCTTGGCCGAATCGATCACCTGACCGTTGGAGGAACTGGCGGTATCGAGGAGCGCGGCGTCACCGGTGACGGTGATGGTTTCGGCGGCGGCGCCGACTTCGAGGGCAAAGTTGAGCTGAATACGGTCGCCGACGCGCAGTTCGACATCGTTTCGGAGGGAGCTTTTGAAACCGGTCATCGAGGCCGTGACCGCATATTTTCCGATGGGGAGGAAGGGGGCGACGAAGAGTCCGCTTTCGTTAGTGGAGACTTCGGTGATGGCGCCGTTGGCAAGATTACGGGCGAGGATACGGGCGCCGACGATCACGGAGCCTTGGGGGTCGGAAACCGTGCCGGTTATAGTGGCGCGGACTTCCTGGGCGTGAATGGCGCTAAGGGCCAAGAGCGCGAAAAGGACGGTACGAAGCATGGTGCCTCCTTTGGAATGGGTGAGAGTATATCGCAACGCCAAAGGGGTACGGTGTGAACAAATTTCGACTTGGGAGAGGATTTATTTGGGGACGATTTTGGCCGCTTCGGGTTTGGGAGCAAGGACCGGCTTGACGCGTGCGCGGCGGGATTCGAGGAGGATGGGCGCGAAGCCGGCCGGCGTATTGAGTTTGACGGTTGGAGCGTCGGCGAGGCGAATGAGAGCGGTCTGAGCGGATTGGAGATCGCTGAGCGGGGTGCGGGGATCGGCAGTGAGAGGAAGGCGGAGGGCTTCGCGGCGAAGGTCGGAGCTATCGATGAGGGGAACGGGAGTGACCCGAGAGAGTTGATCGCGGAACTGATCGACGGTGGCCGGATCCTGTGCGAGGAGAGCGAGGGGGGCGAGCGCAGAGAAGATGAGCGGGATGCGCATAATGGTTCCTGCGCTAAGCATGACATAGGCGGAGAGGGGTGCGGGGACGCTACGATGTTACGAACACGTATGCGCAACTTATGGTTTGTGGCGTTTCTGACGCTTTTGCCGGCGGCGGATTGGGGGCGGTTCCGGGGCCCGAATGGATCTGGGGTGGGGAGTGGGACGGGACTGCCCGTGGAATTCGGACCGGGCAAGAACGTGGCCTGGAAAGCGGCGGTACCGTTTGGGCGATCATCCCCGGTGGTGGCGGGGGGCCGGGTTTTTCTCACAGCGAGCGAGGCGGGCACGCTGCTGACGCTGGCCTATGACCTGAAGACTGGCAAGGAGCTATGGCGGCGGGGCGTGAAACCGTCAGGGTTGAAGCCGATCTACAAAGCCAACGACGCAGCGTCACCGACGCCGGCTGTGGATGAGAATTCGGTGTACGTTTTCTTTCAGGATTTTGGGTTGATCGCGTATTCGTTGGCGGGAAAGGAACGGTGGCGAGCGCCGATGGGACCGTTCACTAACTTCTATGGAATCGGGTCATCGCCCGTGGTGGCCAATGGGCTGGTGGTTATGTTATGTGACCAGATCAAAGGCTCGTTCGTGGTGGCTGTGGACACGGCGACAGGAAAGGTGCGATGGCGGCGGGAGCGGCCGGAGGCGGTGGACGGATGGTCCGTACCGGTGGTGTACCTGGATCAACTGATTCTGGTAGGTTCGGCGAGGGTGGACTCGTATCAGTTGGCGACAGGCGAAGGACGGTGGTGGTATCCGCTGATGTCGAATGGGGCGATGGGTTCGCCAGTGATTCACGGGGATACGCTAGTGGTGACGGCGAGCGGGTCCGACACACCGTGGATGCCTTCCTTTGGGGCGACCCTAGCAAAGGTAGACAAAAATGGGGATGGGCTGATTTCCTCAGCGGAGGCGGCGGGCGAGCAGGATTGGTACGAGCATTTCGGGTGGGTGGATGCGGACGGCAATCAGTTACTGACAGAGAAGGAATGGGAGACAGCGCGGCAGTTTGGCGTGGGCGAGTATGAGGCTGTGGCGATTCCGCTGGGCGGGAAAGGAAAGCTTGAGAATGCGGCGATCCGGTGGCGATTGAAACGGAACTTGCCGTACGTGCCGTCGGCATTGCTTTATGAGGGCGTGTTCTACATGGTGAAGAGCGGGGGGATTGTGACTTCGGTGGATCCGGCGACGGGGGCGATTTTGAAGCAGGGGCGGAGTACGGGGGCGCTGGGGGAGTATCATTCATCACCGGTGGCGGGGGATGGGAAAATTTACGCCGCGAATGTGGAAGGGAAGATGGCGGTGTTGCAGGCAGGCGCACAATGGGAATTGCTGCGAGTTAACGATTTGGAGGATGAGGTGTTTGCGACGCCGGCGATAGTGGAAGGCGGACTGATTGTACGGACGCGGGGAGCGCTGTACCGGTTCGGAGGGCGTTAGCGCAGTTCGCGAATGCGCATGTTGCGATACCAGGCGTCGCCGCCGTGGTGCGTCAGGACGATGGGATAACGCTTATTCGGCTGGGCTTTCAGTTCGTCGAGATGGGCGGGCTTGGGAATATCGGGGCGCTTCTGCGCTTCCATGGCGGCGCGTAGTTCGGGGGATTCGAGATCGGCCGCCATGACCTTCACGCCATTGAGCCAATGCTCCATTTTGCGGCCGTTGACGACGATTTTGGCGGTGTGCCAGGTGTTGACCGGCAGGGAGGGCAGGTTCCTGGCGGCTGCAAAAAGATAAAGCGCGCCAGTGGCGTGGCTGGGGTGGAGCTTGGCGTCGGCGACGTTGGCGTCATCGATCAATTGCAGTTCGAAGCCGAGGGCTTTGGGGACTTCAGGGTCGATGTAGCCGACGAGGGGATTTGGGCGCATCCCGAAGACGAGGTATTTTACGCCGCTGTTCGCGTTCCTGGCGATCTTCCATTCGAACTCGCATTCGAAATTGCGGAACAATTCCGCCGTGGAGAGATCGGCGCGCGGGGCAGTGGGGATGGAATGGAGCGCGCCGTCGTCGATGTTCCAGACGTGGGACGGAAAGGCTGGCTTGCTTTGGGTGCGCCAGCCTTTCGTTGACTTGCCATCGATGAGGGTTTTCCAGGGGCCGGGCTGGGCGGAGAGCGCCACGGCGGCGATGAGCAGCAGACTACTTTTCATCGTAGCCGCGAAGCTTGCGGGCCCAGATGTTGCGGTAGCGGACGGGTTCGTTGTGATCCTGCAGCATGAGGGGCTCTTCGGCGCCATGGGCCTTGAAGGGGGCGACGATTTTGTGGGCCATGGGGGCGACGATTTTCTGCCGGTGATGGAGGAGAACGCCATTGTGCATCACGGTAACGTAGGGGTTCTTGACTAGCTTGTCGCCTTCGAACTTGGGCGCTTCAAAGAAGATGTCGTAGAAGTTCCAGTCGCCGCGCTTCTTGATGGCGTTGACGAGAGGGGACCACTGGCCGTAGATGGCGCCGGCCTGGCCGTCGGCATAGGTGGGGTTTTCCCAGCTATCGAGGACCTGGACTTCATAGCGGCTCATCAGGATGACGCCGGAATTGCCGCGCATCTGCGAGTTGCCGAGGATCTCCTGGGGGGAGGCCCATTCGATGTGGAGCTGCATGTCGCCGAATTTTTCTTTGGTCACGGCGTCGCCGGCTTTGTTGGCGACTTCCATGTAGCCGTTTTCGAGCTTCCATTTCGAGGGTGGCTCGCCGCGCTTGCCGTTGAAGTTCCACTGGTCGAGGTTCTTACCGTCGAAGAGGACGATGGCGTCCGAGGGCGGGTTGTGCGGCATGGCGCCCGGGGTGATTTGGCGCGGGCGGGGACGGTCAATATCGTGGACCTTCCACTTCTGTTCCGGGATGACGGGGGTGTCGTTATAGCCGACAGGCTGGTTCCAACGGCCATCGCCGCCCTTCTTCTTTTGCGCCTGCGCCATGAGGAGCACGGCGGCCGTAGAGACGAGACCGAGAACGAGGAGTTTCCGCTTCATAAAGGGCTTACTTTATCACACAGCCTATGATGGTAAGCATACGCATGGAGAACATAGAAATCGCACGCGTGCTGGCGGAGACCGCCGATTTGATGGAGATAGCGGCGGAGGACGGGTTCCGGATCCGGTCCTATAGAAACGCGGCATCGGTGATTGAAGGTTTGGGGGAGCGGGTCGCCTCCATTCTGAAAGACCCGGGGCGGAAGGTAACCGATATTCCGGGGATCGGGAAAGGCATCGCGGCCGTGCTGGAGGAGTTGGAAGAGCGCGGGACGTTTGCGCGGCGGGACGAACTGCTGGAGAAGTATCCGCCGACAGCGCTGGAGATGCTGCACATACAGGGGCTGGGGCCGAAGACGATTGCGCTGTTGATAGAGACCTTTCGTATTTCGACGCTGGACGATTTGAAGCGGCTGGCCGAGGAACAGAAGATACGAACGCTGCCGCGGGCCGGGGCGAAGCTGGAAGAGAAGATATTGCGGGGGATTGAGCAGTATCGGAAATCGGCGGGGCGGTTTTTGGCGAACTTCGCGCAGCAGACGGCGGAGGAGTTGGTAACGTTTTTGGGCGCGGTGCCGGGCGTGGAGCGTGTGACACCGGCGGGATCGTTCCGGCGGGCGAAGGATACGGTGGGGGATCTGGATTTGCTGGTGACGGGGCCGGGGGCGGAGGCGGCGTTGGACGCGTTCGCGGGGCACACGAAAGTGCAGGAGGTGCTGGCGAAGGGGGAGAACAAGGCGAGTGCGCGGTTTGGAATTGAAGGGATACAGGTGGACGTGCGGGCGCTGGCGCCGGAGCATTTTGGGGCGGCGTTGCAGTATTTCACCGGGTCGAAAGAGCACAACGTGGCGCTGCGGCAGCGGGCGCTGAAGATGGGCTACACGTTGAATGAGTATGGGCTGAGCGAGTTGGAGGGGGGCGCGGTGGTGGCGTCGGCTACCGAAGAGGAGATTTACGGGAAGTTGGGGCTGGCGTGGATTCCGCCGGAGTTGCGGGAGAACCAGGGGGAGATTGAGGCGGCGGAGAAGGGCTTGCTGCCGGAACTTCTGACGCTGGCGGATATGCGGGGCGACCTGCACATGCATACGCGGGAGAGCGACGGGCGGGCGACGCTGGAGGAGATGGCGGAGACGGCGCGCGGGCATGGGTATGGCTATATCGCAATCACCGATCACTCGAAGGCGCTGGCGATGGCGAACGGGTTGAACGAGGAACGGACAATCGCGTTCGCCGAGCGGGTCCGGGGGATGGACCAGGAGGGGCTGGGGATCCGGGTGTTGAGCGGGATTGAGTGCGACATTCTACGGGACGGGCGGATGGATTTGGGCGATGAGGCGTTGAGCCAGTTGGACTTTGTGGTGGCGAGCGTTCATAGCTATATGAATTTGAGTTCCGAGGAGATGACGGAGCGGTATCTGCGCTGTTTGGAGAACCCGTTTGTGAAAGTGATCGGGCATCCGACGGGACGGGTGTTGCTGCACCGGGACGCGTTTGTTTATAACTTTGAGACCGTGGCGGCGGAGGCGGCGCGGCGGGGAGTGGCGATGGAGATTAATGCGAGTCCGGAGCGGCTGGACTTGCATGCGACATTGATCCGGATGGCGAAGGCGAAGGGGTGTAAGTTCACGATTTCGACAGACGCCCATCATCCGAAGCACATGGCGAATATGCAGTACGGAGTGCGGATGGCGCGGCGCGGGTGGTTGACGCGCGGGGATGTATTGAACACGTTGCCGTATGAGGAATTCAGGAGCGCATTGCGGAAATGATGAAGACCGTTAAGAGTGAAGAGTTACTACGGACATCCATTTTTTGGGTGACGATGGACAAGGCAATTGACCCGGAAGGATTCGAGATTGACCGGGCGATTATTCAACACGGCGGGAGTTCCGTGGTGATGCCGATTGATGAGAAGGGGCGGGCGCTGCTGGCGCGGCAGTACCGGTTGCCGGCGAGAGATTATTTGTGGGAAATCCCGGCTGGGAGGATGGACGAGGGCGAGACGCCGTTAAAGGCGGCCAAGCGCGAGTTAAAGGAGGAGACGGGGCTGACGGCGAAGAAGTGGACGAAGCTGTTTGGTCTGTACATGAGCCCGGGTTTTTTGGCGGAGAAGATGCATATCTACGTGGCCCAGGAGTTGAAGCAGGGGAAGACCAACTTCATGGAAGACGAGCGGATTGAGTCCCATTGGTTCACGCCGAAGCAGATGAACGAGATGATCAAGACGGGCGCGATTATTGACGGGAAGACAATTGCGGCGTGGCTGGCGTGGCGGACGCTGTTCAAGACGAAATAGGATTTCATTATGCGAATATTTCTGGGATTGTTGACGGTGAGCGTAGCGCTGCTGGCGCAGACGCCGAAAGTGCTGGTGATTGGCGATTCGATCTCCATTGGCTACACGCCGGTGGTGACGACGCTGCTGGCGGGCAAAGCGGAGGTGAAGCACCACGAGGGCAACGCGACGCATACGAATAATGGCGTGGAGAAGCTGGAGACCTGGCTGGGGACGGAGGAGTGGAAGGTCATCACGTTCAATTTCGGGCTGCATGATTTGAAGATCATGGAAAACGGGCAGCACCAGGTGAATTCGGCCCAGTATCAGCGGAACCTGGATCTAATCGTGAGACGGCTGAAGAAGACCGGCGCGCGGTTGCTCTACGTGACAACAACGCCGGTGCCGGAGGGGAAGTTGAACCCGCTGCGCAAGCCCGGCGATGAGGTGTGGTTCAATGATGCGGCACTGGCACTGATGAAGAAGCACGAGATCCCCGTGGTGGATCTGTACGGATTTGCCAAGCCGCGGCTCGCGGAGATTCAGGGGAAGGCGAACGTGCATTTTACGAAGGACGGGTCGGCACAGCTAGCAGCGGTGGTGGCGAAGGCGATTGAGGAGCAGTTGAAGAAATGATGATGACTTCCCTTCCCGGGACGGAGCTGCAGGTGTCGCGGCTGTGTCTGGGCACGATGACGTTTGGCGGACAGGTGGACGAGGCGGGGTCGCTGGCGATGGTGGACCGGGCGCTGGACGCGGGGATCAACTTCTACGATACGGCGAATGTCTATAACGCCGGGCGGAGCGAGGAGATCATGGCGAAGGCTATGGCCGGGCGGCGGGACAAGTTCGTGCTGGCGACCAAGGTGCGCGGGAAGATGGGCGAGGGGGCAGACGAACAGGGATTGTCGCGAGCCGCGATTTTGAAGCAATGCGAGGCGTCACTGCGACGGCTGGGGACGGACTATGTGGATGTTTACTACATGCACATGCAGGATCATGCGGTGGCGATTGAGGAGTCGCTAGAGGTGATCGATTCGCTGGTGAAGGCGGGGAAGGTTCGCTATCCGGCGGTATCGAATTTCGGAGCGTGGCAGATTCTGGAGATGCAGCAGATGGCGCGGGCCAATGGCTGGACACCGGTGCATATCTGCCAGCCAATGTACAACCTGCTGGCGCGGAACATTGAGGCCGAACTGCTGCCGATGGCGGCGAAACATGGGGTTTCGACGTTTGTTTATAACCCGTTGGCCGGTGGTTTGCTTACGGGCAAACACAATCCGGAGGAGGCTCTGAAGGGTAGCCGTTTTGACGGGAACCAGATGTACCGGGACCGGTATTGGTATAACGAACAGTTTGAGGCGGTACAGGAGTTGTCGTTTGCGGCGGGCGAGGCGCACCGGAGCCTGGTGAGCATTGCGCTGAATTGGATTCTGCACCATACAACGGCGACGGGGCTGATTCTGGGTGCGTCGCAGATGCGGCATTTGACGGCGAACATTGCGGCTTGCAAAGAGGGGCCGCTGGACGAGAATACGCTGACGGTGTGTGAGTCGGTGTGGAAGCGTTTGCGAGGCGTAACTCCGGAGTACATTCGATGAAACGACTACTGTTGGGGCTGCTAACGATTGGCGTGGCGGCTGCGCAGAGCGTGGTGATCAGCCAGATTTATGGCGGCGGCGGCAACACGGGGGCGGTGTGGCGGAACGACTTTGTGGAGTTGTTCAACCGGGGCGCGGCGCCGGTGACGGTTTCGGGCTGGAGTGTGGAGTATGCGTCGGCGACAGGGACGACCTGGCAGGCGGCGCCGATTGCTGGAGTGATTGAACCGGGACGGTATTTCCTGGTGCAGATGGCGGCGGGGGCGGGCGGGACGCAGTTGCTGCCGGCGCCGGATGCAACGGGAACGCTGGCGCTGGGCGGAACGGCGGGGAAGATCCGGCTGATGAATGGTACGGTGACCGTGGACCTGGTGGGATATGGGGCGACGGCGAATGAGTTCAAAGGGGCGCCGACGCGGGATTTGTCAAATACGACAGCGGCGATTCGCGGCGGGGCGGGATGTGTTGACACGGGGAACAACGCCGCGGATTTCGCAGTGGGGACGCCGACACCGAGAAATTCGGCAACGGCGCGGAACGATTGCAGCGCGGCGCCGGAGCCGGTGGAGCGGCTGCGGATTAGCCAGATTCAGGGGCCGGGCGAAGTGTCGCCCGTGGTGGGGAAACGGGTGGTGACGCGCGGTGTGGTGTATGCGCGGCGAACGAATGGGTTCTACGTGCAGAGCCTGCGCGAGGAGTGGGACGACGACGACGCGACGAGTGAGGGTGTTTTGGTTTTCACGAGCAGCGCGCCGCCGACGGCGGTGGTGGCCGGAGCGGTGGTGGATGTGGAGGGAGTAGTGACGGAGTTCCGGCCGGCGTCGGACCCGGGGAGCGCACCGTTAACGGAGCTGACCTCGCCGACGGTGACCGTGCTGCGAACGGGCCAGGCGTTGCCGCAGCCGGAATGGATTCGCGGGACGGACTGGGAACGGTGGGAGGGGATGCGGGTGCAGGCGAATGTGAACGTGACGGGACCGACGGGCGGATCGTTCAATGAGGCGCGAGGCGATTCGACTTCTAATGGCGTTTTCTGGGGAGTGCTGGACGGGCCGCGGCCGTTCCGGAGGCCGGGGTTAAGCGGGGAGGACACGACAGGGAGACTGCGGGTCGATTCGCGAGGATTGGGAGGTGTGGGGGCGAATTTGGTTCCTGGGGATTTTGCGAGTGTGGTGGGACCGCTGGACTTCGGATTTCGGACTTATACGATATTGAGTGACGGAGTGTTGGCGTTTTCGATTGGGCTGACGCCAAGACCGATTCCGCGCCTGGCGGCGGGTGAGTTCACGGTGGCGACGCTGAATTTGCAGCGTTTTTTTGAGACGCAGACGGCGTTTGCGACGCGGCTGGCGAAGGCGAAGTTGTATATACGGGACCTGTTGCGATTGCCGGATGTAGTGGCGGTGCAAGAGGTGGGGAGTTTGGGGGCGTTGGAAAAACTGGCGGCCGAGTTGGGCGGGTATCGGGCGTTTGTTGGAACGACCAATGACCCATCGGGGATTGCGACGGGGTTCCTGGTGAAGAGTTCGTTGACGGTGCTGGCAACGTCATCGGCGCCCAATCCGGAACAGGTCCATGACCGGCCGCCCTTCCGGCTGGACTTGCGAATTGACGGCCGCCATGTGGTGCTGCTGAATGTCCACATGCGATCATTGAACGACATTGCCGACGCGCGCGTGCAGGAGAAGCGGAAGGCGCAGGCGGAGGCGGTGAATGCCATCGCGCGCGGGATTGCCGCCGACAAACTGGCGTTCGCGATTTTGGGCGATTTCAATGCGTTTCCGTTTGATGACGGGTACCTGGATGTGCCGGCGACGATGGGGGCGGGGCTGAACCTGACAAGCGTCAATTCCCTACTCCAGAATGGCGACAACCACTCCTATGTGTTCAACGGCGCGACGCAGGCGCTGGACCATATGCTGGTGAACGCGGACATGCGGGGGTGGATGACGCGCGTGGCGTATGCCGGCGGGAATGCGGACTTTCCGGAATCGGCGCGGGCCGACGCGACGAGCCCGGCGCGGATTTCCGATCACGACGCGGCGGTGGCCTATTTCCGGTTTGATGCGCCGGCGTTCACGGCGTTGAGCGTGGTGAACGCGGCGAGTTATCAGAGCGGGAGTATTGCGCCGGGAGAGGTGATTTCGATCTTCGGCCGCGGACTGACGGGGACGCGGGTGACGATCGACGGGCTGCCGGCGACGGCGTATTTGCAGAGCCCGGGGCAATGGAATGTTCTGGTGCCGTCGGGCATTGGGGCGGGCGAGTTACGAATGGAGGGCGTGGGCGTGGTGACGCTGCCGGTGTCGTATTCGGCGCCGGGCCTGTTCCGGACGCAACCAGCGGGCACGCGGGGCCAGATCATTGAACTGTGGGGCACGGGCGCGGGCGCGGATCTGCCGACATTTGCACGGATGTGCGGGCTGCCGGCGGAGGTGATCTATAGCGGGACCAACGCCGGATTGTGGCAAGTGAATGTGCGGATTCCGGAAGGGTGTCCGGTGGGCCCGAATACGGTGGAAGTGAGTTCAGGCCCGCGGACAGCGGCGGAGATTGCGGTGACGGTGCGGTAGGCGTCAGGCCGACCGCATCATCTCGTCCCAAGTGACTTCGCGTTTGGTTTCGATGGCCATGCGGCCGAGAATGGACGTGAGCGTGCTTTGGACGGCCGTCGGCGTCATGTCGTTGCTATCGCCTTTGAGAATCCCATTGAAGAAGGCCTGGGTGGCTTCGTTGGTGATGTCGGCCTTCGACTCTTCCTTCTCCATTAGGCTGGTATCGCGGAGGTCGTCGGCCGATTTGTAGCGGACATCAGGCGTCATGCCGTGGAGCTTCATGTAGCTGCGCGAGGTTTCCAGCATGCCTTTGGAACCGAAGAACTGCTCCTTCACGTCGCGGTAGCCGGCGGTGTGTTTGATGGAGATGAGCCAGCCTTCGAGGCCGTTGGGATACTGGTAAATCACGTCGTGATGATCGGTGCCCCAATCGCCATAGGGAAGCGGGAAGCGGAGGCCGCCGCGGCCGACGGCGCTGAGGGGACGGGCGTCGCCGCCGAACCAGTTGATGGTGTCGACCCCGTGGCAATCCTGTTCGACGATGGGCCCTCCGGAGAGAGCCGTCCAACTGCCCCAGCGGCGGAGCTTTTGGTCCTCAGGCGAGTGGTCCTTGTACTGGCCGCTGTCTCCGGTGGGGGGCAGATAACCGAGCACCCAGTAGCTCATCATCAGCTTCATTTCGCCGATTTTGCCGCTGGTGAGATAGCTGTGGGATTTCAGGTATTGGGAGCTGAAACGCTGTTGGAACCCGAACTGGATGCGTTTGGATTTGTCGCGCGTTTCCCAGGCGCGAAGCATGCGCTTGCAACCGGCGACGTCGGCGCCGGCGGGCTTTTCGCAGTAGATGTGCTTCTTGGAGGCGACGGCGGCTTCGAAGTGTTCGGGGTGAAGGAAGACCGGGGTGGCGATGAGGACGGCGTCGATGTTGGGATCGTCGAGAAGTTCGCGGTAGTCGCGGTAGCTCTTGGCACCATCGGCGGTGGGGATTTTGGTTTTGGCTGCGTCGATACGGTCAGGGAACTTGTCGCAGATGGCAGTGAGACGGGCGCTCGGGTGTTTGGTCATGAGCGTGCCGACGTATTGTCCACGGCCGCCGGTGCCAATGATGCCGTAGCGGATGGCGGAATTGGCCTGGGAGCCAAAGGCGGTAGCGGCGCTCATGATGAGGGGAGCGCCTTTCAGGAGGTCACGGCGATGTTGATCCATGCTCCACGTTCTATCAGAGCGCGGGGACGGTGTAAATGGAACGGGCCGCCAGCATAGGTGCCGGCGGCCCGAGGTTGTTGGGTTGCGAGTTAGAACTCCAGACGGAGCGAAACCTGACCGGTGCGACCGCCGCCGAAGTCTACGCCGCGGGCGCCGGTGATGCGGCCGAAATTATTGTTGGCAATGTCCATAACGGGATCGCCTAAGTTGGTCCAGTTCGGAGCGTTGGTGAAGGAGCCTTCGGCGCGGAGAACGACGTTTTCAGCAATGATGAACTTCTTGCTGAGAGCGGCGTTGAGGCCGAAGGTGCCGGGTCCGGTGACGATGCCGACACCGGAGTTACCGAAGCGGCCGATGGGAGCGATATCACGCCCAGGAACGACGCCGACGGCGCAATTGAACTGAAGCGTACCGGGGGCGCGGCCGGGGCAAAGGAACGCATTGCGATCCAACCAGCCGTCGCGAGTGGGGTTATCGAGGGAGCCATCGCCGATGCGATCCGGGCGGGAGGCGCCGCGGCTGGCGGCGTTGGTACCGGAAGGATCACCGCCGGCAAAGACGGGGGTGAGGTAAGGGCCGGACTGCAGCGTTAGAATGCTGGAGAGTTGCCATCCGCCAAACGCCAGTTCGGCGGCGCGGCCAGCTCCACTCATGAACTTGCGATTCTTGCCAAAGGGCAATTCGTAGACCATGGTGCTGACGAAGCGATGGCGGCGGGTGGCATAGACATCACCACGGTCACCACGGCGGTTCATGGAGTCTGTTAGGCGTCCGCCCCCAGTTTCACCGGCAAAGCCACCAGGCGCGGGGCCGGCGTTGTCAGCCAGATTCTTGGCCAGGGTGTAGGCGGTGGTGAAGGTGAAGCCCTTGGAGAAGCGGCGATTCAGTTCGATCTGCGCCGAGTTGTACAGGGAGTTGGCGCCGGCATCGCGGCTAAAGATCAAGCCCCAATTGGGGAATGGCCGGTCCAGGCTGGTGCGCTGGGAGAAGAACGTGTTGCTGGAAGGCATTTGATTGACATCCGGCGCCCAGGGCAAGTGGGTGGACTTGTTGCCGATGTAGGAGACACGGAGGCCGGTGGTGGAGGATATCTGGCGGTCGATCGAGAAGCTCCACTGGTTCATGACGGGGGGCTTGAAGTCGATCTGGTTGGCGGTGCGGAACTCGAAGGTACCGAGCGCGCCAGCGCGAATGCCACTGCCCGGAGTGCGTGTATCGGGGAGCGTAAAGATGGGCCGGCCATCGGCGCCGACGTTGTTGAAGTTGCGAACGTCGGACTGGACGGTTCCGGTCAACGAGAAGAAGATGCTGCCGAGCAGGATCATGTTGTACTGGCCGAAACTGGTGCGGAGGGTTGTTTTATCGTTCAACCGGTAGGCAAAGCCGAGCCGAGGCAGGAACTGCGCTTTATAGGTGTTGCGGAGGGCTTCGGGAATGCCAATTTCGGAAGCGGTGACAATGGGAGTGCAAGGCACGCCACGGATGTCAGCGCCGGGGCAGGCGTTGATGGAGGTAAGCGCGCCGGGAGCGATGAACTCTTTGGCCTTCGGATCGGACATGACGACGACGCGGCCGGTGCGCGGGATGGTGCGATCGAAGTTGGCGATGTTGAGGCCGGCATCGGCATAACCCGGATGCAGTTCGTAGCGAACACCCAGATCCATGGTGAGTTTGGAGCTGAGGCGAACGGTGTCCTGGAAGTATGTCTTGTAGTGCCAGGCGCGACCGTCGTTGTCACGGCTGACGACAGCGATGGCGCTGGAGACGGGGGTGCCGAGCAGGAAGTCAGCGAAGGGCTCGCCGGCAAAGTTGCCAGAGAAACTGAAGTCGCCGTAGTTGTCGCCGGTGGTGAAGCCGAGGGCGGACTGGCCAACGAGGCGGCGGACATCGACGCCCATTTTGAAGGTGTGCTTACCCTTTACCCAGGTGAGGTTGTTGATGAACTGGGTGTTGGACGAGACGCTGAAACCGGGACGGCCTTTGTTGAAGGACGTGTAGTTCGTGATGCCGAAGTTGGGCAGTCCGTTGAAGAAAATGTCCCGCTGAATGTCGCGGAGGTTCAGCGAATTGGTGAAAGCGCGGCCATCGAAGTTGAAGACGCGGGAAGCGTCGGAGGTGACCTGACCGAAACGGAACTCATTGAGTAGAGTGGGGCGGATGGTCCAAGTCCAGGAAGCGGCGCCCTGGTAGTATTTTTCGACGAGCGAGTCACCGGGCAGCAGCAGGTTATTGGCGGCTGAGGATGGATTGGACTTCTGGTTGAAACGCGCGAACATTGAGTGCTGGGAGTTGAAGTTGTGATCGACGCGAGTTTCGTACTGATTGGACTCGATGTCGGTTCGGACGTTATTGCGGTAGTTGCTGTTGCTACGACGGTCGGTGGCGCCGAAGTTGATCTCCGGGTAGAAGGGGAGAATGGCTCTGGACACGGCGTTGATGCGGCTGGCGGGAATGACATTGCCCGGGAAAGGCGAGCCGGTGAAGGGATCACGAATATTGACGCCTTCGCGGCTGAAGTCACCGTTTTTCACAAAGCTGGTAGGAACTGTATTCTGGATGGTGCCCTGGCGCGGAAAGCGCAACGCCTCCCAAGTGAAGTAGAAGAAGGTCTTGTTCTTGCCGTTATAGAGTTTGGGGAGAACAAGCGGGCCGCCGATGGTGGCGCCGAAGGTATTTCCGATTTTCGCGGGAAGAACGTTCTGACCGTAGCTGCGGGCGTCGAGCGCCTTGTTCTGGTGATACCAGAAGAGAGCGCCGTGATAGTTGTTCGTGCCGCTCTTGGAGGTTACGGTGATGTCACCGGGCTGGCCGAACTCGGCAGTGTTGCCGACGCCTTGGACACGGATTTCGCCGATCGATTCAACGGAGAGGAACTGGTTGCGATTGGCCGAGTTGCCGGTCAACTGGGTGATGGCGATACCGTCAACGGAGGTCTCCGACTGAGCCGGGAGGCCGCCCTGAATGGAGTAGCCGCCGCCGTTGTCGGACTGGACGCCGGGCAATGACTGAATGAGATTGTAGGGACTGGTGGAGCCGGAGCCACGGACATTGGAGGGCAGGTTCAGGACCTTTTCCGGAGTGAGCGTGGAGGAGATGGCCGGGTTGTCAGTGGCGATGACGCCGGCGGCGGTGGTGACTTCGACGGTCTGGGTGACGTCGCCGAGTTGCATGGTTGCGTCAACGCGCAGCGTCTGGCGGGCGACAAGGACGAGTTCCTTGGTATTGAAAGTGCGGAAGCCGGGAGCGGCGACGGAGACCGAGTACGGGCCGGCCTTCACGTTCTGGAATTCATAGTTACCGTTGGCGTCCGTAACGCCATCGCGGGAAGAGTTCTCGGCGGTATTCGTGAGGCGGACCTTGGCTTCGCGGATAACCGCGCCAGATCCGTCCTTCACTTCGCCCAGAACCACGCCGAACGTCGACTGTGCGTAGGACGCGGCGGAGAACGCAGAGAGAAGTACTAGTGTACTGAGGGTACGAGACATAATTAGAGACAGGCTAACACGCCAACGTTTCGGCGTCATTACACGCCGGAGACGCGGTGGACCATGTTGACGAGCTTGCGGTAGGCAACGTCTTCGCGGGTAGGGAAACTGAGCCACTCTCCATCGCGCCAAGAGGAGTAGAACCATCGGGCAAGCAGCGCCAGGTGCTCGCCGCGTTCGACCTGGGTGACCAAGCGGGGTTCGAGCGATTGCAGGAGTTCGCGGAGGCGCCGGTCGAGCGAGACAGGGTGGCCATCGGCTGCCGGCAGAAGGCCGAAAGAGATGGGCGGAAGCCACGCGCCATCGAGGAGGAAGAAAAGAGTGACGGCCGTTGGCTCCGCGGATTTCAACACGGCGACGCCGTTCATGGACGCGGCGCCGGTGGCGAGTTCATCGCGAAGGCGCCAGACGCTTTGGATCTTCTCCAGGCGGCGGTGTTGGCGGGCGGCTTCTTCAAACTCCATGTCGGCGGAGAAACGATCGCGCATGCGTTCGACGGTGTCGGCGAGGGAGCGGCCTTCGGTGGAGAGGAAGTCGACGAGGCGTTCGACTTCGCTGGCGTATTCCTCCCTGGTGACCACGCCCTGACAGGGGCGAAGGCACTGCGCCATTTCGCCGTATATGCAGCCGGGGTGTTCGGGAGAGGGATTGAGATCCTCCTGACAGCGGCGGACCTGGAACAGATCTAGCGTCGCCTTTTCAAACTCTTCGGCGGAGGCGCGGGAACGAAAGGGACCGAAGGCGACGCCGCGGCCGGTGGGACGCGTTGTGACCTGGGTGCGCGGAAACTCGTTGCGCGAGAGCAGCCGCATGTAGGAAGGCATGCGGAGATTGCAGAGCTTGATGTAGTTGTCAGGGTGGTGTTCGCGAGCGAGGGAATAAAAGAGAATGGCCGATTCGAGGCGTGAGGCGGTGGGCCAGTATTGGAGGTGTTCGACCAAGCCGCGGAGATTGAGGGCGGCACGGCGTTTGTCTCCGGCTGCAAGCAGGCGGCGGACGCGACGGCCGAGGACAGCGGTTTTTGAGAGATAGGGCTGGCCACCGGAAGCTGTTAAGAGGAAGACGGCGGGCGTATCAGGCAGCGCAGTTAGCAGCGCGTCGAGTTCTGGACCTGGCGCGGGCAGCGCGAGGGTTACGGGCTCAACTGCCATAGAGCGCGTAGTATTCCTTTTCGGAAAGAGGCGGCACATCTTTGACAGCAAGGTTTTCGGCGACGTGGGCGGGGCTGCTCATGCCAACAAGGGACACAGCGAGGCCAGGGGTGGAGCGGGAGAATTGGATGGAGCGTTGGGCGTCGGTGGTAAGGCCGTGGAACTGACTGGTTAGCTTTTCCGGAAGGCCCTTGGTAAGGCGGCCCTGATAAACGGTGGCGCTGCCGATGACGGTGACGCCGAGCTCGCCGGCGGCTTGCAGGAGCGAGACTCCGCCCTGCTGCTGGCGGCGCGTGAAGGCTTCGAGCATGGCCAGGTTGAACGGCAATTGGACAAACCGGAAACGGTGGCGCAGGCCAGCGGTTTCGCGGGCGATTTCGACGAGTTTATGGAGACTGACGGGATCGGCTTCGCGGCGAAAGGCATCCCAGGTGGCGACACCGTAAAAGCGCAGAAGCCCACGGGCGGCCATCTGTTCGCAGCGTTCGAAAGCATCTTTGATTTGCTGGTAGAAGTTCTCGGTTTGCGTTTCGGGATTATGGAGATAGAAGATGTCCACTTGCTTGACACCGAGATTGGCGAGGCTGGCAGTGAGGTTTTCTTCCAGAAACTCTGGCGCAAGCGAGTGGCCGCGACGGTCGATGCAGTATCCGGCTTTGGTGCAAAGAACCAGTTCGTCGCGATTGGCGCCGGCGATGGCGCGGCCAATGGCGCGTTCCGAGCGTTCGCCGCGATAGTTGCGGGAGGTGTCGATGACGTTGACGCCGCCATCGATAGCGGCGCGGATGGCGGCTTTGTAGGCGTCGTCGGTCGAGTCGTCCGCCGCGCCCAGATACGTACCGATGCCGAGGGAGCTGAGGCGCATTCCCTGGGCGAGGCGATAAAAGGCCTGGCTCATTCGTTATTCGATGAAGCCGAGTTGGCGGAGGGTGGCTTCGGGTTCCACGTCGTCAAAACGCTGCAAGCCGGTCTTCATGCGTCCGTGTTCCAGCACGACGCCGTAGGGCGGGTCACCATGCGGGAAAAGCGCTTTCAAGCTAACGTGATCGGGGGAGTTCTTGCCCTTCAGGCCGGTTGAATCCATGAAGTACTGCGCGAACTGCGGCACACGTGTAGCCAGGCCGATGACCTTGGCGTCCTTCCACGTGTGCTTGGCCATGCGCTTGGCGGCATCGTTGCAGTGCGAACATTCGGGGTCGTAGAAGTAGAGCAGAATCTTGCCTTGCTGGAGCGAATAGGGCTGGCCCTCCACGGTGATGGAATCCGGGGCTTTCGTACCGGATTGCCGCGATTCGGTGATGCCATAGGCCACGCCGGCAAAGACGAGCGTGGAAGCGAAGATGAGCGCGGCGCCCTTTGTCCCCTGGCTGCTGTGCGCCCACCAGCCGGCAAGCGCGGACATAACAAGCATGAGTCCATCGCTCCAGAAGAAGGCGGGGCCAACGGCGCGTTTGAGCCACGGGAAGCAGGAACAATCCATACCCTGGAGCGCGGTATAGTTCCAGCCCATATAGACCATGAAGGCGACAAGCAGGAAGGAGCACAGCCAGGAGCCCCAGCGGCGGTAGCGGGGAATCATGAGCAGAATACCGCCAAATACTTCGGTTATTCCGAAGAAAAGGGCCGCGAGTACGCTGAGCGAAGGCGGAACCAGCGCCTGCGTCATGCGTGTGGCGGTGCCCAGGTGATCGGTCAGTTTCCAGAGTCCGGCGCCGAGAAAAAATAACCCGATCGATACCGCGCAGATCCAGGCCACGATGTTCTTCCAGGCGGGAATGTCTACAAAGGCGGCGGCAGGCGAGGCCTGTGCCATACTGTCTTGCATGATCCCCATTCTAGCGATGCTTTGGATGGCTATGGCAGGGGAGCCCGCCGATCTGGTGATAAACAACGCCACGATCTACACCGCGAACCCGGCGCAGCCGAAGGCGAAAGCCATGGCGATCCGTAATGGACGGATAGTGGCGATCGGCGACGAAGCACGCGCGCAAATTGGCCCGAAGACGCGTGTGATGGACCTGCGCGGAGCCACCGTGATCCCCGGATTGATTGACAGCCACGTCCACATGAGCGGGCTGGGCCAGTTGCTTGAAACAGCCGACCTGCGGCATGTGAAGACAGTGGCGGAAGTGGCGGCCATTGTGAAGGCGCGGGCGGCGCGGGTGCCGAAAGGGACTTGGATACGGGCACGCAACTGGGACCAAACCAACTGGGGAGGCGAATTTCCGCTGCATACGGCATTGACGGAGGCGGCGCCGGAACATCCCGTTTTTTTAACGCGGGTAGATGGGCACGCGGCGTGGGTGAACCAGAAGGCGCTCGACCTGGCCGGAATCGACGACAAGACGCCGGACCCGATGGGTGGCAAGATTATCCGGGATTCCGCGGGCCAGGCGACGGGAGTATTGATTGACCGCGCGCAAGGCCTGGCAGGCGCGAAGATTCCCGGAGCGACGGACGATGAAATTGTCAGCCGGCTGCGGGCGGCGGCGCGGGAATGCGCGCGGCTTGGGTTGACATCCGTCCACGACGCCGGGATTGGCGAGCAGGAGTTGCGGGCCTATCGAAAACTGGCGGCGGCGGGCCAATTGCCGGTGCGGGTGTACGCGATGATTGGCGGCGAGGGGCGGATGTGGACGCGATTCCTGGAAACCGGGCCGGAGATCAATGAACGGTTGACGATTCGCAGCATCAAGTTGATGGCGGATGGGGCGATGGGTTCGCGAGGCGCGGCTTTCTGGCAACCATACGCTGACGATCCAGGCAACACGGGGCTGATGATTTTGAAGCAGGAGACGGTGGAACGCGTGGCGCGCCAGGCGGCGGAAAAGGGCTTTCAGGTGAATACACACGCCATTGGCGACCGGGCGAACCGAATGGTATTGGACGCCTACGGGAAAGTGCTTGGAGAGAGCAACAATAAACGATTCCGCGTGGAACACGCGCAGGCCATTTCCCTGCCCGATTTTGCGTTGTTTAAGAAATTCGGCGTGGTGGCTTCAATGCAGTCGACCCATGCCACATCCGATATGCGATGGGCGCTGGCGCGGCTGGGTCCGGACCGCATCAGCGGCGCCTATGCACAGAAACGGATGTTGAAAGCTGGAGTAACGGTGGCCAATGGGAGCGACTTTCCGGTGGAAGAGCCGAATCCTTTGATGGGCTTTTACGCGGCCGTAAGCCGGCAGGACGCCCAGGGAATGCCAAACGGCGGATGGCGGCCGGAGGAGCGATTCACGCGCGAGGAGGCGCTGCGAAGCTGGACGTGGGCGGGGGCCTACGCCGCGTTTGAAGAGGGCTGGAAAGGTACGTTGGAAGTGAATAAAGTGGCGGATTTCCTGGTGCTATCGGGCGATTTGATGACTTTGCCGTTCACCGAACTGCCGAAACTGCAGGTGCGGATGACATTTCTGGCAGGCGAAACGGTGCATAGCGATCAATGAGGGTTTTGGCTGGACTTCTTTGGACCGCCGCCGCCGCGATGGCCGATCCGCACCGCGTCGTACTGCTGCAGGAGTTGGTGCGGCTGGAGGCGATGGAGAAAAAGACGGTGGTACAGTTCCCGCTGCAACAGCAGGCGGCGCAACTGGAGATGCGGTTTGAATCCAAGCGCGGCGGGGAAGGGGTTCGCGTGGAGATTTTCGCCAACGGTTCCAACGTTCCCATTGGCGGCACAACGTATGAACTGAGCGGACTGCTGCGCGTCCCGCTGGAGCGCGAGAAGACGTATCGTGTGGAGATAGAAAACTTAAGGCAGCGATTGGGCCACGCACTGGTGGATGTTGAGGCGACGCTGGTTTTCGGAGTGCGCGCGGAGGCGCCACTGCCATCCGCGGCCAGACACCTGGATCCACAGCGGCGCCGGTATACAGTGGCGATGAGTCTTTCGCTGTTCGCCCTGATTGCCGGCTACGCGGCCCTGCGGCTGACCCCGCCGATTGTTCGGCGCTGGCGTGGAGAGGAGTAGATCGAATGGACATTCGGGCCTATTTGGCGGCAGACCGTGACGGCTGTCTGGCGGTGTTCGATTCAAACGGGATGAGCGGCCGGGAAGAGTTCACGACGTTCCTTAATACCAGCAATCTGTACGTGGCTGAACACAACGGGACGATCGTAGGTTGCGGTGGTTTCCTGCGTCACGGCGATGCCGCGGAACTGCGATGGGGCATGGTGGGGAGCCAGTGGCAGCGGCAGGGCGTTGGACGTTTTTTGCTGTTCTATCGCTTGCGGGAGATCTCGAAGGACCCCGCGGTGCGGAGCGTGTTTTTGGAGACCGGGCCAGCCGCGGCGCCCTTCTTCCTGAGCCAGGGATTCCACGAAACCGCACGGAACGGCGACCGGATCCAAATGGCGAAACGGCTCACCGTCTGCGCTTAGAAATAGACCTTCAGCCCCAACTGCATGACGCGTGCCGGGGCAGTGTTGGAAATGACGCCGGCCAGCGCGTTGCCGATGGATGAATTCGGCGTGGTGAAGTTGGCGCGGTTGAAGGCATTGAACATTTCCCAACGGAATTGTACGCGCTTCGCTTCGCCAAACGGGAACTCGCGTTGGAGCCCGAAATCCACGTTGACGCTGCCCGGGCCAACGAGGATTCCACGGCCGCTATTGCCGAACGTGAACTGCGCCGGGCTGGTCCAGGCCGTGAGGTCGAACCAACGGTCAATGTTTCGCTCACCCGCCGGCAGATTGCCGTTCTTAACTCGATTCGGCCGATCCCCGCCGCCGCCGGCGGAGTTGGAAACACCAGCGGCGGCAGTGGCGGTGAACTTCTCCCCGGTGGACATGGTCCAGATGCCGGTAAGATTCCAGTTGCCAACGATGTGGCTGAGCGGGCCAGCCGTGAGGAACTGGCGGCCCTTACCGAACGGGATCTCCCAATTGTGATTCACGACCGCAATGTGGTTCCGGTCCTCCGGCATGGGGCCCCATTCACAAGCGGTGCAGCGGCTATCCTGCGGGGCGCCGTTGCCGCCCCCGTTGATGTTGGTGCCGTTGGCCATATACTTCGAGTAGGTGTAGGCAAGCGAGGCTGTGAAGCCTTTTGAGTAGCGCTTTTCCACGCGCGTCTGTAGCGAGTGATACTTGGCGGAGCCGTAGTTGGTGCGGTAGGTCAAATTTACAATATTCGGATTGACGGCGAAAAAGGGCCGGCGCGGATTTTGCGCCCCGGCGCCGGGGACGGATTGATTGATGTTGACGTTGGATACGAGCCCGATGGTGCGGGTGCCGATGTAGGCGACGTCGAGAAGCGTTTGCGGGAGGATCTCGCGCTGGATGCCCAGGCTCCACTGCATTACCTTGGTGGATTGGAGGCTATAGTCCCAGACGTTGGGACTGCCGGAGGAAAGCTGCACTGTGTCCTTCGGATCTAAAGCGACAGCGGCGGGGATGCCATCGGAGAGGCGGCGCGGGGGCGCGGCATTCTGGTCCGTGGCGATGACCTGAGAGAAGAAGAAGGGCAGGTTCTTGTAGAGTTGTCCGCCGCCCTGGCCGGCCTCGACGAACGACACACCGAAGCCGGTGCGGAGGACCGTCTTGCGATCCTTCGTCAGCATGTACGTAAGGCCGGTGCGGGGTGCGTAGTTGTTGAGGTCAAGATTGCGCAGACGGCGCTGGGCGCCGGAGCCGGTGGCGATTTCGAGCTTGGCGGTATCGAGATTGAAGTTCGACCAGCGATTATAGACCTCATAGGGCGGCGCCTGAATGTCGTAGCGCAGACCGGCGTTGATGGTGAGGCGGCTGTTGACGCGCCACGTATCGTCGACAAAGGCGCCCATGTTCCAGAAACGCATGCCGAATGTTCCCACCAGAATATTGCGGTTAATGCCAGAGGTGGCGCCGATGGCGAAATCGCTGAGCGCGGTGGCGGTTGTGGTGGTGCCGATCTGCCGTGTGAACTGCCCGTTGAAGGAGAAGTCGCCTCGCGTGGGGAAGGCGGAAAAGCCGTTGAAACGATGGCGAACATAGACGCCGCCGGCTTTCAAAGTGTGGTTTCCGCGGGTCCAGGTCATTACGTTTTCGTACTGAAAAGAGGTGGTGCGGCTGACTTCGGGATACGTGGAGTTGTCACCAAGACCGGAGAACCCGGTGATGGTGAACGAAGGCAGACCGCCGGACTTGTCGTTGATATTGACGCCTGGAATGCCAAGCGCGGTGGCGGTGGAAAATGGATTGCCCAAAGGCTCAATGTTCTGATTCCAGCGGACGACGCCAAGGCGGGTTTCGTTGATTAACGATGGGGTGAAAACCTTCACGTAGTTGAACGTGCCGGATTGGTTGCGAAGCGGCGTGTCGGTGGCGGTGTAGGTGCCATCAGCGGCGAGATAGGGGTTCTGGTCGAGTGTCGCTCCGGGACGCACGGGAATGAAACCGGGAATAACGAGACTGGTGATGTCCCAGGAGTATTTGAAGAAAAGCCGATCGGCGGAGCCCACATTTTGATCGAGGCGAACGTCAAACTGATCGGTGGTTTGGCGCTGCGTGGGATTGAAGGCGAAGTTGCGATTGGCGGCGCCGGAAGTGGGATCCGGCAGGAGCGCGAAGAGTTTTTGGGACGCCGGGTCGAGACGGGTACGGGGAATCAAGTTTCCGGCGAAGGGAGTTCGCTGTGTGCCGGTGAGCGTGTAGGGGTCAAAGACCTGCGTGCCAAGAGCGGCGAAGTTGCCGGTGGCCACCATGTCGCGCTGCGCGAGCGTGGCGATGGTGGAGATGCTGGAACGGGGTTGGGCAACGCGGATGCCCTGATAGTCGGCGAAGAAAAAAGTACGGTCCTTGCGCACCGGACCGCCGATGGTACCGCCGAATTCATTGCGGCGGAAGGCGGGCTTGGCCACACCAAGACGGTTGTTGAAGAACTGATTGGCATCGAGGGCGGAATTACGAAGGAATTCGTAGGCGCTGGCGCGGTAGCGATTGGTGCCGGAGCGGGTTTGCACAATGGTGACGGCGCCGGCGGCGATGCCGTACTCGGCCGAGTAGTTTGAAGTGAGGACGCGCATTTCCTGAATGGAGTCGACGGTGGGCACCATGATGAGCGTGCTAAGCCAGAGGTTGCGATTCACCATGCCGTCGATGAAATAGGAGTTGTTCTGCGGGCTGGAACCATTGACGGAGATGTTGGTATCGCCGCGCATAGCGTAGGGAGAGGTGGTGAGATTGCCGGCCGAACCGGCGTAGGCGCCTGGGCCGAGCAGGACAAGCGAAGTGAATGTACGGCTTTTCAGCGGCATTTCGATCATCTGATCGTTGGTGACGAGGGAGGAAACCATCGCTGTTTGGGACTGCAGAAGAGGCGCGGCTTCGGAGACTTCAATGGTCTGGCGAACATCGCCGATGGCGAGGCGCAGATCCACCGTAACGGCGTCGGCGGCAGTCAACTCAATCGCCGAACGAACCAGTTTTTGAAAGCCCGGCTGTTCCACCGTGATGCGGTATTGGCCTGGGGGAAGAGCATAGGCCACGTACTGCCCGCTGGCATTGGAGATGGCTTCGCGATTCACGCCGGCCGCTTCATTCTGAATGAGGACCTTCGCGTTGGCGACGGCGGCTCCGGCCTGATCGGTGATCTGGCCGGCGATGGTGCCGTTGGTACCCTGGGCGGAAAGCAGCGCGGCAAAGCCGAACAATAAAAGAAAAAAGCGAGACATAAGAAGTTGTCGCGATGCTATCACACCCGCCGCCGATTCAGGCGAACTTGTTAACATTTTCGGCTTCGATTGACGCCTGGAGCCGCTCCATATATGCTGGCGCCCAATTACTGCCGGGACAACCTCCCGGCCCCCAATCACAATAGGAAGGCAGCTAACGAGAAATGGCAGAGGTAGTGTTGAACGTCAACGGCGGGGATAACGCCGTTGAAGTGGACCCCGATAGTCCACTTTTATACGTGCTGATGGACGCGTACGGACTGAAAGGGCCGAAATTCGGCTGTGGACTGGCGCAGTGCGGCGCGTGTACCGTACTGATGGACGGTGAACCATACCGCTCCTGCACGCTTCCTGTTTCCGAAGCGAAAGGCAAGATTGTAACGCTGGAAGGGCTGGGAACAATGGAGAACCCGCACCCGATTCAGAAGGCCTTTATCGACGAACAGGCGTTGCAATGCGGATTCTGCATTAGCGGCCCAGTGCTGTACGGGAAGGCATTCATCGACAAGAATCCCGGCGCCAGCGAGGCGCAGATACAGGAGGCGCTGGGGGGGCTGCTATGCCGTTGCTACGCGCATCCGCGGATGTTGAAAGCGCTGGTCCGTTACGCCAAGGAGGTGAAGGCATGAGTACGGGTATGACTCCAGACGCCATTACGGCGCTTTCCGGCGAAGGGTATTCGCGCCGGAACTTCTTCCGAAGCGCCGGTGCGTTGATTGTCAGTTTCAGCATCGCCGGATCTATGGAACAGGCGTCCGGCCAAACCGCCAGCGGCTTCCCGACGCCGACGATTCCGAATAATCAAGTAGACTCCTGGATCGCGATTGGCGGCGACGACAGTGTGACTGCCTATGCGGGCAAGTGTGATTTCGGCCAAGGCTTCCGCACCGTGCAGCACCAGTTGGTGGCCGAAGAGCTCGGCGTACCGCTGGAGCGCGTGAAGATGATCATTTGCGATACTGCGATGTGCCCGGACCAGGGCGTCAGTTCCGGCAGCCAGGGGCACCCAACGCAATTTGGCACCGGTGCGCTGCGCGCGGCGCTGGCAACGGCGCGGGAGGCGTTGGTCCGGCTGGCTTCGGAGCAGTTGGGGCTGCCGGTGGACCAACTGATGGTAGAGAACGGAATTGTCTATAGCCGCGCGGACAGGACCAATAACGTGAGCTACGGCAAGCTCATCGGCGGCAAGAAAATCAATCTGACTTTGAACACAAGGGCGGTGCCGAAGAACCCGGCGACCTACACGGTGCTGGGCAAATCTGTGCCGCGTTACGATGTTCCGCCGAAGGCCACCGGCGAGTTCGAATATGTTCACAATGTGCGCCTGCCCGCGATGATCCACGGGAAAGTGGTCCGCCCGCCGGCCGTCGGCGCGAAAGTTGTCAGCGTGGACGAAAGTTCCGTACGCACTCTGCCAGGCAACGTAAAGGTGATCGTCCGCAGGGATTTTGTGGCCGTGGCGGCCGATACGCAATGGGAGGCCATGCAGGCGGCCGAAAAGCTGGTGGTGCGCTGGACGGCCGGAGACCGGCTGCCGGACCAGCAGACGCTCTACGCCAATATGCGCCGCATGCCTTCGCGTGATGCCTACACTGTTGTGGCCGACGACGTTGACGAAAAGTTGAAGGCAGCGGCCCAAACGTTTAAAGCCACCTACTTCCACCCGTTCCAGATGCATGGCTCGCTTGGCACCTCTTGTGCCGTAGCCGATGTGAAGGGAACCGGTGCCAATACGACTGCTACAGTCTGGTCCGCCTCTCAAGGCATCTACCCGCAGCGCGATAGCCTGGCACTCATTCTGGGGACGGCGAAGGAAAACATCCGCTGCATCTTTGTCGAAGGCTCCGGCTGCTACGGGCTCAACGGCGCGGATACGGTTGCCTACGACGCGGCGGTGATTTCCCAAGCCACGGGGCGCGCCGTGCGTGTGCAGTATTCGCGCAAAGACGAGATGACGGCGGCGGAGAGCTTCGGCCCGGCCTATGTGATTGACCTCACCGCAGGCGTCGACGCCGGCGGGCAGATGACCGCGTGGAACTATGAAAGCTGGACGTTCAACAAGGGCAACCGGCCCAACGCCACAACGCCCGGCAATATCTACTCCGGAGGTCTGCTGGGCTTCGCGGCACCCGCGGTGAACCCGACAATGACACCAACCCGGCCTGCGGCGTTTAACAACAATGGCAACGTCGCCTCCGCCTACGGTACCGGCTGCGTTGGCGGCTCCTGCGGCAGCACTGGCAACGTGCAGAGCGAACGAGTCCTAACACGGACCATCGCCTCGCCTTTCTATACAGGTCCGCTGCGCTCGCCGAACCGGCTGCAGAACACGTTCGCCAATGAGAGCTTTATCGACGAAATCGCCGCCGCGCTGAAAGTGGACCCGGTGGTATACCGGTTGCGCCATCTGGTGGATTCCCGTCTCATCGACGTGTTGAACGGCGCCGCGCGCGGCGCAAAATGGGATACGCGGCCTTCGCCGAAACCAGGCAATGCGAAAACCGGTGTTGTGACCGGCCGGGGAATTGCCATCGTGCTGTATGAGGGGAACAACGGCTACGGGGGCCTGGTGGCGGAAGTGAGCGTGGACCAAGGGTCCGGAAAAGTAACCGTGACGAAACTGGTCTGCAGCAACGACTCCGGGCCAATTTCCAATCCAGACGGACTGCGGGCGCAGTTGGAGGGCGGCGCGCTGCAGGGTATGAGCCGGGCGATGTACGAAGAAGTGAAATGGGACGCTACTTCACTCACCTCCGTCGATTGGCGGCGGTTCCCGGTTTTCAAATTCGGCGATCCATTGCCGGTGGTGGAGTCGGTGCTAATCGACCGGCCAGACCAGCCGCACATGGGCGCCGGCGAGACCATCATCACCGTGGTGGCCGCTGCCATCGCCAACGCGATTTTCGACGCGACCGGCGCGCGGATTCGCGAGGTTCCGTTCACGCCGGAACGTGTGTTGGCGACGCTGGCCGCACGCGCCTGAACGCACGAAAGGCCCGCTTCGGCGGGCCTTTCGTTATTGCGAATCTTTGGAGCGGGAGACCAGGATCGAACTGGCGACCAACAGCTTGGAAGGCTGAGACTCTACCACTGAGTTACTCCCGCGACGAACCAGATACTATGATAACGCCCTTTGTTTAGGCGCACAACATTTCTAGCTGGCGCATTCGCCCCGGCCCAATTGCAGGCTGAAGTTTTCCTGGTCGCCCCAGTCCATGAACCACTCGGCATTGTACTGTGCGGGCTTGGCCAGGTCGGCCACCATCGCCCGGAAAAACTCCACCTTGTGCCGCAACACGTACTCCCGGAACGATTCGCCTTCCGAGCGGTTCGCAATGAAATGATCGAGCACACGGCGCGCAGCCACCGGCGCCAGTTTCGCGGGCAGACTGGATATCGCCAGACCGAAACGCAACATCCCTTCGCGGTCATATCCGCCGCCCAGCATCATCTGGTAGTAGGGAACCTCTTTGCCCTCAACCTTTCGCGAATTGCCGTAGAAGCCCAGGCTCCCGATCCAGTGCTGGCCACAAGAGTTCGGACAGCCGGAAATTTTCACCGAAAGCCCGCGCACCTGCTTGTCCGTGTAACCCGAAACGGCCTCGCTCACCGCGGCTGCCAGATTCATTGACTTCGTCAGCGCCAGGTTGCACGAATACGCGCCGGGACACGACACCGTGTCCACGAGTTCTCCAGCGCCGGATTCGGCCAAGCCGTGCAGGTTTAAAGCGGCGAACACTCGCCGCAGGTTTCCCACCGGAATGAAGGCCAGATGGAGATTCTGATCGATATCGACGCGGACAATCGAGTCACCCGCGTCGCGCGAAAGTTGGGCCACGGCGCGCATCTGCGACGCCACCATGTTCCCTTGCGCCAACCGAATCGTGACGATCGCGTAGCCCGGCTGCTTCTGTTCTCGAACGTTTGATTCCAGCCAGCGGTCAAAAGCAGGATCGGCCGGCGTTGCGCCAAGCACCGGCAGTTGGCCTCCGTCCCCCAGCCGGGGAGCCGTACTCTGATATCCGCCAAAATTCTCCGGAACAATCTGCGGCGTCTTCGTACCACCGTTGGCCAGAATCTGCGCGTAGTTGGCTTCGATCGTCTCCTTCACCCACTCCACGCCGCGCTCCCGAAGCACAAACTTCAATCGCGCTTTGTTCCGGTTCTTGCGGTTTCCATACTGGCTGAAAAGCATGATGACGGCTTCAATCCGCGCCACCAGATTCTCTTCCGGCAGAAACTCATCGAGCAATGTCGCCTCATTCGGCAACGGGCCCAATCCGCCGCCGATCACCGTGCGGAAGCCACGCTTGCCGTCGCGGATTACGGCCGTTGCGCCGAAATCGTGAATGGCCAGCGCCATGTCGTCCTGTTTGCCGCCGGCGTAGAAAGCGATCTTGAATTTGCGCGGCAAGCTATCCGTAAGTTCGTTGTGGAGAAACGCGAGCGACACGGCGCGCACATACGGCTGCACGTCGAACACTTCATCGGCCAGCAGGCCCGATAGAGGGCTGGCTGTGACGTTGCGCACCGTGTTGTAACAGGCTTCCCGCGTCGTCAACCGTGCATCGGCCAGTTTGTGTAGCAGGTCCGCCACGCGCGGCAGCGGAATGAAGTGATACTGCATGTTCTGCCGCGTGGTTAGATGACCTTTACCTTCGGCAAACTCATCGGAGACGCCCGCCAAGGAGTCCATCTGATCCGCCGTCAGAATCCCGCCCGGCACCTTCGTTCGGATCATGTGCACGCCGGCCTGCCGCTGCGAATACACGCCCCGGCGAAGACGCTGCGCGCGGAACTCGTCGTCGGTCAACACACCGGCCATGTACCCATTCGCCGCCGCGCGGAATTTTTCAATATCCTCGCGCACCGTCGCGTCGAATTCGGCCTCCACCGCCTGGCGGGTTACGAGGTTTGGATCTTGCAGCAATTCAAATCTCCCTGTTCTCGATAGAGAATACCATAATTGGCTTTCCGCGCGCATCCAGTGTCTAATACCAGTGATGCTCCGCGTCTATTTCCTGCTGGCCGCGGCCACCCTCTGGGCGGACCCGCGCTGCGTCAACTGCCACCAGTCTATCGTGGACTCCTACACGCGCACGGGAAAAGCGCGCAGCATTGCCGCGCCGCGCGCAGAGGCGCAATCGCAACGCCAGTGGTTTCACGATTTTTCGGGACGCCGCATGGGAGTAGTTTGGCACCAGGGCACGATGACGCACTTCATGGAAAACAAGGGCGCGGTGGAGGCCTACGACATCGGTTGGGCCATCGGTTCCGGTAAAGAAGCAAAATCTTACATCGTTAAAATCGGCGATTCACTGTTTCAATCGCCGCTCGCCTGGTATGCGAATCGCTTGATATGGGACATGGCGCCGGGTTATGTCATCGACTCGAATCCTACCTTTTACCGTCCCGTCCGTTCCGATTGCCTGCACTGTCATGCCAACCGCACCACCCCGATTCGCGGCACGCAGAATCGCTACGCGGACGACGCCCTTGCCGGCGCGGCCATCACGTGCGACCGCTGCCATGGCGACGCCACCGCACATTTGTCGAAGCCAGCCAAAACCAATATCGTCAACCCGGCCAAATTGACAATCGCCGCCCGCGACGCGGTTTGCGACACCTGCCATCTGCCCGGCGAAGCGCGCGTGCTCAACCCCGGCAAACAGTTCACCGATTACCAGCCCGGCCTCGCCATGGAGGACGTTTTCACCATCTACGTCGCGCGGAAGAACGCTGACGACACCATTCTGCGCGTGCAAAGCCAAACCGAGGAACTAGCCGCCAGCCGTTGCGCCATCGCCAGCCAGGGGAAACTTTGGTGCGGCTCCTGTCATGACTCCCACCGCGAACCGGCGGAGAAAGACAAGGCCGCTTGGTACCGCGACAAGTGCCAACAATGCCACGCGGGCGAACCCGCCGAAACGCACCGCCGCAAGGCCGGCGACGATTGCATTCGCTGCCACATGCCGCGTCAACGCCCCTACGACGGCAGCCACGCATCGCGCACTGATCACTGGATCCGCACAAAGAAGAGCGAAGAGAAGTTCCTGGACCGCGGCGAACTCCTTCGTGCCTGGCGCGAGCCGCCGAAAGGACTGCGGACGCGAAACCTGGCGCTGGCGTATTTGAACAACGCGGAGCAATCAAGAAGCCTGAAGCGCCTGCGTGAGGGGCTGACAGAGTTAAACGAGACGGTGAAACAAGGGCACACCGATGGCGCCGTGGCGCTGGCCGCGGGCCTGCAGTACATGCGGCAGAAGAAGCCGGAACTGGCGTTGCCGTGGCTGCGGCGCGCCGTTGAGGATCAGCCCGCCGACACCATGCGCCGCCTCCAGTTGGCCGCCGCCCTCGCCAACGCCGGGGACATCGCCGAGGCAAAAGCGCAGGTGATGGAGGCCATCCGGCTGGAGCCGCTGTTGGAGCAGGCGTACAATCTGCTAGCGCAAATCGAACCCGCCCGGGCATCGTATTGGAAGGACCAGTACCGCAAGGCGGCGCCGAAACGCATTCTGCCCTAACGCTACCGCCCGCCGCCGTAACGCAGCACCTTTAGCCACGATTGGCCCTCCGTCCAATCAAAGCGGTATTCGGCCTTGATGTCGAACGTATTGCCCATCAGCAGCACACCGGGCCGTTGTGCGAACCCGCCGGGCGCGAGCACCAGCCCGGATTTATTGAGGTAGTGGAACAGCGTCCAGGAGGGCTTCAACGCCAGTCGGCCGGCGATGGGAATGGCCAGCCCGGCGCTGAACAGGTTCGATAGGCGCGTATCCAGCGGAATGTCTTTTCCATGGTTGAAATACCAGCGGCCGCGGTTTTCCAGCACCAGTTGCGCTGCATTGGCCGGAGTGAGCGGCACGCGCCAACTGAAATTGGCGAACACACCGGACTCCATGCCGCCGCCCATCACCGTGTGCTGGGTTAACGCGTCCAACTTCGGCGCTGCGCTCAATACCCGCGCCGGGCTGTCCAGGCACGTCCGCAGGTTTTCAACAGATAATCGGCACGGGGCCAGATCGAGCAGTTGATAGGACTCCGGCCGCCGCACACCGCCCGCGAAAACGCCCGCTTCCGCCCAGCTATCGCGCATCTCCCGGCGCGCGCCAAGCTTAACCAGGGCACGCGTTGTTCGGCCCAGGCTCGCGTCGAACCCTTGGCTGGTCTTGCAATCGCCGGCTGGGCATTCGGTGCGATGGCTTACACGGGCCGCGAACAGCGGGTTCTGAATCTGCGTGTTCACGATGCCCGAAACCTGCCAACCCCACCACGGCCGCTGGTAGATGCTGCGGTGCATCGCGCGCCGCCAGCCGGCTTCCACCGAAAGCTCGTTCTGCGGATAACTATGCACAAATCGCGACTCGGCATTTTCAATACGCTGATTCTGCAGACGCCCTTCGGCGCGCAAGAAGTCCACCGAGCGGATCTTTTCGCGCCTCAGTTCGGCCGCGAATGCGGCGTTCAGCGAATGCGTCTCCGGCGCGGCCACGCGGCTTTCGGTAATGCCTTCAAAGGCGCGCAGCAACGCACTTTGGTTTGTCTGGTTGTGCCAATAATCGGACCACGCCACTTCGCCGCGCTCCAACACAACGCGCCAGCGGGACCGCGTTTGCACCAGTGTTTCCGCGTTCTTGGTCGCGCCGTTCACCAGCCCCGGAAATTGCGGTGTTCCGTTCGACGAGGACCGGAAATACTCACCAAACTGCATGGCCAGCGTGGCTTCCGGCTCCACCGGAAATCCCGGCCAATCAATGTAGTCCATGTACGTCCCAAACCGGGTTCCCTTCCCCCGCGCGGCCGTCGTCCCGCGCAGCCGGTCCAGCACAAGTTCAGAAATCCGCGGCAGCACGTTGAGTTCGTGCGGACGTTCGGGCGCTCCCGTCAGTTCCTGCGCCAGTTCGGGGTAGCCCGTGTCCCCGAACGCCAGAAAATCGGTCATCGCCACCAGGTACGCTTTGTCGTCCGCAATCGGTTCCCCGTTAACGAAGAACTTGCGCGAAGCCGGACCCTGAAACGCTCCCAGAATGTGGAGCCCGCGGTTGTATTCACTCTCGTAGAAATAGACGTCCTTGTCCAGCGCGTCGAACTCCCGGGCGCGCTCCAGGGCGCGCCGCAGCGCGCTGCCCTTCACCAGCCGGGGCGCAAGGAAGTCGCCCTTCCAAAGTATGCCTTCCACCATCGCGCGCAGTTTGTCGTCCTCTGTGCGCGGCCCGGCCACGGCCTTTTTCAGTAGCAGATCCATTTTGAAAAGGTCGCGCTTCTGCAGAATCGCGACTGCTGCCCCTGCCCGTTCGCGCATGGTCTCAAGCACCAGTTGGCGAAAGTCATCCTCAGGGTCGCCGGTAGGGAATCGCTTTAACGAGTCCAGTGCCAGGCGAACGCGCTTCGTGGTCTCCGCCCCTGGTTCCAACGCCAACGCATACGGGGCCGTTTGCACCGCGAACGAGGTGAACGATCGGTTCTGCCCGCGCAGGATGACGGCCTGCGCATGCAGCGCGATTTCGGCCGGCCGGTTGGCGTCGTACACCGGCTTGGGACTCACCACCAGCGCCGGATAATCGGC
Organism: Bryobacterales bacterium; assembly: GCA_016789905.1. GTDB lineage: Bacteria > Acidobacteriota > Terriglobia > Bryobacterales > Bryobacteraceae. The sequence goes on along the minus strand of JAEUQC010000147.1, from coordinate 48,572 downwards.
CGGGTATTCCACCTTCGGAAATGGCGTGTGCGTGAATGGGTTGGCTTCGGCGATCACCAGGTCGAACCGTTTGCCGGTTCTCCGCTGCACCGCCGCGGCGGCCTCCATCGGCATCTGCGCCAGCAGCACCATTTGGCGTTCCGCGGTGCAATCGCCTTTGGCTTCGCAGAAATCCAGCAGTTGTTCAATGGACTGTATGGCGTCAACGGCCACAGCGCGCACCTCGTGGCTCCGCTTGGGGTCCCGCCACACCATGTTCAGCAGCCCCACCTGCTTTTCCAGCCCTGGCGCCACCACGCCCATCACCACAACGTTGCGGTCCCGGTCCACGAAATAGGGCTGCGGAAACGGAGTGGAAGAGTTCTCCCGGCCATATTGAAAGAGCGGCTGCGCCACATCGAAAACGGTGCAGACCGGTTCGGCGCCCGCTCGCCGCGCGCACAGGTGATAGGACGTCACTTCCTTGAGCGCGGGCGCGTCGTCCGGCAGTTTGAATCGCTTGCCGTCGGGCAACAATTGCACCACTTCACTGGCCACGGCGCAGGCCTGATCCCGGCCCGCTCTGCCCACCGGGCACAACACCACGCTTTCAAACTTTCCCGCGACGGAAACGCGGCGCAACCAGGGCAGCGCGATTGCCGGCAAACCAATGGTGACGTCGCCGTGACGGTCCAGGTAGTTCTTCTTCCGGAATCCCTCGGGAACGCGGGCGGGCGGGTCGATCAACGTGCCTTGTATCACCAGGTTCGTTCCCAGCATCTGCACCGGCCGCGGTCGGCGCGCCAGCAGCCGAGAGACTTGCCGCAACCGTTCGGCGCCGAAATAGAAGTCGTGTTTGCCCGGCGCCAACGCGTCGTAACCGGCATCGATCAGAAACTGCGCCGTCGCGTCGCCTTCAATGACTGTATTGGCGCCGGATTGCGATTCCACAATCGCATCGAATTTTGCGGGGTCGGCGTCGCTCAGGATAATCCACCCGTGCGGCTCGTGGTAGAACAATTCGTCCTTGCCAACGGCGCGTTCGCCGTCCTTGGCATCCACCACCACAGTGCGTGCACGGTAGTCCAGCGCAAAGTGGTCGCCAACGCCCAGCAGCAGTCGCCGCGGGGCGCCCGCGCCCGCCTCCCGCAGCACTGCCGCAAGCGCGCGGCCATATCCGCCCTCCGCACCAACGCAAACGCGGTTGTAGTACTGCACGCCCTCCATCACTTTGCCGCGAACAAAGCGCTCCTCGGCGCAGGCCCGCGCGTAGCCGATCAACCGCCCGGTGTAGACGACACTTAGGTCCGCCGCCGTGGCCGCCAGGCCCAGCGCGAACAACATGCAGATACGCATAGCTCTACGCTACTCCCAATTCGTGAATACACCCGCGCACCAGCCGTCGCGTTCCAGTAGCGCCGCCGGACGGCCGAATAGATCCACCGCCGCTCCGGCCTGCTCCGGCAGAAATCCACTGGCAAGCAGCCACGCTCCGGGCCGCGCCAGCCGCCGCAACTCCGCACGCAGTTGCTGGAGCACGCCCAGGTGGATATTGGCGATCACACCATCGAATTGCGCACTGGCCAGCGCATCCGCCGAGCCAATGAAGTCCACCGTCTTTGCCGAAGCCGGATCGATATCGCAGCCAACGGCGCGCGCCCCCAGCGCCCTCGCCGCTTTCGTCAAGATGCCTGTTCCCGCGCCGATGTCGGCCACCAGAACCCCGGGCCGCGCCAGTTGCTCCAGCAGTTCCAGACAGAGCTGCGTCGTCGGGTGGTCCCCGCCGCCAAAAACGTTGCCAGGCGCCATTTCCAGCCGGATTCGACCCTCCGGTGTCGCCGCGTCCACCCACGCCGGGCACAGGAAAAAACGCTCCCCAATCGATAGCGGTGTCCACTCGGCCTGCCAGACGGCTGACCAGTTTTCATCCGCGATCACCTCCGGCTCGCTCCCGCCCAGTGCGCGCGCCGCGTCGCCCGCCTCCCGCTGTGAGGTGAAAAACACGCGCACCGAATCCGCAAGCTCCTCAATGCCCGCCACCTCAAAATCCGCCAGCCGCTCGCAGATTTCTTCCTGCAAGCGGCCGTTCAGCGGAATGCGCACCCGGTAGTAACTTACTCCCGGTTCAGTTCCTTCACCCGCCAATAGGGTTTCCCTTTCTCCGCCGGGTCCATCGTAAACACCTCCGCCGTCTTCGCCGCGTCGTAGCCGCGCCAAATCCATGTCAGCGCCTCCGGCAGGTCCGACGCTCCTTGTACTCCATTATGCTGCGCGGAGCCGAAGTAGAAGTGGAAATCGTACTCTTTCATCTTCAACGAATTCGCCATGGCGATATTCTGGAGCGGCCAAGACCCATGGTTGTTTTCCAGATCGTTGTGCCCGTCTGTCATCCAAATGCGTATATTCTTGCGGTCCGATTTTCGAATCAGGAACGGATAGATGTTGCCGCCCTCTTTCTTCCACGGGTCCCATTGAATGCTTGTATAGCTGCCCACCCAGGAAAGGACGCGCGTGAAATGATCGTTGTGCCACCACGCCACATTGAACGCGCAAATAGCGCCCGACGAGGACCCGGAAATAAACCGTGAATAGCCATCTTTGCGGATGTTATATTTGGCCTCTACATCTTTCAGAATTTCATCTCGCAGATACCGCGCGTACTTATCGTCCACCGAGTCATACTGCACGGATCGCAGGCGCCGCTCGCCTAACATTCCTGGCGAAATTAGCACCTGAATCGCCACCGGCATCTTCTTTTCGTGGATCAGGTTATCTACCACCGTCAATAACCTCGCCCCCGCGTTGCGGTTCGTCAGCCCCGCGCCGTCTTGCCACACCATCAACGCGGCCGGCGTGGCGGCGTTGTATTGTGCCGGCACGTACACCCAATAATCGGCCTTCATGCCGTCGTAGATCGCGCTCGTGTGAACAATCTTCTCCGACAGCGTACCCTTCGGCACGCCCGGCTTTTCATAGCTCAGCGGCCCGTAGCCCGGCACATCGTTCGGCAGTAACAGCGGCGGATTCACCATCTGCTTTCCGTTCACCACCCAATAGTAATTGTGAGAACGGCCAGTCTTGCCGGTGGGCGTGGCAATCCACACATCGCTGCCCTTCAGCCGCACCGGTTTGCCGCCCGGCTGCTCATCCCAGAAGAACTGGGGCGCCGTCGCCGATTCCACAGCAAACACGTACTCTCCCAAATAGCCGGCCCACGCCCGGCCGTTCTTTCGCTCCTCTGCCTTGGTCTGCGCCATCAGTTTCTCTTTGAACGCGGCAGATTGCGGTGACTTCCTGGCTAACTGCACCAGCTCCTGCGCCGGCTCCACCGAAAACACAGCAGCGGCGGTCAAAACATATGTAAGTAACTTCATGGTTTCTTTCCCGATTGAATAAAGTAGGGATCCGGCTCCGGAATCGCCGCGCCGTCTTTCCTTGGTGACGACGCGCCGAAGTGCATCCGCTCCGCCCCGTCCAGCAGTACTGCCTGCCCACCGCCCATTTGGGCCGAATACTCGGCCCGCCAATCCACATAGTGGCCCAGCGCATTCAGCTTTTCCCGCGCCGCCGCGTCCAGCCGCCCTTCCATCATCACCCCGCAGCCTTCTACATGGCGCCGTGTGAAGCGTGGCGCCTCCAACGCCTCCTGAATGTTCATCTTGTGATCCACCACGTTCGAGACGAACTGTGCGTGCGCCTGCGCCTGGTTTCCGCCGCGCATGATGCCAAAGGCAATCTTCTGCTGGCCCTTTTCCATAAAGCCGGGAATGATGGTATGAAACGGCCGCTTCCGCGCCGCCAGCACGTTCGGGTGCGCCGGGTCGGAGGAAAAATTCCCTCCACGGTCGTGTAAGTGAAACGAGTAATCGTCCACCGCCACCCCAGAACCCCAGATATCAGAAATGCTCTGTATCCAACTCAGCGTGTTTCCGTCTTTGTCAATCACGCTCAGATAAATCGTGTGGCCCTTTTCCGGCTCTCCCGGCTTCGCGTCGCAATTGGCTTTCTCCAGCGAAATACCGTGGGCCCGCGCCGCGGCATAACCCTTGGCCAGCATACCCGCCACCGGCACCTTCGCCTGCCGCGGGTCGGCCACAAACGCGTACAGGTCCCGGTAAGCCAGCTTCTGCGCCTCAATCTTGATGTGCATCGCTTCGGCGGAGCGCTGGTCCATCTCCGGCAGCCCGAAGCGCTCCATCAGGTTCAACATCATGAGCGCCGCAATGCCCTGCCCGTTCGGGGGCATCTCGTATACCTTCCAGCCCCGATAGTCCACCGAAATCGGCGCGATCCATTCGGAGCGGAATTCGGCGAAATCGGCCGCCGCCAGTGTTCCTCCCAGCCGCTTTGATGTCTTCAGTATCGCCGCCGCGATTGGCCCCTTATAAAACGCGTCCCGCCCGCCCCGGGCAATCAATTCCAGCGCTTCGGCCAGCGCTGGCGCCTTGAACAGTTCGCCTACCTTTGGCGCGCGCCCGTCCACCAGCCAATACTTCCGCGCGTTGTCGTCCCCGCGCAGCTTCGAAACGCTCCCTGCCCAGTCTTCCTGAATGATCTCGGTCACCGGGAATCCGTTCCGCGCGTAATAGATCGCTGGTTGGAACAGGTCGGCCCACGGCAGCTTGCCAAATTTTTTGTGCATTTGCCACCAACCGTCAACCGCCCCTGGCACCGTCACCGTATGGATTCCCGTTGAGGGCACTCCGTGCAGGCCTTTCGCCTTGTACGCCTCCAGCGTCTGCCCCTGGCCCGCCCACCCACTGCCGTTGATCCCGCTCAGCGTTCCCGTCTTCGCTTCATAGTGAATCGCGAACAGGTCCCCGCCAATACCGCACATCATCGGCTCCACAACGCTCAGCACGGCGTTGGCCGCAATGGCCGCGTCCACCGCGGATCCGCCTCGCGCCAGTATCTGCGCGCCCGCCTGGCTGGCCAGCGTCTGGCTGGTGGCCGCGATTCCGCGCGGCGAAATCACCATCGAACGCGCCTGCCACCGTTCCTGCGCCGCTAAAGGAAGGCAAACTACAATCAAGAGTAGGAGTTTCGGCATCAAAGTTGTGACCGTGCCGTGATATCGTACCAAGTGAACGGACCCAATATGCAAAGACGCCGCTTTTTCCGTACCGCCACCGGCGCCGCCGTTTCCCTGAACCAGTTTCCGTATTACCTTTTTGCCGCCGAAAAGCCGAAAACGGCGATTGATCGTGTTCTGCTGGGCCCCAAGAAGATCGCTCTCAGCCGCCTGGCCCAGGGGTCCGGCACCAGCGGTGTGGGCGGCAGTTCCAATCAAACCAGGAAACTGGGCGTGGAGGGCCTCGCCGAACTCTTCCGCGCCGGCTACGATCAGGGCCTGAATTTTTTCGACACGGCGGATCAATACGGCACTCATCCCCACGTCGCGCGCGCGCTCACCACGGTTCCCCGCGACAAAGTCGTCCTCCTGTCGAAGACACGCGCCTCCACCGCCGCTGAAATGCGCGCCGACCTGGACCGTTTTCGCCGCGAGTTGAAAACGGACTTTATTGACATCCTTCTGCTCCACTGCATGATGGACAAGGACTGGAACAAGCAAAAACGCGGCGCCATGGATGTTATTGAAGAGGCGCAGGCCAAAGGAATCGTTCGCACCAAAGGCGTCTCCTGCCATACTTTGGAGGCGCTGAAGACCGCCGCCGCCGAACCGTGGGTGGAGGTGGACCTCGCCCGGCTGAACCCGGCGCAGGCGGCAATGGACGCCGATCCGAACACGGTCATCGGCGTGTTGAAAGAGATGAAGGCGGCCGGCAAAGGCATTATTGGAATGAAGATCCTGGGCGCCGGCAAGCTCCGCAATCGAGTGGACGAAGCCCTCCAGTTCGCCCTCCACCAGGAAGTCCTTGACTGCTTTACCATTGGCGCTGAAAGCCGCGCCGAGATGGAAGACGTGCTTCGAAAAATTCCCGCGGCCAGCGTCCGCGGATAACTGCAAAACCGTTCCAGGGAAGAAAACCATGACACTCAAAACACTTGCTCTGCTCACAGTCGCCGCGGTCTCCGTGGCTTTCGCGCAGGAAGCGCCCAAAAAAAAGGCCGCCGCCGGGCCACTCATGCCCGCCATGACTCCGGTCGGCGACCCCACCTACACCAAGCCCATGGGCTCCATGGGTTCCAAGGACGGCGGGTGGACCCAGACCACCATGGCCGCCGGTGTTGACGGCAAGCCGCGCGCTGGAAAGGCCATCACCGCGGTCGGCGAAATCGTCGAGTTTTCCTGCTATCTGCAACTTGGCAAGCACGGCGAAAAGCACCGCGCCTGCGGGCAGAAGTGCATCAATAACGGCCAGCCAGTCGGTCTCGTCACCGCCGATGGCACTCTCTACATGCTGATGGAAGAAGAGCATGACCCCCGTCGCGACGGCGCCACCAGCGACTTCCGCAAAGCCGCCGCCGAACACACCGCTCACGTGATGGAAGTTTCCGGCACCCTCGCCTCGCACCGTGGTTATCAGGCCATTTACGTGCAAGGCTTCGCCAAGAAATAGGAGATCAATCGAACTATGCGTAGCAGTCTTTGGATGGGAACGGTGGCGCTTGCCGCCGTTCCCTTCGCCTTACTCAACGCCCAACCAAAGCCCGGGGCGTTCACCGTTCCCCGTGGCCTCCCGCCCATCGTTTGGCCAAAGGACAATCCTTATTCCGCCGCCAAAGTGGAACTCGGCCGCCTGTTGTATTTTGACAAGCGGATCTCCGCTGATGGCACACTTTCTTGCGCTACGTGCCATCATCCGGCAAAGGGATTCACAGATCAGGCGCAGTTCTCCACCGGAATCAAGGGTCAGGTCGGAGGCATCAACTCGCCCACCGTCATCAACCGTGCCTACGGCGCCATTCAGTTCTGGGACGGTCGCGCCTCTTCGCTCGAAGATCAGGCCGTGGGCCCCATGGCCAACCCCATAGAAATGGGAAACACCCACCCGGTTGTCGTGGAAACGCTGCGGAAAATCCCAGGTTATCGGGCGCGCTTCAAATCCGTCTTCGGCACGGAGGATTTCACGCTCGATCACATTGCCAAAGCAATCGCCACGTTTGAGCGTACGGTGCTTAGCGGCAATTCCCCCTACGACAAGTACAAACTCGGCAATAAAGCCGCCCTCAACGCCTCCCAGGTTCGCGGCATGGACGTCTTTTTCAACAAGGCCAAGTGCGACCAGTGCCACGAAGGCGCCAGCTTTACGCTGAATTCGTTCCACAATCTGGGCGTCGGCCAGGACAAGGCATCTCCGGAACCGGGCCGCTTCGCCGTTACGAAGAATCCCGCCGATTTCGGCGCCTTCAAGACGCCGACTCTTCGCGAAATCGAACACACCTTCCCCTACATGCACGATGGAAGTCTGAAGACGTTGGAAGAAGTGGTGGAGTATTACGACAAAGGCGGCATTCCGAACAAGAACCTCGATGAACGCATCAAGAAGCTGAATCTGACCGCGCAAGATAAGGCGGACTTGGTGGCGTTTATGAAGTCCCTGAGCGGTACCGGCTGGCAACAACTCACAGAACCGAAGGAATTCCCTAAGTAATGGAACGCAAAACCTTCCTGCGCGGCGCCCTTGGGGTCGCCGCGCTTTCTATTTCCGGCTGCAACAAGAGCGGCCAACGCCGCGTCGCCGTCGTCCCGAAAGGGCTCGCCCACCTCTTCTGGCAATCCGTGCACGCGGGCGCCAATAAGGCGGCCCGTGAGCACTCCATCGAGGTTCTCTGGAAGGGGCCGGCATCGGAGACAGACTATAACGGCCAGATCCAGATTGTTGACGCCATGATCAACCAGCGCGTCGACGCCATCTGCCTGGCTCCAATCGACAAGACCGTCATGCTTTCTGTTGTGGAACGCGCCGCCAAGGAAAAGATCCCGGTCGTCATCTTCGATTCTGGAATCGATACGGAATCCTATGCCGCCATGGTCGCCACCGACAATTATGCCGCCGGCCAGCTTGCCGCCGCGCGCATGGGCGAAATCCTTGGCGGAAAGGGCGAAGTGGTTGTCGTCGCCGTGCAACCGGGCGGCGCGTCCACCATGGCCCGCGAACAGGGATTCGAAGATGCGATCAAGAAGTTTCCCGGCATTCAGATTAAGGACAAGCGCTACGGCATGGCCGATTTCGCCAAGTCGTTGCAGGTTGCCGAGAACATGTTGACCGCGTTCCCGAACGTTAACGGCTTGTTCGCGTCCAACGAATCCAGTGCCGTAGGCGCCGCCAGGGCGCTGAAGGGACGCAAGTCTTCCACGGTCAAGATGGTGGGCTTCGACTGGAGTCCCACACTGCTGGAGGATCTTCGGTCCGGGCTCATTGATTCGCTCGTTGCCCAGGATCCATTTCAAATGGGGTATCGTTCCATGATCGCGGCGGTCGATAAGCTCGACGGCAAACCAGTGGAAAAGAACCAGCCGCTGCCGCCAAGGCTTATCACCAAGTCGAATATCGATTCTCCCGAAGTAAAGGCCCAACTAGAGCCCGACCTGAAGAAATACCTGGATTAGCCGTCCCGGCGGAAGCCCCGCATGAGCGCCGGATACATGACAGGCACGATGCACCATGTCGTCGGCATCGTGCCCAACAGAAATCAATTCTGTTCTGTATCCCCGCCGCTGGATCAGCCAGCACGCGGCACGTAGCACGACTCCCCTTGCCCGTCCTTCTCAGCAACCCCGTACAACTCGGCAGTTTACAGCTTGCGCAGTCCGGCGCCGCCGGTGGTGCCGTTCATCGGCGAAGTCCGTCACCGGCGATTAAATCGCGGCCGCTCCGCCTAGCGACGAATTCACCTTCGAGAAGATCTGGCTTATGTTTGGCGCAATAGTCTGGGGGAAGATGGCGGCCACCGCAACCGCGAGAAACGCCGCCATCAACGCGTACTCAATCATGTCTTGTCCGCGTTCGTCCCGGCACAGCTTCGACTCCAGAACGACGGTCAGCCACATCGCCTTTTCCCGTAGGCGTGTCGAGGAACCTGTGAGTTTGAGCCCCATGTTTCGCTTCTCTTTCTTTTCAAACTGAAGATATAACTAGTTTGCAGGACGCGACAAAATGACTCAATCTTCTTTCGAACCTAGTACTGCCCCTGATATCCCTTAGAACTACGCGGCCTACCAGCGAATCTTCGCCGGGAAAAACTCCGCCACCAGTTCTTCATAATATGGCCGCAGTTTCGCCAGGTCGGGCGCTTCCGCCGATTTCGAATACAAGTCGTAAGGGTTGAACTTCCGAACCCAGTTCATCATCTCCAGGTCGTGATCCGACATCAGGTATTGGTAATCCATCTCCCGGTGCGCCGAATACCAGGAGTGGTATCGAATCATGTACTGCGCCGGTTCGGGCATGTACTGTTTGGTGACGTGGTACAGGTACTCGTCATGACCCCAACTAAGGGTCACATTGTCCAGCCCGCACTGCTCGCTATAGACGCCATAGCGCGTCATCAGTTCCGGGTTCTGCGAATCCGGGTTGGCCGCGAAAAACTCCGGATAGACAATCTTTTCCGACCACCGGCAGCCCACCGGAAACGTATCTCCCACCACGGCCCATTGCGGTTCACCCCACATTGTCAGCACTTTTCCCAGGTCGTGGATGAACCCGGCCAGTTGGAACCACCGCGGATGCCCATCGGCCCGGATCGCCTCGGAGGTCTGCAGATTATGAGCGATCTGCGACAGGTCCGTGTCGGGGTCGGAATCGTCTACCAGTTCGTTCAGCCGCTCCATCGCTTCCCAGATTCCCATCTCGCCCTTGTTCAGCGATTCATATTCGGCCCGCTTCGCGCGCGCGACCTCCAGCGTCTGCAAAGCGTGGTTCTGTTTATAGAACTCCCGAACTACCTTCGGCGTCGAATCGTCGTAGACGCGGAACTCTTCTTTTTTGCGGTCGGCGCGGTAGCGCGCCCGGACGTCGTCGTCCCACTGGTCCAGCGATTCCAATGGCCCGTTTGGTTGTGTGCCCATATTCGAAGGCTACACCAAAACGCCGTTTGTTTCCTAGCGCTGCCCCACGGCTGTCAGCATTGCCAGCGCCAAAGGCTGGCCCCGGCCGTATATCCGGCGCCGACTGCGGCGAATAGAACAAGATCTCCCTTTACAAGCCGGCCGCTCTCCACAGCGTCGCGCGTTGCCAGCGGAATCGTCGCCGCCGTCGTATTTCCAAACTTATCGATGTTGATAATCACGCGGTCCAACGGCATATCCAACGCTTTTGCCGTGGCTTCAATAATCCGCCGGTTGGCCTGATGCGGAATCAGCAGCTTCACATCTTCTCCGCGCAGGCCGTTGCGTTCCAGCAAAATCCCCGACATCTCCGCCATCTTTCGTACGGCGTATTTGAAAACCTGCTGCCCCTCCTGGTGCACAAAGTGCTGGCGTGCATCCACAGTCTCCCGGGAAGCGGGCATCCGGCTGCCGCCGGCCGGCATCTTCAGGAACTGCCCTCCGGAGCCGTCCACTTCGTTCACGAAATCCAGCAGCCCCTCACTCCCGGCCTCCGCCGTCTCCACCAAAAATGCCCCGGCGCCGTCGCCGAACAAGATGCAAGTCGCCCGGTCCGTGTAGTCCAGAATGCGGGACATCGTATCGGCTCCGATGACAAGCACTTTCTTCGGCGGCCCGCTCGAAACCAGATGCGCCGCCGTCGTCAACCCATACACAAAGCCGGAGCACGCCGCTATGAGGTCGAACCCCCAGGCACCGTGCGCTCCCAGCCGGTCCTGCACCAGGCACGCCGTCGCCGGAAACAGCATGTCCGGTGTCACCGTGCATACGATAATCGCGTGGAGGTCCGTCGGGTCCAGCCCGCGTGCCGCCAACACCACCCGCGCCGCTTCCAACGCCAAGTCACTGGTCGCAATGTCTTTCGCCGCAATGTGGCGCTCCCGGATCCCGGTGCGCTCCAGTATCCATTGGTCGTTAGTTTCCACAATCTTTTCCAGATCGTGGTTCGTCAACACTCCCGGCGGCACATACCCGCCAATGGCTGTAATCTTGGCCCGGTAGGGATTCGTCATATTCCCAGCTATTTGCAAAAAGCCCCCCGTATCGACACGGAACGAGATTGATGTTTCAAACTGATATGGTACCGTTCAGGAGACATGCAAGTCGAGAGCGCCCAACTGCACCTTCCTGGGTTTGACGATCCCTCCCCTGTCGAAATCTGCCTTCAGGTCTTTCGCGCCGTCCGGCCCCGTACACCCGTCCCGGACTGCGCCGTGGAGTTCTGCCGCTTCGCCAACGCCAATTCCTTCATTCGCGCGCACAACAACCGGCTGGAATTCCGCATCTCCGACGCCCTGGAATCCGCCCCCCCGGCTATCCTGGAGTCGCTGGCCTACATCCTGATTTGTAAGCTGTACCGCAAGCCTGTGCCCCCGGAACAACGGGAGCGTTACAACCTGTATTTGAACCAGCACGACGTGCGACGCAACCTGCACCTGCTGCGCCAGACACGAGGACGCAAACACATCTCCGGCCCGAAAGGCGAGCACTACAACCTGGAAGCGATTTTCAACTCGCTCAACTCCCGGTTTTTCGACGGCATGCTTGCCCAGCCCGCCCTCGGTTGGAGCCGCCAGGCGTCCAGAACCATCCTTGGCCATTTCGACCCCTCGCACAACGCCATTGTCATTTCCAAGCTGCTTGATAAACCGAACGCCCCGCCCATAGCCGTGGAGTATGTGATGTACCACGAGATGCTGCACGTGCGCTATCCGGTGGAGGCCAAGGGTTCCCGCCGCCGCATCCACCCCAAGGAGTTCCGCGAGGCCGAAAAACTCTATCCGGAATTGAAAGAAGCCAAGGCGGCGCTCGACAAACTCTGCGGCGTGGCGCGCCGGGATGAGCTCTGGTAACTTACTCTCCCATCAGCCGTCTTAGCACCGGCTCCATCGCCGCCGCCCAGCGCTCATAGCCCAGCGCCGTCGGATGCAGGTAGTCGTTCATCACCATCGGCGAAATGCTGCCGTCCGGCTCCAGAAATACGTTGCCGATGTCCAGGTAGGTGACCATCCCCTTCCCATCCAAACCAGCGATCTTTCCGTTCACCGCCATCATCTTTTCGCGCGCCTCATTCGGCTTGGCGCCCCTCGGGAACACACCCAAAAGCAGGATATTAGCCCGCGGCAGCCGTACATGCAGCTCTTCGCAAATGGCCGTGATCCCTGCCACAATCTCGTCCACAGTATTGATCCCCGCGTTATTGGTGCCGATCATCACCACCACCGCCTTGGGCGCGATTCCATCCACTTCCCCGTGCCGCAGGCGCCACAATACGTTCTCCGTCCGGTCCCAGCCGTAGCCCAGGTTCACCGCCTTTCTTGCCCCGAAGTACTTCTGCCAAACCTCGGCCCCCCGCGCTCGCGCATCCGACGGTTCCCCGCCCCAGAAGTGCGTAATCGAATCGCCCAGCAGCACCAGTTCCGGCGGCTGCGCGCGGTTTCTCTCAATGATGGCCGCATGGCGCCGCGCCCAGTCGTAGTTCTTCCAGTCACGGTTCTGCGTCACCGGCGTCAATGTCGATGGCTCGCCCCGGCCGCCGACGACGGTCACCAGGCTCTGTTCGGCGCCGTCGGCGGAGAACGCCCGCGCCCAGATCGCGCGTCCCGCCGGCACCGCCACCGGCGCCAGGTACACCCCGGCTGATTTGTCCGGCTCTTTCTCCTCGAACGTGTAACGGATCACAGCCCCATCGGTGGCGCACCGCAGAACAACCGTGCCATCCGCCATCCATTGGAACGAAGGGGCCGCCACCTCAGCGTGGCCGCAAGCCGCCGCCAGCGCCGCCAACAGGAAAATACGCATACCCGCCATTCTATCCGCCCGGCAGTGTGCCCCCCCCTACTCGTGCCGCAGCGCCTCCACCGGGTCCAGCCGCGCCGCCTTGTTCGCCGGCCAGATGCCAAAGAACAAACCCACCCCGACACTCACCACCACGCCAGCCGCCACGGCCCACATCGGCACCGTGGTTGGCAGGTCCGGGAAAGCCAGCGCCGCGCCCTGAGAAATCAGCCAGCCCAGCCCAATGCCCAGGAATCCGCCGACCAAAGTGAGCACTACCGCCTCGGTCAGAAACTGAATGATGATGTCCCGCCTCCGCGCCCCTAGCGCCTTCCGCGTGCCTATCTCTTTGGTCCGCTCTGTCACCGACACCAACATAATGTTCATCACCCCTATGCCGCCCACCAACAGGCCAATCGAACTGAGAACCACCATCACAATCGCGATCATCGCCACCACACCGCGGAACTGCTCCACCATCTGCTCGGCTGTCGATACGGAAAAATTGTCAGGCTTGGATAGCGGAACCCGCCGTTCCATTCGCAACAGCGCCCGCGTCTCGTCAATAGCCGCCGCCACCCGCCCCGGTGTCGCCGCCACAATGATCATGTGCTCCCGCGCCGTCGGAAACAGCTTCCGCATAGTGAAATACGGCAGCATCATCCGGCGGTCTTCCTGTCCGGGCATCGACTGCGCCGGCCGCAGCATCACCCCAATCACCTCAAACGAGTGCCCGTCCAATTCCACCCATTTCCCAATCGCGCTCGTGTTCTGAAACCAGGCCTTTCCCAGATCTTCGCCAATCACCACCACCGGCAGATGATGCGAATTCTCCACGTCGGTAAAGAACCGGCCATCGCGCATCTCCACCCCGGTGCTCACGTACCCCGGATCGGTGCCGCCAATCTGGATATTGAACGCGTCGATTCCCTTGTACTTCGCTTTGTGAATTCCCCAATCGGGAAACAGGTACGGGCTCACCGATTCCACCTCTCTGGCCCGGTCCCGGATCGCCAGCGCGTTCTCCAGCGTCAGCGGCTTCCGCATTCGTTCTTCCATCGACCGCGGGCCGAAACTCATCGGCGAGTCCCACTTGGTAATCACCAACGTCTCCGTGCCGAAGCTCCGCAGAATGCCGGTAATCGACGAGTCCAACCCGGCCAGAATCGAACCCACGCCAATCACCGTGCTCGTGCCGATGATCACGCCCAATACGGTCAAAAACGCGCGCAGCTTGTGCGCCCGCAGCGTGTCGAACGCCAGTTGGACGCCGAACCAGATTCGTGTCAGCTCGTTCTTCATTTGTCCGCTCGCAATGCCTCAATCGGGTCCAGCCGCGCCGCTTGCCGCGCCGGGTAGATCCCAAAAAACAGGCCAACCAGCGTTGAGAGCCCAACCGAAATGAACACCGCGTTCAAGGGAACCACCATCGGAACGGCCGTTGTGCTGCGAACCGCCACCGCCACCATCCACGCGATAATCACCCCAATTAGCCCTCCTGTGGCCGACAAAACCGATGACTCCACCAGGAACTGATTCAGTATGTCCTTTCGCCGCGCCCCGACGCTCTTCCGGATACCGATCTCATGTGTCCTCTCGGTCACCACCGCCAGCATGATGTTCATAATCACCACGCCGCCCACCACCATAAAGACGCTGACAATCGCCACCGCCGTCGCCGCGATCGCCCCCGTCATCCGGTCCCAGGCCGCCACCAGCGAATCCGACGAAAATATCCCGAAATTGTCATCCGCGCCCGGCCGAACATGCCGCCACGCGCGAAGCAGGCTGCGCACCTCGTCCTGCGCCTGTTCCAGGTGGTTCCGGTCCAGCGCCAGCGCCGCGTAGCCAATCCCCGTTCGCGCGCCAAACATCTTGAAATACGTCTCCGCCGGAATGATCACAAACCGGTCCCGCGACTGGCCGAACACACTTCCCTGCTCTTTGGCCACACCCACCACCGTGAACGGGCGCCCCTGCACTTCGATTGTTTTGCCGATCGGGTCCACGGCCGGAAAGAAGCGCTCTTTGATCTCATGACCAATCACCGCTGTCAGCGTTCGCCGGCTGTCGTCGGATTCGGCGAGAAATCTCCCCTGCGCAACTTGCGTATTCGTGATGATCCCAACGTTGGAACTAACGCCGCGCAGTTCGATCCCCTCCACGCGCTCCGACCCGTAGGTGGTTGTCGCCTGCCGGCTGATCTCCATGCCGAACTCCCGCAGCAGCTTCGATTCTTTCCGTACGAACTCAAATTCCTCTCTAGTCAACTGCGGATTCTTCCGCTGCATCTCCAAAAACTTCTTCGGGTCCCACTGGCCGATCATTACCATGCGCCGGACGCGGAAGCCGTCGACGCCCATATCGGCCACTGTATTGGCGATGTAGTCGTCCATTCCACGGATCACCGACATCACCGCAATGAGCGTTGTGGTGGCCAAAATGATGCCTAAAAGCGTCAAAAAACTGCGTAATTTGCTGCTTTTAAGCGAAAATAACGCCACTTTTGCAGCCTCGGCGAACGAGGCGTTGGAGGTTCGCGCCATACGGGTCAATAGCCCAGACGACGCGGAAAGCCCTTTTGTTCCCTATATTTGCGCCCGCCACTCCAAAATCGCTTCATCGGCCCAGAATCGCGGCGCACGCCGCGCCAGGAACGCCACATGCCCCCCATGTTTCGGCGCAAGTAACTGAATCCATGGGTTTTCCTTGATCGCCGGATGCCCGTACACCGCATACGGCACCAGCGGGTCGTCCTGCGCCGTCAAAAGCAGCGCGGGCACGCCGATGCTGGCCAGAAAGTTCTGAGAGGACTGTGTTTTGTAATAGTTACGGGCATCGCCGAAGCCAAAATGGGGAGCGGTGATGCGGTCGTCAAACTCGAAGACGGTACGAATGGCGTCGACGTCGGTATGGGCGAAAATCGGGGTGAACGCCTTCGGCTGAAGGCGGCGGCGCTCCGCCAGGCGATCGCGCATGCGGCTCACAAATCGTTGTTGATACAGATAGTTAGACGGTTTTCCGAGCGCTTCGACGCAGGCCGCCAGATCGAGCGGTGTGCTGACGGCGGCCACCGAATGCAGCAGACCGGTCCCTGACTCCCCGGCTAACTTCAAGGAAACATTACCACCTAGCGAATAGCCGACGAGGGTAATCGGGCCCTGGCCGCGAATCGATTCCAGGTAAGCGCGAAGGTCCGAAGTTAATCCGGCGTGGTAGAGCGTTTGGCACCAGCCTTCTGTACCGCCACATCCCCGAATATTCACGCGGTGGACGGTGTAACCGGCCTGAAGCACATTCCAGGCCATGGACTGCATGTAGCCGCCCTCGCTGGAACCCTCCAATCCATGAACAAGGACGAAGGCGCCTTTTGACGGCTGGGATGGACGCTGTTCGACGACGCGAATGGAGACGCCCGGTTCGGTGGAAAAGCGGTGTTCCAATGCCGGGACCGTCTCCAATTGCTTGAAGCGGGGCCAGAAATTAGAAGCGATGGTCGCCAAGTGTGGGTTGGCGATGAGGGGATCAAAAGGCCGCAAACCTACAGTGTAGCGGAGGCTACTCGGTACCGGTGCGTTTGCTCAGCTCCTCGGTAAATATGATGGCTTCGGCCAAGTCCTTCATCGGGCGGCGGAGCCGTCGGCTCTCATTGCGGAGTTGAAGGTAGGCATCCTCTTCAGAGAGACCATGGCGGCGCTGAATGATGCCTTTGGCGCGCTCGACGACCTTGCGCTCCTCAAGCTTCCGCTTCATCTCCTGGGTTTCTTCTTTGAGGCGGGCGTTCTCCTCGGCAAGTTTGGATTTGGCTAGGGCGCCGGCCATCTGTTCGCCGATAAAGGTGAGCAAGGAGATCTCGCCGGGGGCGTGGGCATGGATCTCACGATGATGGACGTTGATTACCCCAATCAAATCGCCGCCCGTTACCAGGGGGACAGAGAGAAACGACTGGTAGGTATCCTCGACGAGTCCGCGAAACTTCTTGAAGCGCTTGTCTTGGGAAGCATTCTCAGACAGCGCAACGACGGCTTTATGTTCAGCCACCCAGCCCGTAATGCCCTCGCCTATCTTCATGCGAAGATTTCCGATCTCCGCGGTGTGAGGCACCTGGGAGGCGCAGAGGACGATTTCGTTAGTCTCCTTTTCGAACAGATACACAAGACAGGCGTCACATTCGGTTACTTGAACGGCTAACCCAATGATCTCGCCGAGCATCTCATCAAGAGAGCGCTCACTGGCCACGATACTGCTAACGCGGTGCAGGAGCGATACTTGGGGTGGGGAAATGTCTGAAGTCATCGTAGACACAACTCCAGGGTACGGGCGCAACGCGACATGGTCCAATCGAAAAAAGTTATTACCCTCATGGTCCTCACAGTGGGCGCCGGCTGTTTGCAGGCGGAGTCTAAATGGACAGCGGTACGGGGCGAGGGCTACAACGTGTTTACCGACGCAAGCGGTCCGGGCGCGGCAAAAATGGCGCGCCGACTACAAGAGATGCGCCGGCTTCTGGGTGGGTCTACAAAAGTTTTGCCTCTGCAGGTGGTGCTTCTGGGGTCAGAAGCGAGATTCCGGCAAATACGGCCTTCCGCGACGGTGGGGGGATTCTATCAATCCAGTGCGGACGCCGATTGGATAGTGGTTCAATGGGGCCGCGCGGATAGCGAGCGGGCGATGTCGCACGAGTTGGTCCATGCATTCCTGGAGCATAACGGACCGCGACGTCCGCTATGGCTGGAGGAGGGGCTGGCTGAGTTCTATTCGACGGCCGAGTTGGACAGCAAGGGGTGGATAATTGGGCGTGCGGTGGAAAACCATGTTCGGGTGTTGAACGAACGAGCCTGGCTGGGCGAACGGGAGTTTTTTGAAGCACGGCCGGACTCAGCGCTGCGTGAAGAGGGGCGGCGAGCGGGGCTCTTCTACGCGCAAGCCTGGGCGGTGGTCCACTACCTTTTGACAACACCGGGGGTGAGAGAGAAGGCCCTGGCGCTTTTTGCGGCAATGGGCGATGGCGTACCATTCGCGCGGGCCTGCGAATCGCATCTCGGGATGCGCCAAGGTTTGGTGCTGGAGGCAGCGCGACGGGCGGTTGAGCAGCGGCGATTCCTGACCGCGCGGATTGCGCATGAGCCGGATGGTGCGGCGATCTCGCGCCCGGAGACGATCGGGAAGGAAGAGGCCGACGCGGTGCTGTTGAGCCTGGCACTGGCGGTGGGACAGAAATTGGAACCGGCAACGGTGGCGACCGCGGCGCAGAAGGGGCTGCTCGCGTTAGGTGAGGGCAGGCGCGGGGAAGCGGAAAAGTGGCTGGAGGAGGCGTTGGCGAATGGCAGCCAGGACCCGGCGGCGCCATTTGAACTGGCCATGCTGTTGCGGGAGGAAAAGCGCGCTCCGGAGCGGGTGGCGGCGCTGTTGCGACAGACAATTGAACGCAACCCGAATCATGCCGAGGCACATTTCATTCTGGGCTTGCAGGCGGAAGCGCGTGGGGATGTGGAAGGCGCGATCGACTATTACCAGACTGCGGCCAGAATTCTGCCCCGGCAGATGACATTTTGGCACGCGTTAGCGCTGGCACTGGAACGTAGCAAGCGGTTGGGGGAGGCGGCGCACGCGGCGATGCGTTGCCGCCTGGCGGCGAAAAACGCATCGGAGCGGGAAATGGCGGCGGCAGTGGAGCGCTTGATTCGGGAGCCAGCAGCAGGTACGGCGCCGCGGAAGCCCCCGGTGCAGGTACCAGAAAGCTGGCGAGGGCTGCAGGGCGACACGACGGTGGCCGGGGAGTTGGTGGACTTCGACTGCGCGGCTACGCCTCCGTTGGCGACTGTTGGAACGGGAGGCGGGAGATTGACCTTGCGTCTCACCCGGCCCAACGAGATTCGCATAACCGGGACCGGAGCAGTGCGCCACACCTTTGCGTGCGGCGCACAGCGGCTGAAGGTGCGGGTGGAGTACCAGAAGGCGACGATGGAGTTGACGGCGGTGGAATTCCAGTGATGGACGGCTGATTCGGCGGAAAGAGACGGCAGAGAATGCAATGGACTAGGCGCCCCACATTTCGCATAACCGGGACCGGTGCTATACGCCAAACCTTTGCCTGCGGCGCACAGCGGCTGAAGGTGCGCGTGGAGTACCAGACGGCGACGATGGAGTTGACGGCGGTGAAATTCCGTTGATCGACGGCTGATTCGGCGGAGGGAGACGGCGGAGAATGCAATTGACTCGGCGCCCCACATTTCGCATAACCGGGACCGGTGCAGTACGCCACACCTTCGCCTGCGGCGCACGCCGGCTGAAGGTGCGCCTGGAGTACCAGACGGCGACGATGGAGTTGACGGCGGTGGAATTCCAGTGATCGACGGCTGATTCGGCGGAGTGAGACGGCAGAGAATGCAATGGACTCGGCGCCCCAGATTCCGAATAACCGGGACCGGTGCGGTACGCCACACCTTTGCCTGCGGCGCACGCCGGCTGAAGGTGCGCGTGGAGTTCCAGACGGCGACGATGGAGTTGACGGCGGTGGAATTCCAGTGATCGACGGCTGATTCGGCGGAGAGAGACGGCAGAGAATGCAATGGACTCGGCGCCCTAAATTCCGCATAGCCGGGACCGGTGCAGTACGCCACACCTTTGCCTGCGGCGCACGCCGGCTGAAGGTGCGCGCGGAGTACCAGACGGCGACGATGGAGTTGACGGCTGAGAACGCAATGGACTCGGCGCCCCAGATTCCGAATAACCGGGACCGGTGCAGTACGCCACACCTTTGACAGCGGCGCACACCGACTGAAGGTGCGCGTAGAGTACCAGACGGCGACGATGGAGTTGACGGCGGAGAATGCAATTGACTCGGCGCCCCACATTTCGCATAACCGGGACCGGTGCGATACGCCAGACCTTTGCCTGCGGCGCACAACGGCTGAAGGTGCGGGTGGAGTACCGGAAGGCGACGATGGAGCCGACGGCGGTGGAATTGACGTCTGATTCGGCAGAGAGAGACGGCAGAGAATGCACTGGACTCGGCGCCCTACATTTCGCATAACTAGGACTGCTGCGCATGAGGAACAACGGCTGAAGCAACAGCAGTTCACGACAATCGAGTTCGCAAGCGGCCCGCAAGCGCGGGGGATGGCGGGTATCCGCCAGATGGACCCGGCCACCAGCGGCGCCGGAATGCACATGCTGTAACCCGCCTTCTTGTACGGGGTTGCGGAGAAGTGCGGGAAAGGGCCGGGTGGTGGCTGATTCCGGCGGCGGAGTTGTCGATCGGGTGCTCAGCTCGTCCGCCGGTGCCTAGAGCGACAAGGTATCCCGGAACTTTTGCGATTGGCGCCGGGATAGCTCGACTTCCACACCACCTTTAAGGATCGCTACCAGCGCGCCGTTCACGGCGGTGATGACCGATTCCACCCAGCCCAGGTTGATGATGTGTTTGCGGGAGGCGCGGAAGAACACGCTCGGGTCGAGCCGTTCCTCCAAATGGGCCAGCGAACGGAGTATCAGCGGCCGTTCCTTGCCAAAATGCAGCCGGGTATAGTTGCCTTCCGATTCCAGCAACGCAATCTCATTTACCCGGATGAACCAACAGCGGTCGCCGTCCCGCACGAACACCTGATCCAACGCCTTGCGCGGCGATTCTTCCGCAACCGGCAGTTTCGAAATCGCGGCGGCAAGCCGGGCGGGCACCACGGGCTTGACGATGTAATCAAGCGCGGAAACCTCAAAGGCCTTCAGGGCGTACTGGTCGTATGCCGTCGTAAAAATCACTAGCGGAGCGCGGTCGAGCGACTCCAACAGCGCGAAGCCCGTCTCGCCGGGCATCTGAATATCGAGAAACAAAAGGTCCGGTTCATGCGCGCGGATGGCAGCGCGCGCCTCGGCGGCGTTGGCGGCTTCAGCGACGATTTCCACATTGGGGTGAACCGCCAACAGACGGCGAAGCTCTAGCCGCGCCAGTCGCTCATCGTCAATTAGCACAGCCTTCATGTCCGTACCTCCGGCAAGATTACGGTTGCGGCCACCTCGCCGTTCCGTTCCACCAGTTCGCAGGAGGCGGCCGTGCCGTAGAGAAGACAGAGCCGCTCCCGTGTGTTCTTCAGGCCGATGCCCGGTTCAACCGACGGATTGGACAGTTTCCCGGTGTTGCGAACGGTGAGTTCAATCCTGTTGTGGCCGGCCCCCGCCTCAACGATTACGGCACCGCCGGCGGGGAGATTGGCAATCCCGTGCTTAATGGCATTCTCAACAAGGGTTTGCAACAACAGCGGCGGGACACGAGCTTCCATGACGGCCGGTTCAACCTCGATGTGTACCTTGAGACGCTCCTCAAAACGTAGTTTTTCCAACTCCAGATACTGAGTGACCATCTCCAATTCTTCGGCGAATGTAACGGTTGGCGTGGCGTCTGACCGGAGGCTGTAGCGGAGAATTTGAGAGAGCCAGGTGACGGCTTCCGACGCCTTGGCCGGTTCTTCGGTAATGAGGGCGCGAACGGTATTGAGTCCGTTAAACAGGAAGTGCGGATTGACCTGGGCCTGGAGGTTCTGGAGCCTCGCGTCTTTGGCCGCCAGTTCCAGTTGGAGGGCGCGCGTTTTGGCCTCCGCCAGACGGCGGATGCTAACAATGGTGATGTAGATGGCGGTCCACATCAGTGTAAGAAAGACGCCATTGATCCAGGCAGAGACAAAGAATTCCAGCGGAAACCTTGCGCCGCTGAAGAGCCGCCAGGCGCCACCCACCAGAACCACCTGGGCTCCGAGAAAGAAACCGATGACGATAGTGGCGGCCAGGTAACGATACCAGGCACGGCTGAACGGAAGGTCGAGCCAGTGGCGCGTTCGGATGCGCAACTGGTGGGTTAGGACGATGGCCGAGACAGCATAGAGAGCCCAGTTCAAATACTCGAGCGGAGGGACCGGGGTTTCACCGGAAAAAAGGATGCGAATACTGAGAAGTATGAGCACGGCGGCGGACCAACCGCCGCCGTGCAGCCAATGATATAGCCTGCCTCTGGTCATTTGGAGCCGTTGGGAAGCAGGAAGGAATCCACTTGGGCAAAGAACCAGTTTGGATCATCGTACATTATGAAATGCTGGGCGGTTTCGGCGAGAGCGAAGCGATGGCCGGGAAGCGCCGCGTACTGTTTGCGGAAATTTCCATCGACTATCTCGCGAGTGGTGACGGACTTCATGCCACTCCAGGAACCGAGGACCAGCGTGCGGGAGCGAATCCTGGCAATGTCGGCGCTCAAGTCTTTGGACAAAAGCTCGTACATGCCATTGGCTACGGCCCACTGATCGCTCTTGATGCCCCACTGCTTGATGATTTCCAGATGTGCGGGAGACGCGGCCATGCCGCGAAGAGAGACACCGGATTGCATGAATTGATCGTATTGCTCTTTGGGCTGGTTGGCGATCATGTCCCGCATGGCAGTGGCACTGAAGCCAGGGCCATAGACAGCGGCGAGATGGGGAAGCGCATCGACGATGACAAGGTCACCAACGAGAGTGGGATCGGAACTGGCAAGCCAAAGAGCAAGAAAGCCGCCGAGCGAGTGGCCAACGATGGTGGGCTTGGCGAGTTTCTTGTCCCGGATGTAGGCGACAAGGTCCGTGCGGACCCGGGTGAGCATGCCGGGCTCCTTGTTTTCAATCGGAACACCCGCGAAACCGGCGAGTGTGAGGACATGACACTCATAACGGTCCTTGTAGCGGGCAACCGTTTCCTTCCAAACATCGCCGGAAGAGGATAAGCCAGGGATGAGAATCATGGGCGGCTTGCCCTTGGAACCAGCAAGTTCGACTCGGAAGGAAGCGGCGGAAAGGGAAAGAGTGACCGCCAACAGGAGTAAGATCTTCATGACGGCAGAATACGGCGCGGCCCGGCACGGGAGGGGAAGAATTGGACAAGCGGTTCTGGAGGCGTTTGAGCGGCAGCGGAGGGCCTTTACGCGGCGTCAGGCGAGCAGTTTTGAAACGAGCGCGCCGGCGGTATCGGTAAGGCGGAAATCGCGGCCCTGGACACGGTAAGTGAGGCGCTTATGGTCGAAGCCGAACAGGTGCAGCATCGTGGCGTGGAGATCGTGGATGGGTACGGGATCGACGACGGGCTTCATGCCGTAGTCATCGGTTTCGCCAATAGTGACGCCGGGCTTCACACCACCGCCGGCAAGCCACATGGTGTAGGCGTCTATCTGATGATTGCGGCCGGCGCCGCCCCGCTTGCCGCCTTCGCTCATTGGGGTGCGTCCGAATTCCCCGCCCCAGACGACGAGCGTGTCGTCCAGCAGACCGCGACGGGCAAGGTCAGTCACCAAGGCGGCCGAAGGGCGATCGACCTCCGGACAGATCCTCTTTAGCCCGTTTTCAATGCCGGTATGGTGGTCCCAATCGGTGTGGTAAAGCTGGACAACCTTGACGCCCCGTTCAATGAGGCGGCGGGCGAGCAGACAGTTGTTGGCAAAGCCGCCCTTGCCCGGGGTGGCGCCGTAGAGGGCCAGTGTTTCCGGCGACTCCGTGGAAAGATCCATCAGCTCCGGCGCGGCGGATTGCATGCGGAACGCCATTTCATAGGACGCAATACGAGTCTGGATTTCCGGGTCGCCGGTGAGCGAATGGCGCTCTGAATTCAAGTCCCGGAGGGCATCGAGCGCGCGGCGCTGGCGATCGGCCGTGACGCCGGGCTGGCTGCCAACGTCAAAAATAGGCTGGGGGCCGCTGGAGAACGGCACGCCTTGGAAAGAGCTGGGAAGGAAGCCGCTGCCCCAGATATCGGGCCCGTTCCGGGGACCGCGGGGGCCGCTGATCATGGAGATGAAGGCCGGGAGATTCGCCGATTCATTGCCGAGACCATAGAGCAGCCAGGCGCCGAGGCTGGGACGGCCCGGCACCATGGAACCGGTATGGGCCAGCACCATGGCCGGCGAATGGTTGACGTTGTTCGTTTGAACGGTGCGAACGATGGCGATTTTATCGGCGATGCCGGCAATGTGAGGGAGGTAGCTGGAAACAACGTTGCCGGACTTGCCGTGCGGGGCGAAGGTGGCGCGCGAGCCCTGGACGGTGGGCGCGGCCATGTTCTCCATGAAGGCGAATTTCTTGCCTGCGAGCAGCGACATGGGAAAGGGCTGGCCATCGGCGGCGCGAAGTTTCGGTTTATCGTCAAACAGATCGAGCTGCGAGGGGCCGCCCTCCATGAACAAATAAATGAGCCGCTTGGCCTTGGGGGCAAAGTGCGGCTGGCCGGCGAGGGCGAGACCGGCTGCGCCGAGCCCGCACTGCGTTAAGAAGTGGCGGCGATTCCAGGCTTGAGCGATGGGATTCCAGTGCATGGCGGCTTATTCGCGGGTGATAAATTCGTCGGTGTTCAGGAGCACACGGGCCAGGGCGGTCCAGGGCGCGAGTTCGGGATTGGAGTGAAGCTTCGCGGCGTCGGCCGGACGGGTGGCCGCGTCGTCGCGTTCGGCATTGAGCAGGGCCTGGAGCCGCGCGTGTTCGGTGGCCGTGGGCGGCCGGGAGTGGGTGAGCCGGAAGGCATGTTCAATGCGCGCGGGGGCGGGCGCTTCGTTGACAATACGTTGGGCGAGGGCTTGCGCCATTTCATGAAACGCCTGGCCGTTGAGGAGCGTCAACGCCTGCAAGGGCGTGTTGCTGCGCGTGCGGCGGGTGCAGGCAGTCATGGCGTTGGGCGCATCGAAAACATTCATGGCCGGGTGCGGCGTGATGCGCCAGTAGTGCGTGTAGAGTCCGCGGCGGTAACGGTCCTTACCAGGCGAGGGCGTCCAGGACTTCTTCACCTGGCTGGCATCCATGGCGCCATCGGGCTGGGGAGGAAAGACACTTGGTCCGCCAATGGCGGGGTGGAGCAGGCCGCTGGCGCTGAGGGCGGAATCCCGGATGATTTCGGCGTCCAAGCGAATGCGGTTCTGACGGGAGAGCAGCAGGTTCCGCGGATCGGCCTTCTCCGTTTCCGGCCGGGAAAGGGAGGCTTGGCGATAGGTTTTGGAGAGAACGATGGAGAGCAGGAGAGCCTTCTGGTCCCAGCCGCTTTCAACGAACTGCGTGGCAAGCCAATCGAGCAGTTCAGGATGGGTAGGGCGTGCGCCCATGCGGCCGAAATCGTTTTCCGTTTCAACGATGCCGCGGCCGAAGAAGCGCTGCCAGACGCGGTTAACAGTGACGCGGGCAAGAAGGGGGTTGGCCGGATCGACAAGCCACTGCGCGAGATGGAGCCTGTTGCTTGCCGCGGCGGTTGGCGCCTTGTTGAATGACGAGGGAACCTGCGCGGTAACGGCCGGGCCGGGGCGCTGATAATCGCCGCCGAGAAGGACGTGGGTCTGGCGGGGTTTAGGCAATTCCCGCATAACCATGGCGAGCGGGAGTTTGGGGAGCTGTTTCTTGAGCGATGCGATGGCTTCGTCGCGAAGCTTGAGAGCCGGGTCGGTTCCCTTTTGAATCTCGCGGCCGTTGAGATAGGCGGAGCGCTCCTTGTGAAGAGCGAGAATCATGGATCGGAGCGTTTCGTAATTGCGCACCTCTTCTGGCGTGCCGGTGGCCAGGATTGGCTGGTGGGTGATCTCAAGGTCGAGGGTATCGGAAAACGGGGGCAGGTCGTTGGAGTACTCGTCGATGTTGTTGAAGAAGGCGAATAGCTGATAATACTCGCGTTGGGTGATGGGATCGAACTTATGATCGTGGCAGCGGGCGCAGCCGGTGGATAGACCCAGGAAGACGGTGCCGAACATGTCGACGCGGTCGGCGACGGCCTCGGTGCGGTAGAGTTCCCGATCGGTGCCTGCTTCGATTTGGAGGAGCGAATTGCGCTGCATGCCGGTGGCGATGCGCTGTTCGGCGGTGGCGTTGGGAAGAAGGTCGCCGGCCAGTTGTTCGATGACAAACTGGTTGAAGGGTTTGCCGGAGTTGAAGGCGTTGATGACGTATTCGCGATACTTCCAGATTTGGCGAGGCTCATCGCGCGAGCCGCCGTCGGAATCGGCGTAACGAACCTGATCGAGCCAGTGGCGGCCCCAACGTTCGCCGAAGTGCGGGGAATTTAATTGGTGCCTGGCACGGGTTTCGTAGGCGGTGGGGGAGGGGTCGTTGAGGAAGTCTTCGAGTTCCTTCGGAGTGGGCGGGATGCCGGTTAAATCGAGATGGAGCCGGCGAAGCAGAGTGGCCTTATCGGCTTCCATGGCAAGGGTGAGACGGGCCTTGGCAAGGGCGGATTCAATGAATGAATCAATGGAGCCAGAAACCTTGCGCGGGGGCTGGAAGGCCCAATGCGCGCTGGCGGATTTGGCCCAGTGTTCAATGACTTGTATCTCTTCGGGCGGGAGCTTGCCGGACGGGGGCATTTTCAACTCGCCCGACCGCTGGACGGCCGCCAGCACGCGCGCGGCACGGGCTCCAATAGCCTGTTCAGAATGGAGCGAGAGGCCGGCGGTACGAACCGATTCCGAGTGGCAGGGGAAACAACGTTTTTCAAACAGCGGCCGCACTTGAGAGGTGAAGTCCTGGGCGGCCGCCGTTAGAGTGACGCAGAGGAGAATTGCACGCAAGATGGGCGAATTATATCAGCCCCGGCGCGAATTCATGATGACGCGTTTGGCGGTCCAGGTGGCGTTGCGGTATTCACCCATGTCGAGTTTGCCCGACATCTCGTTGGCACTGGCGGCGAGGCCGGTAAAGCGGAACTGGAGCGAATCGCCGTGGTTCTCGTTGAGGGAGCTGGCGAAATCCACCGCGGCGCCGTTGACGCCACCGCGGATGGGGCGGGAGGCGAAATCGCCCTGATGGGTGCCGGAGAGCTCGGCGGCTTTGTGGAGCAGATCCAAGTGGTGAGTGGAAGAACCGCTGAGAAACTCAATGCGGACGGCCCAGCGGCCGGAGAGATCGAACTGCGCCGGGGAGACGTCCTTCTTCGGCTGTTCCTTTAGCGCCGAAAGCTGTTTGTGCAGCACTTCGGCCACCTGTTCGGCGTCACCGGGGGCCATCATGTAGGCGACGACATTGATGCCGTTCTGCTGGGTGGCGACGGTCATGCGAGGCTGGCCGCTCATGAGCATCTGGCCCATTTGGACACCGGTGACGCCGAACTTGGCGGCGTCCCAACGGACTTGCAGCGCGGGTGTCCGGTTGGACAATTGCTCCTTTGGTTCTTCGATGCTTAGCTGCAGGTGGGCAAGCGGGGCGAGGCGGGCTTTCACCGTATTCAACCAGCCGAGCCAGCGCTGCCATTCGGCGTTGTGATCCCGCTTGGTCCAGGCCTCGACGGCGGCAAGCATTCCCATGGTTTCTTCCTTGCCGATTTTGAGAGAACGGGCAAAGCCATGGTGAGGGGCGCTGTGGACCCAGGCGGCCTGGACGATGCTCTTTTTTCCCAGCAGCAGGCCGGCTGTTTGCGGACCGCGGATGCACTTGCCGCCGGAATAGGTGACGAGTGTGGCGCCGCGCTGCAAGTGGAAGTTGGGGATGGTGAGAATTTCGGCGGCGGCGTCAACAAGGATTGGCACTTTATGGGGCGCGACGATTTTCACAAGCGCTTCAAAGGCCAGCGGGCCGCGCTCGGCGCTGGGGCCGGCGAGGATATAGACCATGGCGGTGCGCGGGCCGATGGCGAGTTCAAGTTCTTCGGGCGTGGAGACTTCGACGATACGGACACCGACGGCGCGAATGGCCGCGTCATAAACGTTTCGGGAGTGGGTGGGGACGATGACTTCGTCTTTGGCGAAGCCGCGCAGATCGGGTATGCGGACGTGCAGATCAGGATTGCCGCCGGCGACGCACGCGGCGGTGGCGTGGGTGATGGCAGCCGAGCAGCCATTGGTGACCATGCCGAATTCGGCGCCGGTCAACTGGGCGAGTTTGGCGCCTGCGGCGTCCATCAATTCATCCATATGGACGTAGCGTTGGGAGGCGGCTTCCATGGCGGATCGGGCTTCCGGCAACATGGTGGAGCCACTGACGATGGTGAACGTACCTCGCGCGTTGATAATGGGACGGACGCCGATGGGCGTATAGACATCAGGGACAGCGGCAGCGGCGGCGGGCGCGGCGGCGACGGCAACAGCCGGAAGCCCGGCGACACTGGCGGATTTAAGCAGATTACGGCGCGAAGTCTTCATGGAGACAGTATAGGACTAGTGGAAGCCGATGGCACCCAAGGTGACGACACTTTGCCCATCGATTTGCCAATGTTCGTAATCGAGCAGTTCGCCGCGGGCGCGAGGGACGGCGCGAAGGAAGGTATAGAAAGGCGCCGAGCCGCACCATTTCAGCGGGTCCTGGTTTTCCTGGACCTGGGCCCAGAACTCTTCGGTGGCGCCGGCATTTAAGGATTCGATGCGGCGCCGGTCCTTGCGCTCCACGTCCAGCATTTCGCCAGTATGAGCGGTAACGGGGTTCGCATCGTCGTAGCGCTTTCCCATGTGGGCCATGTCGACGCCGAGAATCCAGACGAGGCTATCGCCGTGGCGCGAATCGAGCGAACGCAAGGCTTCCAGATAGCGGCGAACATCGTCGTTGGATTCCGGCACGCCCCCCCGATAGATGCTCCGCGCGTAGGAACCGCAGAGCAGCGGCAGGATGCGTATATTCGGCCCGTAGAGATATTGCAGAAAAACCACCTGAAATTCGACGGAGTGTTCGAGCGAAAAGAAGTAATCTTCCTCCAGAATGCCGGGGCCGCCTTCGCGGGTGAGTTCCTGGAGCAGGGACTGGTTGACGGCGGCGCGGCCCACGGGAGTGTCGAAATCCTTGCGGGTGGCACCGAGACGATCCATTTCGCCATAGTGGGAGGTGCCAAGAATGACGAAGGTTTTTTCGGCGACCTGCTGGCGCGAAAGCGATTGGCCGAGGGCCTTGTAGGCATTGGAGTAGGAACGTTTGGCGGCGCCAGGGCTGGCATGGGGAGAGGCGATGGCGATGGTCTTCGAGGCTTGGGGCGCGGGGACGGCGTTGAACCAGGAATCGAATTGAGCGGTAAGGGCGGCCGCGTCGTCCGGGTAATTCAGCGGGCCGCTGTGGGCGTGGGGAACCACGGCGGCGGCGCGCCAATCGCGCAGCCGTTCGTCGCGGAGAGCGGCAAAATTATCGTCTTCCAGGAAGCCGGCCTGGGAGAGGGCGTCTTCCAGATGGCCGGCGACTTCCTGGGTATCGAGTTCGCCGGTAAGGCGCGTGAGGGCAAGGCGCAGATCCACGGCGGTGTTCTGCCCATCGAACATATCGAGCACTTGGACGAGCAGGGGCGGAATAACAAGTTGATGATCGGAAAACCGGTTCCGATCCTGAATGACCAGGCCGGGACGGGAGCGGTCCGGCGAAGGAAAGAAATCAAGATCGCGACGGAGCGGCGAGAGCGGCTTGGCCATGCCCCTATTTTAGGGACGTTCGAGCGCGGCGAGCGACTGGCGCGCGGTGCGGAGCGTGGCGCTGTTGGCAACGCGTCCAGCGGCGACGCTATTTTCCAGCATAGCCGCGCCACGGCGAAGGTCGCGAAGGGCGGCGGAGCGATCCTGCCGCTCCAGGTGGAGTTGGCCAATCAGAATGAGCGTGGTTCCCAGCAGATCCTGATAAAACCCGTTGGAAGGGGAGGCGGAGAGGAGCTTTCCGGCGATGGCGACGGCACGCTCCAGCGCGGCCGTGGCCTGCGGCAACTGGTTAGCGGCGCGGAGGAGTTCACCATAGGAGCTGAGCACATCCGCTAATAAGGACTGGTTGCGGACGTTATCGGGATCGAGGCGGGCGACGCTGTCGGCGATTGCGAGCACGTCCCGATTGATCGAGAGTGCGCGAGGGATATCGGCGATGGGAGGAGGGGCGCGACGGAGGACCTCGATGAGAAGGAGAGTGGGCTGAATGAGCCGGGTTTTCTCGCCAGCCGGTGGGGTTGGCCCCACCAGGTTCCTGGTTACGGTAACGGCAAGTTCCGCGACGCGGTGTGCTTCCTGCCAGTCGTCAAGTTCGATAAGGCTGCGGCCGAGGACGAAGGAATCGAGGTAGATTCCCCGTTGGACGGAGACATTGCCCGATTCGCTGAACGGAAGCCGTTGGAGATCGGCGATGGAAGCAGTGAGCAGTTCCCGCACCTTTTCATGGCGGCCGAGCACCTGTAGGTGCTCGCTCCAAGTACGGAGGAGGTTGGAACGGGATACGACGGCGACAAACTCCCTGCCGGGTGGCAGCAAAGGCTTCCATTGGCTATAGAGAACGGCGGCGCGGGCAAAGGCATCTTCAGCTTCGTCCATGCGGCCAACCCATTTGAGCGATTTGGCGAGCTTGACGGTGGTATCGGCGGCGGCCAAGATGTCTTTGGCATCCTGGCGGAGTTTACGGCGCCATTCGAGCGATTTGCGATAGCTGCTTATAGACGCGGACGTGTCACCAAGGTTGGCCGAGCCGGCATTGCCCTGCAGGTCGCCGACGCGCGCGTAGGCACGGGCAAGATCGCGAATGAGTGCTTGATCGTCGCCAATTTCCCGACCCATCTGATCCAGATGTTCTAGCGCGGTGGCGACCAGAACATGGCGAGCCTTGGTGGCGCCGACGGTGTCTTTCAAAGAGTCGTCAATTTCAAAAAGGAACTTGTGGGTGAGCCTGCGGGCGCGTTCGAAACGCTGCTGGGCGGAAGCGCGCTGGAGGGTGGCCTCAGCCGCGTGCTTTTCAGCAAGCGCCTTTTGGCGGAGGGATTCGGCGAGCGCAAGTTCAGCGCGCGCGCGTTCGTGTTGGGTGCGATCCCGTTCGTGTTCGGCCTGGAGGCGGGCATTGGAGGCAAGCTGGGCCTGTTGGAAAGACCAGACGGCGCTGGCGGCAAGACCCGCCACGAGCAGCACGGCGGCAGAGAGAGGAACCCAGTGGCGACGGGCGAATTTGGAGGCGGAATAGAACCAGGAGTTGCCACGGGCCTCAACGGCATGGCCTGCAAGAAAGCGGCGGAGATCGGCGGCGAGTTGGTCAGCACTGCCGTATCGGCGTTCGGGCTCCAGGGCGAGAGCCTTCTCGACAATGCGATCGAGATCGACGGGGATGCGCTCAGCGGCGACGCGACTGGGAGTGACGGGTGAACCGCCGGTGACGTCATGCACGAGTTCGGCGAAGGACCTGACGGCGCCGGAACGAACCGGGCGGCCGGCGAGCAGTTCGAAGAGCACGGCGCCGAGGGCGTAGACATCGGTGGCCGTGGTGATGGGCTGGCCGAGGATCTGTTCGGGGCTTGCATAATCCGGCGTGAACATGGCGTGCATGGAGGACGTCATGGAGTGATCAACGCCAATGAGTTTCGCGATGCCAAAATCGAGGAGTTTCGGGGCGCCGTTCGTATCGACGAGGATATTGGCTGGTTTCAAATCGCGATGGACGATGAGGTTTCGATGCGCGTAGGCGACGGCATCGCAAACGGAGGTAAAAAGGGCGCAGCGTTCGCGGAGCGGGAGCGTAGCGGCGTGACGGGTAAGGGGTACGCCGTCGACGTATTCGATGACAAAATAGGGCCGGCCATCGGCGGTGGCGCCGCCATCGAGCAGACGGGCTATGTTGGGGTGATCGAGTTCGGCGAGGATCTGGCGCTCCTGGCGGAAGCGTTCCACCATACCGGGGGCGAGATGTTCGGCACGTAGAATTTTCACTGCCGCGAGTTGACGATAGGAATCGTCGCCGCGAGCGGCCAGATAGACTTCGCCCATGCCGCCGGCGGCGAGAGGCTTGACGATGCGCCAGGGGCCGGCGCAAGCGGGCTGGGCGGCCGCGGGATGGCCGAGCCAGGCATCCACCGAGCCGTCAATTTGACGCTCGATGGTGCCGCCATCGGAGGCGTCGGCATGCAGAAGAAGACGCACCTGGCGGGCGAGTTCTTCGTCGCCGGTGCATGTTTTGTCCAGCCAGTGGTCGCGCTCCGCGAGGGGGAGCGAGGCGGCGCGGTGAAAGAGTTCTTCGACCTGGCGCCAGCGATTTGCGGTCACGGGAGAGCCTCTTCGCCGGAAAGGTATGCGCGCAGCCAGGCTTTGGCGGCACGAAGGTCGCGCACGACGGTTGCGGAAGCGATGCCAAGCACGGCAGCGATCTCTTCCGAGGTCATGCCTCCGAAAAAGCGCATTTCCAGCACTTCCGCTTTCCGGCGATCAAACAGGGCCAGCGCCGTGAGAGCATCGTCGAGCCGCAGGAGGGATTCGTCGCGGCAGGGGATGGTGTCTTCCGCCCGGTCCAACCGAAGCGGCTGTTTACCTTCGCCGCGTTTTAACGTTTGGCGTTCGCGGGAAAGGTCCACCAGAATTTGGCGCATGAGGCGGGAGGCGATGAAGAAGAAGTGCGCGCGATTGGCCCAATCCGGCTGGCGCTGCTGGGCCAGGCGAAGGAACGCTTCATGGACGAGTTCGGTGGGGGAAAGTTCGCCGTCGCGGCAGACGGCAAGGCGGGTACGGGCGAGAAGGCGGAGTTCTGGATAGACGAGCGCGGCAAGCTCATCGACGGCGGCGCGGTCTCCGCCGCGCCAGCGATGGAGGAGTTGAGTCACGGTGCCGGAATTCGCGTGGACCGTATCACCGCCCGTTTTTAGCATTCAAAACGTCAGGCGCGGCACAGGGGTGTAAATATTCATCCGACGCAGATATTTTTTCCGCACCGTAGAATCGATGACCTGTATTGGAGGGCACTTTACGCGTAGGATGGAGATAAATGGCCAAACTAAGCGAAACCGACCTGACCGCCGCCGTTGAGGCCCTGCCCGGCTGGAGTGTCAAGAACGGAAAACTGCACCGCGAATACGAATTCCCGGATTTTGTTCATGCCTTTGGGTTCATGGCGACAGCGGCAATCGCGATTGAAGCGATGGAGCATCACCCGGAATGGTCGAATTCCTGGAACCAGGTGGTGGTGAACCTGACAACGCACGACGCGGGCGGGATTACGGCGAAAGACATTCTGCTGGCCGGCAAGCTGGAAGAGCTGGCGAAAAGGCTGCGATAAATGCGAGTATTCTGGGTTGTTTTGGCGAGCGCCGGGCTGCTGCAGGCGCAAGAGACTTTTGCCGGGTCTCCTGATATTGACCGAGTGATCGAAGAGGCAGTGGCCGCCGATCAGATGCCTGGGGCGGTGGCGTTAGTCGGCCAGAATGGACGCGTCCTGCACCGGAAGGCGTATGGAAACCGGAGCCTGACG
This sequence comes from Bryobacterales bacterium, assembly GCA_016789905.1. GTDB lineage: Bacteria > Acidobacteriota > Terriglobia > Bryobacterales > Bryobacteraceae. The sequence continues at coordinate 15,662 of JAEUQC010000147.1, read as the reverse complement.
CCTGTACGGGAGGCGATGACACTGGATACGATTTTCGACGCGGCGTCGTTGACCAAGGTGGTGGCGACGACAGCATCAATGATGCGGCTGGTGGAGCAGGGCAAGGTTCGGCTGGGGGACAAAGTTACGGTCTACCTGCCGGCGTTTCAGCGCGGCAAGAGTGACATTACGGTGCGGATGCTGTTGACCCATTTTTCAGGGATGAGACCGGATGTGGACCTGGTACCGGAATGGAGCGGATACGAAACCGGCATACAGAAGGCGCTGATCGACAAACCCGTGGCCGGGCCGGGAGAGCGGTTTATATATTCCGACATCAACTTTGTGCTGCTCGGGGAGATCGTGAAAAAGGTCTCCGGCAAACCGCTGGACCAGTTCTCGCGGGACGAGGTCTTCGTCCCGATGGGGATGACAGAGTCTGGATTTAATCCGCCGGCGGCGCTGCATTCACGCATCGCACCGACCGAACTGTACCCCAAAATGGCGGCGCCGCTACGTGGCGTGGTGCATGACCCGACGGCACGATTCATGAACGGCGTGGCCGGCCACGCGGGGCTATTCACAACCGCCGCGGACCTGGCGCGATTCGCGCAGATGCTGCTGAACAAAGGGGAATTGGAGGGCAAGCGGTTCTTTAGCCCCTTGACAGTCGCCAAGTTCACGCAACCGCAGTCGCCGGCCGACCAGCCGATTCTGCGCGGCCTGGGATTCGATGTGGATTCGCAGTTTTCGGCCAATCGCGGGGAGTTGTTTCCGGTGGGATCGTTCGGGCACACCGGGTTTACCGGAACGTCGCTATGGGTGGACCCGGGCTCGGGCGGCTACGTAGTGCTATTGACGAACAGCGTTCATCCGAAACGCCGCCCGCCAGTGACGGCGCTGCGGGCGAAGGTGGCGACAATCGCCGCCGCGGCGATGGGCGTGGATGTGCCGGGCGCGGTGTTGAACGGCTACAACGAATCAATGGGGGGAATCCGGAGAGCGATTGGGCGTGTTGGAAGCGTTGAGACAGGGCTCGACGTGCTGGTAAAGGAAAAATTCGCGCGTTTGCAAGGGAAGCGTGTAGGGCTGGTGACCAACCATACGGGGCTGACGCGTGACGGGAAGAGAAACATCGACGAGATGGCGGCCGCGGGAGTGAACCTGACGGCTATATTCTCACCGGAGCACGGGATCTTCGGCACGGAAGACCGAGAAGGGATCGGCGATGACGTGGATCCCAAGACGAAGGTGAAGATTTGGAGCCTGTACAAAGACGCCGGGCGGCGGCCGAGCGCGGAGATGTTGGCGGCGGTGGATGTGGTGGTGTTCGACATTCAGGACATTGGCTCGCGGTTTTATACCTACGTCAGCACGATGCGGAACGTGATGGAGGAGTTGAACAAGCGCGGGATGCCGCTGGTGGTGCTGGACCGGCCGAACCCGATTGGCGGCGTGAAGGTAGAAGGCCCGGTGCTGACAAAGGGGAGCGAGACGTTTGTGGGCACACATACGCTGGCGCTGCGGCACGGCATGACGACGGGGGAACTGGCCCGGTTGCTGCACGCCGAACTGGGCATGAAGGCGCCGCTCGATGTGGTGAAGATGAAGGGCTGGCAGCGGGGGGACTGGTTCGACACAACAGGCCTGACGTGGGTGGACCCGTCGCCGAATATGCGATCTCTCAATGCGGCGTTGCTGTATCCGGGCGTGGGGATGCTGGAGGCGGCGAAGAACTACTCAGTGGGACGAGGGACGGACGCGCCGTTTGAGCAGATTGGCGCGGCGTTCCTTGATGGTCAGAAACTGGCGGCATACCTGAATGGGCGGCGCGTGCCGGGAGTGCGATTCTACGCGACACGATTCACACCAAATGCGTCGAACCTGAAGGGGCAGACGATTGGCGGCGTGCGCCTGGTGATCACCGACCGCGAGGCCATGGGAAGTGTACGGCTTGGGTTGGAGATAGCAGCAGCGATTCACAAGCTGTTCCCCGGCAAGCTGGATTTTCAGGTGAACAAAGGGCTGATCGGGAATCCGGAGACGATTCGGATGATTCTGGCGGGCGAGGACCCGAGGGTGATCCAGGACCGGCAGGCAGAGGAACTGGAAGGATTTCTGGCAAGGCGGGCGAAGCACCTGCTGTACTAACGAAAGAAAAAAGCCGCGATGCGCCACCCTGGAGCGGGGGACGCGTCGCGGCTTTGGCTAGTTATTTGTTGGGGGACCGCCTAAGCGTTGGCGACCTTGCTGGCGCGGGAGCCTTTCGCTGAAACAGCGGCTTCGATCACGTCTGCGGCGGTCATTTCCTCTCCGGATTTGGTTCGCTTCCGGGCCTCGACCATCCATGACGGCGGACGGCCCCGACGCTTGCCACGCCCCAGGGCGAGACGTTCGAGCGTCACAATCGCGGCTTCAATTTGATCTCGTTCTTCTCTTAATTGTTCGAGAATCTTTGTAACGTCCATTCGGGCTCCTGCTTTCCTTGCGCCACCCTTTTCGTCCGGGTTTCCTGTTTTCGGAACAAGCGTGGCTTAATGCACAGCTTCCTTCACTGTTTGTACCTAATTTTTCGCCATTATTCAAGGGGGTTGTTCCATTTTCCGAACAGACGGACACTTTAGGCGCAAGAAACCGTACTACATCTCTCCGGACGCAGTAGTACTTCGGCACGGCAGCGGGCACAATTAAAGGGGAATTCAGGCCTTCAATTTTCGCTTCCAGTGCAGATAAAAGGGGATGCCAGTGGCCATGATCCCCAGGCCGAGTAGGCTTTCGCGGGGAGATTTCTGCAGGGTGGAAAGGATGAGAGCGATGGCGACGAGCACGAAAACGATCGGAATAACCGGATAGCCGACGGCCTTGTAGGGCCGGGGCAGGTCGGGACGCTTGCGGCGCAACACGAGCACGGAGGCGGTGGCCATGCCGTATAGGATCCAGGAAGCGAAAATGACGTAGGTGAAAAGCTGGTCGTAACCGCCGCTAAGAATGAGGATCATGGACCAGGCGGTGAGGGCGATGATGGAGTTGGCGGGGGTGAAGTACTTGGGGTGCACTTCCCCGATGGATTTAAAGAAGAGTCCGTCGCGCGCCATGGCATAGGGAACACGCGAGCCGGTGAGGATGGAACCATTGAGCGCGGCGAAGATGGAGATCATGGCCGCGATGCTGACGGCGTTAGCACCGCCGGCGCCCCAAACGCGGCGCATCATCTCGGCGGCGACACGGTCACTGCCGGCGACGGCGGAGGCCGAGAGCACATAAAAATAGGCAAGGTTGGCGAGGATATAAATCGCCATGACGGCGAGAGTCCCAAACACGAGGGCTAGCGGCAGGTTCCGCTGCGGGTTCTTCACTTCCGAAGAAACCATGCTGACGTTGTTCCAACCGTCATAGGCCCAGAGTGCGGCTACAAGGGCGGCAAAGAAACCCGCTATGCCGCCGGTGGCTGGAATGCTGGAGGTGAAGTTGGCTGTATCGCCTCCTGAAAACGTCAAACCGACCACGATGAGCAGAGCGATGAGGCCAACCTTGACGATAGTGACGCCCACCTGCACATTTCCGCCAACGCGGACGCCGAAATAGTTGAGCCAGCCCAGCAGTCCGATGACGACCATGGCAAAGATCTGCCCGGTTTTGATGGTGAGCAGGCCCAGCAGAGGCAGGTGGACTTCGGTAATCGTTGCTTCCAGCGCGGGAAAGAAGTTGGCCATGTAGGTGAAGAACGCGGTGGCCAGCGTGGCGATGGAACCGCTCTTGGCGACCCACATTTGGGTCCACCCGTAGAGGAACGCGAAGAACGGACCATAGGCTTCCCGGAGATAGACGTATTCGCCGCCGGCCTCCGGCATGGCGGCGGAAAGTTCGGCGTAGGTAAGGGCACCGGCGAGCGAAAGCAGCCCGCCGAAGATGAAAACAAAAATCACCATCTCCGCCGAACCCACGTTCAACACCATACTCTTCGGAACCAGGAAGATTCCGCTGCCAATGACCGTGCCGACGACGATGGACGCCGCGCCCCAGACGCCCAGATCGCGTTTAAGCTCAGACATATTGATTGTTCTCCCGTGGCAGGACGAAGGACGCTATCCACGCCGTGATGAATGTTGCCGCCGTGCCGATGAGCACGTACCAGGTCCAGGCAACGGTGGTGCCGAATTTGAGATAGACGTTGAGGGCGAGGCCGACAGCCATGCCGCACATGGCGGCGCGTTCGCCAACGCGCTCCGTCAGCACGCCCAGAAGGAAGGTGCCAAGCAGGGCGCCGTAAACAATGGAGGCGATGCCGAGCCCATATTCAAGCACCGACTGCACGTGCCGGGCGAGAAAGGCGATAACCAGCAACACGGCGCCCCAGAAGATGGTCACCGAGCGGGCGATTTGCAGATACTGCGCCTCCGTGCGGTCTTTGCGAGCAAGCGGCTTCCAGAAGTCCATAACGGTGGTGGAGGCAAGCGAATTGAGCGCCGCGCTTAAGTTGGACATCGCGGCGGCAAGGATCGCGGCCATCACCAGACCGGCTACACCTGGCGGCAGGAACTCCCAGATGAATTCGGGGTAGATGCGGTCCGGAACCGTAGGCATGGGGCGGCCGGTGTCCTGGTAGAAAACGTAGAGGATAAGACCGATGCAAAGGAAGAGGGCGAATTGGAAAAAAATCACGAACCAACTGCCCAACAGGGCGAGGCGGCTTTCGTCCTGCGTTTTGGCGGAAAGCAACCGCTGCACCATAAGTTGTTCGGTACCGTGGCTGGCCGTGGTGAGGAAACACCCGCCGATGACACCGGCCCAGAAACTGTACGGCCTGGCGAAGAACTCACGGCTCCAATCGAAACGGAAGTCGAAGACGCGCAGTTTGTTGGCATTTCCCGCGGCCTCCCAGATGTGCGCCCATCCCTGGGGAATTTGGTTAAGAATGACAAATAGACTGACAACGGCGCCGCCGACGTAGAGAAACATCTGGACGACATCGGTCCAGATGACGGCCTCCATACCGCCTTCAAACGTGTAGAAAAGCGTGAGCGCAACAATTAACAGAATAGAACTCATCTCTCCGGTGCCGAGGATGATGGAGATAACGATGGAGATAGCAAAAACGCGAACACCTTCGGCGAGCGAACGCAACAACAGGAAACTGCCGGCGGTGAGCTTCCGGATATTGGGACCAAAGCGGCGCTGCATCAGTTCGTAGGCTGTAAACATTTCGCCGCGGAAGTAGTGGGGCAGAAAAAGCGTGGCAATGACCACGCGGGCGGCCAGATAGCCCATAACAACCTGGAGGAAACCAAGGTCGCCGCGGAAGGCAATGCCAGGGGTGCCGATGACGGTGAGAGTGCTGGTTTCGGCGGAAACAATGGAAAAAGCGATTGCCCACCAGGGTGCGTTGCGTCCGCCCAGAAAGTAGTCTTTCAGCGACTTCTGTCCGCTGCGAAAGCGGGAGCCGAACCACGTGATGCCAATGAGGTAGGCCAGAATGACGCCGAGATCGAGGATGCGCATGGGAAAAGAGGGAGTCTAGCATAGACAGCAAATTCCGGTTCGTGGAACAAATCCGCGGGCGGCGCCATCTAACGGATGAATTGCAGGGTAGAATGCAAGGAAGCCTTTTGACAGATCGAGGAGCGTTCCGAGTGTTTGGGGCGGTTGCTTCAACGCTGAGAACTTCGTTATACTCCGGCATTGATCGTGTACGGGCCAAAATTTCAGGTCGGAAAACAAGGCCCGCAATGCGGCGCCAGAACAACTAAGGACGGGAGGCATTCGGTGCTTTTCAAGAAATTCAGATTGCTAACGGGGATTGCGGTGGTCACAACCGCTCTGTTCGGTCAGGACAAGCCCAAAGAGTGGATTGACCGCGCAGAGTACGAACTGGTGGCCGAGCAAATAGGAAAGGCAACCGATCCGGCCAAGAAGCTTGAGTTGCTGAACCAGTGGAAGACGAAGTACGCCAAGACGAACTTCGGATGGGAACGGTTGGGCGCCTACCTGATGACGTATCAGCAACTGGGTAAAGCGAAGGAGATGTTCGATACGGCGAAGGAGATGTCGGCCGCCGATCCGAAGAACTTCACGGGCCCGTATTATATGACGCTGCTGGTGCTGTCGATGAACTCGACGGACCCGGCCGTTTTGGAAGATGGCGAGAAAGCCGCGAACACGATGCTCACGAATTTGGAAGAGTACTTCAGCGCTGCGAAGAAGCCGGCGGGCGCGGCGGACGACGCGTGGGCAAAGCAGAAGGCCGATGCGCAACTGAAGGCGCTGCAGGTTCACGTGTACAACGCGCAGGTGAAGAAAGACTACGTTGTGTTGGAGCAGAAGCTGACGGATCTTTTGAAAGTGTTCCCGAAGAACGCGATGGTTTCCTACCAGTTGGGATCGGCGATCCTGGCGCAGAAGAAGCAGGAAAAGCAGGTTTTCGCGATTTACCACTTTGCGCGCGCGTGCGCTCTGGAAGGCGAGGGCGCGGCCCCGGCCGATCAGAAAACCCGCGTTTGTGACTACTTCGGACGCGTCTATCCGCAGTATCGCGGCGACAAGAAGGGTTTTGACGAGTTGAAGGCCAAGGCGGCCGCTGAGGTTTTCCCGCCCACCGATTTCGCCATCAAGACCAAGCAGCAGGAAGACATGGAAGGGTTGGAAGAGTTGAAGAAAACCAATCCGCAGTTGGCGATGTGGGTCCAGATGAAGCAGGAGTTGACCGGCCCTGGCGGCGCGGCCTACGTGGAGCAGTTGAAGGGCGCGGCGCTTCCGAAGTTCAAAGGCAAGGTGGTCTCGATGGACCCGCCGACCAATCCGAAGAAGATCGTGGTTGGCATTTCGGACGCTTCGGCGCCGGAGATCACCATCGAGATCGATGACAAAGGCTTCCTGCCCGGTAAAGTGGATCCCGGCACGGAACTGGAGTTTGAAGGCGTCGGCAAGGAGTTCACCGCCGATCCGTTCAACCTGACCGTTACTGCTGAGAAGGAAAAGATCACTGGCTGGACTGGCAAGGCAGCCGCCGGCGCGCCCAAGGGCAAAGCCGCTCCGAAAGCCGGGGTCCGGAAGAAGAAGTAACTCTTCGGCCAAAAAGAACAAAGGGCGAGGCTTCGGCTTCGCCCTTTTTCGTTTTAGCGAAGCGCTTCGTTCAGGTCCCGGTCGAAAGCGCGAATGGCCACAACCTGTTCTTCCGTGGCCATCAGTTCGAAACCGCGACCGACGAAAACACCCTGTTCGCCGCGCCACAGGAGCGCCGCGAATCCACGTTCGGTGACAATCCCGGGCGTTCCCACATTTCCAAACGCGCCGTTCCGCTTTTCCACCAGCGCGGCGTATCCGTCACGCGAAAAAACGTAGTGCGAAGTTATGTTCAGATCGGGAACCAGTTCGATCCTGGCGGCCAGAATCCGTTCCAATTTCGTCAGCAGCGCCGCGTCCATTACATCTTGTAGCGGCCCAGATCCTCATCATTGAGGCTTTCGAGCCATTTCTTCAGTTCGTCGTTGGTGACTTTGTCGGAAACCGAACTGGTCGCCTTGGAGGTGCGGATCACCTGTTCTTCGACATAGATCGGACAATCGGTTCGCAGCGCAAGCGCCAAGGCGTCGCTGGGCCGGGAATCCACACTAATCAGTTCCCCGTCCTTTTCCAGCCAGATCATGGCGTAAAAAGTGTCGTCACGCAGTTCACTGACAACCACTTTTCTTACATCGGCCTGCAGACCGGTGATCAGTGTTTTGAGCAGGTCATGCGTCATGGGCCGCGGCGTGGCGACCTTCTCGATCTCCAGCGCGATGGCGTTGGCCTCGTACATTCCCACCCAAATGGGCAGGATGGTCCCGCCACTCACGTCCTTCAGAATTACGATCGGCGTTTGCGTCACCGGATCCATCATCAGGCCGCGGATCTTCATTTCTACTTCCATTGCCCGCTCCTCAACTCCCATTACAACACTATCAAACGCCAACCGCTTCGCCCACGGCTTCGCCGACCAGCGACGCGACGCCGGAACGGGTGACCAGAACATCCAAATACGTCCCCTCCAGCCGGGCCGCCTGCCCATCGGGATGGGAGAAATTCACCGTTTTGTGCTGGGTTGACTTGCCCACCCATTGCCCGGTGGCAACATTGAAGTGTTCGACATGGACTTCCTCCACGCTGCCAACATAGGCGGCGTTGTTCCGGATGAGAATTGTGCGCTGGTGCTCAACCAGGCGCATCAATCGCCGGCCCTTCTCTTCGTCGGGAACGGCATCCTCCATGTGCACCGCCGGTGTATTGGGCCGCGGCGAGTACTTGAAGCTGAAGATGCCGTCGTAGCCAACGATGTCCATGAGCCGCAACGTATCCTGGAATTCGACTTCGGTTTCGCCGGGAAAGCCAACGATCAGATCCGTCGTAATGGCGATGTTTCGGCGCGCGTTCTTCATCCACGCAATCCGCTCCATGTATTGTTCGATTGTGTACTGACGCTGCATGGCTTCCAGAATGCGGGTGGATCCGCTTTGCACGGGAAGGTGGACGTGGTTGCAGAGAGCGGGAACGGCGTCGATGGCGTCGATGATGTCCTTGGTGAAGTCCCGCGGATGCGACGTAGTGAAACGCACGCGGCGGATGCCCGGCACCTGGCCCACGGCGGCCAGCAACTGCGCGAAGTTCGCCCGCCCGGACGAAGGATCGAGATAGCTATTCACGTTTTGACCGAGCAGGGTGATTTCGGTGTAACCGGTGTCGACAAGCTTTTTCACTTCGTCCAACACACTGGCAAGCGTCCGGCTGCGTTCCGGACCGCGGGTGTAGGGAACCACGCAGTAGGCGCAGCTTTTATCGCAACCTTCGATGATGGTCAGAAACGCGCGGAAAGGATTATCGCGCCGCGTGAGCGGTGTGTCGAATGTCTCTTCGGTCTCCAGACTGAGCCCGGTGACGCGGCGTTCACCCTGCTCAATGCGCACCAGCAGTTCCGGCAGTTTGGTATACGACGCAGAGCCGACAACGAGGTTTACGTGCGGCGCCCGTTCGAACACCTTTTCGCCTTCCTGCTGCGCCACGCACCCCAGCAAGCCTACTACCTGTTTAGCGCCGCCCTTCTTGTGGTGCATCAGCCGGTTGAAGACTTTCTGTTCGGCTTTGTCGCGAATGGAACAGGTGTTGAACAACACAAGATCCGCGCCGGCGGCCTCCGGCACCTGACTGTACCCGCGCTCCATCAACGTTCCGATCACTTTTTCCGAGTCGTGTACGTTCATCTGGCAGCCAAACGTTTCGATATAGAAAGACTTCATTCCTTACCATTATAGGGATGGGCACCTAAGGGATTTGTCTGATTGCGCCGGGAAGGTTTTGCTCCTACGATCTAACCATGAAGTACCATGCCCTGTTCTTGACCATCGTGTCCGTCGCGGCGCAGCAACCGCGGCAGAGCCAAACGAACGTCTATACCTACGACGCCAACGGATCGCGGGTGTTGGCTGGCCAGCAGGTAACTGGTGGCGGCCGTAGCGAACAGCGCGTGCAGAACCTAAACGGACGCAGTTCGGCGTTGGAACAGGTGGAAGAGAAGGTCCTTCGCGAAGATTCGACGGGCCGCGTGGTGGAAAAGATCGTCCGGCCGTTCGATGCCAACGGGGTGCCCCAGCCGCCACAGAAGATTCGAATCACCGAGACCAATCAGGGCGCCGGCGTAAAGAGCATCGAGACCCAGGTTTTCCATGGGAACATCAACGGTGGCTATGCGCTCAGCGAGCGGCGGCAGGCTTTGGAACGAACCAGCGACGGGCGAGTCACGGTGGAAACACAGGTGGCCAGGCCGACATTGAACGGCGGTTTGGATACCGTGGAAAAGCTGTCCAAGACGATCATCACCGCAGGGGACAAGACGAACGAGGACACGCTTACCTACCGGCGCGATTCGAACGGAAGCTTTTACACCGCGGCGCGGGAAGTGAAAGAGAGCGACAAAAAAGACGGCCGCACGGTGGAGAGTACCGCCACCTACATCAGCGGGGAGCGCCGCCAATTGGAACTGGCCGGGCAGACGGTGGCGGAAACCGTGAAAAGACCCGATGGTTCGGAGACGACGCAGGTGAATGTATTTGGCACGGCGGCGCCGGGACGTCCCGCTTCGGGGCAAGCTGTATTGCGCGAGCAGCAGATCATTGAGAAGAACAAGACCGCGGGCGGCGTGGTGGAGACCTTTTCCGTGCGCCGGCCGGCGGTGGATAACCCGAATGCGCTGGGCCCGGCGCAGAAGGTGTCCGAGAAAGTCTGTTCCGGCCCCTGCCAGTAGTTTGCGGCCTCGCTAAAATAGGGGAATGCCCTTCCCTATCGACCGGCCCCGCCGTCTTCGCCGTTCCGCCGCCATGCGCGACTTGGTTCGTGAAACGCACCTCCAGCCGTCGAACTTCATTTTGCCGCTCTTCGTTGTCGAGGGCGAGGGGATTCGCAAAGAGATCAAATCGATGCCGGGAAACGCGCAGATTTCGATCGATGAGTTGGTGAAAGACGCGCGAGAGGCCAAATCGTTAGGGATCGGCGGCGTGATCCTGTTCGGCATTCCGAAGCACAAGGACGAAGAGGCGACGGGCGCCTATGACGACGAAGGGATTGTACAGAAGGCCTGCGCGGCGCTGAAGCAGGAAGTACCCGGCCTGCTCGTTGTAACCGACGTCTGCAACTGCGAGTACACCAGCCACGGCCACTGCGGCAAGATAATCGACGACGATGTGGACAACGACATTACGCTGAACTGGCTGGCGGCGGCGGCGGTGAGCCACGCGCGCGCTGGTGCCGATATCGTGGCCCCTAGCGACATGATGGATGGCCGCGTTGGTGCCATCCGTGCCGCCCTCGACGACGCCGGATTCAGCCACATCCCCATTTTGAGCTACGCGGCAAAGTATGCCAGCAGTTTCTACGGCCCGTTCCGTGATGCGGCCGAAAGCGCGCCGCAGTTCGGTGACCGGCGAAGCTATCAGATGGACCCGGCCAACGCGCGGGAGGCGGTGAAGGAGATGGCGCTCGACCTGGAGGAAGGCGCCGACATGCTGATGGTGAAACCGGCCATGCCTTACCTTGACATCATCAAGGCGGCGTACGAGAGTTTCGACGTCCCCATCGCCGCCTATCAAGTGTCGGGCGAGTTCTCGATGATCCATGCCGCCGCGCGAAACGGCTGGATCGATCTGGAGCGGGCGATGATGGAATCCCTCACCTGCATTAAGCGCGCCGGGGCGAGTACGATTCTGACCTACTTTGCAAAGGATGCCTCGCGGCTGTTGTAATAGCTGCGATGAAACTGAGCCGCCGTCAACTGGCACAATCCGCATTGCTTGCCGTTCCGCTCGCCGCGCAACCTGGCGCGGGGTCACGGGTGACCCATGGCCCGCTGCTGGGCCACGTTGGGCCGGCGGAGGTTTGGGTGTGGGGAAGAACGGAACGCGCCGGCGCCCTGCGCGTTCGCTACGGAACCAGCGCAGAGGCCTTGGACCAAAGTTCGGCTGCCGTCGCCACCACGCCAGACCACGACAACACCGCGTGGATCCGGATAACCGGGCTCAAGAGCAATACGCGCTACTACTATCAACTGGACGGCGGCGGGCCGAAAGGCACATTTAAGACTCACCCGGCCCCAAGCGACTACCACCACCCGCAAACCAATCCACGCGGCCTGTTCAACTTCTCTTTCGCCTTCGGGTCCTGCGCCAATCAGAAGGTGGACCTGGAACTGCCGGCCTACAAGGTTCTCAACCGCCAGCACGCCTCGAAGGTGTTGTTCAGCGTCATGAATGGCGATTGGCTCTACGAAGAAAAGCGCGAGTACCCGGCTACGGAATGGCGCAGGCAGGTGGGCATTGGGGAAGCCGAAACGCCACGCATTGTGAAGATCGCACCGTCTATCACCGGTGTTTGGGAAAACTATAAGCTATACCTGGACCGCGGCAAGCCCTTGGCCGAATGGCACCGCAATGTGCCGGGCTACTTTACAACGGATGATCATGAGATTCTGAATGACGTCTACGGCACCGGTTCGGCCGGCGTGAAATCGCGAGAGGCGATTTTCCGCGACATCTCGCTCCACGCTTGGTATGACTACATCGCCGGCTCCACGCCCGTCGCCACGAAACAGGGTATTCACTTCGGCACGGCGACCGTGCAGGGCGACATCCTAACCGACAGCGCGGCGAACTTCTCCATCTTGAACCAGGACGAGATCACAAATCTGCACATACACTGGGGCGGCCAGATGGCGGGACTGGTGCCGGGCCAGCGTGTGAACGCGGGAGTGGGCGACCCGAACGCCGGCGTCTACGGCATTGTTGGCATTCTGGATAAGAACCGGATTCGCCTGACGCCCGCCCCACCGCAATCGGGCGAGTGCGCTTATTCGATTGGCCGCCACAACTACTCGAAGTTCCGTTGCGGCAACGCCGAGGTGTACCTGCTCGACACGCGCGGATTGCGCGATATGCACGACATGAAGAACCCGGCGCAACCGGGCCTCTACATGCTTGGGAAGAAGCAGCACGACTGGCTGAAGGCCTCGATGGCCGCAAGCGACGCCGACTTTTTCTTTATCGCCTCCAGCGTGAATCTGATGATCCCACACATCGGCTCCCCTGGATCAACCGACCCGATCGCGGGCAAGGATGACGCCTGGACCGCCTTCACTTGGGAGCGCGAGGAGTTAATTCAATTCTGGGATTCGTTGCGCCGTCCGGTGATCGTGATGACCGGGGACCTGCATAATAGTTGGGCGGTGAAGGTGACCGACACGGTGTGGGAGTTTGCCGCCGGTCCGCACAATTCGCAGAACCATCCGCTGGTAAGCGAAGGCAGCCGGCCCATCAATGGGAGGTTCGATTCCCGGGGCCGGCCGTGCGACATTCGCTGGTCGTCGTTCATCCTCAATGACGTTCCCGGCAAGCTACGCCACTATCCCATCTACGCCATCGCGCAGATCAACAATATCTATCCGAACCCCGATTCGCAGGGCAAGGAGCGTTGGGTGGCCTATCCGAGGCCTCACCTGGTGATCCAATACTACGACGGATTTAGCGGCGACCTGCTCTACGCCGAAGCCGTTCACCCGAAATAGATGCTCGCGCGGGCCGGTTGGGCATTTGCGGCATTCTGGATGGCGCGGTTCTTTTTATGGGGCGCGCCAGGCCTGCTGCTCGACCCGGACGCCGGGTTTCGAATCACTCCCGTTGGGTTGGTCTCCATGAGCGCCGACCAGCATCCGTGGCTTGGTCTTTGCCTCGCGGCCGTTGCAGGCGTGGCGCTGCGAGACAAAGGGCCACTCCTTTGGATTGCCGCCGGCCTTGCGCTTTGCGACCGGCTAGGCGGCCCGCGGGGCTTCCAACTCGATTGGATCCACTTGGCCGCCGTCGCCATCTTCGCCTTTGGCGCCTACCGCGCCTCTATCGGGACCTGGCCGCTTTTGCTCGGCGTTCTGCTCCCACAGATCCTTCTCCGCGAGTTGATTCGCTTCCGTCCTGGCTGGCAACAGCCGGCGATTCTGTGTGCGATCGGCGCGGGACTGATTCTTATCGTGGCGCGCAAGCAGACGCCGTGGCACATGCCGGTGTGGCGGACTTGGCCGGGCTTCGTGGCCTCCGCGGTGCTGCTTGCCGCCACTTTGGGCGGCAGCCAATGGATGCAAGCTCGAGACGCGGAAAGCCGGCGCGCCGCGATGGCCACACTGCCCAAGCCGGACCCGGCCGCGCCGTACACTCTCGATTACTTTCACAAAGGCGTCAGCTATACGGCCGAAGGGATTTCCTACGAGGCACCGCAGGCGCGAGAAATGCTCGCGCGGTTGCCGGCATTTGGGGTCAATGCCATTGCGCTAGTGCCCTACGGGTTCTCTCCGCGCGGAGAAATCGGCATCCGAATTCCCGGCCGTTCCGACACCTGGGAAAGCGAGGACGGAATGGAGCTCTTGACGGCCGACGCGCACCGCCTGGGGCTTCGGGTGATGGTGAAGCCTCACGTATGGCGGCTGCAGGGGCGTTCTCCAATCCCGGACGCCGAGGCACGCCAGTGGCTGGCCGCCTACCGCCCGTTCATCGAACACTATGCCCGGTTCGCCGCGCGTGTTCACGCCGACACGTTCTGCGTCGGCACGGAATTACGCGGCCTGACCATGCACGAAGCGGAGTGGCGCGACATGATCGCCCGGGTTCGCGCCATCTACAAGGGTCCTATTGTCTACGCCGCCAACCACGGGGAGGAGTTTGAAACCATCCGCTTTTGGGATGCCCTCGACTATATTGGCATCGATAACTACTATCCGCTTGACGACAATTTCTCCGCCGCCGCCCTAGCGGGTAAAATTGAAGCCGTTCAGGAACGTTTTCATAAACCTGTGCTGTTCACAGAAGCAGGCTTTGGCGCGCACCAGAATTCGCATCACGAGCCGTGGGAAGACGAAACGGCCAAGCCATTGGACCTGGCGGAACAGGCACGCAGCTATGAAGGACTGATGAGCGCCGTCTACCACAAGCCGTGGTTTCGCGGTGTCTATTGGTGGAAGGTGGGCACCAACGGCTACGGCGGACCGGACAACAACTCAATGACTCCATGGCGGAAACCCGCCATGGAGGTCATCAAGCGGTACTATCTACTTCCGGGCCCGTAGTGCCAGTTGGCCTTTGCGGGAGCTATCCACCGACTGGCCCAATACTCGCATCGTCTCCTGCGGCGCGTGGAAACCTGTGGAGTTTTCTGCCTCGGCGAAATCCAGGAAGAACTGCGCGCGACGTTGATGTTCCCAAGTCGCTTTCAGGTCGGCGTCGGTGGCACCGGCTTTTTTCGCCGCGGCCGTGTCGTCGATCAGTTCCATCAAAGCGTCCATGGCCACGTTGCGCATCTCCATGAAGCGGGTTTGGATAGTCTCCACGCGGTCCTTCATCTCCTGCTCGCTGTAGTGGTGGCACCCCAGGCAGGCGCGATCCACATTGAGCATCGGGCTCTGCACGTGGTGGTCGCTAATCTTCATTGCGCCCACCCGCTTATATGGCATATGGCAATCTGCACAGGAAACTCCCGACTTGGCGTGGACTCCCTGATTGTACATTTCAAACTCCGGATGCTGGGCCTTCAGCGCGGGAGCGCCGCTATCTTTGTGGGCGAAGTCCTTGTGTCCAACTTCGTCGTAGTAGGCGAGAATGTTGTCGACCTTCAACCCCTTATGCCAGGGGAAGGTCAGCCGCTTCTCGGGCCCTTTGAAGTAATACTCCACGTGACATTGCCCGCAGACGTAGCTGCGCATTTCCTGCGGCGTGGCGCTCTTGTTCACGTCGTAGTCCGGTACACCCTGGGAGGCCTTCAAGGCTTTCATGCCTTCCATGAACGCCGGGCGGGTGATGCGGAGTTTCATGGTGGACGGATCGTGGCAATCGATGCAGGACACCGGATGCTTCACCAGTTTCGCCGCATCACTATAGGTCATTTTGTTGATCTTTTCGAAGCCGGCGGTCAAGTCTCCGTTGCCTTCCTTCCGGAACGCCACGGCCAGGGAGGCGTGGCAGTTCAGGCAGGTGCCGGGCTGCTTGAAGTTCAACACGCGCTCGGTGTATTTCTGGTCGATCAGCATATAGGCATGCCCGCGTTCTTCACGGAAATCGACAGAAAACGGATACCCGGCCCACATTTTCTTGAGCCGCGGATCCTCCTGCAGCTTGCTTTGGGCGACAACT